>JBGCGC010000181.1:0-25113 GCA_045110475.1 Granulosicoccus sp.
TCCCGAGGGGCGGCTCGTCCAAGGGTCATCCGCGTTGTTGCTCGCTCTCAAGGTATACCCGATACCTTTTCGAGCTCGCGCCTAGCGGCTGACCCCTGGACAAACCGCTGTTTGAAGCGTTTGAAGGTCACACTACACTAGCCATGCCAGAATCACGTATCGGATTTTTCCCTGATGTCGGTGCCAGCTACTTTCTGCCAAGACTGCCTCACCGTGCAGGTTACTGGCTGGCTTTGACGGCAGCTTCTGTGAAAGGTCATGAGGCAGTATGCACAGGTCTTGCAACCCACTATGTCGCAAGTGATCGCTTTGCTGCATTGCATGATGCTCTACCAGCCGCGTTACAAGCGCTCGACGGTAAAGAAGAGTCAACTGATGCGGCGCACGAAGCAATCACGCAGACACTGCAGACGTTCTCAGCGCCATTTCCCGATGATAGCTACAACGCGACAATGACACAACGCGCCCGGTGGTTCGCCGAAACGGATCTGCAAAGCATCCACGCACGTTTGACCGAGGCGTCGCAAAACGCCAACACCGACGCAACTCATCTGCTGAGCTTGCTTGATTCAGGGTCACCCTACTCGACGAAAATTACTCTCCAACTGTTCAGCGATGCGTCAAACAAGGATTTACAGCAGTGTCTTGCGTTGGAACTTGCTTTAGCCGCAGAAGCGGTGCGCTTCCCGGATTGTGCGGAAGGTGTCAGATCCGTTCTGGTTGACAAGGATCGCAACCCGGAGTGGCAGGCTACGTAAACCGCAACCTGCTATCTCGCTCCGCTGCATGCTGGATTAGAGCTGAGCGGTGTCCAGACCGATAGTACTTTCGGCAGCTTCTGTAATGATTGTTTCACTGGATTCGACCAGAGGCAGCATACGCTCGGAATAGTAGCGAGCCAACATAATTCTGGCATCCATATAAGCATCATCAGCACCGCCTTGCTGCTTAAGCTCAAGCGCTGCCAGTGCGGCCCTTGCCATCATCCATCCGCCGGCCAGCCTGCCCTGCATCATAAGAAACTCAACTGAGGTTGCCGAAGGCAGCGTGGCATCATTTTGTCCGAGCAACCATTGCGTCGCTCGCTGAGCGGACGCTATGGCTGGCTCAAGACGTCTGGATATCGCTTTCATGTCCAGGTGATCAGCCTGCTTGACCTGCACCAGCGTATCGCTCATGTCGGTCAGCAGCTCAGTCATGCCCTTGCCACCATCTCGTGCGGTCTTGCGGCCGATCAGATCGTTGGCCTGGATCGCTGTGGTGCCTTCATAGATTGGTGCGATACGCGCATCGCGCAGAAACTGTGCAGCACCCGTTTCTTCGATAAATCCCATACCACCATGCACTTGCACGCCCAGTGAGCATAATTCCACCCCCATCTCGGTAGACCAGCCCTTGACCAACGGAGTTAGCAATTCCCCGCGACGACGCATCTTCTCTCGCGTGGCTTCATCTTCATGTCGGGCCGCCATATCAAAGGCCGCAGCACACTCAAGACCGAGACCGCGCATCGCCTCTATAGTTGAGCGCATGGTCATCAGAATACGGCGTACATCCGGATGATTGATGATCCCTTGATCGTCTGCATTCTTACCTAACAAGGTCTTGCCCTGTTTGCGGTCACGGGCATAGCTGAGCGCTTGCTGGTAGGCACGTTCGGCAATACCGTAGCCCTCTACACCAACCGCATGGCGAGCCTGATTCATCATGGTAAACATATAGGCAAGCCCGTGATTTTCCTCGCCAACCAGATAGCCCACAGCGCCACCCTTGTCACCATAGGACATTACGCAGGTCGGGCTGGCGTGAATACCGAGCTTGTGTTCGATGGATACGCAATTGACATCATTGCGCTCACCCAACGACCCGTCTTCATTAATTAGAAACTTGGGGACAATGAATAGTGAAATGCCCTTGACCCCTTCGGGCGCATCGGGAAGACGAGCCAGCACCAGATGTATGATATTTTCTGTCAGATCATGCTCGCCGTAGGTTATGTAGATCTTCTGCCCGCTAACAAGGTAGTGATCGCCCGCAGGCTCTGCCCGGGTTCTGACGGCAGCGAGATCGGATCCTGCCTGAGGCTCAGTCAGATTCATCGTTCCAGACCAACGACCCTCAACCAGCTTGGGTAAATAGCGCTGTTTGAGATCTTCCGATGCATGATGTGCTATCGCATCAACTGCGCCCTGTGTCAGTAGTGGACACAAACCAAATGACATGTTCGCACTGTGCCACATCTCCTGCACGGCTGCCGCGACGGTCATGGGCAAACCCTGCCCACCGAACTCGATCGGAAACGACAGGCTTCCCCATCCGTTTTCAACGAATTGTGCATAAGCCTCTTTCCAGCCATCCGGCGTTGTGACAACGCCATCATTCCACTGACTGCCTTGTTGATCACCCACCCAGTTCAACGGCGCGAGCACGTCAGCAGTAAACTTTGCGGACTCATCCAGAATGGCTTCGACCAGATCCGTGCTTGCCTCTTCAAATCCATCCAGTTGCGCCAGCTTTTCCAGGCCGATAACGTGATTAAGTACGAAGGCAATATCCTTAACGGGTGCTGTGTAGCTCATATTCAGAGGACCTTGAACTGTTTGTTTGGATTCATGTCATCGGAACGCAAGCACCAGACTTATGGGTGGTACGGATAAATCAATATACTTGCGCAAGTGACAGACGTTTTGTGACTGGAACTGATGCCAGCGTTTCTGGCATCAAGCGGGCTTGCCACTTTCAGCCGGCTTGCTTTTACGGACTTTTGCCGACCGGTACCTACTTGTCTTTACTGGACTTTGTGAAGATGTCATTGAACTGCGAAAACATACTCTGCAGATCGTCGACGGCCTTTTCAGCCACACTTTGTATTTCTGTGGCAGATTCCTTGAACTCCGCAGCCATCTTTGAGCCACGCTGCTCCCAGAAGTCTCGAGCCTCCATCATGGCCAGATTCTGCTTGAGCTGCGCTTCATCGAGCAGGCGTTTTGATTCCTCTCCGCTACGTGACAGATAATCATCAACGACAACCTTGGAAGCCTCCAGTTTTTCTTGTGCTTCCATGACACCCAGATGCGCCTGCAACTGAGCTTCTTCTGCGGTATTTCCTGCTTGCGCCACGGCCTTGTTCAGAAGTTCATTAATTTGCTTCAGGGTTTTTTTAGCGGTGGCCTTTATCTCGTGAGTATCGTCAGGCATGTCGTCTATGAAATCATCAACCTTTCCCTGAATGGCTTCCAGTTGCTCAAGCGATTTATCAATGGCCTCTTTGATCTTGCTGTCCATGGTTTTTTCCTTATAGTCGATAAGTTTACGAATCCAGCGCGGCAGACAATTCGGGTAACGCGTCAAAAAGATCAGCAACCAGCCCGTAGTCAGCAACCTGAAAGATAGGTGCTTCTTCATCCTTGTTGATGGCAACAATGACCTTGCTGTCTTTCATCCCGGCAAGGTGCTGGATGGCACCGGAAATCCCCACCGCCAGATAAAGATCGGGAGCCACTACTTTCCCCGTCTGGCCCACTTGGTATTCGTTGGGCACAAATCCGGCGTCGACCGCCGCACGTGAAGCCCCAACCGCGGCATTTAACTTGCCGGCAATGTCATCCAGCATTGAAAAATTATCACCGTTCTGCATTCCGCGCCCGCCGGACACGACGATCTCGGCACTGGTAAGCTCGGGTCGATCCGACTGTGAGAGTTCCTGCCCGACAAATGAGACCAGCGCACTGGATTCTGTCGAATCAACACTTTCTACAGTCGCACTGCCACCCTCTGATTCAGCAGAATCGAACGAGGTGGTACGCACGCCGATGACCTTGACCGAGTCTGCACTCTTGACGGTTGCCAACGCATTACCGGCATAGATAGGCCGCACAAAGGTATCGTCGCTTTTAACCTCGATTATGTCGGAAATTCCAGACACATCCAGCAACGCTGCAACGCGAGGCATGACATTTTTGCCCGCGGCAGTCGCCGCAAATAGAATGTGGCTGTAACCGCCAGCATGTTTGATCACCAATGCAGACAGGTTCTCGGCCAGTTCATGGGTGTAAGCCGGATCGTCAGCGACCATCACCTTGGTGACACCCGGAATTTTTGCTGCCTTTTCAGCAACACCGGCTACCTCATTGCCCGCCACCAGCAAGTGGATATCACCTCCGATCTTTACACCAGCCGTTACAACATTCAGAGTTGCCGGACGAATGTCGCCCGCTTCGTGTTCAACCAGAATCAGTATGCTCATTGTATTTTCCTCGTTGAATACTGTTATCAGATGACTTTGGCTTCGCTGCGCAGCTTTTCAACAAGCTCGGCAACATCGCTGACAATAATGCCAGCTTCGCGTTTGGGTGGATCGTTGACTTCGACAACTGATAACCCGCTGGAGATATCGACACCGGTATCAGCGACAGCAATGACCTCCAGTGGCTTCTTCTTGGCTTTCATGATGTTAGGCAGCTTGGCGTACCGTGGCTCGTTAAGACGCAGATCGGTTGTCACGATTGCGGGCATCTGTACCTTGATTGACTCCAGCCCGGCATCAACCTCACGAGTAACTTTCAGCGTGTCACCTTCAAACTCCACCTTGGAGGCAAACGTTGCCTGAGCCATGCCGGTGAGAGCAGAAAGCATCTGGCCTGTCTGGTTAGCATCATCGTCAATAGCCTGCTTACCGAGTACGACAAGGCCCGGGGACTCTTTTTCAACTAAATGTTTAAATATCTTGGCGACAGCGAGCGGTTGTAGCAATTCATCAGTTTCGATGAGAATGCCACGGTCGGCTCCCATCGCCAGAGCCGTCCTGATCGTCTCCTGAGATTGGCTTGGACCGATCGATACGGCAATGATCTCATCGGCGTTGCCAGCTTCCTTGATCCGCAAGGCCTCCTCGACGGCAATCTCGTCAAACGGATTCATGGACATCTTGACATTAGCCAGCTCGATGCCAGATTTATCAGCCTTGACTCGGGCCTTGACGTTGTAGTCAAGCACACGCTTTACGCCTACGATTATTTTCATACCCTGACAATTTCCTTCGGTATTAATTGTTAACTAGGAGCCTGCGCGGCCGGAGGCGGCCCAGCAGGCTCCTGCAGATTTTACCTGTTTGGGGGCACATCACGCCATCGTTACGCAACAATTCTGACGTTATTGTCCTGTTGCCTGTCGTGTTCGTGGTCATACGCCTTTACGCAAGGAAGGGTTCGGTGGAACCTTCTACTGCGTTATCCCAACAATACTGTCGCAGAACACACTGGGTCTGCTGGCCCATACGCCACTTGAACGGCCAGTCATTCACCGATATCTTCATTCCAGAGCTCAGGTTTGTCTGAGATGAACTCGCGCATCAGCGACACACAGTCTTCGTCATCCATCACCTCCACCTGAACACCCCGACTGCGAACATAATCCTCAGGACCCTGAAATGTCCTGTTTTCGCCAACCACAACATGCCTGATGCCATACAAAAGCACTGCCCCACTGCACATATCGCAGGGCGACAAGGTGGAATAAAGTGTGGCACGGCGATAGGAGCTGGCTGGCATACGCCCGGTCTCTTCCAGGCAATCCATTTCAGCATGCCGTATCGTGCTGCCTTTCTGGACCCGCTGATTATGCCCGCGTCCGATGATTTCACCATCGAGCACCAGTACCGACCCAATAGGAATTCCACCCGCTTTGAGCCCCTTACGAGCCTCAGCGATAGCCGCCTGCATGAATGGTGTGTGATCTGTCATTGCAAAATTTTCCGGGTTGGGTACTGATCGGTTCAATCATTGAATAGACAAAGCGCGACAAAAGAGTGTGCGTATACGAGTTGTTCACGCATGCACGCATCCCTGCAAATAGAGCACCTTACGCTTCGAGTACAGCGCTGACCCCCATCCCGCCAGCGGTACAGATGGATATCAGGCCCTTGCCGCCACCATTATCGGCCAGCTGTTTGGCAAGGGTAGCAACAATACGCGCTCCTGTTGCGGCAAACGGATGACCAACAGCGAGACTTGAACCCACAAGATTCATCTTGCTCTGATCAATTACGCCCATCGCGTTGTCTCGACGTAACTCGTTGCGGCAGTAATCATCGTCTTCCCAAGCCTTTAGCGTACACAAGACCTGCGCGGCAAATGCTTCGTGAATTTCATAGATATCAAACTCCTGAAGGGTCATGGATGCGCGCCTGAGCATGTCACTGACGGCCACAGTTGGTGCCATCAATAGTCCTGCCCCACCGACAAAATCCACGGCAGCCGTGGCGGAATGCGTCAGGTAAGCCTGGATAGGCAGACCGCGTTCTCTCGCCCAATCCTCGGTACACAACAAAACACCTGCCGCGCCATCGGTCAAAGGCGTACTGTTGCCAGCCGTCAAAGTGCCCGCATCACTCTTGTCGTATACAGTACGGAGTTTGCTCAATGATTCCATCGACGAGTCCCCACGCATATTGTTGTCCCGGACAACACCTTCGCAGGAAATCAGCAAATCCTCATAAAACCCGGCATCGTAGGCCGCACTGGCGCTTTTATGCGACCGTAAAGCGAGCGCATCCTGCTCGCTGCGAGAAATACCCCAGCTCTTTGCCATCAATTCGCAATGTTGCCCCATGCTCATGAACGTCCTCGGTTCGTTTACCGAAGGAGGCACAGGGGCCAATTCCTTTGGACCAAAACCCTTGAAAAGCGCCAGTTTTGATTTTATATCACGCGCTTTACCGAGCGATACGAGCCGCCGGGAAAACTTGTTGTTAAAAACGATGGGGACATCACTGACGGTATCGGAGCCTGCAGCAATAGCAGAGTCGATCTGCCCGGAGGCAATCTTGGCGGCGGCTACCATCGCTGCCTGAAGTGAGGTTCCGCAGGCTTGTTGCATCGTGATGGCAGATGTTGCGGGCGACAATCGTGTACTTAATACTGCTTCACGTGCAAGGTTCCAGTCGCGTGAGTGTGAGATCACCGCACCGGCATTAACCTCACCAAGCGATTCACCGGCTAGCGCGTATTTATCAACCATCCCGTTAAGCACAACGCTCAGCATCTTCTTGTTGGATAAGTTGGCGTAGGCGCTATTGGAGCGACAGAACGGGATGCGCAGCCCCCCAACGATAGCGACAGGTTTCAATGTATTGGCCATCAGACAGATTCCTGTTTGGTATTCGATTGTTTCAGGTACTGCATGGGGCCCCCTCGAAACGGTGCGAAACCGGTACCGAAGATAATTCCTGCATCAAGCAGATCATCGTCGGCGACAATTCCATCGGCAGAAGCCGATTGACATTCAGCGAGAAAGGGGCTCATCAGCCGCTGCGCCAGTTTATCGCCATAAGGATTGTCGACATCGACAGTCCGCCGATCAGACTTGCCTTTGTTCCAGTTAAAAAAGCCCTGTCCTGATTTCTTGCCAAGCAAGCCATCATCAAGTTTCTTCTGCAATAGCTGACGGTGAGCTTCAACGTCACCAGTAGCCAGCGTCTCAGCGACTTTCATGCACACATCAAGACCGACAACATCAGCAAGCTCGATTGGTCCCATGGGCATGCCGAAGCGAGCGGCTGCGGAGTCAATGGTGTCCTTGTCTATGCCCTCAAGCAATAACGTGAATGCTTCCATCAGGTAGGGGGCAAGCACGCGGTTTACCAGAAATCCCGGCTTGCTTTGCGTTGGAAGTGGAAAGCGATTTATCTGTGAACAGAATGCACATCCACGGGTCAACATGGTGGCGTCGGTCTGCTCTGCATGTACCACCTCAACCAATGGCATTTTAGCCACAGGGTTGAAAAAGTGCAGCCCGATCAACCGTGAGGGATTGTCAAGATCACGTGACAGCTCCTCCAGTGGCAAGGCTGAGGTATTGGTTGCAAGCACCGCATGGTTTGCCATCTGCGGTTCAATGGATGCATAGAGCGCACGCTTTGCATCGGCATCCTCATAAATGGCTTCGATGATAACGTCTGCACGTGACACCCCTCGTCCTTCTACATCCGCAACCAATCTGGCAACGGCGGCTGAGACGGCAGGCTTTTTCCTTAATCGCTTCTTGAATAATGATCTTGCACGTTCCAGCGCAGGCTCGATGTACTTAAGCTCGCGATCCTGAAGAGTAACTTCAAATCCCTGCACGACACACCAGGCGGCAATGTCGCCTCCCATGACGCCCGCTCCAATCACATGCACACGCTTTACCTTGAAATCGTCTGCCTTGCCCAGCCCCTTCATTCTCTCGGTAAGAAAAAAGATGCGACGAAGATTGCGCGCGGTATCGCCTACCATAAGGTCGCCGACACGTTGCGCTTCGCCCTCAAACATACGACGCCGGTTGTCGCGATGCGCGGCCCATAAATCGATCATGGAAAAAGGCGCGGGGTAATGTTTCGGGTTGACTTTTGCTGCTGTCTTGCTGTGCAGAATCTTCGCAAGTGCAGCTCGCGCTGGCTGACGATTGCTCAACGCTGCAGTAAGGGATAGCTTGCGAGGTTTGCGCTTTGACAGAACGGCTCGCCGTGCGGCCCAGCGCAGCGAGGCAAATTCATCCACCAATTCATCGATAACCCCCATCGATCTTGCAGCCGGTGCTCGCAGCATTTTGCCGGTCAACATCAGTTGCATTCCAGCCATGCCGCCGACGCGTTCAGTCAGGCGCGTGGTACCCCCAAGGCCAGGAAAAATACCCAGTTTCACCTCCGGGAATCCCACACGCGTATCAGGCACGTTAAGCGCACAGATGTAATTGCAGCAAAGCGCCAGCTCCAGCCCACCACCCAATGCAAATCCATGAATGGCGGCGACAGTGTGGCACGAAAGATTTTCGAGCCGTGAAAAGACCTCATGACCTTGCCGAATTAGCGAACTAACCTCCTGACTTTGCGTGTACTGGTCAAACTCACGAATGTCAGCACCGAGAATAAAACTGTCGGGCTTGGCCGACTGCACGATGAGACCGGCAAGGTCCAGTTTTTCAGCTTGATCAAGAATCTGGCCAAGCTCCTCGATAACCGCCTTCGACAAGGAATTGCTAGTCTCGCCTTGTCGATCGCAGGATAACCAAAGAATGTTGTGCAAATCGTGCTCGACCCGCCAGTGGTCATGATCCTGTTGCGTGTAATGCATGCGCTTTTCGTTCATGACAGACTCTCTATGTTAAAAGAATGGGTCCGGATTGCGAGCGCCGTTATCGCAAAGGCGCACTATGGCACGGATTAGAGTTGTGGCAAACGACTGCCACCTTTTGTGGATAAGGAAACATTGTTCGCCATGTTGCCGGCAATACCACCCTCGTCAAGCTTCGTACCGGCTTGTTGCAAGGCTGCCCTCAGATCATCCACGAAGCTTGCAAGCTCGGTAGCAAGTGACGGCATGATACTTGAGTAGCCGTGTTTACTGTAAAGCGCCAACTGTACTCTTGCCAGCTTGTCGCGGGCAGCACCCTCGGGTAGCCTGGCTTGCAATGCATCCAGCGTAGTGGGGGTATCTGCAGGCCACTGACGTGCCGCCCACACCAGCAACGAGCGCTTGACTTCCAGAATATCGCCCTCTACGCAGGCCTTGTCTATCTCGCTCATAGGCGCCACTTGACGATACAGATCATCGATTCTTGCACCCATGGATGAGCTGCGGTGATCGTCACTGCCCTCGAGTCTTTCAACCGGGGCAGCGAATACGCGCTTGCGCAGCCATAGCCCGGCCGCAATAGTCAGCAACCACAGACCAACAACGCAGTAGGTAATCCACCGCCAGTTCTGCAAAGAACTTTCCAGGGCAATGAGCCGATCGTCAAGCGCAGTGGTCGCTGGTAGATTGTCATCGGTCGACGCCGCGGGACTCAGTGCCTGTGATGATGTAGAGTCCGACCCAATGCCGGCGACTGATAGCGCATCACGGCTATCAGTCAAGGCAAGATCCTGCGGATTACCTGAACCTGCGCTGGCAGGGTTTCCAGCCGGGGCCGCTGATACTTCGATGGTTTCTGCTGGAAGCTCCGAAGACTCGACCTGCCCTGTCAGCGTATTAAACCACTCGACGCTGATAGCGGGCAGCGTTAATGTGCCACTGCGCTGCGGTATCAACGCCCAGTTAATTTGTTGCTCTGACACCAGCCCCGAATCCGCAATGCCCATCGCCAGCTGGGGATCTTCGGCGTAAAGGCTGAGGCCATCAATTGCCGGGATACTGATCTGAGGTAGCTGAGATTCCAGCACACCCTCTGCGCGCATGACGATAGTACGTGTCAAGGGCTGATCCACTTGTGCCGATTGCGGGTCACCTTGCCACCGGGCCTGCAGGCTGACTTTTCTGGCAGGTAGCCACCAGCCAGTTCCCGACGGGGGACGGGCTTGCACATCGAGTGTAATCGAGTCACTTGAACGCGACAGCTTGCGAGTGGGAGAAAAGAAACCACGCACGCGATCAGGCTCAGCAGGCACGGTGACACTCAAGGTCACAGGATCAATGGTAATGGGTCCGCTCTTCTGCGGAAACAAGGCGAACCGACGCTCGGTGACACTGTACTCCCTACCGTCACGGACCTCGCGACTGCGCGTGTCCTCACCAATGCGTTCCACAACCAGATCATCCGCCTCCGGGATGTCCAGTCCACCATCAATGATTTCGATAGCCTGATAGACACGCAGCGTCATGACCACCTGAGACTGCACCCAGGGCGAGTCGGAGTCGACACTGGCCTCAAGAAAGATATCCCGCTTGGCGCCCTGTGGCACGGCATTGACCGTCAATGACAGCAATTGGGTTTCATAGTCTCCAACCTTGACAGCGGGCACCGTAAAAATGCCCTCGCCCTTTGGCAATAATTCCAGCGCCCAACTCACCACGCTGGTTGTGACAGCCTGATTATTAGCACCAATAACAGTCCCCATCTGCCGCGAACTGGATCTGCCAACAACGTTAAAATCCGTGGCCAGGGATGACACGTCCAGCTCCGCATCAATACCGGTGGCCGTAATGGTCAACACAACCGACTCATCACGGGTAATCGTTGACGCACTTAATTCTGCTCGCACGCTGACATCCTGTGCCAGGGCTGCAGTTTGCATCATTAGCTGAGCGCTCAGCATGACGATTAGAAGCGTGAACGTTAAACGAACAATAGCGATTCTTCTGTCATTAGTATCAAAGGACATCGGGATTCCTACCAGGGTTGGCGACTGTCACGCACTTGCGGATAGTCGGCACGGTGGCTCTGCTCCAGTTTGCGGCGCAACAGGCCAGCCGGATCATCCGGAATACGACGTAACCATTGCTCTGTAGCCTGATCACTTTCGCTCATGGGTTGTTCCTGTTCAGTGACACGTTCGCCTTGCGCATCAGTCTCATTATCGCTGTTGTCACCTGCCTGTGCTTCTGCCTCCAGAGCCTCTCTTGCAGCTTGCTCGTCTGCGTCCTGCTGCGATTGAGTCTCGGCATCCTCAGCACTTTCAGTTTCACCTGATTGCTCTCCGGGCGCACCGTCTGCTGAATCTGGCTCTTCGCCTGACTCGCCTTGCTCATCACTTTGAGTATCGGATGACTGCTCACCAGCGTCGTCTGATGTCTGCTGCTCGCCTTCTTCGGAGGAGTCACTCCCATCGTCACCCTCGTCGGACTGTTGCTGCTGTTGCTGTTCTTCTTGTTGAATCAACTGCCGGGCTATGTCCCGGTTGTGCTGCGCATCGGCAAACTGCGGATCCTGTTCCAGCACGCGATCAAAGGTCTGGACAGCCTGCTCGTACTGGCCAGCCTTTACCTCACTGACACCGCGATTGTACAGGGCCTGATTAGCTTCCCGGCTATTACCCTCAAGCTGTTGCTGCTGTGCCAGGTTGCCAAATGTCCTGCTAGCAGCTTCGAAGTCACCTGATTCATGCTCGGCAACACCTTGCCAGGCAGCATCAGGGGCAATGCGCTGCAGTGCCTCCATATCACCCGATGAATGCGCCGCCTTCGCCTGTTGTTCGGGTGTACGCCACCAGCTGGCCCAATCCGCTTTTGCAGGCACCGCCAGCACTAACGTAAAGAACAGGAGTATTACTTGAGGTAGCGTCCGACGAATCAAACACACGGCTGTTGGCAGGCTATTCACGCAACGACCCCACGTCTGAATAACCATAACGCACCGAACATCAGCGGCCATACCAGCCATGGGGAATATTCTATCCAGTAAGTTTTGCGTGCGGCTTCGAGAGGATCACCTGATTCGACCGAAATTGCCCTGCGCACGCCTGCCAGCTTGTCAAGGTCCTGCTGATCGGTTGTCAGTCTGACGGCCAGGCCTGCGCCAGCCGCGGCCAGCTCGTTCATCAAGGCCATATTGGTCTGAGGTACAACGATACCTCCATTGGCATCCTGAATAAACTGTCCCTGTTCGTCCCTCAGGGGTTTGCCTGCAGCGGTTCCGACTGCCAGCACCGACAGCCGATGTCCAAGCGCCTGTGCCCGGCTGGCCGCATTGATGTCCCGTTCGCCCACGACCTGATCACCCACATACAGTATGTGCCCCTGAGTGACACCCGCCTGCTCGAACAGAGTAACGGCACGGTCAATGGCCAGATCGAGTCGACTGCCTTGCACAGGCATGATGTCGGGGCTCAGCGATGGCACGAAAGCTTGGATTGTACGTGTATCTTCGGTCAACGGACTGATTACATAGGGACGTTCAGCAAAGCCAATCAAGCCTATTTGCCGTCCTTCACTTTGCGCAAGCAGGTCGGTTAACTTGAATCGTGCGCGCGTCAGTCTGTCCGGTGCTATATCGTCTGAAAGCATGGATTGAGACAAATCAACCAACACGATCTCAGCTTGCTGTGCCTGAAATACCGGCACATCCCGTTGCTCCCATACCGGCCCTGCAAGTAGCAGCAGTGCCAGAGCCCAGCCAGCAAACAGGACAAGCGGTGATCTGTCAGATCGGGATGAGATTCCGTCAATTACGTACGGTTGAAGGTGCGGATCAACGACATCTTCCCAGGCGCTCTTGTTATTAACACGGCGCAGCCAGTAAACAAGCATCATGACCAAGGGTACAAATCCCCAGAGCCAAAGCGGCCTTAACCAGTGCAAGCCAGACTCCATCATGTCGACTCCGCTCGATTGCGCAGCAATCCACCGACACGAACTGCAAACCCGTGACGCAGCATCGCCCACAACAAGCTCAGTGCAAGTGCAGCTCCCAGCGGCCAGGCAAACAATTCATCTAAAGGCCGAAACTCCTGCTCGTCCTGCTCAGTTGGTTCAAGACGATCTATTTCCTTGTAGATGTTGGCAAGTTCCTGCTGGTTTCGCGCACGAAAGTATTGCCCCCCGGTTACATCGCTAATAGCTTGCAGCGTTGTTTCATCCAGCTCACTGCGTTGCGCACCCAACTGAATTCCGAATCCACTACCACTTCTGTCAGAGCCCACACCAATGGCATGAATGCGGATGCCACTACGTGCTGCCATTTCGGCAGCTTCTACAGGATCGACAACGCCTGCAGAATTAGCGCCATCAGTTAGCAAGATCAGTACACGTGAGGCATCCGGTCGTTCGCGCAAACGTTTGACACCCAGACCAATCGCATCACCGATAGCCGTTGATCGTCCCGCCAGCCCGACAGTGGCTTCAGCAAGGAAATGCTGTACGGTTTCATGGTCGTAGGTCAAAGGAGTCTGCACATAGGCTTGTGAGCCGAACATGATCAGACCGATGCGATCACCGGTACGCCGGGCGACAAATTCCTGTGCGACCTGTTTAACCACCGCCATGCGCGTAGCGCGGGTGTTGCCAGCGTACAGATCGGTTTCACGCATGCTGCCAGAAATGTCAATACCCATGAGAAGATCACGACCAGTAACCGGAACACCAACAGGTTCTGCGAAGGTCTGTGGTCTGGCAGCGGCCGTCACCAGGGCCAGCCACGCAAGCACCAGCACCAGCACACGCAACCAACGTGTCAATGAACCCTGAACGGCGTCCGATGAGTAATCCCTATAAGGTGACAAATCGGGAATGCGCAACGCCGGGGTTTGTAGTTTGCGTGCCGGCGGTGCCAGGAAATAGACGAACAGCGGCAAGGGCAACGCCAGAAACGACAAAGGATATAACCAGCTTATGGAATCAGGCAGGGTCACGATGCGTGTTTTCGCGGTGACTTTCTGCCTGCGGCATCAATAAGCTCGGCAACAACATCCATCAGGGCGTTCAGATCATCATGGCTGAGTTGCGGACTCGCCTGGTAGGGGCCCTGCTCCAGCAATTTACCAAATCCCATCTTGAACAATGGTTTGCCACAGATGTCGTCAAGCTCATCAAGCCATGCATCCCCCTGCAAGCTGGCGACGGCTTCGCGCGGACGAGTCGCAAGCACCACACGCCGGACCAATCTTGACGTAGCCGACAATGATTGCGCAACCGGTGCCTTGTCAGCCTCTTTTCGCAATCTATCCAGCGTCGCCTTTGCCTCACGCTGCCAGCCCCGCTGTTGATAACGGTTAAAAGCGCGAAACAGCATCCAACCGATCAGGACACACACAAGCAGAACAATCCACCAGCCCGGCGCAGGCAGCAGACCCACCTCAGGCGCATGGATATCACGAAGCTGGGATAACAAAGCCTGCGTATCGTTCACAACGCCTCCAGCTCCACAACACGATGTCCCTGTGGTGCCAGGATTCGCGCCGCAGCATCCAGCACAGGTTCAACCGTGGAGACGCAGTGATAGGCATGACGCTGTTGAACAAAAAGGTTCTTCAATGATTGCTGTCGCGCCTTGAAAGCCTGTGCGTAACGTACCCTGTCCGCACGTGAGTTTACCGACAACACCCAGCGCCCGGGTTTATCAGACTGGCTTGAGCTCATCGGATAACTACCCGGCATTGGCAGGCCGGTATCCAGTGGATCACACAAGTGAACGGCAATCATGTCCATGGCGTTGAGCGCGCTGCCAAGCGTCTTGCGCGCGGTGTTGTCAAATCCATGGAAATCACTGAGAAGCACTACGGTACTGCCGCCATGGACACCATGCCGCAGACGTCGCAAGGTCTTGATGAATTGCTCACCACTGGCATCCGGCACACTGTGCTGCGCATGGTTAATGGCACGGAACAAAGACATCAGACCACGTCGCCCCGACTGCGGACGAATCTCGCTGTGCCAGTCGTCACTGAAAACAAAACCGCCGACGCGATCATGAGAGGCGACTGCACACCAACCCAACAGGCCCGCTAATCGAGCCGCCAGCATCGACTTGTACATGCCGCGTGTACCAAAGCGCATGTTGGCGCGGAAGTCGACCAGTAACAGTACCGGGCGTTCGCGTTCCTCGACGAATAACTTGGTATGTGCTGTCCCCGAACGTGCGGTCACTTTCCAGTCAATCATGCGAACATCATCGCCGGCCTGATATTCACGCACTTCGGCAAAATCCAGTCCGCGTCCAAGACGCCTGGACACCGAACCACCGCTTTGTGGTGCGGCACTTTTGCGTCGTACTTGCCTCTGCAGCGCAACCGCAGCGCTACGCAGATTCAGTAGCTCCTCGAGGGAGGTACTCGCTGGCGAGGCAAACTGCAACTGGCGTTGATCTACGGGCTTTTTCATGTCGGGTGGCTAGAGATTCATCAAGGCAAAAGCACAACATGAAGGATCAGGGGACGGCGATGTGTTTCAACATCCGATCGAGAACATCATCAGCCGAGATGCCATCGGCTTCAGCTTCGAACGACAATAAGATACGGTGTCGCAAGACATCATGAAGTATGGCCTGCACATCACCGGGTGATACATAATCTCGGCTGTCAAGCCAGGCGTGAGCTCTGGCGCAGGCATCAATACACAAGGTACCTCGAGGGCTCGCACCGTACTGTATCCAGCGCGCCAGCTCCTCGTCATGTCTGGCCGGGTTGCGCGTCGCCGTAATCAGCCGCACGATGTAATCTTCAATATCGTCGGACATAAACACCTCCAGCACTTCACGACGCGCTGCAAAGAGATCGTTCAAGGCAAAGCGCGAGGCAGAGCTCTGGTGTTCAGTCGATTCGATCGATTCTGTTTTCGGCGTGACTTTATTTAAGGCTTCTGCACGCACCAGCCTCAGGATTTCCGCCTCATGACGTGAATCCGGATAGTCGACGAGCACCTGCATCAGAAAACGATCCAGCTGAGCCTCTGGCAGCGGGTACGTGCCCTCCTGCTCTATCGGGTTCTGGGTGGCCATGACCATGAAGGGTGTAGGCAATGCATAGGTCTGGTGGCCCACAGAAATCTGCTGCTCCGCCATGGCTTCGAGTAGCGCTGACTGCACCTTGGCGGGTGCCCGATTGACCTCGTCAGCCAGAATCAGATTGTTGAACAACGGTCCCTGTTGAAATACGAAACTTCCATCAGCGGGTCGATAAACCTCGGTGCCAGTCAGATCTGCGGGGAGAAGATCGGGGGTGAACTGAACCCGCTGAAAATCTGCCTCGATGCAATCGGCGAGGGCCTTTATAGCGCGTGTCTTTGCAAGTCCTGGCGCCCCCTCGACCAACAAGTGTCCATCGACGAGTAATGCTATTAGCAAACGGTTGACAAGCTTTGGCTGACCGACAACCGACGCTTCTATTTGCGTACTGAGATGTTGAACCGCTGATAATGCACTCAAGGAACCGCTATCCTCATTTTTATTGAACCTGAACTATGAACGAACCTGTTGCTGCACCGGAAACGTTGTTGGGCAGCGTAACGTTTACTTCAACTCTCGCGCCTTGCAGCCTGCCGATGACCAGCCCGGTTTCTACCGCTGTTCTATCGATATCCTGATCGGTCGAATTCAGATTTGACACACTGAACTGAAGATCACTTACCGGTACCACGTTGTCCTCATCGAACTCTGTACCACGTGATGTCTGAACCTGAAACGAGTCGCCAACCGCTATCTCGAGAATGCCATCGCTACGCTCTATGTTAAAAGATAACTCGTTTGATACCGTCGCCTCGTTAACGGTCACTGTTACGGTAGCAGGCAGTGGACTGTCCCCGCAGCTTGCCTGTAACACAGCAGTGCCAGGCAACAGCCCTGTTAGCCGACCGATAGTCTCTCCACTGGTTTCCACGCTGGCGTTAGCTGTGTTTGTAATGACTTCCCACACAACATTCTCTGTGATGTCCTCTTCCGGCCTTGAGCTGCCGGGCGCTGCCGGCACAGCGGGTATTTCAACCTCCCCTTCTTCGGCTATCACAGCGTTATAGGTACCGTTTGCCGTGAAATCAATAGTGCGGTTCTGGTCAACGGTATCAGGTCCATCAATAGCGATAGCCTGAAGCGTATCCAGAATGGTGATGTTTTGCGTGAACAACGGCGCACCGGCGGCTTGAGCTGTAAGCATCAGCGGCTCGGCAGCAGGCCCGGTGGCGTTGACAATGGCAGTTGCCGCATCGGGCTGAACCACACTGCCAACTGATTCGTTGGCAACGTTGAATGTGACGTCTGACAAGGTTCGTTCTGATGCATCAGTAAACAATCCAACGGCATAGTATTCACCCGGCAGACAACGTTCGATAGTGTTACTGCCCTCGATAGACTGGATTTCCGTCAAGGTACTATCGCTCACGGTAACCATGAGGGAGGACGACTGAATGCCACCAACAAGCACCGATACTTCAGCCTCGCCCTGAACCGTACCCACACCCATTAACAGGCCGTCGTCGCTAACCGTAAAAACAGACGGATCACTGGTACTCCACAAACGATCACCGGAGGGTATCGTAACTGTTGCATCGGTATCAGTGGTAGCTGTTAGAGACAACTGTATCGATTGGCCAGAACTGATAAACAACGGCTCTTGTGAATTGGGCGGAGGATTAACCTGTATGGCGGTAAGTCCAAGCGTCTCCACTTCAACGGCTTCCTGAAAGGGTCTGGACTCACCCTCACACGCGCCAAGCCCGACAGCGCAAAGCAACAGCAAGCCGGACAGGGCGCGGTGTTTTGTAACAAGGTTCATGGTGCGTTCACTCTGAAACCGAACACGATGGCATCCACACGAATTGGCTCATCCGCATTGTAATGACGATACTCCGCAGTGAACAAGAGGCCCGGAAGCCGCTCAAGACGCTGCATGAGCCCCACGCTGACGCGCATACCGGTAAATTCCTCATTGGCGGCTGGCGAGATGATCCCCGTGTCGCGCTGCGACTCCTGATTCAGTGTGTAGTTGACCGCTCCAAGGACAATGAAACCCTGTACACCGCCAACTGGTGGTGATTGAAGACGCAGTGCTATGCCGTAGGCTTCTTTTATTTCAAGGTCAAAGCCTTCGTCGTCGTCCGACTGGACGCTGGAATCTGCGAAGATCTCTATACCGATGTTAGTCGCTACATAAGCGCCAATACTGACGGTCCCGAAGACGGGATAAAATTCCAGGTCTGAGTGGCTAACGCCACTTGCTCCGATCTGGAGCTCTCCGTAAATCGGTCCCTCTGCTGCCGCAAGGGACGACGATACCAAAAGCACGATTGCTATTAGCCAGCGCAAGTTTCACCTCTTCAAGATTTTGTTGGCGCAATGGGTGGTGCTGTATCCCGCATAAGTAACACTACGAGCAAGGCTGCCAGTCAGCCCCGTGTGAGAACCGGTAAAAACGCCAAAAACGCCAGGACGACAAATACCGACCCGACTCGACCTGCGCATGGTAGCAAACTTGAGCCAGACGACGCGCCCTTCTTCATGGACATGCGTGAGCTGCGTAAATCGGGGTTAGTGCATCTTCCTGCACAAGAATCACACAACCACCGTCATCTGCGGGCTTTTCAATGCTGAAAGACATCTCCGCGCTCGCAGAGACCTCGCCCAAGGTCTTCAAAGACTTTACGATATTGTGATTAACCAGAGTTTTATCCCGGTTTTCTCCGCCGGTGATGTAAGTAGCAACCTGATCGATATAGTGAGCTACTCGTATGTCAGTGCCCGCAAGCTGGGTGAGTTGCTCACTATTCCCGGTAACCGCAATGTTCAGCGTATCAGGTGTCTGTCCGGCACTTACCTGAATTTGAAGCGCCTGCTTCTGGTCTGTTGCTAACGCTCGGGTAATGTGTTGCCGGTTACTTCCGACCGCGGCGAAACGGCCATTGACGATGGCTTGCGGGGTATACACTCCCGGACGACCAGACAATGACGCCGTGTTGTACTCACGTTGTCTTGCGGAATACCGTGCCTGAGAGAACGGATCGACAAAGTTGCCATCATTTCCGTGTACCAGATTGTCCCAGTAGTCCACATGGAATTCCAGTGCCAGTAGATCCTCGTTCTCCTCCAAAAGCTCACCCAGCAGCGCATCAGCCGAGGGGCACGAGGAACAGCCGTGAGAGGTATACAACTCAACGAGTTTCAGCTTGGCAGCCGATTGGTCTGCGGCCAACACTGGCTCGGCAGGTATCACTGCCACAACCGCCAGTAGCGATAACAGCCAAACATGAGCTGTTGCCCGATTGACCCGTAACGAGTGACGAGTCAGATAAGGGAATAATGTTGATTTGAGCCGGGTAGAACGGAAAGTCAATGTCATCATGGCAACCCGTAAACTAAGGTGGAAAGCGCCTGCCATGGCAGTCACGCCGCTGCAAGCTATGAGACTGCCAACGCTATTTGGTTCCCTTGATTTTTTCAAAAGCAGCCAGAGCGCGCAGCCGGGTTTCCTTGAGATCAACCAGTGGCTCGGGATAATCGACGGCCGAACGTTCTGATTCTGGCATTTCCCAGGGTTTATGCACAAATTTATCGGCCACGCTCGCCAGTTCCGGCACCCAACGTCTGACGTATTCGCCTTCGCGGTCGAATTTCTCACCTTGCAGTACCGGATTGAAAACTCTGAAAAACGGTGCAGCATCCGCACCACTGCCCGCCGTCCACTGCCACCCCATGGCGTTACTGGCAAGATCAGCATCCACCAGGGTATCGCGGAACCATTCTTCTCCGGACTGCCAGGGAATCAGCAAATTCTTGATCAGGTAGGAGGCCACGATCATGCGCACACGATTGTGCATCCAGCCTGTGGAATAGAGTTCCCGCATGCCAGCATCAATGATGGGCACACCGGTATTTCCGCATTGCCAGCGCTGCAGATGCTTCCCGGTATTCTTTGCCCATTTGAATTTGGCAAAACGGGCATCAAGCGGTTCGCTGATCGTGTGAGGGAAATGAAAAATAAGCGCGTAGGCGAATTCACGCCAGACAATCTCCTTGGCAAATGTTTGCTCACCATCGGCAAGATCTGTGACGGTTCTGCCGTCGAGAAGTGCCGTGAGAATGGTTCGCGGGCTGAGTTCACCAAAATGCAAGTGTGGTGACAGTTTTGAAGTACCGTGCTGTGCTGGCAAATCGCGACCCTGGTTGTAACCATGGACGCATTTTTTCAGGAATGCTTTCATCGTTTTCCTGGCGGCCTCCTCGCCCACTTGCCAGCCTGACATCATGGTGTTGTGCCAGGGTTTATCCGGTAGCAGTCCCAATGATTCGAGTGATACAGAACGGCTTATGGCATCACCCGCTTCGCTATCCAGGGAGGGTATCTTTCGCGGGGCCCTGACAGGCTTAAGAAGATCGGGCTGCTTGTCCAGTTGCGCCGCTGCCGCACGCCAGAAAGGGGTATAAACACGATAAGGTGTACCGTCGCCCTTGAGATTTTCCCAAGGCTCGAAAATCAGCAGGCCATTAAAAGTCGCTGGCTCATAGTCCTTCAAGGCTGTTTTTATGTGCTTGTCTCTGGCTATGGTCGCTGGGTCGTAGCAGCGGTTCCAGTAAATGCGCGTTGCATCTGTGTCCTTGATAAGCTGCTGCAATACATCAAGACTCTGCCCTTGCGCCAGCACCAGCGCATTGCTTTTTTTTCGCAGACTAGCCTGGAGTGATTGCAAGCTGTGGTGCAGCCAGACGCGGCTTGCAGCTCCGATCCGACTAACACTTTGATCAAGCGGATCATCGATAAAAACACAAACAACCTTGCTGCAATCCTTGCAGGCCTGTACCAATGCAGGGTTGTCTTCAAGGCGCAGATCCTGACGGAACCAGACAATGCCGATTGTCACAGTGTTGATACTCCACAGTTTTTTTTGTTCATTAGGATGCCAGTGCCGCATGTGCGGCGCTGATCTCACGATACGCAGGCTCATCAACGTCTTCGATCGATAGCGCTCCAATCGTATGACTGCCCAGCTCAGCGGCATTGGCCTCATCGGTATCGATGTGCATTTCCAGCGCATACGAATCCTTCACACGAATCAGCACGTCGCCGAAAACCAGATCTCGTTCACCACCTACAATGGCCACGGCCACCTCATCCTTGTCATTGACACCGAAACGTTCTGCATCGTCGGAGTGCATGTGAATATGCCGCCGAGCGCATATCAGCCCCTCGCTAAGCGACACCGTGCCGTGTGGGCCTTCCAGCGTAATTTGTGCAGACCCAGCCACATTGCCCGAATCTCTTACGGGTGCATCCACACCCAGACGGAACTCGTCGGTGCGAGAGATTTCTATCTGATCCACGTTACGCAGAGGCCCCAGCAACCTTACACCCTCGATACGATCACGTGGACCAATCAGGTTCACCCGTTCTTCGCAGGCATACTGGCCAGGCTGAGAAAGCGCTTTGGCTACCGTGGGCCTTGCGTCAGGACCAAACAGCGCAGCAAAGGTTGCGGCCGTCAAATGACAGTGCCTGCCACTAACCGCTATTGGAATACTGAGATCCTGCTGAATGGCAGATTGCTTCACCCTTGCCAGACTTTGTCGGGCGATCATCAGCTCCTCGTTGGTTTTCACAACGATGGTTTCCACGCGCGACCGTTCAGTGGTGATCAATGCGTATTCATCATCGTTGCTGATGCTTGCATCACGATTTCGATCCTCGTCCAGAATAACTCCGAGAAATTCCAGCCTTTGCAGTATTCGACCACGCATGCTGGCGCTATTCTCCCCAATACCACCGGTAAAGACGATGGCATCAACACCTCCCATGGCAGCAGCGTAGGCACCGATATATTTGCGTACCCGGTGTGCAAAAACGTTAATGGCCAGACGCGCATTGTCGTTACCTGCGGCTGCGGCAGTTTCTATTTCACGTAGATCATTACTCAGTCCCGATAGACCTGCCAGTCCGCTTTTTCGATTGAGCAAGACATCGAGCGACTCAACGTCATGGCCCTCACGCAAAAGTGACAACAGGACGCCAGCATCAACGTCGCCTGAGCGAGTACCCATGACCAGACCTTCCAGCGGGGTGTTACCCATACTGGTTTCGGCGGAACGACCATACTCGACAGCACAGGCGCTGGCCCCATTACCCAGATGTAAGGTAATGATTCGAAGCTCGTTGACAGGCCGCTGTAAAAAGCCGGCAGCAACACCCGCTGCGTACTCGTGAGAAATACCGTGAAAGCCAAAACGGCGGATGCCATGGGCTCGCGCAACCTCTTGATCGATGGCATAGGTTATGGCACGTCGTGGCATCCGTGCGTGAAAGGCGGTATCGAATACTGCCACATGCTGCGCATCCGGCAATCCATCCCTCGATGCCTTGATCGCAGCAAGGCTATAGGGGTTATGCATCGGTGCATCCGGCGCATTGCGATCTATCGCCTCAAGCACCGCGCCATCAATAACAGCCGCTGATGTGTAGTCAGCACCCCCGTGCACCACACGATGCCCGACAACGTCCACCTGATATCCCCCGACTGAGCGCAAGATCTCCTTGATGGCATGCTGATGCGTACCCTTGGAGTTGTCTTTATTACTGGACAAGCGCTCATGCTTACCCGATATCAGCAACTGTTCATCAGCAGAAAAAAGAGCGTACTTGATGCTGGATGATCCGCAATTTATGACCAGAGTGTTCATGCTGGATTATCGTCCCGGTTTTTGAAAATAGACGTGTGCGGTGAAGCTTAACGGATCTGAAAGCGTGAGCGAGCCTACAGCGTTTATTGAGTGTTTGCGAGCAAGCTCACAACAGCGTCAACATCGCGCAATGAGCTTACGTTTCGGTCGATGTTAACCCTATGAAAGCCTGCTTTTTACCTTTGATACCAGCGATCGTGGCTGCAACACCTGCGGATGCAACAATGGCTGCGGATGGTTGTCAGGAGTGAGTATCGTGATTCTGGCCGGTGGCCGTAGCGAGCAGGGCAACGCTGAGCACCGATATCTGGTTGGACAATTTCTGGAGCGATTCGGTGATCAGGTGCAACTCGTTGTTACCGCTCAAGCGCCTGTTAGTCCTCTTTACATCCGACTACAACGAATGATCAAGCGAGGGAGTTACAGGGAAAGGCTAAACCGCGCGATATACGGGGGCAGCCTCGGACCTGCCGCCGCTGAGATACAAACACTCTTGTTGCCGGAAGAAGCCCAGCCACAGATGCCCGGTGCTGAGAAGGTATTCGTTGTGCCATCACATAACAGCGAAGCATGTCGCGACTTGATTTACAACGTAAGACCTTGCGTTATTGTGGTGTATGGCACACCGATAATCAGCTCAACAATATCCAATCTATCCCGCCTGGTCACGTTGAATATGCACACAGGTCTTTCACCCTACTATCGCGGTGATAGCACCTTGTTCTGGCCGGTTTTCTTCAACGAACCCGATCGTCTGGGCGTAACGGTACACAAACTGGAAGACTCAATAGATGCCGGGGATATCGCTTGCACGGCCCCCGTGATCTACACAGCTGGTGATAGCGAAGCCCATCTGTTTGCCAAGGCGGTAAAAATCGGTACCGCCTTATATCTCGATACTGTTGAACGGGCACTCGCAGGCACACTGCAGTGCACGCCACAGGATTTGTCTCTGGGGCGTGAGTTCCGCTGGATGGATCGTACAGTCGCCGCCGAACGCGAGGTTGTCGCCCGACTTCATCAGTGGAAATCAGACGCAAAAGTATCTGCCTGATGAACAGTTTACTGGCCCGGTTCGGCAATCAGTTCTTACGTCTATTGCTGCGCTTATGTGGCGTCTGCCTGTATCGTGCAGGACTCGCTCGGTGGATCATCAATGCCTCACCGCGAACCCGGGTAGTTCTCTATCACTCGGTTGAAAACAATCAGAGTAGTTACACGAAAGGGTTGGGCACCTGCGTATCACCGGATACCTTTGCATTGCATCTTGATTACTACCAACGGTTCTATCGCGTCAAAAGCATGTGCGACTATCTGGCTGGTTTGCCGGAACAACCTGCTGCGGCGTATCTGCTGATCACTTTTGATGACGGTTACGCCAGCTTCATGGAGAAGGCCTTACCGTTACTGGAGGCGAGAGATATGAGGGCCACCATGTATCTGATCGGCAATGCGGTACGCGGACGCATGGTGTGGGTTAATCGTCTTAATCAGGCGTTACACGACTATCCCGGCGAGACTCGTGAGGTGTTGAGCCGCTATCCGGGACTCGCCAGACTCAACCGACGCAACATTATTCACCGTATCCAAAGAAGCTTTACTCCGGAGCAGATTAGTACTTTGATCGGGCATCTGGAACACACCGTCCCCAATCTGACGAGCTCTAATGAAAAACTGTTTGCTTCGCCAACCGATATCCATCAAATGCAACGTCGAGGCGTGGAATTTGGTTTCCACAGCAATGATCACTGGAACCTTGGTCGGTGCAAGGACCGGGAACTCGAAACAACGTTGTCGACACAGGGCATCGACGCGCTTATAAATTCGAATACATTTGCGTATCCCTTCGGCTATTTTTCAAAGGCCGCAGTGGGTCGACTGCAACGTCAAGGATACAAAAAACTGTTGACTGTCGGTAGCGGCAACAAAGGGCACAGCCGACTACATCTGGACCGGGTAGAGGTCGTCGAACGCAGTTTTGCTCAAATTTTTGCTCGCCTTGAAGTTGAAGAGCCCATTGTACAAGCTGTACGTCACTGGTTTGTGAAACGCCGTCTACAGGCCAGGCACCTGATGACAGGAAACGAAAAAAGGCCAATTTAGGAGCTTGCGCAGGCTCCTAAGAGTCTGCGCGGCAGAAAGCGATCGAGCGAGAGTAGTCCAATTTTGAGTCAAATTTTGTGCTCATTTGAGGAGTTTAGCTGGCTAAGTGACGAAAATGAGCGCAAAATTTGGCCAAAAGTGGGCTGCTCGTAGCCGATTGATTTCTGC
>JBGCGC010000182.1:0-8611 GCA_045110475.1 Granulosicoccus sp.
TGATTCTTCCACCAGACCCTTTTTCTGTAGCGAATTCTGAGAAGGAGCGGAATACAGACTGTATTGCCGACTGAACAGGATTCGCTACAGGAAAAGGGAATGCGGAAGAATCTGGTGGCTTCATGAATAATCCAGGCTAGGTTGAGCTGTACCCGGATGGCTTGCTGGAAGCGTTTATTTAGCCAGCTTGGCCTGATGAACCCAGCAGTGTCATTTTTTTCATAATGACGCGTCTCATCTCGGCTCGTGCAGGGTCAAGAATCTTTCGTAAGTCAATGATCTCCGGTTTGTCGCGCAGTAACTCCCGAACACCTGCAGAGCTGGCGATTCGCAGATCGGTGCCGACATTGACTTTGCACATGCCATGAGCAATTGCCTGGGTAATATCATCATCGTGAATGCCAACCGCATCCTTCAAAACACCACCGGCTTCGATTACTCGAGCTACGACGTCCTGAGGAATACTACTGGCGCCGTGCATGACGAGGGGTTGGCTGACGCGGGAGGCGATCTCGGCGATGCGGGCGTGATTGATTTCCGGGCGGCCACGGCCTTTGTTGGGTCCATGCGCGGTGCCAACAGCGATCGCAAGGGTATCGGCGCCGCAGGCTTCCATGAAGCGTTCCGCTTCGTCGGCCGTTGTGAGTGTGGCGTGTTCTTCCGAGATGATTACCTCGGCACCCAGCTCTACCAGACGGCCGATTTCGGCTTCGACGCTGACACCTACCGCATGAGCAGCATCAACAACACGCCGCGTTTCACGAACATTGGTCTGTTCATCGGCGTGTGACATGTCGATCATCACGGAGGTAAATCCGTTTCTGATACACCACATGCAGCTTTCAAAAGAGGCGCCATGATCCAGATGTACTGCTACGGGGATGGTGGCATTTTTTGCTTCAGCCAGTGCAATATCCACAATGCGGTTACTACTGTATTTCAAGGCACCTGCAGTAATTGCCAAGAGTATCGGGCTGCGAGTTTCTTCGGCGGCCTCCATGATGGCGAGTGTGGTTTCCAGATTGTCTGTATTGAATGCACCAACACCGTATTTTCCGGCTTGTGCTTTCTGGAGTATGTCCAGTCCCGTATGCAAGGTCATTATGGTTTCTCTGAAGTTGGGTTAGGGTAGAGCCAGCAATGCTCTGGCGCCGTGCAATATGGAGGCGTTTCCCAGCGTGGCCCAAACAATTCGTGTGGTCTCGGCGGGATAGGGTTTTTGCAAATGTGCTTGTACATGTTTAATAAGTGAGTCTCGTGGGTATTCTTTCATCTGTGGAATGCCGCCACCAACGAGTATCGTATCGGGTACAAACAATGTTATGAGTGTTGCGATCAGGTAGGCCTGATACTGAATGAATGTGTCGAGTTCTTTCTGGAGTTCAAACCGGTTTTCCTTGATAAACACCTCCTCAACCGGGCAATTGTGTGCTTGTGCTATTTCAAGTAGAGTGTGGCCACAGGCATAGGCCTCTATACAGTCTTTATTACCGCAGATGCATGATTTGCCGTCTGCCATGATAGGAATATGTCCAGCCTGCAGTCCTGCGGCGCTGTGTACCCTCGGGTTGCCATTTAGCAGGTAGGCGGCTCCAATTCCTGTGCCATAGTAGACGCCAAAAACTGATGAGCTTGCTTTGGCTGCACCTGATTGCCATTCGCCAAGTACTTGCAACATGGTGTCCTGTTCCAGAATTACCTTGCAGTTCAGGGCCGCTTCAAGCCTGGATCGAAGTCCTTGACCTTCCAGTTGCCTGATGTTGTTGCAGTGGGTAATGGTGTCGGCCGCCTGATTCAACATACCGGGAAGGCCGAGAACAACTGCATGTACATCAAGCGCAAAGTCGTCAGCATAACGGCTAATGATATTGCAAAGAGCGTCATAGGCATTGTCCACCCGTAGCTCGCTACTATTAAGTGTATTGAAGGTAGTGCAAGGTACATCATTGTGCAGGTGACCAATGCGGATATGCGTGCCACCCACGTCAAGTGCTACGACGTCGCCTGCTCGTTTGTTATACGGGTCGGAATCCAGCGTCATGACGTGTCAGCCACGTATGCCAATGCTCTTTCGGCACACTCATCTACCGATAGGCTATCGGTATCGAGCGTCAAACGATTCTCCTGAATGGGTTCCGCTGAAGCTCTGCGTTGGAGGTACATGGCGTAGTCTCTGTCTTTAGCCGGGTGCACAGCCTGATCCTTTAACAGCCTTTGCCTGGCAGATTCTGCAGAACAGATGCACTCGATAATACAGAGTCTGCATTGCGCCATGACAACGATATTTTTCAACGCATCTATCTGGTATTTTCTGGAGTAGCTGCGGCCATCGATGATGACGGCCGGGGGCTCATCCTTGCGCAACAGATAAAGCGCGACCTGATATATCAGGTCAACGCATAGATCGTTTTGTTCGTCGCTGTAGTCAACGTAAGTTTTGAACAACGAATCTCTGACCTTGTCCTTATCCAGTAGCACACTGTCCAGCACAGCATGAAGTCTGGTAGCAACAGAGCTTTTTCCGCTTGCAGGTAAACCGGTCAGCGCAATAATCTTTTTTTTCATCGCGGCGCTAGTCGTCCAGAATGCGACCCATCATCATACCAACTACTTCGTCCTCATTCGTGTCACCGATTAATCGTTCACCGGCTTTTCTCCCCCGTTCCAGTACCAGTATTCGATCGCTGACATCGAATATGTCTGTAAGGTTATGAGATATGAAAATGATGGCCACGCCTTCTGCCTGCAAGCGCTTGATTAGTGACTTGACTTCACGTTGCTCCGGCACCCCCAGAGCTGCCGTTGGCTCATCCATGATAATCAGTTTTGCTTGCCAATAGACGGCCCGGCTTATTGCTATCGCCTGACGCTGTCCACCCGACAGGTATTGCACAGGCATCTTCAAATCGTTTAGTACAATGCCCAGATGTTTTAAAGCACCTCTGGATTCTTCACGCATGGTTTTTCTGTCAAGAACAGGAATCCCCAGCACACGTTTCATGCGCTCTCTGCCAAGAAAAATGTTGACACCCACGTCAAGATTATCTGCAAGAGCCAGATCCTGATAGATCGTTTCTATACCAAGATCGCGGACTTCCTGTGGGCTGCGATGAGTGATGGTCTGGCCACGAAATCGAATCTCGCCGCTGTCAGGCGGATGGACGCCAGCGATCATTTTTATCAATGTGCTTTTGCCCGCACCATTGTCACCAGCGAGTGCCAGTACTTCGCCTTCAAATAGTTCAAGTGAAAGATTGCGAGATGCTTGTGTTCCACCAAAGCGTTTGCTGACGTTGTCAACGGTCAGTATCGGTTCAGCGTTCATGATACGGAGCCTGCTGTTGATCGGGCTATCTTGTCGCGGGACTGATCAATCAGAACAGCAATGATGATGACCATGCCAACTGTTATGAATTGCCAGAAAGGCGGCATGCCAATGAAGACCAGCCCAAATTGAATGATGGCTATGATCAACGAGCCGATAACCGTACCTGCGATAGTTCCACTGCCACCGGTGAGGCTGGCACCACCAATGAAAACAGCGGCAACAGCGTTCAGTAATATGGGTTCTCCGGCAT
The DNA here is from genome assembly GCA_045110475.1 of Granulosicoccus sp. Taxonomy (GTDB): domain Bacteria; phylum Pseudomonadota; class Gammaproteobacteria; order Granulosicoccales; family Granulosicoccaceae; genus Granulosicoccus. The sequence goes on from JBGCGC010000182.1 coordinate 3,579, forward strand.
CGGCTGCACCGGCAGAGAACCTAGCGGTATAGAACAAACCAGCCAAGGCTGCAGTAAATGCACTGAGTAGGTAAATGCAAAAAGTGATTCTTGTGGTATTCACGCCAGCGCGAACAGCCGATTGCATATTGCCTCCCATGGCATACGTGTACAGGCCAAAACGGGTGTACTTCAAAAGATAATGAAAGAACAGGGTGACAACGATAGCTACCACCACCGGAATCGGGACTACTTCGAATAGCTTGCCGTTGCCAAATGCCTTGGCAGTGCTATTGCTGATGCTTACTGTTGCACCACCCGCTATCAGGAAAGCCACTCCGCGGGTAACACCGAACATACCTAGTGTGCCGATGAAAGAGGGCACCTTGAGCCTGGCAATCAGCCAGCCGTTAATCATGCCGGGGACCAGCGCCACAGCAATGCCGGCGCTTATTCCCATAGAAAAAGACAGAACGGGGGGAAGTTCCGGAAAGGCGCGGATAACGACGGCCATGGTGACAGCGGCGAGGCCCGCTATGAACCCGATGGACAGATCGATACCTGCCGAAATAATGACCAGGGTCAGGCCCAGCGCCATCATCAGTATCTGCGTAGCCGTAAGCAGGACACTCTGCACATTGTACAAATTGCCAAAGAACGTGCGGTCGTAGACGATCCAGGACCAGACTTCAAAAAACACGATGATTACCAACAGAAACAACCACGACCAGGCACTGGTCAGGAGCTTCAGCAGGCGGAGCCTTGCAGGAATATCGTGATGCAAGGTTGTTACCGGGTCAGTATCCAAAATTTTATTATGTGTTCAGACAGGGTGATTACTTAAATCACCCCGGATTTTGAGAGGGGTGGGGCAGCTCGCGCTGCCCACGATCTACAAGGGCCGCTTAGTCAGAGTAGATATAGCGAGCGATTTCCGGGTCGTCGACGTTGTCAGCCGTAATCACCGTGAAACCAGTACCAATCATCGGCGGTACGGACTGGCCGGTTAGATGAGCATGGGCTGTCATGACGCCATAGTAACCAATCTCGGCAGGATGCTGAGCAATGGCCATGTCTACAAGTCCGGATTTCAGCTGCTCCACGATAGATGTTGGCGCATCAAACGCAACAACCGTTATGTCACCGAGTTTGTCAGCGGCTTCAACACCGTTGGCAGCTCCCAGTGCGGAGAACAAATTAGCGCCGAACACGCCTCCCAGATCTGGCTGACGTGCCAGAACTGCTTGCAGTTGAGAGGATGCTGTAGAGGCGTCGTTCTCATTGTACTGCGTATCCAACACCGTGATGTCTGGATAGCGCTCAGCCATTTCCAGTTTGAAGCCTTCTTCGCGTTGATCTGTTGTAGAAATACCCGGGCGCACGTTAGAGACATAAACCGAACCTGTTCCGCCCATGGCATCGCCCATAGCTGCTGCAGCCATACGACCACCTGCGACGTTATCAGAGGCGATATATGACCAAGGAAAATCGCCGTCTCCAGACCCGTTTTGATACATGCCATCGTCGATGAAAGTATCCACCGTAACAACAGCGATACCACGCTCATTGGCGCGTCGTAGCGGTTCTATTAGCTGTGTTGTATCGGTGGGTGCGATGACAATAGCATCGGGCTCACGTGCGATTACCGCATCCAGCACAGGTATTTGCAGAGTCGGATTGAAATCCTCAGCACCCTGAAAATCGACTTTAATACCCAGAGAATCGGCAGCGGCTTGTGCTCCTTTGTTCATGGTGATGTAGAACGCATCGGTTGTCAGGCCGGGTACAAGCACAATAGACATGTTGTCCTGAGCGTGCACCGCTCCGGTGAATGACATCGCAAGTGCTGCGGCTAGTAGTTTTTTCATCGGTGAATCCTCCGTGTGAATTCGTGGTTTTTTATATTTACTTGGTGTGTTGGTTTTGACTATTGTCTTGCTGCACTACACCTTTCACTGCATGTTATGTCCCTCTCACGTTGAATTTGATCGGACTGTTGCCCGCAGTGCTTGTTTGTGCGGACAGGGCGAATATATCGTAAGTGGTGAGCGTCGCTGCATCGAGTACGGCAGCATCCGAGCAGCGCTGACTCTGGAATATGCCAAGCGGCGGCAACCATCCTGGCATGCTGTAGTTTTCCATACGCATGCTCACGCGCGAAACCCGCTCAGTAAGCAAAGGCTCCGATCGTTCACCACTGATAGAAATGGTGTCGATATCCAGTAATTGATCGATAGACGTTCGGGCACTTGCAAGCAATCCGGTTGCATGTTCCAGCCATTCTGAAAGCTGCGGAACTAAGCTCCACGGGTTGTACAAGTTCGGTGCGAGACACCGGCTCAAACAAATGAATGACTTCAATTACTCGAGCACGATTGTGATCTCGCATTTTCGGCATCAGGAAATGGCCTGAAGCCGTGTTTGCGAGGCACAACTACAGATGATCTGGTCTACGTCTTTTGACATACGAATCCGTCGTCGCTCAAATTAACTTACTAGACATATTCCGAATATAAAACGCCATTGGGAACCGTGTCAATGAAAAATTCGACGGAGACCCGGTGTTGATCGGCTTGCCCCTTGTCTTGGAATCTGCATTTCTGCAAGCAAAACCACTGGTGCAGGTCCATGAAGTGTCATGATTGCAAAAATTTACCCATCTATTTAACCATCTGCGATGCTTTGAGAACCGTGGGTGCCCGGCTTACGATGAGCTTTAGTTCGTTTGTCTAGTCTGATGGTGACTCAGCGAGTCGAAACTCATAGCCGGGATCCGTCTTTTTTAACATCGGTTGGATCTGTGTGGTCGCTAGTGGGTCACCATCGCACGGCGGTGTCAACCATGCGAAGAGTTCTTGATGTTTAGGGTTTGTTTATTCACACGCTCGAAGGTCCCCGCATTGGGGACCTTCGTAAAGAAGAGCACAAGTGTTTTTTTATGTAGAAAAGACGCTTTGGTTTTTTGTCTGGATTTAGTGTGATCCGAAAACAGACTATTAGATTAGTAGCAGGTCTCGTATGTGCCTTGAGGTGTCAGATAAAGGTCACGATATATCATCGACAGATTAAACCGTGCAGCAATGTCGCAGGCATTTCGAAAATCACTTGCATTGATCAGTTCTTCATACTCAACAGCAAAAACCGGCTTGTCTACAGCGCTGAGTCTGGAGGCATTCGCACAATTGCCCCAACGAAAGCACGATTCTGATTGCATCATATCGATGTCATCGAGTAGGTCGACAACGAGTGTCTCTGAATTTTTTAGAGAGAATGCCATTCCGTTGCGATGAGATTCAGCGGCCAGCCACTTGATGTAACGAATGGAATCAGCGCGACTGATAGGAAAACCGGTATTGTTTTCAAATCCATTGACATTGTCTGGATCAATGACATCAAATCCCTTGTTTTTACAGGCTTGAATTCTGGCCCGCATGATGGGGGCAAGGGCATCGATGTTGCGGGTATCGAGCCACCATTCGCCCGGCCAGCCTTCGTAGGCATTTCCTACTACCGCTGCCGGAAACTGGTTGAAATCCGGCCTCCAGTTTTCAGCGCTACCGGCTGACAGGTAACACATTACCTTTGCGCCTGTCGCTTTTGCAGCATTGATAGACGCTTGTGACGCTGTGTAGTCAACAGCATAGACATCAACACCGTTAATAAGTCTGATGTCACCTTGAAGTTGAATTTGCCATTTCAGGTTATCACTGGCGCGTGGTTGCCACCAATTGCTCTCTTCGATCAACGGTTCCGGAGTTGGTAGTGTTAACCCGGGTGGTTGCCCAGGCGTTGCTGCTTGCTCAGGTGGTACATTTGGCTCAGGGGTCGTGTCTTGTGTGGAGCTTGTATCTGTAGTAGTGCTTGTATCTGTAGTAGAACTTGTGTCTGTAGTAGAACTTGTGTCTGTAGTAGAGCTTGTGTCTGCAGTAGAGCTTGTGTCTGTCGGAGGAGTTGGTACCTGTATTGATCCCAATGGTGCTAAATCACAACTGGCAGAACCCGTCCAGCCGTAACCGTCGTTCAACGGAACGGTGTCGATGCAATTGCCATCCGCAGCGATTCTCATTGTTCCGGTTCTGGTGGATGGCGTTACCGTGCAACTGACGCTTCCGTTCCAGCCCCAACCATTGTTCAAAGGTGGTGCGTCTATGCAGCTTCCACGAACGTTGACGGTGATGCCATTGTTGTTTACCGACAATTCCGCCAACGGTGGTAATGGACAACTGGCTGTACCAGTCCATCCATAACCATCATTAAGTGGAATGGTGTCTATACAATTTCCGTTCGCCGCAATTAATCTTGTTCCTGTCTTGTTAGCTGCTGTAACGCGACAAACGTTGTCTCCGTCCCAACCCCAACCATTTTGCAGAGGAGGTGCGTCAACACAATTTCCGCTGACATTAACTTGGATACCCGCTGATGCGGGCGCTGCATGACTTGCATGTGTGGTGAATGAGGCGAGTGCTACAAAACACAGTATTCGAATTTTCATATGTTCTCAAAATGGGCGACATTCACATTTGTGTGAAGTCTGTCGGAGTACCGTTGAAGGCCTGTTTTCAGACGGTCAGATCTGTGAAAAACCTTGAAAAGTGTATCCGAGTAGACACCCTAAATTTGCGAGAACCAAGTCTGCTTTTTTGTCTTGTAATTTTATGATTCCAGTTTCAACGCCTAGTGTGAATTCATTAACACTCTGACAAACTCATTGAGAAGTTGAACACGTTTTTCTCGCGTTCAAGCTGTTCTTTCTTGCTTGAGCACGCTTGCCGAGCATGCTTGTAGTGAATCAACGTGCAACGCTACAGGGTGGATATTGTTGCAGGCATCTCTGCAAAACCCAAAACATAGTCCAGACCAGGAGCCTGCGCGGCCGGAGGCGGCCCCGCAGAAATCAATCGGCTACGAGCAGTCCACTTTTGGCCAAATTTTGCGCTCATTTTCGTCACTTAGCCAGCTAAACTCCTCAAATGAGCACAAAATTTGACTCAAAATTGGACTACTCTCGCTCGATCGCTTTCTACGGGGCCGCCTCCGGTCGCGCAGACTCCTAG
>JBGCGC010000183.1:0-13769 GCA_045110475.1 Granulosicoccus sp.
TGCCGAGAACGAGCGCAGTGAAGGCGACAACTTACCCATAGGGATCTTACTATGCACAGGCAAGAATGAAGCACTTGTTCGCTATGCCACCGCGGGAATGGATAACCAGCTGTTTGTATCGCGTTACCAAGTGGCATTACCTGACAAAGACCATATCGCTACATTCATTGCGGCACAAATGAAAGATGTGACGTCATAATTACTGTAAATCATAAATCAGCGAGTAGCGTCATTGATCTATCGCCGTATGTCCATAACAAATGTTATGTTAAACGACATTGATTATGCGAAATCTACGATGGATATCTGCCGCTCGCGTTGTGCACACTTCCGAAACACTTTGTGGTGCAAATGCAGGAATCTGATTGAATAGGAATCGACAGTCACCAGGCCCGTGAGCTTTGCTTGATTCCGCTCTGTACAATTATTGTCCAAACCTAAAAACTGTTTGCATTCAACTACTTTCCACGTTTGTTAACAGAGTTATACCACTCAACTGTGGATAGATCGTGGTGCAATTTACGCAGGTATCATGTGCAAATTTCTGATCTGGAATTGCAGCTATCGGGGTTTCCGGCCATTTCATACAAATAGTGCCGTTAAGGAATTCTTTATAAATCAATAGGATAAAAGTCAAAATTTGATAATATACAACAAAATCAGACACTTGCTTTGATTTTGGCTTGAGCGGCTGATTCTGCGTCAATGAGGCCTCGTTTCAAAGAGGATGTCTCCGATGCGCACACTCCCATCCTGGCAAATTCCGTTTCTTGGCCTCAGACAGTTTCCGCAAAGTCTGACCCTGTTTGAAATAGCGACCTTCTTCAGCTTCAACGATGAGGAGCGTAGCGCTATCCAATCCAGACGAGGAGATCACCTGCGACTCGCGTTTGGCATCCATTTGGGTTTTCTTAAAATGACGGGCACCACGTTAAGCGCCGTTGATCGCATTCCGTTTTCTGTCTTGAGGCAGGTCGCCGATGACCTGGATTTACCTCATATGGACATTGCCACCGTTCGGTCACTTTATCGAAGGCGAAAACGAACGCTGTATGAACACCAACAATGGGCGATGCAGTTGCTGGGCATCGATGCCTTTAACGAATACCATCAGCGCGCTCTAATGCGCGCGTTTCGTCCGCCGGTGTCGAATGCTTCAGATGCTCGTGCGATGGCGGTCGACATCATGAGTTGGCTGTTTACCCGCGGCATTCGCATACCCGGCCCTCGACGTGTTCAGGCGATGGCGTTAAAAGTGGTTCGTCGGGCTGCGCATGAAATGGCATCATCAGTGAAAGCGACTATTCCAGACCACGTCTTGTTGTTGTGGGAGCAGGAATTGTTCACTGCTGAACAGGGTGGTAGACAGTCGCAGCTGGAGTGGCTTGGATCGGCACCCCATAAACGCTCCACCGGCGCATTGGACGATGCCGTTGCGAAACTGGCGACGCTTCGAAGGCTCTTTGTACCGATCATTACTCTGCCGGGTATCAACCTCGAGAATTTGATTGAGCTGGCCCAACGTTGTCGATCCCGTCGTCCATCCAGACTTAGAACGTTACGAGAACCGACCCGGACAGTAGAGCTTGCGTGTTTTCTACGTCATGCCTTGTTGATCACCAACGATACGATTATTTCACTGTGCGAACTGCGCGCCACGGATCTTCGTCGGCAAGCGCAGGAACTGGCCAACAAAACGGAGCGCATCGAGTTGCAGGCAATCCGGTCGTTACTGTCTCGAACTCGGCGCTGCGCTGAAGATGCTGATCAATCTGACGCCCAGGTCAGGCAATTTATTCTCGACACACTCCCCAGTACCCACAGTGCTCCCGTATCCCGGGCACATCGCTACCGGGACGCGTTGACTGCCGATGGGTACCGAGTGCGCCGATTACTCTATTGCATGACGGCCCCTCAACTCGAGTGTGTGGAAGGGTCAAGCATTGATTTGCTGCTCACACGGTGGAAACGCTACCAACAGATTGGAAAAAAGTCAGACAGCGATGATCACATCGATGCGGTACCACCCCGCTGGCGTGATCATGTCTGTCAGAGCGACACAGCAAGAGCCAGGGCGGCGTTCGATTGCGTGGTGCTGACCGAGTTGCGCTGCGGCCTGCGCAACGGATCGGTGTGGGCACCAGAGAGTCTGAGCTTTCTGCAGCGCGATGCCATGATGATCGATGAGAAAGACTGGAAAATACAGCGTAAAACAGCCTATAGGGACCTCAATTTGCCGCTGGCGTCCAGCGATTTTCTGCAACAGCGACTTGACGCACTGGGCAGTGGTCTGGCCGGTGTCTCGGAGGCTGTCGAACGGAATTCACTGGTGATTGATGAGCGTGGACTTCATGTGAAGAAACTGCACGCCCTGGATGAAGATCGACTGCTCGATCGAGCCCGCAGCCGGTACCTGAATGAGATTGGCACGGTTCAGTTTCCACAGATCATCGTTGATATCGACAAGGAGATTCGATTCAGCGGGTTGTTGTTACAGCGGCCCCCACGAGACACGCAGGAACTGCTGTCGGTATACGGCGCACTGCTGGCTCATGGCACGGCACGCAGTGTGTCAGAGGTATCGCTGATGATGCCGGGTGTGAGCATGGATGCGATCAGCGAGGCACAGTTGGTTCTTGAACGCGGTCACGTCCTGCGTACCGCGAGTGATGCCGTCGTCGAACTCATGTTCCGTCAACCCATTTCAACGCATTGGGGCACTGGCCGCTCCGTGTCGTCCGATGGCATGAGCCTGGACGCATCACGCCACTTGTGGAACGCCCGTGTCGACCCGAGGCGGCGTACCTATGGCATCGGACAGTATCAACATGTGCTGGATCGCTGGGGCATTATCTATAACCAACCCATTGTGCTGGGTACGCGACAGGCCGGTGCGGCGATTGAGGGTGCCGTGCGGCAGCAGGTGGTCAACACCATTGAACGAATTGCTGTTGATACGCACGGTTATACCGATTTCGCCATGGGCCTGGCCAGGTTGTTGGGGTTTGATTTGTGCCCGCGCCTGAAGAGCCTGAATGATCGCCTGCTGCACGTTCCCGTTGACTTCCCCTTTTCGCCGAACATTGCTTCCATCGTGCGGCCAGGTTTGAATCTGTCGGACATGGAACCTCAGTGGGATGAGCTGGTGCGTCTGACTGCGTCGATCAAGGCAGGGAAGGTCACCGCTACGGCCGTACTCAAACGGTTTGGTTCGATGGCATCGGGCGATCCGTTGTATCGGGCTGGCAGGACACTGGGTCGTCTGGAGCGAAGTATCTTTCTCTGCGATGTATTAACCAGCGATGACTTCAGACGCGAACTGCATCGTGATCTATCCCATACCGAATCCGTGCACTCCCTGCAAAGGAAGATTTACCAGGGCGGGATGGGAGCAAAGCGAGGACGCCGATCAGAGGAGATGGCGGCGATTTCTGGCTCGTTGACTTTGTTGACCAATATCGTGATGGCCTGGAACACGATCAAGCTGCAGAGTTACTTCAACCGATCACTGCAAGGCACCGGCAACCTATCCATTGAGCACCTGAGCAAAATCGCACCGATTCATCATCGATACATCAACTTCAATGGCCATTTTACATTCCCGATAGAGCAGGGTGAGGATCGGCTGTTCAAGCAGACCGTCAAGTGAGCGGAAAGACATCGAAAAGTGAAAAAAGTGAAAAATCAAAGCAAGTGATTGATATTGCTATATTTTCACTAATTTTAGATTTTAACTCATTGAATTATAATGAATTCCTTAACGGCACTATTTGCATGAAATGGCCGGAAACCCCCTATCACTAAGGGTTCCCTACCCTTCTTTAGCAGATTATGAGAACAAATACGTAGAAAACACAAATTAACGGTTTAATATTCAATGCGCCTGAGAAGTTTCACCTAGCCACATCATTCGCATGAGAAGCAATATCTTGCAGCCCAACTGTTTCTCAAGAACTAGGGCTATCAATATTAGAGATGACTGACTAAAGAGACTATAGGAAATGTGTATGAATCATATTTCTACACATTTACTATCTCTGCGCATCAATACCCAACTCTTCGTAGCGTCATTTGAGGCTTACATATCGCCCCCTTAAACACAGCAGTGTAAATGTGCTGCTCAGTTAGCGAAAAAGAACGCTACTCTTTGGCCACCGAACTACTATTAGTTGCCTGATAACACAATTTTAAGCTGAACTGCACGCCCTTCTTCATGAAACCAAAGATCCCGAATTCTTGCGTCATCACTCTTTGGCAAAGGGTTGGCGTTGCGAACGCGAAACGTCGTCGGCAAATTTACTGAAGTTCCGAATACTAGTGCATGCTGCTTTGGCAGTGATGGGAGACGCTTCAGCACAGCATCAGATATAAAAGGCGTCATCTGGCGAATCTGAGAAAGATCGTCCGGATTCTGAATTCGGTGAATGACAAAATTTGAACATTGAGAAAGCACGGTTTTCGAAAGCTCGCTTGGGCGTTGCGAAGCTACGACCAAGAACACACCATATTTACGACCCTCTTTAGCAATACGTTCATAAATACGGCTTGCGTCGATCGCATACTGCGACGGCCTATTAGCGACGTAACGATGCGCTTCCTCAAGGAGTAAATGGACCGGAAAACAATTTCTTGGTTCCGCCTGCCGGAGTAACTTGTACACCATACGAGCAAGTACAGACGCTACGAGCTGAACCACCTCATCCTCGACAGCGTTCATATCGAGAATTATGATTTGATTGCGTTTTCTTAACTCACCTCCAACGCACACAAGTCCAACAATTGATTGAAGAAACATTTCCAACGAGGGACTAACCGTATCTGGTTTTAGCTCATAACGAAGAAACGCGTATTCTTGTCGCTCCTTTAGTGACTTAAATCGTGTCATCATTTGCGAGCAATAGTCACGAATCTGCCTATTGCCGTGCGCCTCTTCGTAAAGGATTGCAAAGTCAAGACACTCGCCTAGATCGTCGAAGCTGAAAGGTGACTGATTGTAAGAAGGAAGCTCAACATCTTCGCAAAGCTTCTCACTAACTTCATTTAGGAACGGTTCCAAATTACCGCCAGAAAAATTTCCATATTGGAAGTTGGCATTATATTTTGCCAACAGATTCATATTCAGATCGGCGGTCTGATACCTCTGTAGAAGCGATACGACTCGCTGAAATTTGGCAACCGGCGAGTCCCCGTCAGCTCCCCGAAAACACTCTATGATGCATGTCGCAATGAAGTGCTCCTTGATTCTCAACGCTTCGGGAGAATTTTGATGGAATAAGCTTGTTAGCCCCAAGGCTGTTCTCAAAACCGGAACTTGCGCCCGTTCACTTGCTTGGAGCAGCAGCTCCCATTCAGATTGCTCGAGGAACCAATGCGGCAATTGAAAATGCTCCTCTCCAGTAGGGCTGTCGATAATTATGCGAGACACGCCAATCTTTGCATCTTCAGCCAGTGGCGATAGTGCTTGTGAATACTCCCCGTTGACGTCGAATACAATAAAAGTGGCGCCTAGTGCTCGGTGCTCAGTCGCCTTTTCAAATAGTGATTGTAGGATAGAAGCAACGGTGCAGGATTTCCCGCTACCAGTATTCCCCAAGATAGCAGTATGGCCGCCAAAAAGGTCGTCGATACGAGCCTTAACTTCATATGCTTCAAACACAACCGACTGACCAATCGACAAAGCACGGAAACGAGTAGCATCTACAGGCATCAAGGGAGAACCATCTACAGGCGGCGTTGGTTCTAAAGGTACATCGGTTTCGAATACACGATCCAGTTCCGCGTCCAAAGCATAAAGCACGTCTGCATAAAGCGCAGGAAATACCGAAACACCAAACCGAAACTTGGCGCTTCGATCTTGTGGTAACATACCAACGGGAACGACATCAAGATATTTCGCGGATGCTGCCTTATCCAAGTCCCCATTGCCTATTCCGCCGACATCACGTTCGCGAAGGCCAACAACCTCAACCACTACATATTCGTTCTGAACCAGAATCATTAAGAAGGATCCTAGACGAGCGACGTAGTGCACGTCATCGAACCCAACAATTGTGAAATTGTCCGTACCGGCGTGCATTTCTACAACAAATCGATCAGCTGCCACGGAAACGATATTGCCAATAGCCCGCTTTATATCATCGCGGCTCATTCGCTATTATCCACCACTGTACGGGACATTGTTTCAAGGACATTTCTGACCGCTTCATCAATTCTTTCGCTAGGACGTTGCGGCATGAACTCATCAATTATGGTATCGAAATAATGTGCCTTGCGACCTGATTGTGCTCCATCACCCCCAATGATCCATATTCGCGGATCGTTCAAAGAGCGAAGTTTTGCTACCTCCCCTTCGAGAGTAGGATCTACAAAGATGACAAGCCTAAATGACGGAATAGTTAATGCCTGATAAATAATGTTGTTGATATGTTCGTCACCAAAAGCGTAGCCCATGGTGAATAACACGCTCTGTTCACGAACAATGCGCGACTGAAACTCACGAAATAGATCTGCATACGGCGATCCCAAAGCTGAATTCTGCTTGGCGGGCGTAGGGTATATCATTACTTTTCCGGGATGTTGAGAAACGGCTGTTTCTCGAATAGGGAAGAGTCCATGATCATCCTCTGTCCAGCTAATTGATCCGTGTAATTTACATAAATAAACGAACCCGTCGACTGCGGTCCATTTTCGGCTACTTAAATCAAGTTGCTCAGCAAGAGCGTAGCGAAATGTCGCAGGATTAAATCGTCTTTCAACCACACCAGAAAATCCATTCGCATAAGGTAAACCCAACCTATCCATAGCAGTTTCATTGAACAGATCATAGTTCGTCGTGAATACCCAAGGTCTTGGCAATGATCGATCTCGAAGTACCAGCTTGCGATAGAATGACTCGTACAAGTTTATAACGGTGCTATCACCTTTGGCGAACATCCCATTTGTGCACTTTGACCATAGGTATGACTGGACCTTCCTAATAACCGAATCGACAACCTGAAGCTGAATTACGCTGCTGTCAAGCGAGCTGCTCCCAAGGACGAAGCGCAAGCTGAACAAAAGTTCCATCAACCTCTCGAGATTGCGCGAATAGTCCTCAGCTCCGATGTCGATACCAAAGTCGTTCAGCAATAGGCTGCGCTCTTCGAAAGTCGGAAACGATGGGTCGTCAGCTTCTCTTATTGCTGTAAAATCACTTGCAAGAGGCGCCATAGTCGGAATGCCAACCTCTTGATCTTCTGACCAAGCTGACGAACACCCTGCTCCTAGCAAAAAAGCAACATTTCTTGCATTCAACGATTCCCCTAGCGCACGTTTAACATCAGCCGATCCTTCAGGCCATTCACGTTCTCCAGAACCATCATCATCACCCCGGATGAACATAAACTTACTTTTAGGTTGCCTGTCTTCTGCCGTTTCGATCATGAATTTCTGCTCACGTTAAGTGATGCTCCTTTCTACGCTTATTGTGCTGTTTGCTAATCATATTCAAATCCGCTTCCTATACGTCGAAACGCATGAACCGCCATCGAAACCAATCAGCAGAATGACGTCGAACGTGGTTCGACGCGGATATTAAGTCCAGAAATTGCGCCATTACTCTTAATGGATTTTGTGTTCCCTTTGGTATGCGAATAGCGAGAATTTCACTAGCTATTCGTAATTCTCTGCTTCGTGATATTGATCGCCTAGAAAGCATCTTCAGAAATGTACTTAGCACGGACGACACGTAGTTTGGTAGGTTTTCATCATCCATCAAAGTCTCTAGCAACGAGCTGAACAACGGAGTTACCTGATAATCATTGTCGCTGAGATGGTCGATCAAGCACAATGAGTCTATAACAAGGAACTTCGTATTCGAACATGCAATATTAGCTATCGTTTTTGCATATTTCCGCTTACTGATAACACCCTCCGCTTTAGCAAAATCGAGTATAGGTTGAAGCCATGTGTTCTCCGTCTTGCCGAGTGAAGCTGCGTAACTGCGGTATGCTAGATCTTCAGAAACAAGCAGCAATTGCTTGCTATCTGAAATAATAATTGGATCAAACATCTGATCGTCTTTCAACTCTTGCAAAAACTGTAGCCTAACGCTCATTGAGGTAGTCGGCATCGCAGATGACTGGCTGCAAGCACCAGCGATAAAGTCGAATTCTAGTTGTCTTTGCTGACATACATCGTGAACTTCTTGCTCAGACAATTCATGGCGGACCAGACTTCCATTCGAGTAGCTGATACTCATGCGCGGCCCGTCCCCAAAACGGCCAAGCTCCAGCTTTCTTAGGCTTAACGTATCCACATCTCGCGAGCTTAGATAAATCTGCCCACAGATCTGAACCACTTCTTGCCAAATATCGAGCCTATGGATTAAAACAGCCGTAAGCAAATCGCAAACACAACCCTGCACATTATTGGCTCTGATAGCGCGTAGCGCAGCCTGCCTCTCCCCTCCCATGCCAGTGCTACTTGGAAACGGTATTCCATGCTGTATCAATGCCATTCGAGTTTCGAGTACATCAGTAGAGAGTGCCTGAGCCAGTAGTACTAGTGGGTATTTATTAGTCTGATATAGCTTAAGCGCGCGCGCTGTACCCTCGGATTGTGCTCTAATTATGTTAATGATGTCTTCACCCAGCCCTTCTTCATTGGTGTCGACCGACACAGAAACATTTCCTTCCACGGTGGGAAATCTTGTGCGAAAATCTGCCTCTGAACGCCTCAAAACAGTTAAGTAAACCGAGTTAATCATTACAACAGTGGAATCAGTTTGGCCAAAACCGGCCCCAATCGTGATCTTTTCACCGATCGATTTGCCTAACAATAATTGCCCGAGTTCACTGTCTTGCCTCACACAGTCTGCCTGCAGCATTGGGGGCGGACTGTCCCATAAGACATAATCCTTTTCATTGTTATTGGCGTCACGAAGAGTTACCGATGACATATGTTCTACTTTGTTTGCAGCAGAAAAGCAGTTTGATACGTCAGGATTCGTGTATGCAAGAACCTGAAATGTCTGATGTACCCTGTGATCATTCCAGTTAGTCAACAGAAGCAAGAACAGCGCATCAAATCCCCCTCTCACATTCCCGTAATGAACCGCTGCGGCGCTCAACCGCATCCTGTTTAGGATCGGTCCGTCCAGTGCATTCAGATCAATGCCATTCAACGCATTTCGTACGTCAACTTCGTCACCTTCTACCTGAACCCTGTGAATCTTGTATGTCAGAACCTCAGCATCATTGGGCACTTTGTTCAGATACGCTTCAGCGTCCAGCAAGGTGTGTGGGTCACCGACACGCATCGATAGACGCGCTACCGACTTCAAGTAAAATGGCTGCTCTGCTAGGTCCTCACTTAGCCCTTCGATTAATTCTTTAGCTAAAGCATAGTCGTGGTTGTTTAGTAACGCTACGATTAGCATTTGAAGCGGTTGGCTATCAATCTCCTGTGCGACACGACCCCAAAGCAGGCGAACGACCAGGTCATGCCGCCCAAAAATCTCAGCCTCGATAGCACCCTGCATGCGTATTGAAAAATCTGTTTCTGCTTTGTATAAAGGGATTAAAGACAACAAACATGCAATTGCTTCCTCGTCTTTGTCCTTCTCTCTGTACAAGCGGCACTTTAGAAGTTGATATCGTAGCTCACTGGGGTAATTCTCAATCAAGCTATCAATTTCCGCAAATACTGAGTCAATAGCATCGCTATCAGAAAGTCCCATTGCAATCTGAAAGCTGAGATCAAGTAAAAAACAGTGAGCCATGAAATCATCAGGATCACATACGATTCTTTTGATCGTTGAGGCAGCTTCTGGAAGTCGTGACAAGCGGATCAATGACTGCACCCTATGCGTGAGCAGCTCTGAGTTAACGGTGTCATCTGGTATGGTTTCGGCTACCCACTGAAAATCGCCGTCGATAAGTGACAATACACTTCTATGCAAAAAGAGTGCTTCAACGTCAGTACGTAGCTCCAACGACTTATCCAATAAAGCCTTTGCTGTATTTGTCGCTTCGTCATTTCCCAAAAGTCGAAGCGATGTGACTGCGTTGTTTACACTTTCTGGGAGAGTTTGAGACTCGCAGGAAAGCGCTTGCTCAGCGTTTTTCATCAGGATTTTGCTTGCTTGATCCAAGTCTTCTCTAGACACATGTTCTATGGTCGAACCGAATGCAACACTCATATCAGTTTTACTGGCTAGCTCAATTACAGCAAGTGCGTATACCTGATCAAGAGGGTAGAGATTGTCATGAGCTGGAGACCGATCGTGCCATGCCTCAATCGCTTTTGTTTCCCAGCCGCTTTCCTCTCGACCCCACATTACCCATAGCGCAGTCCCTTGAATTCGTGGATTTTGCAAAAGCTCCTCTGGAACGGATTCAAGCAAATCCACACTGGTTGGCTCTCTTCGACTTGATATCAAAATACACGCGGCATTCAATGACGTGGGATCCTGCTCCAATGCTTTGAGTGCCAATTCTTCAGCACCGCGATACTCTCCCCCCAACAGGCTCAACAAAGCACGGTCTTCAGTGACACGTTTATGAGTGGGGCATTCGACAATAGCGTCACGAATAAATCGCTGGACAGATTCAGTATCACTTTTAGCAAAATAGGCATTTGCAGTGACAGCAAGTAAACGTCTTTTTTCTGAGGGAGTGGCTGACGACCAATCTGATGTGCGCAGAGATTCAAGATGCTCAATTGAATTCTTGATATCTCCTTTTTCAATGTTGTGCGCTATCTGGGTGAGTTGGCCATGTAGCGCAGTGTTTTCATCGTCTGTTGCTTTGGTCTCAAGACCAGCTGATTGAACTGCAGTTCGCTGCTCAGTTAGAAAAGAGCGTAGATCGGACAGCTCCGCAGAAATTAAGCTACGTGTTTCTTCGTGCTCCGCTTTCTGCGTTTCGAAATATTCTGGAATATCATCACGGAGGTCACTTACTGATTCTTGTAGAGCATCCGTTCTCTCACGCTGCTCAGTTTGTCCCTTCAAAACTTCTTGCCGAAAGTGTTTAGCGATGTCTGAAAGGACGATAGGCTGAGAACTCATGGCGTCGAACCAAGCTCGTACAAGCAGCCGTATTCGTACCATCAAAACTTCTTCACAAGGGTATGGCAAAAATTGAGGCCGTTCTTCGAGCAAAGATGTTGTGGCTTTTTCTGAATCTTCCCCATGTGCCGTAAGAAAAGCTTTTGAATCAAATGCTGTGTCGTGCAACAGATCGCACGCTACCGTTTGTGCCGCTGAAGAAACATCTATCCTGTTACTAAAAAATTCTCCATCAGAGCGCTCGATATGCGTCTTTAAAGTATGGTCGAGTGCGTTGATGAACTCGCTAACGTTCATTGGGTTTTCTTCAGCGTTTGTTCTCCCAAAAAGTGCCTGAAGAACAGGGGACAACAGTCCACCAACCGGCGCAGCGACTAAATCCATCCATGAGGTGACACCGCCGATAACCATATCGGTGGCAAGCTGGCGAGAAGGGTTAGTCATGGGTTTTTTTAGATACGTGATCGAGTTTGTCGACGAGAACCTATTTGTTCAGGGCTCCGCCTGTATAGCCACCGAGATTCGCACATCATGGCTTGAGCAACAGTTTCCCAGGGTGCGCATCAAATCCTTTTACATGTTCGCTGTAGCGCGAAGTCGTGGAGATATTTTTGTGTCGTGCATGGTCACGAACAGCTGCGAGCTCATGCTTGTTCTTTAAAGCGCTGGTTATTAATCCACGTCGTAAACTGTGGGCACCGAAACGGCCAGGCACGCCACACAGAGCCGCTGTCTCCTTAACCAGTCGATAGACCGCCTTGTCGGACAAACGCTCTTTGCCAAGCCGATGTTCTGATCCACATCGATGCAAGCGGCGAAATGCAGCGCCACTTTCAATACCGGCAGCATCTATCCAGTTAGCCAATGCGGCGACTGGACAATACGGTGTGTCGGGACGTGCCAACAAGTATGCCTCTGTGCCTTCTCCAGTCTGGTCTGTCTTGGATACAGGCACATGAATTTCAAGTCCTTTGGGGTGCGAAGCGAGATGCTCGACATCGACCCCCACCAGTTCGGAGCGCCGCAAGGCGGAGTCGAAGCCGACCAGCAGTAGCGCGTAATTTCGCATGTCAAGCAGACTCTGTCCCGTCCAGGCGTCAGCCAAGGTACGGATAATGGATTCTGTTGCAGCCGCTTGCGGTGTGGTGGTCGGCTGCCGGTTGGCCCATCGACGTTTGAAGCCAGCATAGACCGCGGTAATACTGGGTGCTGAGTCGAAGGGTGAATCGAACCCTGCCCAGCGGTGCATCAAACGAATTGCCGACAGTCGGCGCGCCAGTGTCGAGGGCGAGGTACCGATTTCACGGCCAACATACAGCGCTAGCATTTCATCAGTCGCTGGCAGTGCTGATAGGGAATTATTCGCTTGCTGGGCTCGATGCACCCAAGCGAGAAATCCCTGCCAATCGGACACAAACAGCCTGCGCGTATTCACTGCCAGGCTTTCTTGAGCCAGATTCTGCGCCTCAGCTTTTGCCAGCTCCAACTCGGCACGGATCTCCGCTATCGGGTTTTGTGATACAGAATCGGTGCTGGGCGATGTGTCCATCGTCACAGTTTAACGCGCTTTCCCACGTCCGTCTGGCTTCATTATCGGACGTGGAATGCGTTATTTCTTAATTGATTTAGACACTTAAGGCATATTCGGAACTTGAGGATGTTCATTATCGTTGCACCTACGGTTGGTCACCGTGAAGACCCAAATACGTCCCGCGCTCAAACTTGAGGCTATTTGTTTAGCCAAACTGACAGCGCCATCATCTCAACTAAGGCCACCGATGATTCTTATGACTAATGCTGTAATTCATATCGGTCATGAGACAGCCCATTTCATTGGCTTCCAGACCAATGCAAGAATCATCATTGCCTCGAGGGATCTATCCATCGTCATTCTTTTAACAAGTGTTCGGCTGCGTGATTCTCGAAGCGCTGTGGATCATCGACATACCCCAACACAGTATCCACCCGCGCGTGACGCGACTGCGCAATCATCTTCAGCAAATCAGCCTTGTTCTTACCAGCGCTGGTCAGGAATCCACGGCGCAGGCTGTGTCCGGAAAACTGGTGATAGTCCAGTGAAGGATCTTTCAGGCGGTACACCGACTCTTTGATTAAATCCGCCACTGCCCGATCACCCAAGCGCTTGTCGCTTAAGACATCACTGCGATAGAACCGTCGGAACACCGCACCTGAGGTGATGCGACTCGACACGATCCAGGACTGTAATGCCGCCACCGGGCAATACGGCGAATCGGGCTGCCCGAGAATGCCAATAGTCTGCCCTCGCCCTTCCTGGTCTCCCTTTGATAGTGGAATGGTTAGCAAGTGCCCTCGCTCATGCGCCTCGATATGGCTTAGATCAATGCCGACGAGCTCAGATCGTCGCAACGCGCCAGCGTAACCGTAAAGCAACAACGCTCGATCGCGCTTGCCGCGCAGGGTATCGGTATCGAGCTGGTCAACCATCCGTTTAATGATCTCATCGACGGCGGGTGCCTTTTTATCAGACCCCTCCCCGGCTTTGGCTCGTTGTCGGCGGATACCGCGCATCACTTCCATGACCGCTAACGTGTTGTGCGGCGACGGCAATCCCTGCCCCAAATGCATGAGCCGGATAGCCGCCAACCGATGCGCCAAGGTTGCCGGAGCAAGTCCGGCATCTGCCTGCGCGCCAATGAACATCGCCACCGTATCGGGGGCGGCCGGCAGTGCGGACAAT
>JBGCGC010000184.1:0-30258 GCA_045110475.1 Granulosicoccus sp.
CCCAATTCGAGTCAGTTTTATCGCTCATTTGAGGCGCTTAGTGGGCCTAAGTAACGAAAATGAGCGGTAAAACTGACCGAAGGGGGGCTGTTCGCAGCAGGGATTTTCTGCCGCGCAGGCTCCTGGCCCCGTGTGCCTACACCATCATTCCCGCGAAACACCCGTAATTCCCGCGACCTCGGGAATCTTGTGTGCCCGACATGGATCTTCACCTACGCGGAGATGACTTCCATCAGAACGCCGTCGGACTCAACTTCTTGTGTATTTAGGGGGTGAATCAAACACATCTTTAACCAAGCGGCCACTTTTCAATTTTCTGAGCATCCTTGGCCAATAGGCCAAAAATCGGTGACAAGACGCCCACTAAACGCCCGGTAATTGCAGGTTTTCCCGTCTCACATAGCGCTTTCAAGTTCGATGCTATGAAGCCCTGTGACGATGCCATCTCTTTGATGAGTTTGCCACCAGCTACTGCCCCTTCGATGGTCAAACTAAATTCGGTTCCACCATCTTTTTCCACCAGCTCGTAAGTCACCCTGCAAGGTGGTTCGTCTATATTCGTCATTTGAAAAGTATGTGAATAGCGGTGGGGAGGATCGAACTCAAGCACCTCTCCGACCACCATGACCAGTTTTTTGTTTGGATGCACCATTCGATAACGAGCCCCAGGTTTCAATCCGTCTTTGGTTTGACAGATAGAGCCAAAGAAAAACGGCAAAGCCTTGTCCGTTGCTACAAGAATTGACCAAACCGTTTCAATCGGTGCGTTAATGTGTGTACGGTTAATGTTGGTTTTTTCAAATGCAAGTTCATTCATCTTTTTTGGTTCTCGCTGATTGGGTAGCTGCAGCTTCTGCTGCTTGTTTTATCAAGCTCAAGCGATCAGCCCAGTGGGCCGAGTAGGTATCAGTCCATCGCTCATAAATTTCCTGAATGGGCATCACGTTTAAATAAAGTTTTCGTGTTCTACCCTCTCTTTCGCTGATGATTAGCTGGGCTTTTTCCAACACAGCCAGATGATTTATAACTGCAATCCGGCTGACGTCGAAATTAGCGGCCATTTCGCCCACATTCATGCCGGGTTCATCACGGACAAGATCCAGTATTTCCCGGCGGATGTGGTGGGCTAGGGCTTGGAAAACATCGTCGGTATGATTATTGGTAATCATGTAATTACAATATTACATATATGAGGGAGTTGCAAGTGCTGATTGGGCTAGGAGTCTGCGCGCCCCGGTTCGATTCTGTCCCTGGGTACTATTGCAAGTGTCCAGTTCATGCTGAGTTTTGCCGAACGGCCGAGCTTGACGATTATCGCGACGTTGCGCAAAAGTAAGGTGAGCGGGATCACCTTAATGATGCATTACCTCAATGCATAGGTGCCAGAGCGGACGACCTCTTCGAACTGTTTAATAGCATGCTGGGTGCCAATGATCGAATGCGTGTTGACAGTCTCGATGCTGTTCTGTAAGCAGCGGCCTTACCATCACCACTTGCCCTAACGGCGTACCATGTTGCAGTTGAAAAACTTCAACAAATAAATCAAAAGGATTTAACGATGCGAGTGTCCCGCCACGTCCAGTGCGGTATGTTCGATTGTTACTCATAAAACGAGCACGGACAGATGCTGTGCGTCGGATGGGGGGCAAAGCTACGCTTTTACACAAGAATACTTCGATCTGCCGACGCCCAGTGTCGAGCAGTTTGAGGGTGGCGACTATGAAAGATTCTCCGATATTTTATTTTTAGCTCTATGAACACACCTGTCAGAGTGGCTCAACGGATCTTTGGCTCACATATGGGGCCGTAATCTTCAGGTTCCCTGTGTAGTGCAAAATTGAAGATATTCTGTCGAATCTCAGCGCATCTATCCAGATCTATCTCTGCAATGATGACTTCATCGGCAAGGCTGGAAGCGCTGGCGATAATCTCACCGGTTGGTGCGATGATGCAGGATCCACCAATCAGATCGCAATCCTCTTCGCGACCGGCTTTGGCCACACCGACAACCCACTGTCCGTTCTGATAAGCACCTGCCTGCATACATAGATGATTGTGAAAATCCTGGAGATGATCATGTTCTGGTGCCTGCGGGTAGTGAACCGGCGTGTTATACCCCAGCATGACCAGCTCGGCACCCCGTAACCCCAGCACACGGAACGTTTCCGGCCAGCGCCGATCGTTGCATAAGCACATACCCATGACACCACCGAAAGTCTTGAACACCGGAAATCCGAGGTTACCGTGCTCGAAATAGCGTTTTTCGAGATGCTGAAAGGGTCTCCATGGTTCGTGTTCATGATGGCCGGGTAAATGCACTTTACGGTACTTGCCCACGATGACACCGTCTGAAGATACAAGTATGGAAGTGTTAAAGCGGCGGATATTACCCGCGTCATCTGTAGTGAGTTCAGCGTAGCCGAGGTAGAAGCCCACACCCAGGCGGCGCGCTTCGTTAAAAAGCGGTTGTGTCGCCTGATTGGGCATCGCTGTTTCATAGTACTGATCACGCTCGCTGTCGTCTTCGAAATACCATCGTGGAAAGAACGTTGTCAGTGCAAGCTCAGGAAATACGACAATTCTTGCACCACTCCCATGAGCCTCTTTCAATAAGATGATCATTCGCTGTACAGCAGATTCGCGTGACTCATGCCGTCCAATCGGACCTAGTTGGGCGGCAGCCAGCAGATATTTGCGATCCATGAAGTCAGTCATATCAAGTACGCTGTCCTGCTGACTCAATCATCATTTTTATCCTTTTGGGCCAACCTGTTGCACATTGAGCAACGGTCATGAGATTTTATTCACGTCGCTGTCGCACTTCGCTGGCCGTGTATCCAACCAGATTTTGATAAAGTTCAGGATCAGTATCGCCTTCTGTGCCGAAAACCAGTACACGAGCGCCAGCACTCAAACATAGCGCCTCCCTCGCTTGTGCTACTTGCATAGCCAAGTCCAGGGCCAGGAGACCCGCTACTGCGGATTCACCTGCAACAATTTGCGGATCGTTGTTCAAAGGCATTGCTAGCCGCTGCATGATAGGCGCAACACCAGAATCAGGAATACCAATGACCGCGTCCGCATGATCACGCAAGATAGTCCACGCAAGCAACGACACCTCACCGCAAGCCAACCCGGCCATAAGAGTATCAGTATCGCCTGTTGCTGCAGTGGGCTCACCGGCTTCCAGAGTGTTTACCCAACAGGCAGACTGTATAGGATCTGCAAGTATAATCGCTGGCCGATGCCGTCCATAGCGTCTTGAAAAATAGCCCGCTACCGCGGCAGCAACACCACCGACGCCTGTTTGTATGAATACATGGGTTGGCTTGCCCGGAAACTGTTCGTCCGCCTCAGCCACCATAAGTTCGTACCCTTGCATCACATCCTTTGGAACATCGACATACCCGTCGTAGGATGTGTCGGACACGACAAACCAGCTATTTTCACTCGCTTTTTTCTGTGCTTCCCGCACACTGTCATCGTAGTTACCACGGGTGCGAATGACTGTTGCGCCGAAGCGTTCAATGGCTTCACGACGTCCCTCGCTGACGGTTGCATGGATGAAAATCACGCACTGGCAACCGAACTGTTGAGCGCCCCAGGCGACTGACCGCCCATGATTTCCATCGGTAGCGCAGCACACAGTGATGTGATTGACCAGATCGGCGTGGCGTTTTTCGAGCAATGCACTGACGTTTGGCTCAGCTTGCTGAGCGTACTCAGCCACCTTTTGTTGCAACAGCCGGGCAACCGCATATGCACCGCCCAATGCCTTAAAGCTACCCAGACCGAACCGGGAGGACTCATCCTTGTAGTGCAGGCTCTCAATACCGAGATTTGATGCGTAATCAGGCAAAGATACTAAGGGCGTCTGCTGATAACCAGGCCATGACGAAATAGTGCCGCGGGCGCGGTAAAGTTCCACCTCATTGAGAATCGCATTTTGCGAATCTGACCAATCCGCTGCAGGATCGGACAGTCGATTACGCAATAGACTGAATGACCCTCCGTCAGGGGTTTCCAGGTAATCAGATATAACGCTCATATATCATGTGAACCGAAGGCGATGCCTTTCAACATTCTAATTCAATATGGCGATGCATTCGTGCAGAATTACTTTTCACCGAATGCATCGTGCAGTCTTCTACATTGAATTAGAAGCGGGCTTGCTCTTCTTCAATAGACGCCAATAGCGCTTCAAGCATTTCCGTGCCTTCGGCGCCATATTTCTCTGCGATGAGTTCGCGTACTGCAGGCTGTGCTTCTGCTGCAAATTTGGCCATTTCAGAGGGCGGTACAACGTTTACTTTCATTTTGGCTGCCAGCGCAGGTAATCCACGATCTGAGGCCTCTATCACTCTGGACATTGATCGGCCAGCCTCAGTTGCAACATCAGCAGACCAATTGACTATTGTCTGATGTTCTTCACTGAGACCATCGTAAAAGTCCTGATTAATGAACCAGACATAGGGCGTGATGATGTGATTGGTAACCGAAAGGTATTCCTGAACCTCATCGAATTTGGCAAAGGCAATAATAGGTACCGGGTTCATCTGTCCATCTGCAACACCCGTTTGCAATGCAGTATAAACCTCAGCCCATGGCAGCGGTGTAGGTTGCCCTCCCAGTGATGAAATGATGGCCTCATGCGTTGGCAACGTCATTGTGCGAATACGCAATCCTTCCATATCTGCAACAGATGTTATGGGCCGTTTCGAATTGGTGATAGCAAAGAAACCACCAGAATCAATCAAACCAAGCACTTTCATACCCGTTTTGGCTTCCATGTCAGCAACGAATTTCTGGCCAAAGCTCGACTCTTTGTCAATGACGCGGGACGCGACACCAATATTGGGAAAGGCGAATGGAATATCAAAAACCCCGACAGGTGGATAGCTTTGAGCCACACCGCCTGACGACGAAATCGTGGACTCCACAATTCCCGCACTGACTTGATCAATGACTTCATTGTCCTTGCCTAGTTGACCATTGGCAAACAGTTGTACCTCTATTTCTCCGTTGGATGCACTTTCCACCAGGGATTTGAACACAGCGGTCATTGATCCTGAATGGCTTTGGAAGGGATCTTCAGGATTGAGGTGAGCTATACGCATCGTTACTTCAGCCGCCGTCGCTGTCAGGGCGACAGAACTTAGTGTTGCTGCCAAGGCTATACCGAGGCTGAGCGTTTTGTTGGGTTTCATGGTGGTTATCCTTTATGGAAAGTTGAGGGAATGGTGTTTGTTTGAGTTCAGAGGCCCAGAAGACGAGGAACGAACAAGGTAAGGTCGGCCCAGTAGGCGACGATGACTAGAATGGCCATCTCAGCCAGAATAAACGGCCACAATGCAACGGAGATTGCTTCCACTTTTTCACCAGTGACAGATGCCAGAACAAAAAGGCAAGCGCCCACCGGTGGTGTCATTAAAGAAATATTCAGTGCCAGTATGATCATGATGCCCGCATGTACTGGATCCATTCCAATACTCAGGGTTAACGGTGCCAGCACGGGCGCGAGTATGATCAGGGTGGCATTGATGTCCATAACCAAGCCGATAACGAGAAGCAACAGCAGGATAAGACCGATAATAACGTCCGGGTTTGACGACACTGACAGCAAGGCATTGGCTACCGCTTGTGGAACCTGATTGAAGGCCATCCACCAACCAAGGATAGTGGCAGAAGCAATTATCAGAAAAATCACGCCAGTGATACGTGTCGTGCGAACACCTATTTCATACAGATCACGCCAACTCAAGGCCCGGTATATCAGACCACCAACGATCAGAGCATAGGCAACAGCGATTGCCGCTGCTTCTGTTGGAGTAGCAATCCCGCTGAGAATGGAACCGAGAATAAACACTGGCAAGATGACAGCGAGAATGCCTTCTCGAAATGCGTTGACAACACCTTTGAAACTGGGACGACCCTGGCCTTCCGGAAGATTCATGCGCCTTGCGGAGACTGCTATCACAATCATACAAACAAAACAGATCAGCAGACCGGGAAGAATTCCTGCAGCAAA
Source organism: Granulosicoccus sp. (assembly GCA_045110475.1). GTDB lineage: Bacteria > Pseudomonadota > Gammaproteobacteria > Granulosicoccales > Granulosicoccaceae > Granulosicoccus. Next base: position 6,029 of record JBGCGC010000184.1, read on the forward strand.
CAATCCTGCGATGGATACGCCCATGATCGATCCATAAATAATCGCAAGGGTTGATGGTGGGATGGTTGGTCCAATGATGGAACCCGCTGCTGTCACGGCACATGCGAATGGCCGTGAATATCCACTTTTGACCATGGCTGGCACGAGGGTATTCCCGAAGGCTGCAGAGTCTGCAGTGGCGGATCCTGTGATGCCTGCGAACAGCACCGACGCTACCATATTCGAATGGGCCATACCGCCGCGTAGCCAGCCAACTAACGCATCGGCCAGACGAACCAAACCCAAGGTAATTCCGGATCGATTCATGATTTCACCAGCGAGAATGAAAAATGGCATCGCCAGGAATGGAAACAGATCGAGACCTGCAAATACCCGATCGGGCGCCATCGTCATGAAACGCGGCCCCATTTGCAGAATACCTGCCATTCCGGCAACACCGATAACAATCCCTACCGGTAATCCGATTACCATCAACCCAAAAAAAAGCAGTGCTACGAGAGTCATGGCATCATCATCTGACCAACGGGCTTGAGGTCGACACAACAGGTTTTGATTGGTCAGGTGAGGATGGAGTACAGAAATCGCGTACGCTAACCAGAATCAGTTGGATACAGGCGGCTGCCGCTGCGAGAGGAACGCCGATGAATGGGTAGCCCTTCGGCATTCCATAGATCATTGTTACTCTGCGGAAGCCGCGCTCGACAAAATCAATCCCATACCACAGGAGTGCAAGGAAGAAGGCAAACGCTATAACATCGAAAGATACCCTGAGCCATCTTTGCCACCGTACAGGAGCTCTGGAAAAAACATACTCGACACCAATGTGCTCACGATAGACAACGCCACAGGAAACTGCTAGCAACGCCATCCAGATCATTAAGTATCTGGCGAGTTCCTCGGTGAATGTCAAAGGCAATGGAATAACATAGCGAGCGAGTATTCCCAGCCAGACATCAAGCACCAGGACGATGAGCAAAAATACACAAAAGGCTTCGATGACCTTGTTGAGCTTCATGCTGATCAACCCTGCACGTATTCCGATAGCATGCATTTTTCGGGTGTCCGCATCCTTGTGTTTTTGATTAGGCATTAGTGAATTCCACACACATTCCGAAAGAGCGATGCGTCAAATCTCAGTTATCATGTGATTAATGTGTCAGCATTCTCTACGCCATTCGTGCATTCCTTGTAAATACAACACTTTATGCCATATTCGTGTCTGTACATTTCCCGTGCTGCTTTGTTAAAGTGCGAAAAAAATTCCATGCCGCACAATAATGATGCGAATCTGAACGTTCAGCCTGATGCAATATGTATGAAAGAAGCAGTCCTTATACATACGGCGCATTGTAATCTGACCGATTAAGAGAAGCTGGAAGCCTGAGTTTATGAATAGTCAGGTCTGGGCGGCAAACTTACGCGAGCGCAGGTACGTTTGCTGAACTATCCACGATTCGTGACTGGCTCAGTGACGTTATACACCAAGCTCAACAATCACCTGTTGCTTGACCTCATCCCAATAGGAAAACTGGTTTTCGCTCTTGACTTGCTTAATGCGGCTGAGCTGAAACTGCAGAGGGATTTCCGCAGCATAAAACAACGTGTTTAACTAAGGTTTGTCAACAAACCATGCGTCCGAATAAGCCTGCTGTCTATCCAGCAAGCAGTTGAGTCTATCTGCAAATTTTGCACGGATTTGTCATATTGGCTCAGAGTTTCACGAGTGATGCCATGCAGTAACTCGGTATTTTCATCCTAATGAATCAATTCCGATTTTGCCTTTAACACGACAATGCTGAAAACGATGTAAAGCAAGCTCAATTCTATGACGACAGATAAACAGGAAGAAAATATTGTGTGCTGGTGTGGACATGCATCGTATAGTGCATTTATTGCATCGGGGTGCTGTAACTATCAACTCGTATTGATACTGTGAAATACCTTTCACCATGTGAAAATAATTAGAGCGTCGCACAACCCACTAGTCCGAATAAAGGAAAAATATGAACGAGCATCTCTCACACCGCATTCTTGAGGTGTATGACGAGCTCTCTCGTAGTGAGCGAAAACTTGCAGATTTGTTGCTTGAGAATCCTGATATTCTGGTACTCAAAAGCTCAACTGAGCTTTCCGAAGCCAGCGATATATCGCGTGCTACAACAACGCGATTTTTCAAGCGAATCGGATACACCAGTTTTCGCGCTGCGCAAAAAATCGTTCGCTCCGGCACTGAGACGCAAAGCGTATCGACCAAACGAACCAACCCAAAGTGGGCAGGTCACCGTAGTCTGGCAGATCACCTGCAAAACGATGTGCAGAATCTTGTGCGTTCGATTGAGGCGGTGCGCCCTGATGAGCTTGCTGATGCTGCACTACATCTGGCTCGTGCAGACAAGATCTGGGTGGTGGGGTTTGGTGAAAATTATCCGCTTGCCCACTTCGCCCGTGCTTTGCTCATCCGAATCAAGCCCGACATACGCATGATCCCCATTGGCGGTTTCTCGGTACCGGAAGAGTTCTCATCGATCGGACCGATTGACACCATGATTCTGCTAAGCGTTGGTCGAAAGTCTCGTAGTCTGCAGGCCATCATGCGCGCTGGTGCACTGCATGGCGCCAAGTTGATTTATTTGACTGATCAGGCGAGCCGGGGTGGCCCGGATGCTTCTTCTGTGACGATCCGCTGCCGCACAAGTGGCACAGCCATCTATGAATCCTTTGCAGCACCTATTTCATTAATTACTTATTTGTGTGGCATGGTGGCAGAGCGCTTGGGACAGACAGCCATAGAGCGCTTGCAACTCATTGAAGATCTGCATGCTGACTGGGGTGACAACTTATCCAATGACACATGAAGAATTAATTACTCCGGTCAAATAGCAATATTTTTGAATCATGCGTGACGCAAAAAAACTCCTGAGCAGGCTTTGATGCGACAGAAATGAAAAACTATGCATCATTTCTGAAAATAGTATTGCCATTTATCGACGTCAAGTTCAGTGTCTTAAACGATCCCGCTGACGGTACAAAAGGCAATCAGTCGCGACGCGAAAACTCCAGCTTCACGTTGTGTTTACGCTGACAACCGCCCTGCGTGCCTTTGATTACTTTTCGTTATTAAGGACACAAAATACTATGTCACGCATCCATGATTTCCGAAAACGGTTTGTTCTTCACACCTGTCTGGCGTTGCCGCTAACAGCCTTCACAGCGATTGCCACAATGCCTGCTATGGCGGATGATATTGTTTGGGCGCGCTATGGCGATATTGACTCGCTTGATCCGCACAAGGCAACCAGCACCTTGTCACTGCAAGTGTGGAGCCTGATTTACGATACCTTGCTAGCCAGTGATGCTGATGGTGCACCTCAGCCACACATCGCCAAATCCTGGGAAGTAGGGGATGAGGGCAAGGTGTATACATTCGCGCTCGAAGAGGGTGTGATGTGTCACGACGGTACACCGCTGGATGCGAACGACGTTAAATACACTGTCGATCGAGCTCTTTCAGACGATAGCCCAAGCCTGACAAAAGCCAGCTGGGGGCCGATCACGTCGGTAGAGGTTGTTGATGACCTGACGGTTCAATTCACACTGGAGACTCCTTTCGTTGCCTTGGTTCCATTTCTTGCCGACAGTTTTTCATCCATAATCTGCGATTCGAACGCAGAGCTGACAGGCTACGGTACCGATGCTGCGATTGGATCCGGTCCATGGGTACTGGATAGCTGGACCAAGGGCGATCGTATCGTCCTCGGCAAAAACGAAAACTATACGAATTTTGGCAAGCTTGCCGACAATGCTGGCGCACCCTATGAGGATGGCTTGATCATAGCTGTGGTTCCGGAACCACAAGCACGACTGGCGGCACTCAAGACTGGCGAGGTACATATTGCAGAACCGCCGTTTGATGATGTGCCCATGCTGGTCGACTCCGGTGAGCTGAACATCGTTGTGGCTGAGAATACAGGGCAGAACGTATTTTGGGAGTTTGCCATTGGTCGTCCTCCATTTAATGACAAGCGAGCGCGCCTTGCCGTAGGTCACGCGACCGATGCCGCTGCCGCCATTGGCTTGATCTATGGCGATCTTTCGATTGCTGAGCTTTGCCCGGTATCACGTGGCGTATTCGGTAATGATCAGGCATTCTGCGAGCAGCATTATCCGAGTTACGACCCCGAGAAGGCCATATCACTACTGGCAGAACTTGGCTATGGACCTGACAAACCGCTTGAGACGTCCATGCTGGTATGGACAGGTGGAAATCGCCAGAAGCTGGCTGAAGTCTTTCAAGCGCAGCTGGCAGAGGTCAACATCAAAGCTGATATCGAGATCATGGACATCGGATCGCTTAATGCGAGAGTCCGGCAGGAAAATGAAAATACCGAAGGCAAAGCGAGCATGGATATGATGACGTGGTCGTGGTATGACCCCGACATACTTTATGCACTGTGGCATTCTCCGGGCGCTTATCGTGGCTACACATCGCCCGAGCTTGACGCAATGCTTGAAGAGACACGAACACTGACTGATGCGGATGCACGCAAGGCCAAGGTACAAGAAGTATTCAAATATCTGCTCTCAAACGGTATTCACATACCTTTGTACACACCGGGTTGGGAGTGGGTGTTTGCGCTTCGTCCTGAAGTGGAAGGATTCAAGGTTGCACCGTTTGTGTATCCGATCTTCAGCGATGTGAAACTCGGAGGCTAGGGGCTCCCCTTGACAAAAGCGTAGCGGCAGGTTCCATAGCGAACCTGTCACTGCGCATTCATCATGCTTCGTTTCCTAGCAAGCAGGATAGCCATGGGCGGTTTTACCGTCTTCGTTACGACTATTCTTGTGACATTGTTGATCCATCTCGTACCTGGAGATCCTGTGCAGATATTGTATGCACAGAGTCAGGGAAGTACACCTGAACAGATAGAAGCAGTACGGCGCAATCTTGGTCTGGACCAGCCAATACACATTCAGTATTGGCGTTATCTCGGTCGACTGGCCGAGGGTGATCTCGGGCACACAATAAGAGGCGGACAACCGGTACTGGACGTCATTCTCCAACGATTGCCCAACACCTTGCTTCTCGCAGTCGCAGCCATGGGGATTGCGATTGCCATCGGTTTACCGTTAGGTTTTCTAGCCGCTTATCATCGAGGCAGTTTGCTGGACACACTGCTGATGGGGCTCGCAATAGCCGGGCTTTCCGTTCCTCACTTCTGGCTTGGTCTGATGCTGCTTTTCCTGTTCGCAGTTGAGCTCGGTTGGCTCCCTGTCAGTGGTAACAGTGCTGCCAACCTTGTTTTACCAGCGTTGACCTTAGGTTTGTCGAATGCTGCGATATTTGCACGGTTGACGCGTTCCTCCATGATCGATGTCATGGAGCAGGATTTTGTGCAGACGGCATTAGCAAAAGGTTTGCCGCGTTCGGTGGTACTCAGTCGCCATGTATTGCGAGCGGGCCTTTTACCATTGATCACCATGATGGGGCTGCAGTTCGCGTTCATGATGGGAGGAGCCATTGTGGTTGAAAACATTTTTTCATGGAATGGTGTTGGACGCATGGCCGTAGAGGCAATTTTTCAGCGCGATTATCCGATCATCCAGGGATTTATCCTGACGTTCGCTGTTGTGGTTGTGGGCGTATCGATTATGCTGGATGCACTATACGCGGTGCTGGATCCACGCATTCGCCGTGCATCATGAGTGTTGTCTCATCGTCAATTGAGTCTTCAGCTTCACAATCATCTCGTCTGATCTGGCGCTTGATGCGAACACCTAACGGCTTTATCGGCGTTAGCATCGTACTTATCTTGATTGTCTGTGCCTTGTTTGCAGACGTACTTGCGCCGTATAACCCGAGCAAAATGGGCGTTGGTGGGCGCTTTCAGCCTCCCAGCATGGAGTATCTGCTTGGCACCGATGAATTTGGGCGAGACATGCTTTCGCGAATACTGCACGGTTCAAGACTGACATTGATGATCGGTGCCACTGCTGTGTTTATCTCGATGAGCACAGGCATGCTGGTCGGACTGATAGCAGCCTACAGGCGCGGGTGGACCGAGACTATCCTGATGCGCGGAACAGATGTCCTGTTCTCCTTCACCGAAACACTGATTGCTCTTTCCTGTGTCGCTGTACTAGGACCCAGTTTGCAAAATGCCATTATTGCTGTGGGTATTGCTGGTATACCTTTTTATGCACGTACTTGTTACTCAGCTGCCCTTGTTGAACGTTCAAAACCGTACTTTGAGGCAAGCATAGCCGCCGGCGCAGGGCATACCCGCTTAGTGTTTCTTCATCTGCTGCCCAATGTTTTACCGACAATGATAGTGATCGCAACGCTAGGCGTTTCTACGGCTATTCTCGCAGCTGCCGGTCTCAGTTTTCTTGGTCTTGGTGCACAGCCACCACTGCCGGAATGGGGCTATATGCTGTCGGGTGCTCGCGACTATATTAACCGGGCCCCATGGCTGATGACAATACCCGGCCTTGCTATAGCGTTAACGGTGCTGGGTTTCAATCTGCTCGGTGACGGTTTGCGCAGCGCCCTTGATCCTGTGGAGCGGCGACGGTGAATCCACTTCTGTCGGTTCGCGATCTTGGTGTGAAGCTGGTGGATGGGCGAAAGCAGTCTGTCGTGCTGGAGAACATATCCTTCGACGTGGGGCAGTGTGAGATCTTCTGCATTGTTGGTGAAAGTGGTTCAGGCAAAAGCATGACGGCAAAGTCGTTGATGGGACTATTGCCAGGCGGTGCCAGGACCAGTGGCCATGCGCAATTCGCGGATGGAGATCTACTGGTGAAAGCCCACGCGCATGCAAGCCGTGGGCGAAACATCGGCATGATTTTTCAGGAACCCATGACTGCATTGACGCCGGTACTGTCTATCGGAAAACAGATGTGTGAGGCATCGATCATAGTGGGTGGTATGACGCCAGAGGATGCTCAGATACGTGCTCTTGAATTGCTGGAGAGTGTGGGTATTGAGGGAGGACAGTCTCGACTTGACCAATATCCGCACGAACTCTCTGGTGGTATGCGTCAAAGAGTGATGATCGCTATGGCCATGATGCAGGCGCCGCAGCTGATGATTGCGGATGAACCGACCACAGCGTTGGATGTGACTGTTCAGGCACAGATTCTAAGTTTGCTGAAAATGCTGGTGCACGATCGTGGCATGGGTTTAATACTGATTACTCACGATATGGGTGTCGTAGCAGAGATGGCAGACCGTGTGCTGGTGATGAAGCAGGGCAGAACGGTTGAATCAGCCTCGGTGCATTCGCTGTTTCATGCACCGATCCACGATTACACTCGCGAACTACTTGCGGCAGTACCGCGGCTCGATATAGAGCCATCGGCTGTTGTCAGCAAAGCTGATGGCGCGAAAGACCGGGTGCCGCAAGACCCCATCGTTCAGATAGAAAATGTCAGCAAGCGATTCGTTGCCCATGCAGGTTTTATGCGTAAAGGTCTCTCGACACATGCCCTTGATGATGTATCGTTGCATCTTGATCGTGGGGAGACACTGGCTATTGTTGGTGAAAGTGGCTCGGGTAAATCTACCCTTGGGAGAGCAGTTGCGCGGTTACAGGACATTGATGCCGGCCGTATTCTGGTCGATGGACAAGATATATCGCTGTTGAAGGGTTCGGTACTGCGCCATGCACGAGGTCGTACGCAGATGGTTTTTCAGGATCCCTGGTCATCTCTGGATCCGCGTTTTACCGCTGGACGTACGATAGCTGAGCCGATGCTTATTCGAGGTATGACACGAAGCGAAGCCGGTGAACGTGCTCTGGCATTGCTTGAACGTGTTGGTCTTTCGGCTAGCATGTATCGACGCTATCCACATGAGTTTTCAGGTGGTCAACGTCAACGAATCGCGATTGCACGGGCACTTGCAACGGGTCCTTCTGTGCTGGTTGCCGATGAACCAACATCGGCCCTGGATGTTTCGGTACAAGCCAATGTGCTCGCGCTACTGAAGGAACTGAAAACAGAACACTCACTGGCAATGCTATTCATTTCTCATGATCTTGCCGTGGTACGGCAAGTCTCTGACAGGATTGCCGTTATGCGTGCCGGACGCATACTTGAAAGCGGCCAGACCGACGCTGTGCTGGCGGCGCCGCGTCACCCGTATACTCGTGCCCTGATTAATTCAGCGCCGATTCTTGAGCCAGACAAGCGTGACAGAAAGCTGCAAGTGGATATACCGTTGCCCGGCGTTATGGTCGGGCCGTTGCAGGAGATCGAACCGGGCCATTGGGTCGCGACATGACCATCGGAATAGCTGCCTGCGGTACTCACGCTGGGCGTGCGGTGATAAATGCACTTGATACGGTAGAGAAAATCGGTCTTGGCGCGATTGGTGGTTTTGTCAGCGCCGTTGCTGTGGATGGCGAAGAAATGCAACGCGCGGAAACTCAACGCGGCGGAACGTCACAGCTAAAATTCGAAGAAGCACGTTCTACATTCGAATGTGCTCCCATGGCTGCATTGATTTCCAGTGGGCCAGATCGCCCTGAGCCATTGTCAGATTTCATCGTGGCGCAATGTGGCGTGGGGATAGTCACCGGTCACAGGATGCCAAACTACAGTGGGCAGGATGGTGTTCCCCTGAATATAGCGGTTCTTGATCATATGGCCAAAGGGGTGTGCCCGCAACTTGCGATCGATTCTGTACTCGGTAGTAACCCCGATGCTGATGCTGGCCTTATAGCCCTGAATACAGAGGGCAAGGGCTATGCGGCGAATACATCCAGTGTCAACACGAGACCGGATATTGGCCATGCCTTTGCGCAGCGCAATGGTGCCTGTGTGCTGGTTCTGCACAATGCCATAAGGCCTTCAGGTGCGCTCGCTGAGCTGGTCGCCGAAGTGGCAATGGATACGCTTGCGCCAAGAACTCGTATCTGTGGCAATATAAAACTTCGCGCTGGTTGTCCTGTGCGCCAAGGCGGGCAGGCCTGCCTTGTTGCCACCGAGACTGGTGAGGTTATCGAAATTGTTGTCGCTGGCTCGGTAGTGGCTGGTTGTGGGGCGATCAATCTCGGTTACCAACCCGCTGTTGTCATCAAAGGAAAAGCCTCAGGGGTGTTGCTCTATGAGCCGTTCCTGCTTGCGTGCGACGAGCAACTGCTATCGGCTGATGGTCTTGATTTCATGGAGCTGCCCTATGGATGCCAATCAGTGGTTCGCGATTGATTAGCATCGCGACGGTTCGCAATAGGGGTACAGGCGATTTGGTTTCTGGTGATCACAGGGTGAGTTGCCTACCCGAGTGTTCCCATAAAATCGCTGAGTCAGTTAGTGACCAAATTTCCGGTAACTAAAGCTCCTTCTTGAGCTGCATCATTCAACTGCGTAGTTCTCCAACCATCTAACCATGACATGAAACGCTGCCGCAAAATCATCAAACTCCATAGCTTCATCAGGATTGTGACTGCCTTTGTCGTTACGTACAAATACCATAGCTGTGGGTATACCCTGTGCAGCGAACACTGCGCTGTCGTGTCCGCCTCCAGATGGTATTGGCATCGTACTAATGCCAATTTCCTTTGCCGCTTTGGTCAAGGTGTTTTGCATCGATTCATCCATTTTTGCAGAAGCCGCCTCAGTGGCATGTCCAAGCTGTATATTCAGGCCGCGTTTCTGGCTGATATCGCGAACAAGCTTCAGAAGGAATGAATTGAACGTGTTAAGCGTTGCTTGTTCTTGACTACGAAAATCGAGCGTAAAGTCAACGCGGCCAGGGACTTTGGTAATACCGTGCTGCTCACGATCAGTCGAGAACTCACCGATTGTCAACACCAGATCTTCACCCCTACTCTCCAGGCGAATCCATTCTTTTTCTAATTCTCCGGCCAGTTCAACACCAGCCAGTAATGCGTCATGTCGGCTCGATCTTGGTACGCCGCCTGCGTGTGTGGTTTGCCCGACAATGCTGCAATATCGATAGCGCTTGTTTGCTCGTATTGCAGTGACGATACCCACTGGTACAGATCGTTCAACAAGAACCGGGCCCTGCTCAATATGCAGCTCAATGAAAGCACGAATTTTTCCTGGTACCAGTGATGCCCGATTGTGACTTATCGAATCGGGATAAAAGCCTGCGCTAAGCATGTATTCAGACAAGCTGATACCGGTATCTGATCGTTTAACCCGAATTGGTGTATCTGAGGGCAATAGGCCAAAGGCTGCGCGACTTCCCAGATAATGTTCCGGAAACCAGATCATCTCTTCCGCGCGGATTACTATCAGCGTGATGTCGAAAGGAAGGGTGGGCCGTTGTGCGAAAGTTTCCAATAGAGCAAGGCCAGCCAGAACACCCGCCGCGCCATCGAAATTACCACCATGAGGGACGCTGTCCAGATGTGAACCCGTCATTAGTGTCGGGAGGTTTCTGTCTGCCCCTGGCAGGGTGACGTACAAATTGCCGAAGTCGTCTGTATGAGCTTCCAGCCCGACTCTGTGCGCCTCTGTCACGATCATGGCGTGCGCCTTGGCCTCCCCTTCTCCATAGCTGTCACGCGTAACTCCAGGGAAATCGGCCGTCGCCTGCGCTAGTTGATCGAACAGTCTGCGAGCTGTTTGCAGAGCTTCCATTAGTACAGTATCTGCGGCAGGAACGTAACAATACTTGGGAGCGCAATAATGAGTGAAACCATGAGTAACATTGCGACAACAAAAGGAGCAACGCCTATATACACGTCCGATAGGCTACCCCTGCCTCTCACACCTTGAACGACATAGAGATTCATACCCACCGGTGGCGTGATAAGAGCCAGTTCCATCATGATCACAAGGAAAATACCAAACCATACCGGGTCAATACCCATGTGTAAGACGATGGGCATGATCACGGGTATTGTGCCCACCATCATGGATAGGGTTTCCAGAAAGCAACCCAGGACGAGATAGAATAACACCAGTAGCCAGATTAGCTGAAGTGGGCTTAGCCCCAATTCGGTGATGAAGTGAGTCATGGCCTGAGGCACACCCAGAATACCGACGATAAAATTCAGGAAAAAGGCGCTGCATATAATAAACAACAACATCGCGGTCGTTTTGGTTGTCGCTATGAACGCGTCATGCAGCATCGTGAAATTGAGTGTTCGATTACTCGCGGCAAGTCCGAACGCCATCACCACGCCCAATGCTGCAGCTTCAGTTGGTGTTGCCCAGCCCCCATATATTGCACCCATTACCACCACGAATATACCGAGTGGAGGAAGTAGATAGCGCAGCCGACGCAAACGGTCGGAAAGTTTAGCAGCGGGGCCCGGTGCCTCGGCGACAGAGGGTTTCACCAAGGCAATCATGACGATGATAACCATGAACAGAAGTGTTAGAAGAATTCCTGGCACAATGCCAGCGGCGAACAACTGTCCAATAGAGGTGTTAGTGAGTGCACCGTATATGATGAGGTTCACGGATGGAGGGATTAATATCCCCAATGTAGCACCAGCTGCGATTGTTCCGAGCACCAACGGTTCAGAATAGGTACGGCGTTTGAACTCATCCAGTGCCACCGTACCAATGGTTGCAGCAGTGGCCACAGACGATCCGGAAACTGCAGCAAACAGCGAGCATGCGCCGATATTGGTATGCAGCAAACCACCTGGCAATCGACTTAACCAGTCCGAGAGGCTGTCATACATTTTTTTGGTAAGTCCGGAACGCAGCAACAACTCACCGAGCAGAACGAAAAGGGGAATCGTCGTAAGTAGGAAGTCGTTCATTACTGACCACAGGTTGGTGCCGAAAGAGAACAGAACCTGATGACCGAGGTACACCTGAGCACCGAGAATGCCGGTCAATAACATTGCAATGCCTACATGCAAGCCGATGAACATGAGTCCAAGCATAAATCCGAAACCGATCAGGGCTCCGGTCACGTCGATCATCGTGGCACCTGCCTGACTTCTTCTTCAAGGCTTGCCTGCGACAGGAATTGATCTGAGGCCTTCCATCCGGTCGACAACAGTTTGAAACCCTTGAATGTCATGATGGCTGCGCTGAGTGCGAACACAACAAGACCCGCGAACCACATGACTTGTGGAATCCATAACGGTGTTTGTAGCGGCGATGAAGAGACGGAATTGAACTCGATGGTTTCTGCGAGTGTTGTCCAGGCCATGTAGGCCATAAATGTGGCACCGCAAGTGAGGATGCCGTAAGCGCATATGTTGAGAATGGCGCGAGCCTTGAGCGGGAGTCTTATTAGAAGAATGTCGATACGTGTATGGGCTCTGTGCCAGGTAGCCAGAGCCATACCTATAGTCCCAGTGATTGCAACGACATATCCGCCAATTTCATCAACGCCTTGCAGCGAAAAATTAAGGAAATGACGACTGACAATCTCCAGCACAATCAGGAAAGACAGCCCAAGGCAGGCGTAGCCTGACAATATACCGATAAGGTTCATGTTTAATTCTTACGACGGGGAATGTACGGGGTATTTGAATGGTGGGTGCCTATTGTCGTCATACCCGCAAAGGCGGGCATCCAATGACTGGATTCCCACCTGCGTGGGAATGACGATGGGCGTTGCCTACTTGTTTAAAGCTCTATACCTCTGACTTTCCCTACGGTTGCATTCCATAGGCTGGTGCATTCGCTGAAGCTGGCATTGCAGGTCTCCGCCCAACCGGGAAGTACCTTTTCCATTGTCGCCTTGGTTACCGCTGCTTGATCCTCTGGTGATGGCTCGACTAACGTCATGGAGAATGACGTGTAGTTTTCACAGCCTTCACTGCCTGTATTGCACGCGGTTGCCCAACCGTTGTTTTCTGTTGCCAGATCCCAGAATTGTTGCTCGAAACCTGCGAATGACTCTTCCATGGTCGCTTGCTGTTCCTCAGAAAAACTGTTCCATTTATCCAGATTCATGAAATGTCCGTTAACCGACCAGGAAATGCCCAGCGTCAGAAAGTGTGTGGTTACCTCCGGCCAGTTTCCGGTATTGCCGGAGGTAGGCGAGGTGATTGCGCAATCAACGACACCTCGTTGTAGTGCTGGATATACCTCTTTGAAACTCATAGTGACGGGAGTAGCTCCAACTGCTTCCAGTAGTGCAGACATAGACGCTGTATAGGACCTGACTTTCAGGCCCTTTAGGCTATCGATGCTAGTGATTTCAGCATTACAGTAAAAGACCTGAGGTCCGTAGGGCCACACGGTCATGACTTTAGCGTTGAATTTTTCTGCTACACGCTTTTCAAGCTCTGGCCTGAAAGCATCAATGGCTTCTTTCAACTGATCCATCGATGTCGATACACCAATTAGGTCAATGCCCTCAAGAAACGCATCGTCACGTGCAGCGGCGCCTACCGTAGTCTGCACAATATCAAAAGCACCGCTTTTCACCATGCGAAGCGTATCTTGCATGTCGACACCAACGACATCCAGCGGATTAAAGTTTACGGAAAGCGGGATACCGGTAGTATCCGGCAGCGACTCGTAGAAATCTCGCTCGATTATCGTATGAAATTTATGCGTGGAAACCAACCCGGTAGCGCGAATGCTGGTCTCTTCAGCATACAGGCCAAACGGGAGTAACGAGGCTGCAGTTATTGCAGTTAACAGAGGTGTGATGCGAATCGAGTCTGTGTATTTCATAGATAAGTACTCATAATTGAAGTTGTGGTGGTTGTATTCAGAACGAAAAATGTCAATCGGCTTGTGGAGATAATGGATACTGGTTTCTGAACGAGGCGGCGATCTGGTCTCGTTGAGCTACCCATACCTGATCTCCAAGACCTTCCAGAAAACTTACGATTTCGGAAAATGCTCGAAACCGCGCTGGTCGTCCCGATATTCTTAAGTGATATCCGATAGAGAGTGTTGACGATTTTCCCTGTTTGGCTTCGTCCAGCAACTGAGCCACTGCATCCTTGACGTAGTCAATCATTTCCTGTGCTGTAGCAAATCCATTTGGGTGAAAAAACTTCATGTCATTGGTGTCAAGATTATAGGGAAGCACCATGAAACCATTGGTATCGTAGTAAGGCAGATCATCATCAAACGCATTCGATGTGTAGGAGAAATCCAACTCCTCAAGTAGTGTTCGAGTCCAAGGGCTTTCGGAACCACGACAAAAAAAGCCTGTTGGCTTGTTACCGATGATGCTATGCATTGTATCGACACACTTTATTAGATCGATTTTTTCCTCTTCTCGGTTGTTATAGTCAGAGTGTGGCCGCCAACGCCAGCCGTGACATGCCGCTTCGCAACCAGCTTCGACAACAGCCCTGGCGTTGTCAGGTGCGCGCTGTATTGCTTTACCGCAGAAATAGAAGGTTGCAGGTAGGCTGTGATGGCTCAGGCAATCAAGAAATCGCCATAAGCCAACGCGCATTCCGTAGGCAAAAATTTGCTCTTGGCCATAGTCGCGTTTGGAAGATTCTACAACGCTGAGCACTTCACCGACACGTTCTGAGTGGTCATCGCCATCGCCCACCTGAGATTCAGAGCCTTCCTCAAAGTTGACGACAAGCGAAACGGCAACACGTGAACCGTTTGGCCAAACAACCTTTGGAGGGGAAGCACCATAACCCACCAGATCGCGGCTGATTGAATCATTTGACACTGAAAATGTTTCCACAGCCTATCATGGGTGACTCAGGCGTCGGTTTTTGCTCAAACGCGTCAGAGTCAAGCGATGTTTCTGAGCTCTCAAGACACGGCACGTGATACGCGTTAATCCTATAGATATAAGAGTGAACAATGGTTCTTGTTCGATGTTGGGTGAGGGGCCAGCGTGCGCAATTATTTGGTCATTAGAATGGTATTGCACGTGAAACCAAGTTCTCCCGGAGACGGTGTGAAGCGTAGTAACGAGTCCTTCACAATAGACTTGGAATACTATGAGTGGTGTCTAAAGTATCGTCAAGGCGTACTAATAGACAAAACACGAAGAAGCGTCCTTACAGATTCTTTGTAATTTTGTTTAGAGACTTTTTATGTTGTTCAGAAACCACTGTTTTTAAAGGTTAAACATTATCCCGGAGCAGTGCTTCCAGTGTCCTTAATTTGTATGTGAGATTGTCGTGAGGTTGGTGTTGCTATTTTTTCACCATAGCGATGCAAAAATCGCACTGCTTCGATTTTTTCTATGTGTTGGTGCTATTGAAATACAGACCTGATTGCAACAGCAACGATTTTGTGTGACACGAAGTAGTGGTGAGATGACAGGTGCGAGATACTGGGTACCGTGCATCGCATAAAATACTGAAAGCATTGTCGAGTGATGCAATTTTTGCATCAGGGGTGTGCATTTTTAACGGCAGGCAAATTTCACTGGATTAAACTACCATGAGTATTATCTGAGTTGATGCTGCGGAAACTGCCGAGAAAAACAACCTGAACCATGCGAAAACTGTCGAAACAGCTCACATAGGTGATAGATCATGGAAGAGCCGCGACTACCTCGTTTTCAACTACAAATTCCGGACGCGTAAAACCCACGACGATTATCAGCATAGAGGCTGGTAACGTTGAGGTGCCCAAAAGCTAGTTGTCGCGTGCTTCCACATAGCCTTCCATATGTTCCCGGTGAGAGACATAAGCATTAATGTTGACAACATTGTCAATGTCAGTACCAGCGTTTCTCAGAATGACATGAATGTTGGAGAAACACAGTTCTGCCTGTGCTTTTGCACCAACAGGAATCGATCCATCGAAATCAAGTGCAAGTTGCCCGTATGAGCGCGTATTCCATAGAATTTATAGGTAAATAAGTTGGAATGGATCTGGTTAACTAGTTCATCCGGTGAGTATAGACTTAGTATCAGTGGCGCCTTGGCGAGGATCAGGATCCAGCACTGCACATGCCTGAACTGAATATCATCGCACCATATCAAGAAAACCGTCTCAACATGTGGCATGTCGACAAAACAGTCGGTGGCAATGTGGTTTCCCTTGCCCTTGCGGTTGCGTGGCAAAGTATCAAAAAGTTGTAAAGACGATGTCGCGCGTGTTTTTGAGTTTATCGGTTTGGAGTCGTTTCCAAATGTTTATCCGCGTGAACTTTCCGGAGGCCTGAAAATGTGTCTCTACCGTGCTCGTGCCATGTTGGTAACGGGGCGCTTGACATGTCTGTCGATGTTGATGGCGGGCTGCTTAATCTCGGGAAAATGATAACGTTTGACAATCCCGAATGGAATTATCAACAACAAAAGTAACGCATAAACATGGATTGGTTTAACCGTGCTATGCGACCCCAATCAAGGCACCAGAGTGCTGGTGAGTACTCACCTTGTAGGTACACCAACCCAGATCCTGTGGGTGTTGAAACCTGCAAACTTACCACGATCAATGCCGAACAACTCAACTTCGAGCTTACCAGGAATCCCTTGTAAATATTGCGACTAGTGCTACCAGCGCACCGGCTCTTGTGTTAAGTCTTAGCGTAAAAGTGGGGTGACCCGCTTAAGGAAACCTTTGATGAGATCGCCGATGAATGGTGCAGCGCACGTCTTGGGCAAACTTTGGAAATCACAAGCATACCGTGGTGGTTTCAATTTGGTAAGTTAGGCCGCTAAAGTCATCACCATCTCCAGTTTGGTATTGTTCAAGTACGACGTCGAATGCAATAGTAAATTGTATAAAGATGCGAATAGTTTCTGTTTCCGACCCTTAAGCGAATGATAACTGTTCGATAATAGCATCGTCCCCTGCTGAGGTTATCGGTATGGTTGCGCTGGCTTCGCCATAAGCCGCAATACCTTGAGGGCAGGATGCATCACCGTACGAATAGAAAATATTATATTGATTAACATTAGAGAATTCATTTATAGAAATCGTTTCGCTTTATTCGCATGTGCGTTTAATTCTAACCGGGCTCCGCGCCGCAACAGGCGTGCTACCTCCAACTTCTACGTTTCGCTGACCGATCTGATTCCACGATTCGTTGATCAATTTCTCTTAGAAATTACCTTAGGGTAAACTGGGGCTGTCGGCGCGGAAGTGCATCAGTGTCGTAGGCACAACAAACTACAGAGTAAAATTCGTTTTTTGGTTCCATTTGCGTCGCAGGGGACGCCGCTGTGTGATCCGCAGCAGACGCGTTGGTAGCCACCGCGAGTAATGCAAAGGGTAAGGTTCGATGAAAGTTCATTGTCAGTATTATTTTCTTTGCTTGTTTTTCATGTGGTTTTGTTATCAAACACAAAATCACTACGGAAAGCGATGTTGAAGAAACTTTGTGCTGAATGAAAAAGATCAAATCAACTTGCTTTTAAGTTTGGTTAGTCATCAGTATAGGGAGCATTAAAGTTGGGCTGCTCGGCCTGCCATGTGCCAGCATATAATGAGCATTTGCTCAGCTCTCAGATTTCCCTTTTTAACTGCCAATTTCACGGATTCATGGTCGTGCTTTTTTTACGTTATACGATGGGCTATTTTAGTCCGATAATGCATCATTATAAGGCGTGTATATTGCCGCGAAAAAAAACATACAACGCAGCGCATCTCTGTGTAAAACTGAGGACAACCATTATTCCCCAGCCGAATATTTTCACTCACCAAAGGACCGAACAAATGTACGCGCCACACAAATTTCTGCTTGTCACGACCCTATGTGCTTTTGCTCCAACTATGGCTTATGCACAAGCTACGTTACAGATAAATTCTTCTCTCCCGGAAGGCTCTTTCGCCCATACTTTCCTGCTTGAATACGAAAAGCAGCTGGAAGCAGCAGCCCCTGATCAGGTTGATGTTGAAATCTTCATGTCGAACACGCTTGGTTCTGAAGAGGATGTGCTGCAAGGACTTGCTTTGGGTACACACCAGGCGTCGCTGTCGGCGTCTGCCATCGCCCAGATAAACAACCGAGCGGCGATCTTTGACCTACCTTACCTGTTTGAAGATCGTGTTGCAGTACAGAAATTCGCAGCAAGCGAAGCCGGCGACATGCTAAAAGCAGGTTTTGAAGGCACCGGAATGGTGCTGGGGGCGATGTGGGACAATGGCTTTCGTCAGATAACTAACAAGCAACGACCCATTGTTGTACCCGCTGACCTTGAAGGCTTGAAGATTCGTACGCCAACTTCACGCCAGCGTGTCGAGATGTTCAACACTTTGGGCGCTAACGCCACACCACTGTCATTTGGCGAAGTGTACTCCGCTCTCGATCAAGGGGTTATTGATGGACAGGAAAATCCGGCACAAGTGGTCGACAGCGCCAAGCTTTTCGAAGTGCAAGGCTATATGTCATTGTCCAACCATGTCTATCTGCCGACATTCCTGGTGTTTGGCGAATCCTATCTGGCAAGTCTCGACCCTGCGTTGAAGGATACCGTTCTCAAAGTTGCCGCAGACGTAGCACCCTGGACGTTCACCTGGGGTGAAGAGACAGATGCCACGGTGATCAAGGCTTTGTCTGAAAAAATTGAAGTCAACGAGATCGACTTTGCCGCGTTTCAGGCGGCATCTGAACCCCTCTACGAAAGCGCAACTTTCGTCGATGTGATTGGACCTAACATGATAGCCGCCACGCGTACCGCACTAGGTATTGAATGATGCAAGGCCCGGCCACGGAACGCGCTTTCGCATTCGTTGAACGTGCTGATTACCTGATTGGACGTACATTGGATGTCGTTGTAATCGCCATGGCTGGGCTATTGCTGATATTGCTAAACTACGCTGTGTTTGCGCGCTTTATACTGAACGACAGCGTGTCCTGGGGTGAGGAACTCCCCGCCAACATGCTTGCCATATTGACGTTCATTGGCGCAGCCTATCTCACACGTACCAATGAACATCTAGGATTTGATGCGGTAGTACGTGAACTTCCCGCACGCATGAAGACTATCGTTATGTGCGGGAACCTGATACTCATGGCAGGTTTCGGTGCGTTGCTCGCCTATTATGGCTCTATCGCTGCAATGAGCTTTGGCGCTCGTCAGCTCATCTCTATTGATCTGCCCATGGCATTGTTCCGTGCTGCGATGCCATTGGGCGGTGCACTTATTACCCTGTTCTGTCTGATCCGTCTGGCGAGCCTTGTCACAGGTCGCATTAGCGCAGATGATCTGTTGCCCGAGAGCGACGCCTGATGTTTCTCGACCCTGGCTGGACCATTCTTATCCTGCTGATTACGCTGCTGATCGCAGGGCTACCCATAGCCTTCGTGCTGGGTGTTACAGCAGCAACCATGATCATTGTGGATCCGGGCGTTGTTCCGCGAATCATGGGGCTTATTCCATTTGGAGGTGCGAACAATTACCTTCTGGTAGCAGCGCTGTTATTCATGATAGCCGGAGAAGTCATGAACCAGGGCCGTATCGCCGAAAAGCTGATTGCCTTTGCCTCATCACTCGTTGGCCATATACGTGGTGGGCTGGCTCATGTGAACATTTTGACGTCATTGTTTTTTTCCGAGATTTCCGGTACTGCCACATCCGATGCGGCGGCCATTGGCTCGGTAATGATTCCGCAAATGAAAAAACGTGGCTACCCGGCAGCGTTTGCGGCAGCGGTCACATCAACATCAGCCACGATGGCCATTATTGTTCCACCAAGTCTAAATCTTATCCTCTATGCTTACGTTGCCAATGCCTCTATCGCCGAGTTGTTTGCCGCAGGCATTGTCCCCGGATTCATGGTATGCGCCTTACTTATGGGAACAGCCTATATAATGTCGGTAAAGCGCGGCTACCCCACAGAAGGGGAGTTCTCACTCAAGCGCGTATTCGAAACTGGCAAGGATGCTGCAATACCGCTAACACTCCCTATCCTCATATTGTGGGGTATTCTGGGCGGTATCTTTACTGCTACAGAGGCTGGTGCCATTGCTGCGCTCTGGTCGATTATCATGGCTGCTTTCCTGTATCGCACCATCCGACTGAGCAACCTGATAGATACCTTGCGAATTGCAGGTAAGCGTAGCGCCATGCTAATGTTTATTGTCGCTACCTCCACACTGCTGGGTTGGTACATGACTAATCAACGTATTCCGCAAGACATTGCACAAGCCATCCTGGGTATCTCCGACAACTACTGGGTGGTATTAATGGCGATCAATATATTTTTCCTGCTGGCGGGCACCATCATCCACGGTACACCTGCTATTCTCATGCTGGTTCCTATCTTTCTGCCATTGGCTGATCAACTCGGTATTGATCGAGTTCATTTCGGATTGATACTGACTATTAACCTGGGTATCGGGCAACAGACACCCCCAGTAGCCTCAGTAGTGCTGATCACTTGTGCCATAGCGAAAATCTCTATCGCCAAAATCGTACCGTCGATGCTCTGGTTTATAGGTGCGATGATAGTGGCACTAACATTCGTCAATGTCTTTCCTTTGCTCTCACTCTGGCTGCCTTCAGTGATTCTGTAATGCAACTGCTTATCGTCAACCCGAATACTTCAAATGGTGTAACCCGACGTATCGATGCTGCGGCACATGCGCTTGCAAATGAGGATGATAACTTTATCACTGTGTCCGCTGCCTTTGGCCCCGAACTTATCGTAACTGATCAGGACGGCCTAGACGCGGTGGATGGCGTTCTGGCTTCCGTGCATGCTCATGGACAAGGCGTCGACGGCATTGTACTTGGCTCTTTTGGTGATACTGGCATTGAAGCGGTCAGACTTGCCTGTCCGGGAATTCCTGTTATTGGTATAGCCAACGCGGCCTTCTCATTGGCTCGCTGTATTAGCGGTAGGTTTTCCATCGTGACATTCGACGAGAGCGTTGCACCGTCGTTGCGAGCGCGAGCAGATTTCTATGGCATGGCCAATCAGTTACACCGGGTAGCGGCGGTATCGGATAACAACCCGTTTGATGCAGCCAATGTTCAGATCGAGCGATTTGACGCAATTAACGCGCTGTGCGATGAGTGCGCGAAAGAGCCGATCACCAGCATTATCATGGGAGGGGGACCACTGGCTGGATTATCGTCAAGGATTCGGGCATCCTCGGTACTTCCAATTATTGATGGTACGCAGGCGGCGATTGGGATGCTTCGGGGGGCTATAAGCCGATAGTGACTGTATATTGTCCGGCTCAATTGGCAAACAACAGCCGTTGCAGATCGAATAGATGTTTACGTTGATCTTCCGATAGAGTTCAGAGGATATGGCCCCGTCATTCCTGCGAAAGGCGCACTAGTGCCCAAAAAAATCTTTACGCATTCAGCGCTCCTTGAAACGACACTCCTGACTTTCGCACCCTTCCGCTAGCAACCCCAACTATCTGGGCCTCGTTCATGTTCAGAGTCTCGGCAGGTATTCCGAATGAATCTGTAGAGCTCAAAGACGAGCTTTCTGGAAATCTGGTACTGTCGATGCCCAGGGTTGAAACGCCGACATAGCCAAAAAATTCTGATAGTACACTGTACTCGTAATTTGCGAATGCAAGTATAAATCGATTGGTGCGTTTAACTGTATCTTCAATGCCTGCGAATGTGACATCATTGAATCACAGATCCACTGTCACCCCGGTGAGCGTTTTTATATTCAGTTGTTGGTCGTATCCATCGCAGAATACTCTAAATGCGTTCTGATTTCCTGGGTGATTGTGCTCAATTTCCCTGACTGGCTGAGGCTATTAATTCAGGTCAGTATCTAGTACCGCGA
The DNA here is from genome assembly GCA_045110475.1 of Granulosicoccus sp. Lineage (GTDB taxonomy): Bacteria > Pseudomonadota > Gammaproteobacteria > Granulosicoccales > Granulosicoccaceae > Granulosicoccus. The sequence continues at coordinate 27,620 of JBGCGC010000184.1, forward strand.
ATGACACGAGATCAGCGCCGAGCAGCCATTGCAGGTCCGGTTGGAGTCGGTAATGCGAAAATATACCCTGCGTTGCTGACCCGCCTGGTTAATGATGTGGGCACAAACCCGGATCAACTGTCCATCCTGCAGCATGCCCTCAACAGAACCTGGTCGCATTGGGAAACACTGCGCAAGCGTCAGGGAATGCTGGACATTGAATGTTATGGATCGATAGGCAGCATGAGGCGCGCGCTTGACCAGCACGCCAACCGGGCGTTCGACGAGCTTGACTCTGATAACCAGAGAAGGATTTGCGAATCGCTGTTCAAGGCGTTAACAGACAAGGCTAGCGATTCTCGTGGAGTGCGACGACCTACTCGGCTGGATACCCTGTGCCAGATGTGTACCGCCACACGTGCCGAGGTGGTTTCCGTCATTGACGTATTTAGACAATCAAGCCGATCGTTTCTAATGCCACCGGAGGGTGTCGAGTTGCATTCGGACACGGTCATCGACATCTAACACGAAAGCCTGATGCGGGTTTGGAAAAAACTCGATCACTGGGCTGACGAGGAAGCAGATGCTGCAAGAATGTACCAACGACTGGCTGAGACGTCTGAGATGTACGGACGGGGTGATGCCGGACTGCTGCGTGATCCTGACTTGCGTGTTGCCTCGAAGTGGCAACAGACAAGAGAACCCAATGCAATCTGGGCAAATCAGTACCACCCTGATTTTGAAAGCGCCATGTCCTTCCTCAATCAGAGTAAGAAAGCCGATCAGATGCGCAAGCGTCTGCGGGTCGGGTCAATTGCTGCAGTGTTTTTGGCTCTGACGGGTTATCTGTCCTTCATATCATACGATTTGTCGGTAGAACACAAGGAACTGGTCAAAGACAATGATGAGGCCGCCGCGGAACTGGTTGTCGCTGAACAGGAGAAAATCGTTGCCTTGAACGAAGTTGATATGGTGAAGAGTGAGGTTCGTGAACCGACAGAGCCGCTTGAAAGTCCGTTGTCGACTCAAAACACGTCGCAGACTACTGCACAGACCGCAACGAACACCTCAGCTGAGGTTCAAGATCTGAAAGAGAGTCAAACGCCAGCCGAGCAGCAGAACACTTATCTGCTGGATTTCACTGCGTGCGAAGACGTTGAAAAACTGAATCCAACGGGTTGCAAGAGTGAAATCGAAGCCTTTCTACCGGGCAAGGTCTTCGTATTCGCGCGTGTCGTTACAACAATAATCGATGAGATGTTGACATTGCGGTGGTCTAAAGACGGTGTGGAAGGCGTCTTTGATGAAAAGCAGTTTACGGTAAATCCCAATCCCAGAGGTTTCAGAACCTACTCCTGGAATACATATGATTCGGGCTCCTACTCTGCCAGTCTGTCTGACCAGAGTGGCAGGGAGCTTGGAAAAGTGTCTTTTGACGTCATGTTTGGCTACTCTGTGTACGTAATTTAATAATCAGCAATTTACAACAGCAGGGAAAAATCTAAGGCATACGCGATAACGATTGACCCGTTCGGCGACTCGAATGAGTTGACGTACGGCCCTGTTACCGTGCCGGAACCGATTCCGGGTGAAGTCGCCATCCATCATAAACCCATCGGCCTCGATTGCACTGATGTCTACTTCCGTTCAGGTTGGTATCCCATCGAACAGTTCCCTACCATTGTGGGTATGGAAGGCGCTCCCGCCAGCGGTTTGCTAGGCAGCTGAAGAGCCACGGGCGGTCGGCTAGGGATGGTCGATGGGTACTGCACGGGTCAGGAAGTGGGTAGGGCAATGTGCGTGCGGTGGAGATTGATCAGTTGTTAGATGAGTGATGGAGTGGGCTGACGGGTGCCAGCGGGTGCGTCAAACAGTAGGTAGGCAGAAAGTGATTAGCCGTCTCGCTGATAACGTATTGTGATTGTAGACATTTTTGTGTAGCGGCTTTGTGGTAATAAGCCGATTATACTGACTGTACTCACATCATTTATGACATTGCCAATGGCATGTTCAAGAACGGTGAATTTTCGATTCTATCGCAGTCGATATCCGGAGATGTCGTGGATATATTCCTTAGCAGATAGGCGCAGAGGGAGGGGCGGCCTTGTCTTAATGCAATAGTCTGTGTTTGTCGTGGTCAGTGACTACAGCATATATTCTAACAATTGTCTTGATAAAAGTTATAGGTTGGCAACGCTGGCATCGGTTGTCTCCGTGCGTTATGATTTATACCTATTTCAGTGCCTGTTTCAGTGCCTGTTTCGATATTATGGATTAGATCTCTCCGCCGATATAGCGGTCTCTCTCCGGCGCAACCGAATGTTGAGAAATCCCGGTAGTGTAGAACTAGCGTGCCACGTGACTGACGGGACGGAATGCTTGCACTAGTTCAGGTGAGTGCGACATATGCCGTCATCTATATCGTCTTGCTTGTTGTGCTTGCTTCAATAATGAAACGGGTGTTGCACACAATCTCTATGCGTGTAATGGCTATTTGGATAAAAGTTACTGACAGTTGACCTAGCCTGGATTATTCATGAAACACCGAATCCTTTCACCAGACCCTTTTTCTGTAGCGGATTCTGCGAAGGAGCGGAATACAGGCTGTATTTCCGACTGAGCAGGATTCGCTACAGGAAAAGGGGATGCGGAAGGATTTG
>JBGCGC010000185.1:0-21984 GCA_045110475.1 Granulosicoccus sp.
AATCAATCGGCTACGAGCAGCCCACTTTTGGCCAAATTTTGCGCTCATTTTCGTCACTTAGCCAGCTAAACTCCTCAAATGAGCGCAAAATTTGACTCAAAATTGGACTACTCTCGCTCGATCGCTTTCTGCCGCGCAGACTCCTAGCCTGGATTATTCATGAAATCACCAAATCCTTCCGCATTCCCTTCGTCCGTAGCGAATTTCGTTCAGGCTGGGCGCCCCCGTCGCAAATACAGTCTGTATTCCGCTCCTTCACGAAATCCGCTACGAACAAAGGGTCTGGTGAAAGGATTTGGCGTTTCATGAATAGTCCAGGCTAGCCAATCCATAAAGCCACAGGGATGTCCAGTCCAGATTCTTCTGGCAGGGCTGGTCACGCAGTCGGGCAACCCTCAACGTTTTCGACATCTTTCCAATACGGCGTATTGGTGGACATAACGCAGGTGACAAGTTTCGCCGTGCCGCCAATCTGCACGCACTCCACAGTACCAAGATCACGCATGATTCCACCAGGCGCACGGCATTTACAGTCCGGATCATGCTCCTGAGCCAACAGCTTCAGACTAGTTATTGTACTGCCAAGGCATAACGCAGCTAGAACACAACAGCGAAAAACAGCTTGAATCATAACCGCTCCTTTCGTTCTCCTTACATGCCGTCCGTCACGCGCAAGGTATTGAAAATACACACCGGAACACTACTGTATCCAGAATTGCAGAACTAAGCAATTGCCAACCTCGGCAAAGAGGTTTGTCTTGGTTAGGTTTCAGGCGCACGTTTAAGGTAACCTTTGCACATGAGCAACCTGCTTCCTTTCAAAAAAAAACCTGCGGCGCGGCGCAGCCTCCTCTGCCAGAACAATCATCATAAGTGGGTGGCAGATAAACAGTCGACCTTTGATGTCAAGCAAGGAAAACTGGTCACTGTAGACATCTGCAAACGATGCGGTAAAAAGCGTCATCGTTTGTCGTAAGCTTCAGGGTGATGCGCGACAGCTACAAAGCGTTAAACAGCACCAAAGCATAAAAGTTGAATATGCAAACAGCACCTACCGCCTCCGGTTCACATACCGGTGCAAGGCGTAGGGCCAGAGAAAGACGGTGTACATGGCTTCCCACGCAATATACTTGACAGACTGACGCATCGTGCGCGTCAACTCCTTTTGCTCTGGCGGTCGAAACAGAAACACAAGTAGTGCCGGTATTGTTCCAATAAGGTACATGGCCACAAGCATATGCAGAAAATCACCCATCACTCATTTTACCGCTAATGCGCCTGACTTTACGCGGGTGGTCGCCTTAGCCAGCGTTTATATGACAGCTTGGCGTTCGGGGGCAAGCACTACTACGAGGACAGATCATTCTGGCCGGTTTCTCAATTCCTCGATTCAACCACTCGATATTCAACAACTTCGCTGTTTGCCGTAATTCTTTACGGATAGGCGAAGGTATCTCTACAGAACCCCGATTTTCTATACACGCTTTTTTCAAACTACTGGCAATGGATGCTGCATCTGCACCCTGTGCCTCCAGAGCAGGATTTACATCGATGCCAGCACACAGAACATGATTACTCCCGGACATATCATTCACTCTGACAGACTCACAGCAGAATATTCGGGGTTCAGAATCAACATCCATTACAGATACCTGAGAGCTACTTTGCTCCAGATCCGTGTCAATCATACGAAAAACTGCCCAGTGCTGACACGGATCCTGAACCATGCGCATATTCCCCCAAGGAAGCGGGATACCATTACCTCGATAAACTGCCAGCAACCTGCCCGGTGGATAGGCATCAAAATAGTGCCAGTGAGGATACGACGACACAACCGTCATTCGCCGCATGACGACCGATGTGGTCACCCCTAACATATCGCCTATGGTGACATCATGCGCACGCTGTTCGAGAAGGCGCCTGAAAGCAACCTTCGGGCAAAGTAACGCGCCTGCAAAAAAACTGCACTCAAAATCGCGCCACGCATGCACGATATCCTGTGAATCAATAGCACTCGACGCCTCCCAATCCAGTTCATCAAGCGTGTCGGGGCTCTTGACTGGTGCAGGCCCCGTGACGGCGACACTCTTGACCCCATCACCATCGTGCAGCACCTTATGACCGATATACAACGCAAGATCGTATTTCAATCGGTCTGGCTGGGTCTTCATCAACGTGTTCACATGAATCGTGGATGGTGCTTCGAAAAAGGATCTGACCACGGACTGATCGCCCCTGCCAACGGGAGCTATGACACTCTCTGGTGGTTTGGCAAACCATTTGATGACGAGCCCCATACTGGCGCAGATATCCATCAAGGCATCCAGACTCAATGGCATCTGCTTGTGACCGACACTCTCAGCAGCGCGTTCCAGCTCCGGAAAATGATTTTGATTGTTTTCCTGATGCGCTCGGATCAACAGGTGAGCAAACTGCCGACCCGACACCCCGGTCTGCGACAACATCTCCGGAATGGCGTTTTGAAGAATTTCCCGGGAGAACAGAAACCCTGGCTCCAGCGACATGCCGGGCATGCCACCACGACTTCCCTTGTCGGGGAAAATAGCCGCCTCGTCTGGAACGTTATCCAGAAACCAACTGAGCTCTTTCTGAAACACCTCAGCAATGACTGCCAGCATTTTTGCGCTGGGGTGACGCTTGCCACGCTCAATCATGGACAGGTAAGACACTGACGGCGCTGACTCGGCATTCAGCTTTACGCATCTGGCTGACAGGTCATCCATCGTCAGGTTATTTCGTTTGCGCAGATTCCTTATTTTGGTTCCGAGGAAATGGGCGTTTCTGATAACGGACGAGCTCGCCATAATTATCCCGTTTATAGTGAATTTAGCGCTGTTACATTATAACTGTAAAATTCCACCCTATCCAAAGATCCCAATCAGCAAAAAAAAAGATGTGCCAAAATTTACCTATCAGGGTTAGTGAGTCGTTGCCTTGACCAGCCGGAGAAATTCCGAGCGATAGGCACGTCGGTATAACACCAATACCACCCAGAGCGTTGACAACATGAACAGCCAGGCATTGAGAAACCAGGTGAAAGCCGCCAAGGCAAAAAAATAGGCATTTAAACCTGTGGTGAAATGTTTGGCGGCCAGAGCATGCAGTAATGATAATTTCTTCGCATAGTGCGCCAAAGCTGCGTCATCAACATCTCGCTGAGGAACAGCCCCCATCAAAATGAGGAAATAGTTATACAAACGATAGCTCCACGCGAATTTGAAGAACGCCATTACAAAAATGAACATGATCAGCAATATCTTCAGCTCCCATTGCACAGGATTGCTGGTTGACGAAAGAGGCAGCATTTGTAACACCTCTACGCCTCTGTCAGCCGACCCCAGTCCGGCCATTAGCCCGCCAAGCAACAACACAGTGGTAGAAGCAAAAAAGAGTACACCCTGCTGCAATCCGTTCTGGATGATGGCATCAATAGGTGAGTCACCGCGCACGACGATGTTTAACATCCATTGCTCGCGCATCTCGGTCATCTTCGCCGAGATAGTGAACTTGCTCCAGCGGGACACGTAGGTGAGATAGTAATGACCGATCCAGCAAACACCAAACAGGACAAGGGCCAGCACATCGATGATCGTAAAACCGTAGGGAATCTGCATGGTGTAACGTATTAGTGATAAAACTCAGTTAAGTAGATCGAGGAAGTCGTTGAGTGGCTTACTGTACACCTAATTGACAATTTTCTGACGCCTGAATTTTTCACACCCGGACTAATGCTCTACGCAATATCAGAAGTAGTGGTATCGATACGCTCAATTTTTTAGTGCCAAAGTTGTAATGTTATCAGGCACTTCTGACGTCTTTCACTTTTGGCGTAACATGGTATCTTTCATTTCGATTAGTTTCGCTTGACTATGGGCGCTACACTTGTCTATTAAAACAGTGAACATATGGGCCAGAGGTGAGTTGGTGATAGCAGTCAGGCAACGTCGACCGGAGCAACAAGCCAACTATGGCGACTCCTAATTCCTTATCTTCCTATTTCAAGGATACTGATCCGGTTACACTGGACAATTGCGATCGGGAGAAAATTCATCTATCAAATGCCATTCAACCGATTGGAACCTTATTGGTTGTTGACCCTGACTCGTTTAAAATTGTTGCTGCGTCCAACAATGCCAGTCGCTTTTTCAATATCGACTCTTCGGATATTTTTACGTTATCTGCTGCTGATATCAGCACAGAACTAGCTGACCAACTCGCGGAATTAGGCGGTGATCAGCATGTTCTCCATGAAATACTCGAATTTGAATGGCAATACCAAGGGACTTGCTACGACGCTATAACTCATTTTCACGACAATCGGCGAATCGTAGAATTTCTACCCAATAACAATCCATCGGCAAAAGACGTAAGGCGAAAGATGCGCCTGTGTAGCAAGAGTTGCGCGCGCATTCTTCATTCAGCGACTTTCAACGACGCTATGCAAATAGCCACTGATGCCGTTAGAAGCATAACCGGCTTCAGTCGCGTAAAAATATACCAGTTTCTGCCGGATTGGTCTGGAGAAACCGTTGCCGAAAGCCGTGATGGGAAGCTAGAATCTTACCTCGGGCTACATTTTCCAGCGACTGATATTCCACAACAAGTGCGGCAAATCATGTTAATAGTGCCCTATCGCGCGATAGGAACTACTAGCGATGATGTTGTACCTATTACTACTGCACAGACGACAGATGCAGAACTGGACCTGACATGGTCATTGCTTAGATCGGTATCTACCATGCATACCGCCTACACTCGGAATATGGGCGTCAATGCAACGTTTTCCTGCTCACTACTGCATAAAGAGAGCCTGTGGGGGCTAATAGCATGCCACCACAACGAACCGTTGTTATTGCCTTTTGACAGCTGGATACTGGTTCAGGAAATCAGTCTGGCGCTGATGCTGCGCTATGAACAGAAGCAACGCACTGATGTAGCAGACATGATCCATCGGCTACGCATTATAGAGAATCAGTTCGCCGCAGAGGTAAGACGCAATGGTGATGTTGAGGATGTAATAAATATGCTAATACCCACATTGCAGGAATTTCTTGGTGCAGACGGGTTTGCGTTCCAGTACGGTTCAAACTTGCACATGTCCGGATCTACGCCTCCAAAGGCTTTTGTCAGCGACCTTATCTCGTGGGCGATATCTCAACGTGATGCGCTGGATCAATTTCAGTCAATTCAGTTACACAAGGATTGGGAACCAGCCAAGGAGCATATTGATACAGCCTGTGGTGTGCTTGTGCAGCCCATTACCATACATCGTGTTTGTCAATTGATCTGGTTCCGTGGGCCAACGACGCAAAGTGTTCATTGGGCTGGTGAACCAGTAGCTAAAAGTTCCGGAAATGACACAAGCTCTATACAAAGTCTTGAACCTCGATCATCATTCAAACGCTGGGTGAATGAGCACAGAGACAAGAGTACGCCCTGGCAAGAGGCTGAGCTGGAAAGCGCCAGAGAGATATTCAAGGAATTTCTTGACATCATTGCCTCTCAAGTTCTGCTCAAGGAAGAGAACGCATCGCTGCGAAGTTTTACAGCCAGTGCAGCTCATGATATACGAGCGCCATTGCGTGGAATCACAATGGCACTGGAGGCAATGGGTGAAGAAATTACAAATACGGGTACGGTTTTGGAGACCCACGGAATAGCACAGCGATCAGCCAAGCGTCTTAACGACCTTACAGCGGCACTGCTTGATCTTGCACTTATCACAGAGCAACAGCATACACTTGAACCCATTGATTTGAATACTATTGTGGTATCCGCCAACCAGATGCTCGATACTGACATAAAAAGTGCAAATGCAACAGTCAAAGTAGAGACGCTACCTACAGTAAACGCAAACGCCGGCTTGCTAAGCCGATTATTTCTGAATCTTGTATCAAACGCACTTAAATATGCTCATCCAAAGCGGACACCTGTCATCAAGATTCACAACATAGACAGCAAAAGTCACGAAGTGAAAATAGCTATTTCTGACAACGGGTTGGGGATCGCCCAAAAGCAGGCTGCCACCGTGTTCAAACCACTGCAACGCTTGCATACAGCCGAACAAGTTGAAGGAACGGGTCTCGGCTTGACCATCTGCAGAAAAATCATGGACGTTCACAACGGCACAATTGAACTGGACACCGAATACGCGGAGGGGTCGCGATTCGTAATTACTTTCCCGGACAGGCATGAGCGAGAATAACGATCATAGCGGCTCGATTCGAAAAGCTCTGGCAGAACACACGCGGATCGCTCATGAAACCCTGCATACTCATCACTGGATCAGCCGTTTAGCCAGCCCTACGTTAACCTTCGAGCAATACCATCTGGTGTTGCATGCTTACCTGCACTTCTATCGACACATAGAACTGGAACGCAGGCGGTTGGGCGAGTTTGATCAATTCAGTTTACACGACGCCGTTACTTGTCTGGAATCTGATACAGCTTGTATCAGCAGCCTCGACAGAGACGATTTACCTGGCACGCAGAAAATTCGCTTGAAAAACGATCATTCAGCACTGGGAGCACTTTACGTCTTGCACGGCGCAAGGTTTGGTGCTGCCATCATGAACAAGCAGGTGTCGAAATCACTTCCTGAATCTTCCAGAAAATTTCTGCAAAATTCAACGCCCTTGCAGCAGTGGAAAAATCTGACTGATGCCATCGAGTCTACAGGCACGGTAAAATCAGCGCGGCAAGATCTTTTCTCGGGCGCAAATGAGACATTTTCAGCGTTTGGCAGCCATGTAACTGAACACTGTGAATTCATCAACGCCATGGCGACTCACTAAACGATCAAAAGCCGACAGCGCTGCCATCACTTCGGGGATCGGCTGCTGCCTCGATGAGGCCGTCCGGGTGATGTACAAGCGCCCCGGCATGACCCATGATTTCCTCATGACTGCCAACGATTTCCACATCATGTCCCATGGCTTTCAGTTCTTCATAAACCTCGGGGTCAAATCGATTCTCGATACGCAGATTAGTCGATTCACTCCCCCAGGTACGACCCAACAACCAGCGTGGTGCGGAAATCGAGGTCTGCAAAGACTGCTTTTGTATGACATGGCGAGTAAACACCATGGCTTGGGTTTGAGGTTGTCCTTCACCTCCCATGGTGCCATAGGACATCACTCGTCCGTCACTCAGGATTGCAAGCGCAGGTTGAATCGTGTGAAACGGACGCCGATGTGGCATCAGCGCGTTGTGATGATCAGCATCCAGTGAAAAACTGATGCCACGGTTCTGCCAGGTTATTCCAGTGGATGGTAGAACGACACCCGAACCAAACTCCCAGTAGACGCTCTGGATAAAACTGACTGCCCGACCAGCGTTGTCAATTGCACCCAGCCACACCGTATCCCCGCCCGTCGCAGCGTCTGGCCAAGGTGCGGCCCGCTCTGGATTGACCTGTGCTGCCATTGCATCAAGGCGTGTCGGCTCAAGATAATCAGCAGCAGGGGTTTTCATATAGGCAGGATCAGTCACGTATTTATCACGCACACGAAAGGCGCATTTAGTTGCCTCTACCAGCGAATGCACATAGTGGCTGGTTTCGGCCCGTGTGGCCTTCAATCGATCATGCACACCAAGCAATAACAACGATGCCAGACCCTGTGTAGGTGGCGGCAGATTGAATAGAGCATGTCCGGCAACTTGTGTCGTCAGTGGCTCCACCCACAGCGCCTTGTGTCGATTGAAATCGTCGATACGCAAAGGGCTTCCGGATGCCTCGAGCTCACGGGCCATGGACGTTGCCAGATCGCCGTGATAGAAATCATCCAGCCCTGCTTTAGTCAACTGTTGCAAGGTATCGGATACCCTCGTCTGACGCAGTCTGTCGTTTGCAAGCAATGCGCGGCCGTCGGGAATATAGCAATCTGCGTATCCGGGCTGCGCCTCCAGTTGCTCGCGCTTGCCTGCAATGTTGTTTGCCAGAGTCTGAGTCACGGCAACCCCATTGCGAGCGTAGTCAATAGCATCCTCCAGCAACCGTGTGAGAGGCATCCGGCCACCGAGTTGTTTCTGGCTGTATTCAAAGGCTGCTTGCCAACCAGAGACAGCTCCCGCCATCGTCAGAGCCGCCAGAGGGCCTCTATCCGGAATGGACGCATAACCTTGCTCTTTATAAAAGGACTGTGTCGCCTGCCCCGCTGCTGCACCACAGGCATCAATGCCCATTACCGACTTACCAGGAGCGTATAACAACCAGAAATTATCACCACCCAGATTATTCATGTGCGGATACACCACCGCGATGGTGCTGGCGGCGGCAATCATAGCCTCCACCGCGTTGCCACCCTCACGCAGAACTCGCAATCCAGCTTGAGAAGCCAAATGGTGAGGTGCTACTACCATCCCGTTATAACTGCGTTTTGTCTGGAGCATCTGATGATCTTGAGTTAGTCAATTCAGGAATAGTAACGGGATTTTATAGCGCACGCAGCACCAGGTTCATCCCTGCCAGCAAATCCCACCCCGATGATGCACCGATTTGATTGGCCGAGTATTCAATCTTGGCTGCCTTATTTTTTTCACAACCTGTATTTATCCGGTTCTCTTCACGAAACACGCAATCCAGCAAATCAAGTACGGCGGCTGAACACTGACCCTTAGCCGCAAGACATAAATGTGAAGCACTGATGACGTTGGTTCTACAGGCCAGCCATGGTTGCAGCAATGTCCAGAGCAAGAAAGCCAGATGGCCGTGCTCTATACGGTACAACGCAAGCATAGCACCCGCCAGCAAGTCATCACCTGCGGGCGTTAACCCCGGACCTGCTCCCAGAAGTTCCGACACATGCCGAGGCACTTCGTGGTCACTAACGCAAGGTTTTTCTGCGTTGACTGCCATATTATCTCTGGCAGCGCTCACTCTTTGCTCGTCAGGCCGTGTCAAGGAGTCATCAAGCCATTGGAACAAACCGTTCAGCGCCGGGCTGCATTGTGTGTATAAACTCAAACTGACAGCATCGAGATCAAGGCTCGCTCCTTCAAACACTTCAGCAATATCGGAGCCGTGAGGTTGAACAATAGTCCAGCCAAACCCTTGCTGCCGAGGTGGAACTACTACCGCAAGCACTCGCTGACACTGGTCGATAGAAAATGCCGATACCGGTTTACCCGTGACCACTCCGTCGTACCATTGTCGATTTTCATTTTCGCTGAAGCACGTATCCTGTTCTTTTAAATCCTTATCGGACGGTGGCAAGCAGTTCAACATGAAAACAGAAAGACCAACTGTGATCTTAGCCGGCAGATGGTGACAATCAGGAGCAATCAAGCAATGCATAGGTCCTTCGCCGAGCGAGTTCAGTCCAACACAAATCAACCCATGATCACTCTGGACATAGAAGCTGCGCTCAAACACGGCTACAACACGACCTTTGCGGCAACTGTGCATCACTCGTGCAACTTCCACTCCGACGCTGGATACGTTTAACTGGACCAGAATCTGCTGATCGACAAGTAGTTGCAATTCAGCGCTGGACAACCGTAGACAAACTACCCCGGCATGAGTGTCAGCGCTGCGTATGACAGGCGGATGTGACAACAAAACTTCAGTGATCAGAGCTATGTTCGTCGTCAGCGACAACATGCGTGCCTGTCTCACCTCGCAAGGCGGCCATGGCATCGTCGATATGCGCAATGATCACTCGTTGGCCACCTCCCTCAAGAAAGCGGATAGCGGCATCCACTTTAGGGCCCATACTACCCGCTGGAAAATGTCCCTCAGCGTGGTAACTGCGCAGCTCGCGCAAGCTCACACTATCCAGAGCCCGTTGTTGTGGCGTTCCGAAATGAATGGCAACCTGATGCACTGCAGTGAGGATCATCATCACCGGTATACCTATCACGTTAGCCATTAATGCCGAAGTCAGATCCTTGTCGATAACCGCTGATACCCCTTTCCGCACACCCTTAGCGCCGCGAATGACCGGAATGCCACCGCCGCCTCCGGCAATCACAATAGTGCCTCGCCGAGCCATTATCTGCACCAGTGAAACATCACAAATATGCAAGGGTCTTGGCGACGGAACCACATGGCGCCAGCCACGCCCTGAGTCTTCTGCCATTCGCCAGCCTAGCTCCTTGCTGATCAATCTGGCGTCCTCTTCTGGATAGAAGGCACCAATGGGCTTACTCGGATTTTCAAAAGCAGGATCGTCCTCGGCAACCTCTACCTGAGTGAGCAGTGCGGCAACATGGCGCGGATTATCAATTTTTCGTAATTCATTTTCTATAGCCTGCATTAACAAATAGGCAATACCACCCTGACTATGCGCAACACAGATATCCAGTGGCATGGGTGCAATACGATCACGCGTCAGCACCTGACGCATGAGTATCTTGCCGACCACCGGCCCGTTGCCATGTGTCAGAACAAGCTCATTGTCGAGCGTTGTGAGCGGCAATAAGGCCTTTGCCGTTTGAGCCGCTATGCTTGCCTGTTCCTGGGAGGTTCCAGCGATGTCCTCTGGATGCGTCGCATTACCACCAATCGCGACCAGAAGCCTTGGCGGCAACTCAAATGGCGTAATCATATGTTCCAGTGATACATGGTTAGCAATCCTATTGCGCGTTAACCTGAACCTGCCGAGTTGCAAGCAACGTCGCGTGCGCGTTGGATGCCGCCACCTGAATCCCGGCTGCCTGCAGTGTCGCTACTTGTCGACTTCGTATTTGCGGATCCTGCTCAGTGCCCGTCACTGATGCAATAATCTGCACCCCCGTGCCTGCGTAGTCATCGGGTAGACTACGCACAAGCTGTCCAGCGGGATCGGTATGTGCACCATAGCCCAACACAACATCCAGTAATACCACTGCGGTACTTTCATCGTGCAAGGCATCTGCAAGTAGCTGATCACGAACAGTGGGGTCTATCATTGGATGCGGTTTACCCTGTGTGTATTCATCAGAGCCGAGATCGAGCAAGGTATGGCCCTGCGTATTGATCTCTGAAGATACCTTCGGGATGGCGGCATTCGATGACACCGTCAGCGTGGCGTCCAGACAAATAACTTGCGACTCTGCGCACAGCGTGCCCCCACAAAACAGGCCGCGGATAAATCTACGGTTGGGTAAGGTTTCGGCAGTTACCGGTTCCAGACTTTCCATGTGCTCACCCTCCCCACCAGAGCATGCACCGCAACTTTCACCACCAGCGATTTCGGCAGCGGCGCTCAGCGTTCTCGCCCAGCCAGCATTATCGGGTAGTTCTGGTGCTTGCCCACCAATGAAGCAAACGGTAAATGTCTTGGAACTTGCTGCGATTCTTTTTAAAACCAACGTAGCCACTTCAGGTGCAGGCGGCTTACAGATGACAACGACATGTTGTGTTGTCTGATCGGCGTCCAGTGCATCAAGCGCCATCAGGGTCGATATTCCGCCTACGGCTGCTCCCATGTCCCGACCACCCACGCCAATGGCGTGTGAGATCCCCTTGCCAAGGCCAGCCAGTAGGCAACTGACTTCCTGAATACCGGTACCTGATGCGCCAACAATACCGATATCACCACGTGGCAATTGATTGGCAAATGCCAAAGGCACACCGTTAATCACACAGGTACCACAATCAGGCCCCATAACCAAAACGCCAAGGTCACGTGCCTCACGCTTCAGGGCAAGCTCATCCTCGACTGGAACATTGTCGCTGAAGATCATGGCATGCAAACCGCGTCTAACTGCCTTACGCGCCTCGCTGACGGCAAATGCACCTGCTACCGAAATCAATACAAGATTTGCGTCCGGGTGTTCATCAACAGCACTACTGATGCTGCGTGGCTGCCAGCTTCGGCTCTTGCCTGTCTGCTGTGGCTGTGCAAGTAATTGCTCTGCCTCATCCAAGGCTGCAACAGCAATGGCCTGACTGTCTGCTCGTGTTGTCAGAATCAGATCTCCCGGACCGATGCCCGAACCCTCTTGACCTTCATAAGGCAATTTCAGCAAACCGGCATTACTCAAAATTTCAAGGTTGGCAGGTGTGCCCATCATCATTGCCGCATCGTGGATGCCAGCCATTGTCGTGAGCGTTCGCGACATGCGCATCAAAGCGACAGAATCAAGATAGAACTGCTGACGCACACGGGTCTCCAGATGACCCTCGGCTTGATCACTCATACAACACCCTCCTTTGCCGCAAAGGCCCGCAAAGCATCAGTAAAACAACGCATAGGCGCTTTTACGACTCCGGCACCTACTTGACCTATTCCTGGCTCGCGATGCGCAATGCCGGTGTTGATTGTCGGTGGCAGGGTCGTCTCAACAACACGACGAATATCAATACCGGTAGGCACCCCGGTATAGTCCATGGCGGGTATGGTCCACTCAGGATTTTCACCGCACGTAATTTCTCGCATCGAGCGTGTGAACAGAGCAGCTTCGGATGCAGCACCTGCGCCGACAAACCCGGCAACTGCAGGCGATGCACCCATGGCAAATCCACCAAGTCCGATGGTTTCTACGATGGTTGAATCACCCATATCAGGATTGGCATCAGCCTCTGAAAAACCAGGAAAATACAGCCCCTCCGGCATCTCAACCGGTGCCGTAAACCATTGATCGCCCGTCGCGCTGACGCGAATTCCAAAGTCGGTGCCATTGCGGGACATGGCCGTGACAATACAACAGTGTTCTATATTGCGAACAGGGTCCATCATGGACTTGCCACAAGCCATTGCGACATTCAGAAAGAACTGATCATTACCACCCATGAATGCCAGGGCGTCTGCGAGAACTGCCGTGTCTTTACTGGCTCGCGCAAGGGCAGGCGACAGGGCACGCAGTAACAATCCAGAGCACGCCACATTGCGTTGGTGCATCTCGTCTCCCATGGTCAGTCCGCGAGCTATCAGATTCTTGAGAGCAATACCATCACCAGATCGCAAGGCATTGCCCATCAACGGCCCTAACACATCGCGCAACCAGGCTAGTCGCGATAGTACGCTTGCATCGTTTCCACCAAAACGCATGACCTTGCCAAGCCCTTCATTGATAGCACAGTAAGCACGATTGCCATGGCTGCGGTTTTCAACAACCATTAATGGTTGGCTAAGCGTGGTCATACCCGTCATCGGGCCAACGGCATCGAAATGATGATTGGGATGAAACTCGAATTCTCCATTGGCCGCACGGCTTACGGCATCATCAAGATTACTTGCCCATCCCTCGAACACGGCTATACCAGCGATAGCACCTTGCATGGGGCCGCACATGCGCTCCCAGGTAATCGGCGGACCGGCATGCAGAATTTTCTTACCCTCGAGCAGGGCTGGAATGGCCTCGTAGGCGGGGACAACATCGACTAACACGGGGTCAGCCTTGAGCATGATATCCAGCGCTTGCCGGTTTGCATTTTCTATGTGTTGCATATCAGCCACCCAGTTTCGATAGCAAATCAGCAAGTTCTGCATCACCACCTGCCGGTGGTCGCCAGTCAAGATGAATAACTGAAACCTGCTGACTCTCAAGCTCGTCTGCAAAACCTTCCAGCCCCACATTGATAATGACAGGCGTCTGGGTCAATAGCTGCATTACCGGGGACGATTTGTCGGGAGAGATCATAAGGCTTATCAATTAAGGTTAGACACAGTGAGAGTCACGCTGATGCAATAGCTTGCGCTTCTTGCGCATCGTACACGGCATAGGCAGCATCAACACCCGCCCCTTGCCTTGTTTTGTAACCTTGTCTGTGCAGAGTCATCTCCAGAGCACTCAGACACCTCATGACATTCGATTTGCGACAGACGTAGCCCATCGTACCGATTCGCCAGATTTTGCCATCGAGTGGGCCGAACGATGTACCAATTTCAATTCCGAAATCGTTCAACATCTCACTTCGCAATGCAGCACCATCGCCGCACACCTTGGGAATGAAAACGCCCGTCACATTGTCCATGCGATTAAGTGGGTCACCAAACAGTTCGAGTCCCATCGCCTCCAGCCCGGCACGCATGGCGCGACTCGTCAACTGATGCCTTGCCTGACAGGCTGGCAGACCTTCTTCCAGCAGTACTCGTGCACATTCGCGCGCCGCGTACAGCATGCTGGCAGCCTCTGTGTGATGGTTCAGACGCAATGGGCTCCAGTAGTCCATCAACATTGCCAGATCAAAGTAATTGGACTGGATTATCGGCCCCTCGCCATCGACAACGTCTGCAGGCCGAATGCCAGCCTCGGTATGCTTGCGATACCGTATGCGATCTGCGACCTCGTCACTGAATGTTATAGGTGCTGATCCGGGTGGGCCCGATAAGCACTTTTGTAAACCAATACTGACAATATCAAGACCCCATTCATCCACCGGCAAGGCGTTACCGCCAGCACTGGCCGTGGCATCGATATACACCAGGGTTCCATGCCGATGACACACCTCGGCAAGTGCTTGAAGCGGCTGCTTCATGGTGGTTGATGTATCACCCTGACTGATTGCCATGAATCTGGGCTTGTGCGTGACGACTGCCTGCTCAATCTGTTCAGGCGTAAAAACCGTGCCCCATTCGGTTTCGATGGTAATGACCTCTGCCCTCGCGCGATGAGCAATTTCCTTGAGCAAGTGACCAAAACGCCCGAAAATGGGGACAAGCACTTTGTCACCTGGCTCGATGACAGACACCAGACAAGCCTCAATAGCCGCACGCGCAGTGCCGTCAACAAGAAAGGTTTGTTCATTGTCTGTTTCGAATACCTGCCGATAAAGAACCTGAACTTCATTCATGTACTGCGTAAATTGCGGATCAAATTGTCCTTGCAGGGGTGTCGACATGGCGCGCAACACACGCGGATAGACATCGACTGGACCGGGACCCATGAGCAACCTCGGATCCGGGTCAAGTTCTTTGAAAAGCGTTGGGGGATTAGAGATCATGGCGGGCTAGATAAGGAGTAAAGAGATTAATAGAGTTTTATCGCAACGTCACACATTTACACGCACTTTTATACAAACTTATATACGCACTCAATGGCCAACTGATCTCGCATTGTTAATTCTATCTTGAACGATATAGTTGTCAGAACCGGCTAAGGCAGAATATCAGAGTTGTACTTAAGGTAAGTCAGGACAGATGATTCGCATTAGCGGCAGAAAAATTCAGCACTGAGCGCAACATGACTTCTGCACCCAGCGCTGCGTCTTCCACGGTAACCGATTCTGCAGGGTTGTGACTGATTCCGCCGGCGCACCGAACAAAAATCAGACCGGCAGCAGTCAGATGAGTCATGACCATGGCATCGTGACCAGCACCACTGGAAAGTGTCAGCACTTTTGGTTGACAACTCGCTATAGCTGCACTGATGTGCTCATTTAAAGCCTTGTCGCAAACTTCACTGGGTTCATCGTGTACCGTCTCAATCTGTATTTGCAGGCGACGTGCTTTACACACACCCTGCAAATGAGCGATGACCGAATCTACAGCGATCTTGCGACGCGCATCATCCGCCGCTCTGATATCAATAGTAAATTCGACGCGGCCGGGGATGACGTTACCCGCACCGGGGTCTGCCTTGATAGATCCCACCGTACCAACAAGGTCAGCCGGACCTGTACATATTTTCTCGATCCCGGTAATGCATTCCGCCGCAGCAACCAGTGAATCACGACGTGTACCCATAGGCACCGTACCTGCGTGGCCCGCCTCACCGGTTATCGTGGTTACCATGCGTGTAGCGCCAGCTATCGCAGAGACAACGCCGACAGCAAGATCTTCGAGTTCAAGCACAGGTCCTTGCTCGATGTGCACTTCCAGATAAGCCGCAATTTCGTCAGGCTGACGTTGCGCATTTTTTATGTCATCAGGGTTCTTGCCAAAGGCAACAAGCGCATCACGCATACTGATGCCATCCTTGTCCAGCCTGTCCAGTTGTTCGAAATCAAATTCGCCGGTAATTGCACGGCTGCCCAGAAATGTGGATTGATAGCGAACACCCTCTTCGTCTGCGAACGCTATCACCTCTATGGCATGAGGAAGACGCTTTGATTGTGCCGCCAGATATTCCACGCAGGCAAGGCCACACAGCACACCGAGCATGCCATCGTACTTTCCCGCCATAACCACAGTATCCAGATGTGAACCCAGCATGATTGCTGGCGCACCGGGAACAGTGCCTTCGTAGCGTCCTGTCACGTTACCGATGGCATCTTCATGAACAGTCATGCCAGCCTGCTTCATCCAGCCAGCGGCCATGTCATTGGCGCTTCTGTGCTCGGGTGTGGCGAAGCGTCGGGTCAGTCCTTGTTCAGACTCAGACAGGGTGGCGAGTTGTTCGATGCGTTGCATCAACAGATCACCGATATCCGAGGACAGCATAGACATACGATAGGACAATCGGGTTGGGGTGGATCCCTAAGATGCCATAAACCGGCAAATTTTGTCGATGACTTGACCATCGATCTCGTGACGGAACAGATTAGCCAGAATCACTTTCACCACATCGCAGTTCTGACTCATCATCAATTCCCATGGCTCAGCCATTTCTCCGCGCACGCCCGAAAAATCGTTCCGGACCGGCTATTGACCTAACCGAATGACTCGCTAGTTCTCAAAACGCCAAAGCCATAGGTGCCAGAGCATGGCGGCACGAGCCCCGATTTCCCTGAGGATGCCTGGCGGGACATATGACGTAGTACCCAACAATTCCATGTCATCTATCAACGGATTGTCTCGCTGTGTCGCCAGGTCGGCAATCAGGGTTCCGCTGGCAGTTCCGATGGCAACGTCCATGCCGTTGTGACATGCCGCAAGCCAGACAGCGGGGTCAAGCTTTCCCCAAGCGGGTGTATCGTTGCGCGACAGACACAGAAACCCTGTCCAGGTGTGTTCCATCGATACATCCGGCAACGCCGGGAACCGTGAATCGAAGAGACGCTTGTGCTGTTGAGACACTGCCTCCTGCCGCGTATTCGTAACCGATCGCAGAGTACACATATCCACCTGCTGCCGAACCAGGATGCGTCGGTCTGCAGTGAAACGCATGGTTGCTGCATCCAGTGAATTGATCGGGGTGAGTCACCACGGTTGCTCTACACCGTGCTCCGCCAGCTCAGAATCAGTGAGTGGACGAGACAGCGAGGCATGTGCAGCTAAATGTATGAACTTGCGCTGCATAAACCCAAACTGATCGGAAAAGCCATTGGCTGCAAGAATCATTTTAGGGTCCCGCACTGCGCCGTTTTCTGTTTCTGCAAGAACGCCATTGAGATAATCGATGGAAGTAATGGGGGAATTCTCGTACAGCTGAACATTGTCAGGAAGCGAATCGGCTAGCCCGGGTGTCAAGGCTGCAGGATTCATCAGAACACAACCGGGTGTATACACGGCGTGCTTGAAGTGTTCAGTACCCAGCATTTTTTGCAGCTCCTCGGTATCCACCCAACGGTGAACTTCGCCAGATGCTTCCAGGGCCTTGGCATACCGGACCAGATCCTCTTTGCATCCCTGGTCAGTAGCCGCGGTTTAATATTTACCGTCTTCTCGCCAGTCGCAATCCAGTCCGAATTCGTTTACCTGCTCCCTGAGTGAGGCTATCCCGGCACGGGAAAGGCGCGTGCAGTCAGCGTCGGCCTCCATCTTTTTGGGATCAAGAGAATCCATGTGCGGAACATCGGCTGCAAAACCGGAATTTCGGCCCGCAGCGTTTTCCCCACAAACCCCTGCCTCAATGACGACAATTCGGTCATCGGGTCGATTTGCGCCAGCCTGCGGGCTGCCGCCAGTCCCGTGAAGCCCCCGCCAACGACTAACCAATCGGCACTGGTATTCTCGCTCAGCCCGGGGGTAGGAACTCGATCCGGTAAAATTCTGCTCCAGCCGTTTGTGGCGTCATTTTTAGGTGTGATGTTGATCTTCAATTGAGCTTCCTGCCTTTTTCATGGCTCGATAATTTTTAATATCAGGCAAAGTTGTTACAAAACCCTACATATGGCAAGTCGCCGTCTGGTCGGTTGATTTTAAACTGACCACCTCCGGCGATACGATAATCTCACCTGATGTTACGTTTTAACGATAACAGAGCGATATCAGGCACATTGCAACATCGTGTTGCCATCCACGGACACTTTCCACGCTGGAGAATTTGTCGGCTGAAATTGACCATCTATAAAACATCGCACAATTTATTCTTAGAAATCCAGCTGTGAATATTCTAGTAATATGTACCGCCAATCGCTGTTAAATTTGCGCGCCTGGACCCAAGAGACAGGGATGCGCCTTATGCCCTGTAAACATACCGAGCGCCTATCGAATGCCTTTGTCTAGCAAATTGATTTTCCTTACTGGACGTGTCCGATGAAATTTCTGGTTGCAGGAGCTAGTGGATTTATTGGCAAAGCCATTGTCAAGGCAGTGAAAGACAATGACCCTGATTCTCATATAACGGGTCTGAGTCGCAATCCGCCCTCATCACTTGACTACATTGACGAATACGTGGCCTGCGACCTGTCAGCCAAGCTAAATCTGGAGCAAAAACGTAGACGTCGTAATCAATGCCTCTGGTGAAGCTAACTATGAACTATCGGATGCCGAGCTGGATTACTCTCACCGGCAGAGCAGTCGCAACCTGATGGTCTGGGCAAACGATACCGCCGTGGATCGATATATTCACATCTCCACCGGTTCCATTTACCTACGCAACGGGGACGTCTCATTTGTTAATGAGACCAACATACCTGACAGTTTTTTCAATGCCTACGCAAATACCAAACGCCTCGTGGAAACGGATCTTGAATCCGGTTTCAAGGGACAGGGACTCTTCATCATCAGACCTCGAATGGTCATCGGCCCCGGTGATAAATCCTGGCTACCCGCGATTCAGGATGATCTCGCATCGAAGGTGCTGCCCCTGTCAGACAACATGATACAACCGACCTCCGTCGATTATCTGGCTAATTCCGTTGTTCACCTTGCCACCCTGCCCAGTGACAAGCCAGGCGTTTATAACGTCTGCGGCTCGGAGGTGCTAAGCCTTAGAGATATGGTTGAACCACTGATTGAGGGACGAAAACTGATTATTCCATGGCCAAAAAAGTTGGGGAAAGCTGCACTGAGAAGCAGGATTTTCAGGAGAACGTCAATAGCAGATCAACTTTTCCATCTAAGTTGTGACTTTACGATGGATTGCTCGAGAATCTTGCAAACAGGATTGCCTTTGCAGAAAGAATCGGCAAGTGATCTGATAACGGCGTATTTGAACAGCTGCACTCAGAATTCAACCGACTGAGGCATCCCGCTGACTCACTACCTCGCCGTTGCAACACCTTGTTCCGCTAGTAAACAGAGAATAATTGACTAAGCGATAGTTGAATCAAAAATAGTTGGCCAATAAAACACTTGTGTCAATCCAGAGTCCTTCTATCTCAAAAAACCAAACAGTAGCAAGTTCACTATGAGCAACAACAGCAGTGATGCATTATCCCAACCTCTGACATTGCCCTGTGGAGCGGTCCTGAAAAACCGCCTTGTGAAATCTGCGATGTCGGATTCTCTGGGAGATGGGTGCGGAAACCCCACCACAGCACAGATTCGACTTTATCAACGGTGGGCTGATGGTGGAATCGCAGCAATGATCGTCGGTGAGGTACAAGGATCATCACACTTCGCTGAAAAACCTGGAAATCTGGTGCTGCATGCCGATTCTAATAGCACCCTGTTCAGACAGCTAGCCCAGACGGGTAGTCGTCAAGCACAAGTCTGGCTTCAACTGGGACACGCAGGTGCCATGGCACACCCGCCTATCAGCAACCCCAAAGGGCCAAGTGCCATCAATATGCCTGGACTACATTGTGAAGCGATGACACTTGATGAAGTACAAAAACTACCATCAGAATTTGCATTAACGGCGTTAAGAGCACAGAGCCTTGGCTTTAGTGGTGTTCAGATTCACGCCGCACACGGGTTCCTGCTCAGTCAATTTCTCTCACCTTTGTTTAATCACCGCAACGATGCCTACGGCGGCCCCATCGATGCACGATCTAGACTTTTAATGGAAGTGGTGGAAGAGGTTCGACAAGCAGTTGACCCGCAATTCGTAGTTGCCGTGAAGTTGAATGCAACCGATCAGTTAGATGGAGGGCTTGAGCAGGACGACGCGCTGGCAGTAATATCCGCGCTAGATCATTCTGGTGTCGATCTTATCGACATTAGTGGAGGCACCTACTTTCCAGGCGCAAAGCCTGCAAGTGACCGGATAGAATCGGGTCCGTACTTTCTGGAGTTTGCACAACGAGCCCGGGAGCGAACAAGCAAACCGATAATGGTAACCGGTGGATTCAAAACACTGGAACAAGCCGAAGATGCAATATCCAGCGGTAGTTGCGATGTAGTAGGTCTTGCACGCACTCTGGTGCTTGACCCTGATTTACCCAAGCGGTGGATTAGCGGCAACCTGCGAAACCCTGAATTCCCGACTTTCAGCTCACCGCCCACGGGCGGCATTACTGCGTGGTACACGATGCGAATGACACTGCTTGGTCAGGATAGTGAGAACAGT
Organism: Granulosicoccus sp.; assembly: GCA_045110475.1. Lineage (GTDB taxonomy): Bacteria > Pseudomonadota > Gammaproteobacteria > Granulosicoccales > Granulosicoccaceae > Granulosicoccus. The sequence continues at coordinate 20,506 of JBGCGC010000185.1, forward strand.
GAACAAGCCGATGTGGAAACAGCTTTACAGATGTATGACAAACGCGATCATGAACGAGTCATTCTGTGGAACAACTGTTTCGGCAAATGAACGAGGACGCATCTTTATGACAAAACAATACAATCCAGAGCAACTATCAGAAATACTTGGCTGGTTGCTTGAGTTTGCTGTTGCCACGGAGAACTACGATGATCTATTTGATGAACTGTGCAGCAAATTAAGACATAGCGGTCTGCCCTTGCTACGCGGCAATCTGGGCATGAATACATTGCATCCTCTGGTGGAGTCAGTGGGGTTGATGTGGGTTCATGGCAAAGGCCTGACCGTAGACGGGTACGTACACGGATCCAATGTGAGAGACACCTGGCTTCGCAGTCCTCTGTATTGGATGATTTCCAACAATCTGGGGGAATTGCGTCAGGATCTTACCGATGCCACGGTTAGGAATCGGTTTCCTGTTTTTTCCGATCTGGTAGAACTCGGAGGTACCGATTACCTGGCTCTGGCCACTCGCTTCAGCGATGAGGACAACGCAAACGGAGTTCGCAACGGGATCGTTACCTCATGGGTCAGTGATTCTAAAAACGGATTTGATGAAGAACACATTGATGCTCTGAGGATTTTGCAACCCTATCTTGCACTCGTTGCCAAACTATCACAGCAGCAGAATACTGCAACGAACGTTGTATCAGCATTCCTTGGCAAAGAAGTAGGAAAACGAGTACTCAAGGGTCAGATACAACTGGGTGATGTGGAATGCATACCTGCCGTTATCTGGCTTTGTGATTTACGCAATTCCACAGCCATGGCGGAGCAGGCGAATGCAACTGACTATCTGCAAACCCTTAACACGTATTTTTCGTGTACCGCAGGGGCGGTAGTTGAACATGATGGTCAGATTCTGCATTTTCTCGGTGATGCTGTGTTAGCTATCTTTCCTGTTACTGAGAACGTCACACAAGCCCAGGCTGCAGAAAAAGCCCTGTTGGCATCGCATGATGCAAGAACCCGTCTGGAGACCCTGAACCAGCATAGAATTTCAATGAATCAGCATACGCTGAACTTTGGTCTGGCCCTGCATGTAGGGGATGTTCTCTACGGCAACATTGGCATCCCAGATAGAATTGAATTTTCAGTGATTGGACGAGCTGTCAATGAAGTGAGCCGGTTGGAAAGTCTGACAAAAGAAGTGGGGCAGCAGCTACTGGTATCGAAGGCTTTCAAACGCCTTGTAGATCAACCCTGGCGTAGTCTGGGAACGTTTGCGGCAAAAGGTGTCAATGATGGGCTTGAGGTTTACGCACCAGACCAACTCACTAAACCCTGACCCTGATTCAGGGTCTAGTGTAGTGTGACCTTCAAACGCTTCAAACAGAGACCACCAAAACGCCCTCAGCAAGGCGCTGTTCGCAGGCAAGGTCGGGATCCTTGTCAAGAACAGCAACGCGGCGGAGGGTGTTTTGGTGGTCTCCCGAAGGG
>JBGCGC010000186.1:0-6507 GCA_045110475.1 Granulosicoccus sp.
GCCCTTCGGGAGACCACCAAAACACCCTCCGCCGCGTTGCTGTTCTTGACAAGGATCCCGACCTTGCCTGCGAACAGCGCCTTGCTGAGGGCGTTTTGGTGGTCTCTGTTTGAAGCGTTTGAAGGTCACACTACACTAGAATGAGCACCGACATCGGACAGAAAAATCAAGAAAAGGAGAAAACCATGCGCGGAGCCGGAGGCAGTCAGGGCGGAGAAATACATTTTCTGATCGGCATTGTCATGATGATTGCGGGTTTCTATCTGCTGTTCAATGCAATCAGCGTGGAAACCCGCTTTGGTCTGGGCATGCGCCTGTATGGAATCGGCGGCCTTGGTATTACCTCAGGTATGCTCATGCTGCCGTTTATTGCAGGCGTTATTGCCATTTTTTACAACGCTGAAAACAAGTTTGGCTGGTTGTTGGCAGTGGGCTCTTTGATAGCACTCGTTGCAGGCGTCCTGGCCAGCATTCAATTCAGTTTTCGTAACATGAGTGCGTTCGATCTCATTGTTATTCTGGTGCTGTCATTCGGAGGGCTTGGCCTGTTTTTGCGCTCTTTAAAACAGATGTAATTGCCTGATAAAGCATGCGGTGAAAACCGGCGCGTGCCGATAAAAACGATTTTCGCTATGTCTGGCACCCGAACACTAGCCTGGACTATTCATGAAACGTCTGATTATCGCGCAGGACCCTGTGCCTGTAGGGAATTTCGCGAGCGAGCGGAATACAGACTGTATTTCCAAGTGAGTGAAATTTCCTACAGGTGCAGGGGACAAGTGAGAATTAGGCGTTTTCATGAATAATCCAGGAGTCTGCGCGACCGGAGGCGGCCCCGTAGAAAATACCGTCGCGAGAGCAGTCCCAATTCGAGTCAGTTTTATCGCTATCACCCAGCATGGGCGGCAAACCAAAAACCACTTCCCCATTTTTAAGCCATAATGAGCCTCTCCAGGCATCAACACGGCAACCGGCCATGACCCAAGAAAACGCGGGCATTATTTATCATAACTACCCACAATCCCCTGTCGCTGAAAAGGTGCGCGTGGCCTTCGGCATCAAGGGATTGCATTGGCACAATGTGGAAATCCCGCGCCTGCCACCCAAGCCTATGTTAACCACCCTCACCGGTGGCTATAGACGAACACCTGTCATGCAGATAGGTGCCGATATCTATTGCGATAGTCAGTGCATCATTCGTGAGCTGGAACGGCGCCACCCGTCGCCCTCTTTTATGCCTACTGATAACGGTGGGCTTATGTGGTGTATGAGTCGCTGGACTGATGGTGCCCTGTTTGATCTATCTGTAAAAATAGTTCTGGGGTCTGCGGGTGATAACCTCCCTGCCGATTTTGCAGAAGATCGGGGGCGATTGTATCTGGGCGAGAACTGGGCAGAGGGCTTGAAGCAGGCCAATGCCGAGCTGCCACATCTGGTTGCGCAACTGCGCGCCCCTCTTTCGTGGTTAAACCAGCAACTCAGCGACGGCAGAAAATATCTTCTGGGAGAAGCGCCGGCAGCTGTGGATGCCCAGATGTATCACGTACTCTGGTTTGTTAACGGCAGGTGGGATGGCGGGCCGTCGCTAATAGGTCAATTTCCCCACGTGCAGCGATGGATGGAAAGCGTCAATGCCATAGGTCATGGCACTCAATCGGATATGACACCGGAGGCTGCCGTATCTGTCGCACAATCACTGCAGACAATCACTGCAGAAGGCGTGGCTGAGCATGACCCGCAGGGGCTGGTAGTGGGTCAGCGTGTGTTCATATCTCCGGATGTAAACGGTGGGGAACAAGCTGTGGAAGGTAGGCTGCGCATGGCCGATGCGGACACGATAGCGATAGATCGTGTCTCAGATACCGCAGAGGATGTTTGCGTACATTTTCCACGTTCCGGGTATCGGATTGATACGACTATCAACGGCTGAATGGCGTGCTTGCTGCGTAAGCGAGGAGTCTCTGCGTTACGCCACAATTCTGCGTTACGCCACAATGAAGAGTGAAACGCACACGCTTTTACAAACTACTCAAACGCACGCACAACCACCTCAACGCTATCAGTTTCATTACTCAAATGGATAGCGCCATCGTCGATGAGGCACTGTAGCTGCATGGTGCGATTGACCAATTGCTCTGCGCCTTCTGCCTCGATATGAAAAACCGACAGGTTGTCATGGCGGGATAGCTTTTGCCGATTCTGCTCCCACCAGATTGTCGCCTTTCGGTCCTGATAGGTATACACGCGCACCTGCCTTGATCGACCGCAGGCTTTTCGAATGCGCTTTTCATCCACCTGACCGAAGTCGACCCATAAGTCAATCTCATCAGTCAGCGATTTGGACCAGAGCTCTGGCTCGTCCCCAGCTCCCAGTCCTTTGGTAAAAACCAGCTGCTCGGTGGCGTTAAGAGCAAACGCAATGATTCTGACCATCAGCCGAAACTCGGTCTCTGAAGGGTGCAGTGCAACGTGTAGTTCATGCTGCTGATAGTACTGCCGGTCCATATCAGCAATGTTTAACGACACTTTATGAATACTTGCGCCTAGTGCCATGTTAATAGGTTGTCAGTCAGCGATCGCGAAAAATAGTAGATATAAACAATAAGGTAAACTTTGACATATTCAGAATACACACTTTGATAGCTTACGCTGACAAGATGTCCAGATAGCCAATAACATCGTCAAGACTGTCCAACACCGTGTGCCCAAGCGCAAGCAGCGCCTCGTCAGGTGCTGCCATGTCAGGAATTTGAATGGCATGCATGCGAGCACTCACAGCCGCCCTGACCCCATTGGCTGAGTCTTCCAGCGCAACACAATGCGCAGGTTCGACACCCACAGACTGCGCCGCCAGCTCGTAGATATCCGGTGCAGGCTTACCGTTGTCCACCTGCTCACCACCGGTCACCGTCTGGAAGCGATGCAGAATCCGGGATTGCTCAAGCTTGATGCGCGCCTTGTCAGTGTTGGTCGAGGTTGCCACCGCTACCGGGATGTTTCGCTCTTCCAGATAGTCAAGCAGCTTGACCACACCTTTCATCAGAGGCACACCGTTTGAGGTCAGCGTGTGATAACGATCGTCCCACTGTTGCAGAAAGCTCTGCCAATGGATGGCAGGATCCAGTTGCTGCGCAAGAATGGATTGTGTAGTGGCTCGGTTTGTACCCAGCAGTTGCATGAAAAGATCCAGCTGGTCTCCTATTTCAAAATTGTCGCAATTGTCCTGAAACGCCTGCAGCGACAAACGCTCACTGTTAATGAGCAGGCCATCCATATCGAAAATCACAGCACCGAATTTCATGAAGTTTCCAGATAAATAAAAAGTAAACCATGGCACATAGAGAACCACCTGTTTGTACTATAGCGATTCGCAAGTATCATGCGTATCGAACTGTTAACTCATGAGGCATTGCACCCTGTGTCAACTCACAATGACAACCCGCACGTCTGTTACGAACCAGCCACATCGGTCACCGACGCAATCAACACACGCCGGTCGCTAAGAGCCTTCCTGTCCAAACCCGTGCCTCAGCAAACGCTACAGCACATGCTGGAGATCGCCGCTCGCGCACCCAGCGGCACCAATATCCAGCCCTGGAAAACCTATGTGGTAACCGGTGCAACGCGAGACAAGCTCTGTAAAGCCGTGTGCGAGGCATTCGATGATCCGCAAATCAAAGGCGCATCACAGGTGGATTACTACCCACAACAATGGTTTGAGCCGTTCCTTGGGCGACGCCGGCAGGTTGGCTGGGCATTGTACGGGCTTCTTGGCATAGAAAAGGGAGAGCGGGCAAAAACCCATGCACAGCATCGGCGGAACTATCAGTTCTTTGATGCACCGGTTGGATTGATTTTCACCATCCACAAGGATCTGGCAACCGGTAGCTGGCTGGACTACGGGCTGTTCATGCAAAACCTGATGTTACTAGCTCGTGAGCACGGCTTGCATACCTGTCCGCAAGCTGCATGGGCGGATTATCACACCACGATCAGACAGGTTATATCGCTCAGCGACGATGAGGTCGTGGTTAGCGGCATGGCGCTTGGCTATGCCGACCCAGCCGCTATCGAAAATACCCTCGTCACCGAACGGGTGGATAGTTCGGAGAACGTGTACTTCATGGACTGATCGCATAACGTGCGTGTTCCAGTAAAGGTGTTAAACGAAGGCACTGATCCGCGGCTTCCACAGACACAATAACCGCCATGTCATGTGCGGACCTTTTAAGGTTCTAGCGCCGGCGCCGATACCTACTGTAGCCAGTGACCGATGGGGGCTGCAGACCGGACGGGAAAATGAAATCAGATATTAATCACATTGTTGAGTTCGACGCCGCGAGACTGGGTGTGGTGCTGCGACCTTGCATTAGTACCTAACGGACCTGTCAAAGACGCATACCCGTTATGCACTCGACTTCCAACCAGGCTCCCGAATCAGGGGGTGTTGCAAAGACTGGACTAGCAAACCGTTACTATTGGGTGACGTTGCTGTTCCTGTTTATTTTTGCGGTGGTCTGGACGCAACAGCACAACCCGTCACGCAATACAGACACCCCTCTACGCATTCAGAACATTGCCTACCTTGAAGACGTCAATAAGACAAAAACGGTGGTTGAGGTACTGCAGCTGCGAGCAGAATTTACCGATTCAGCAGAAGAGTCTTTAAATTTCGGTTTGTCTGACTCTGCATACTGGATTTGGGTTTCACTGGATAGGCCACACGAATCAACTCGTTCCCTGTTTGTTGAAATTGGCTATCCTCATCTGGATTTTCTGGATGTATACCGTGTAGAAGATAATGATGCGCACCCGAAGTACGAGCTGGGCGACTCTGTACCTTTTAACAAGCGCCCGGTAGATGACCGTATGTTTCTGCTACCAATACCCTTTAATGATAGCAGCCAGTCCGCTGACATCTTGCTAAGGGTTGAATCGCAGGGAACCGTACAAATCCCCTTATCTGTCAAAACGCCAGATCAGTACCATTCACACGTTCGTACCGAACAACTGGTTCTGGGTTTATATTACGGAATCCTGCTGGGCGTATTCGCCTATAACTTCTTGCTGGCAGTTGGTTTAAAAGACCCGGTATACGTCTATTATTGTAGTTATGCCGTTTGCCAGGCATTGTTTCAATTCACACAAAATGGCCTTGCTTTCGCGTACGTCTGGCCTGGCTGGACTTCGATCAATCAGGTGGCCATACCCTTGCTTGCCTGCCTGTCTCTGCTGTTCTCTACACGTTTTACACACCTCTTTTTAAATATCACAAAAGAAAACTCGCCCAGGCTGTTTTCGGCATTTTGTGTTGCCGAGTACATTTTTGCAGCTCTAGCGCTATCAACCTTATTTCTCGATCTAAAAACGGTAATTATTCTGGTAGCCATTGCCTGCTCAGCCTCCTGTGTCTTTACGTTTGTAACGGCATCGATTATCTATATACGCGGGGACCAGAACGCAAAATTCTATCTGATTGCATGGAGCTTACTGATCTTTGGTGTCATCATTTATGCCGCCAAAGCCATTGGATTTCTACCGGAAACGTTCTTCACGGTACATGCTGTACAAATAGGCTCAGTTATCGAAATGATCCTGCTCTCGTATGCACTGGCGGATCGATTCAATCGCCTGCGCGATGAAAACATCAAGGTGCAGTACGAAGCCAAAGCCATGCTCGAAAAAAATGTTGAGCATCGCACGAAAGAGCTCAATGATGCGCTCCAGAAACTCCAGCTTGCAAACAACCAGCTGGAGTCGATCAATCAGCGCGACCCTCTCACCAATATATACAACCGTAGTTATTTCAACACAAGGCTGAAAAACGTCTGGGAAGACAACACGCTCAAGTCGCTGCCTTTGTCGCTTATGATGATCGATATCGATCATTTCAAATCGATCAATGACACCAGAGGGCATCTGATTGGCGATGAAGTTATAATCAAGGTGGCTGAGACGCTCGATACGCTATGTCGTAATACGGATTGCATTCCTGCAAGATTTGGTGGCGAGGAGTTCATTGTTTTACTGCCAGAGCACGATCGCTACAGCACCCTGTCCATTGCAGAACAATTGCGCAAGGATATAGAAGCTCTGGAGTTTTGTATCAGTTTGCCTTCACCACCCGCTCATCATAAAGACAAGGAATCCGAAGCTTCAAACAACGAAACGTTTAGCATCACCGTCAGCGTTGGTGTATCCGGAGAAACACCGTTTCCGACATCGTTGCTCAGTGGTGGCTTGCATCTGATCGATCAGGCTGACAAGGCCTTGTACAACGCCAAGCAAACAGGCAGGAACCGCTGCTGTTTATATCAACCAGATGATACAGATATTGAACGAGCTGCCTAAAAAAAGGGCAAACGGTGCTAGTGTAGTGTGACCTTCAAACGCTTCAAACAGCGGTTTGTCCAGGGGTCAGCCGCTAGGCGCGAGCTCGAAAAGGTATCGGGTATACCTTGAGAGCGAGCAACAACGCGGATGACCCCTGGACGAGCCGCCCTTCGG
>JBGCGC010000187.1:0-3899 GCA_045110475.1 Granulosicoccus sp.
TTCCAGATTTTAGTCATGTGAACTATACGATCGCCTTCAAACCTCATCACGTAGGCATAGTCCGACACAACCGTCTTGCCTGTCGGAGCCGCCGGACCACCGTCACCGGTTTGAGTACCATGAAACTCAGCCGCTGCCACCACGGTGCTGCGTGCATCGTCCACGGCAAACGCGGTTAATTCGTACCGGCCATCGGGTATGGGTGTCAGTAGCCCCTTCATCCACTCCGCATAGGCGGCGAGTGTGGTGATTTCGGCGAGGGCGTCGGCCTGGCAGGAGAAGCTGGCATTCTCGTGGCACCAGCTCTTGCAGCTATCCCAACCTTTGCCGGTCTCACAGGCATCGAAAAACGCGGTTGCGGTATCCATCATTGTCATCAGTACAATCTCCTCGTTGAACATACCGCTACCAGCTTACCTGTTTTTTTAGCCTTGCCAGACGGCAACGGTGAGTTCTCCCGCAAGATGGGCATGCTGGTTGAGCGCACCGCCCAGGGTCTGGGCATGCGAAGCTGGCGTTATTCGATGCTGTTCAACGATTGCACGATCGAAAAGCTGTTTGTAGAACCTGGCTTCAAGGACAATCCGCCGGGCGTGCCTTTGGACGTCTCCAGCGCCGAGACCATGCTCGACTACCTGAAATCGCGCTAACTGGCTATGCCCCTAAGACAGTCCGCAGCAAACCCGCTCGGTTGATGCAACAGGCTGAAAGCCTACTCAGGCTGCCAAACTCGGCAAGATTACTTAATTTTTCGTCCACGTCTTGGCAACCAGGGTCAGCACATCGTATTGTGCAACAACAGCCGCGTCCTGATTAGTGAGCGTACAATTCCATCGTACCTCACCCCCATCGTACCTCACCATACTCGTCAGTCTCTCGCGGGTTGATAGCCTTGCAGGTCAGCGAAAGTTGTAATGTGTCCTCTGGATACACCGGAGTCATGAACCGCAAATTATCAACACCGTAGTTGGCCAGAACCGGACACGGTGCAGGATCAACAAACAGACCTGCGGCAAATGAAACAATAGGGTAGCCATGCGCTACACGTCCATCAAAAAAAGGATTGGCTTTGGCTGCCTCCTCATCCGTATGAGCATAGAACGTGGATATCCCGCCATCAATATCTATCCAGCTATCAGTACGGGTCGCACCTGTAGCTGCCGAGTAGGCATAAAACAGTTCCTTGTCTGCCGTCAACGCCTGCCCCAGTCGCTTGAGCAACAAAGCACGCTGGTGAAAGCTCATGGCTCGCAAGCTGGATCCGCCATGGCTGCGCGCATGACTCAGCATGTCTTGAAAATCAAGGCCCGTTGAATCAATGCGAGACACTGGCGCACCGGTTGCAGCATCTAACACGATCCTGGCATCACCAGAGCCACGTACCCACTCGCCACAGGCGTAACTGTCGGTATGGTGCGATTCTGACAGAGACATATTCATGCGTTTATTCCTATAACTGTCAGGATGATAGTTTTAACCGCAGGAACAACTCGGAGACATCCGTTTCCCACTGCGCCTGAAGCTCTTCATTAGGGGTGTGTCGTCCATGGATGATGACTGCTTGCCACCTCGACGGACAAAATCGCTCTCCGGTATTTTCAAGGGTTGCCACTGTCAACGCCCTGGACACATGCGTATGCAAGGCCTCCGCGATGGCTTTGGCCTCCGGTACAACACCGCTGGCCATGAGTGACGGATCCAGATCATCAAATTCAAGCATCTCGCCGGTATACACCACAGTTCATCCAGAGACGTCTGCATCCGTCGATGACTTTCTGCGCTGCCATCACCGAGCCGAATGATAAGGTCGGTGCTGCGTTCCAGGTGATAGGCCACCTCCTTGGCACTTTTTTCTGCTATGTCGGCGATGCGTTTGTCGGTTGATTGCATCAGGCCTTTGAGCATCAGCAAATGCCAGGCATCGAACAAAAACTGGCGCATCAGCGTCAGCGCAAAGTCATCATTCGAACGTTCCAGCAGTAATAAGTTACGGACATCGAAGGCGTCCCGTAAATAGGCCAGATCGTCGACTGAGCGCTCAGCGCCTTCCACCTCAGCGGCAAGCCCCAGCCAGAGTTGTGTCTGGCCGATCAGGTCCAGCGATATATTTGAAATGGCGATGTCTTCTTCCATAGCCGGGCCATGGCCACACCACTCGGAGTTTCTGTGCGCAAGGATCAGACAGTTGTCACCCATCTGCAGCAGGAACTCAAACAATCCATTGCCCGCCTTGTGAGTCGACGCCATTACATATGCCCCACTTCCTCGGGGATGTCGAAAAACTTCGTGTGTCTGTAGACCTTGGAGCTGGCTGGGTCGAACAAGGCCTCTTTATCCGATGGTGCACTGGCCACGATCTGTGTGGACTTTACAGCCCAGATGCTGACGCCTTCATTCCGACGTCTATAGACATCACGCGCATTGTTAATCGCCATGTCGGCATCGGCGGCATGCAGGCTACCGACATGGCGATGACTCATGCCATGCTGCCCACGAATGAAAATCTCCCATAACGGCAGTTCAGGCTTACGTGCAGGTTTGTTATCCGATCCTTCAACGTCAGGATAAGGTTAGGTATTCACAGAGCTCATGCGGTGCGGGGCGCATCGCCTGCCATGGATCGGACGCCTTCTCCCGTGGCGATGACGCAAAGATGGGGGCACGCGTGCCCATGGCATTGCGTCCCCGCGTCCTTGTTTTCGACGGGTGCAAGCATGTGAACCTGAGTGATCTGACGGTTCTGGACTCCCCGATGTGGACCTTGCATTTTGTCGACTGCGAGGACCTCGACAACGCCCTACCCCCTTGCCCGCCACCATGTCTGTAAGCAACGTGACAATTACGGGAGAGAGCTGAACCGCGCTGGAGGACTTAGCCAGCCATGAATTTCATGTACAAATCTTACGCTGGCAAGACACTACCTCACAGATTTCAATTATCGGAATCTGGAACTACCGGATGTTCGTGCATTCGTTGAGGAAGATCCAAAGGGCTTTCTTGCTGACGCTGGCAAGCCCACCAACATGAAGTCGACTTGCTGTTCAATCATGAAGGCAAGCGGATAGGTATTGAAATTAAATCAGCGCCACACTGCAGACATCATTTTTCAAAAGCTTGAATAGACTTGATGGAGTGGCGATGATACGCGAAGGTATTCCAGCGGAGTTACAGCGGTTAAGTCACCACGACAATATCTGTGAGCCAACAACTTAACACAGCTTCTACCGACAAACGAAGATTGACCAGTTCATCTAGCAAGGATCAACTTACCGTTAGTAGTGTTTAAAACATACTGATTCACACCATAGGAATCCTCTTCGTTCACGGAGGGGAAGGTGTCAAAACAAACGGAACAGCCAACGCATAACGTGTACTGCGCCCACCACCGGGTAACTTCGCCAAACAACCTTTGTGTACCAGATCTGCCAGCTCACGAGTAGCTGTAGCTTTACTGACTTTAGCCAACGCCCGATACTTGCTAGCATTTAATCCTTCCAGAAATTCTTCACCCTGGTGGTCCAACAGACGATTAAGAACTTTGATTTGCCGCTCGCTCAATACTGTTTGAGCATGCTGCTGCCAGAAACGCGTTTCACTGAGTACGCGCTCAAAGCGTTGCAAGCCGCCGGTGATAGCATCATCAAATACTGACAAAAACCATAGTATCCACGCAGTAATATCCAAGTCGCCTTTCTGTGCTTGTTCAAGTTGCTCATAGTATTCCCGGCGGCGTGCCATTATGGCTGCGCTTAAAGAATAAAAGCGAATGCTGTTGTGTTCTGCTTGCGCCAGAGCACGGTCAGTTACAGCGCGAGCGACTCGACCGTTGCCATCATCGAAAGGGTGTAGGGTTATAAGCCACAGGTGAGAGACAGCGGCACGCACTACAGGGTCGATCT
>JBGCGC010000188.1:0-36611 GCA_045110475.1 Granulosicoccus sp.
GAAATACAGTCTGTATTCCGCTCCTTCACGAAATCCGCTACGAACAAAGGGTCTGGTGAAAGGATTTGGCGTTTCATGAATAATCCAGGCTAGCGCTGATCGCTGCCGTCCGTTGTCTGGTCATCAATGACAGGTTGTCGATCGAATTCAGGCTTGAAGTCCTTTGCTTGCGCCGGATACTCTTGCGAAAATAACTGATACTCATCGCGTGCCTGTTGCGCATCGCCATTGGCGAGCATTACTTTTATCTCGTTCATCCACTTGTCCGCTGATTGGCGGTACGACGGTGAGGAAGCTGAAGTGACTGCGCTAATTCTCGCCATGTTGCCTGAGCTTTCCTGATCGATTGTGATTGGCGCTTCCTCTTCGGTCATGATGATGGTCTCAGCCATGTGGTTTGTATCTGTCATGCTATCGTCGGCTTGACGAAACATGGGTGCTGCGGGATCCGGAATTGCCATCGGCGACTCTGGCTGATTTAGTAGCATAGGCGCAAGGATGACGGCAATAAAACAACTTGCGGCAACGCCGAACCCGCGTACCCACAGTCTGCTGGAAGTTCTGCCCGGGATGCCGTCTTCGCTGGCAGGCAGCTTGGCCTGTTCAAGGATTGAGCGTTTCAGTGCATCGGGTACCGGCGCTGTCTGACAGGCAAAGAGCTGCGCGATGTCATCGTCATTAAGGGAAGCATCAGCCGATGTTGCCTTTTTCATGAGACCTCCTTCAGGTGTTGCCTGAGTTTGACCATCGCGTATCGCAAACGACTCTTTACGGCTTGCACACCTTGTCCTTGCATTTGCGCGATTTCACTGATCTCAAAGCCTGCGATATGCTTGAGCATGATGGCTTCACGTTGAGCATCGGGCAGGCATTGCAAGGCGTCACGCAGGGTTGCACTCTGTTGAGTAGCGCTGGCAACCTGTTCCGGCGTCAGTGGAACGCGAGCCCAGGCATACTGGCTGTCACTGAGACTGTCATGTGAAACACTGTCAAGGTCTGCGCCATCTCCGGTTCTATTATCCAGGGCGTTTCTGGATTGTCGCCTGTAATAGTCAATCAGCAGGTTTCTGGCAATGCTGAAAAGCCAAGCCTTGAACGGTTGCGTGGACTTGAACGAATTGCGTGACTTGATTACCCGCAGCCAGATTTCCTGGAACACCTCCTGAGCCTGTACATCGGTGCCGCAGCCATTGTAGGCGAAGCGATACACGGATTGCTCGTGGCGCGCATACAACTGCTTGAATGCCTGCAAATTTCCGCGTGAGTAATCGAGCATCAATTGTTCGTCATCCGTGTCGATGGATGTCTCCGTATTGGCTGTGGATGGTGAAAGAGGGGGCGATACTTGTCAGATTGTTCATAAGTCAGATCATACGTGAGTCGCAACAGAACGTTAAGGCTCTACAGGGGTAACGTGGGATGGAGGAAGACAGGGTTAATTGACTTAAATCCGTATACTGTTCGCTAAATTCACTGTTGTTGCAAAGATCATGATGGTTGTATTAACGAAAGCGCCTTTGATAATCGCTATTTTCATTTATCTAAGCGGCGTTCCCGCCTTTGCCCAATCGGGCGACAAGGTACCTCGTGCCCTACTTGAAAACATGGCGCGTAGTCAGTATGCCGTACTCTGCGGATCGTCAGAATTCACCGACTGTATGGGGTTTGACCGTACGGCCTGTCAGGAACTGGCAGAGGCTGCCATCCAGCAGTGCCTGTTGCCCTTGCCTGATGAAATCAGCACAGACGAGCTTGACAATGATGCGATAGAGGCTTGCCCGAAACAGGTTTTTGCCGACGCCGGTTTCACCGAAGAGCAGGCGGGTGTTTGTTTTGACAAGGCGATGGCACCTGAATAAGCGCCACCGTCCGGGTTTTTTATCCCCAGTCTGGAGATCGTTTGTCAAGAAAAGCGCCAAGACCTTCCTGTGCTTCGCGACCTGTACGAATCCTTGCAAGCCGTGAAGCGAGATCATGTCTTAATGAATCGTTGACCTCTACACCAGCAACATCTTCGATCAGTTTCTTTGCTGCGCTCTGCGCCTTCGGAGCGCCGCTGAGAAGCGCAGAGATCTTCTCTTCAACACGGATATCCAGATTGGCCGTGGAGCAAACGTTGTGAACAAGACCAATCCTGTAGGCTTCAACCGCATCAATTTGCTCAGCGGTTAAAAAATAGCGCCGTGCAGCTCGTGCACCGATGGCGGCGAGTGCATATGGACTGATAGTGGCAGGAATGATACCCAGCTTGACTTCAGAGAAAGCAAACTTTGAGTCCTCGGCAGCAACCACCATGTCGCAGCAACAAACCACGCCCGTACCACCGCCGAGCGCCGCACCCTGAACTCTGGCGATGGTTGGATAGTCGAGGGTGTTCAGTGTTTGCAACATGGTGGAAAGCGCCATGGCATCAGCTTGATTCTCTTCATCGCCTAGCTGAGAGGACTGCTTCATCCAGTTGATATCAGCGCCTGCGCAGAAGTGGCGTCCATTAGCGGCCAGAACGACGATGCGCGTCGTGTTGTCCAGCGCACCCAATGTGTTTGTCAGCTCATCCATGAATTCGCGGTTCATGGCGTTGTAGGTATCAGGGCGGTCAAACGTGACGGTTGTGACGCCTCGATCATCAGTATCGATGTTTAAGTAACTCATGCGCTGGTTCTGACCTTATGTTGTGTGCTTACCAGCCGCCGGTAGTTAACCAGCGGTCCAGTTGTTCAAGTCTGTCATGTCCCCAGAAAGGTTCATTGTCGACAATCATCATGGGTGAACCGAAAATACCTGCACTTACCGCATCCTCGACCTCTTTGCGAAGTGCATCCTTGATGGTCTGATCACTGAGCGCGGTTGCCATTGCCGTTGCGTCGATACCCAGAGAGCTTGCTATCGTGCCTACTACGGTAGCGTCGCTTATGTCCTGCCCTTTTGAATAGAATGCTCTGAATATCGCATGCACAAAGGCTGTAGTGTTGTTACGTAATGAGGTATCGGCGTTGTCGCGTAGCCAGAGTGTCGCCCGGCATGCGGACACCGTGGCAATCGGAAATGGATCGGGGTGCGTGTAGTCCAGCTCATGCTCGCGTGCTGATCTGGAAAAGTCCATTATCGCGTAGTCACCCTTGAGAGGTGCCTGTGTCAGTGGCGCCTGTTTGGTCACTTTGAAAATAGCGCCCAGTAGTACGGGGTGCCACACCACCGTCCGATCATGTTTCTGAGCAATAGCTTCTATGCGTTCGCTAGCCAGATAACCGAACGGTGACGAATAGTCAAAATAAAAATCGATTTTTTTACTCATAGGTTTAA
Organism: Granulosicoccus sp.; assembly: GCA_045110475.1. Classification (GTDB taxonomy): domain Bacteria; phylum Pseudomonadota; class Gammaproteobacteria; order Granulosicoccales; family Granulosicoccaceae; genus Granulosicoccus. The sequence continues at coordinate 3,304 of JBGCGC010000188.1, forward strand.
GGGGGTCCCGGCTGGAGTGTTAATTGGCATCCTGTTTTGGCCCGAGGGCCCGGCTTATTACCAGTTTCTGTATTTCTGACGTACCCTCGTACAATTGGCATACACGGACATCGCGCGCAATACGCTCTACTGCATAGTCTCTTAGATAGCCGTAACCGCCGTGTATCTGTATTGCCTGAGAACAGACATCTTCCGACATTTCACTGGCAAAAAGTTTCGCCATGGAGGCTTCGACAAGACAAGGCTGCTTGTTGTCTTTCATCATCGCGGCTCTGAGCACCAGCAGACGAGCAGCATCGAGGCGGGTTGCCATATCGGCAAGTTTGAAGGCAATTGCCTGATGTTCGATGATTGGTTTTCCAAAACTCTCTCGTGTAGTGGCAAACGTCAAGGCATGCTCATAGGCACTGCGAGCCATGCCAACGGCTTGTGCGGCGATGCCGATACGCCCACCTTCAAGGTTTGCAAGTGCGATGCGATAACCGTCACCTTCTTCGCCCAGACGTTGGCTGGCCTCTACCGCACAGTTGTCCAGCGTTATCTGACAGGTATCCGATGATCGTTGGCCCAGCTTTTCTTCAATACGGCTTACGATATAGCCGGGGTTGTCGGTGTCCACAATAAAGGCCGAGATGCCTCGCTTGCCCTGACCGGTTCTTGCGAAAACAATGGCGATACCGGCATGTTTGCCTGAGGTGACAAACTGCTTGGTGCCGTTCAATACATAGCCATCGTCTGTTTTTGTGGCGGTCGTGCGTAACGCAGAAGCATCGGAACCTGAGTCAGGCTCGGTGAGGCAGAAGGCTCCCAGCTTTTCACCTGTTGCCATAAATGGCAGATATCGAGACTGTTGGTCTTCAGTTCCAAAGCTGAGTATGGGCATGCAACCGACGGAATTATGCACACTCATGATGGTGGAGCAGGCACCGTCACCCGCGGCGATCTCTTCTAGCGCAAGGGCATAGGAGAGGTTGTCTGCGTCTGCGCCATTATATTTTTCCGGCATGAGCATGCCGAGAAATCCCAGCTCGCCCATTTGCTTGATGGCGTCTGCGGGAAATCTGGAATGCGCATCGTTGTCAGCCGCTTGCGGTGCCAGTACCTCCATGGCGAAACCTCGTGCGGTTTGTTGTATCAGTTGTTGTTCCTCGCTGAAATTTATCATGGTGCTCAGGTTATCCGTTCGAGTGCGACAGCGACAGCTTCACCGCCTCCGATGCACAGCGAGGCGACACCACGGTGGAGATCGTGGGTGTCGAGTGCATTCATCAACGTCACCACAATGCGTGCGCCTGATGCGCCGATGGGATGGCCAAGAGCACAGGCGCCGCCGTGAATATTGACTTTCTCATGCGGTAATCCCAACTCTTTCATCGCAGCCATGGTGACCACGGCAAACGCTTCGTTGATCTCGAACAAGTCGATGTCGCTGATCTGGCATCCAAGTTTTGCCAGCAGTTTTTCCATGGCATAGACCGGTGCCGTGGTAAACCACTCGGGGGCCTGAGCGTGGGTGGCATGCCCCAGTATTCGTGCACGTGGACTTAAACCGCGCCGCTCGGCTTCGCTTTGTCTCATTAAGACAAGTGCAGCAGCACCATCAGAAATTGAGCTGGCATTGGCAGCAGTTACGGTTCCGTCCCTCGTAAAGGCAGGGCGCAGGTTGCGTATGCGTTCAAGATCGGCTTTTGGCGGTTGTTCGTCGGCGGTAATCGTCGTAGATGAGTTGCGATGATTGATTGTAACCGGGGTTATTTCCTTTTCGAAAATTCCGGAGTCCATGGCACGCTGCGCTCTTCCCAGGGAGGCGATGGCAAAATCATCTTGTGCATCGCGCGTAAATTGATAATGGGTGGCGGTGTCTTCGGCGAAATGTCCCATGAGCTTGCCGGGTGTGTAGGCATCCTCCAGACCATCCAGAAACATATGGTCCTTGACCTCTGCGTGTCCCATACGCAGACCGCTGCGTGCCTTGGGTAGCAGATAGGGGGCATTACTCATGCTTTCCAGGCCGCCTGCAACAATCACTGAGCCGCTGCCTGCCACAATGGCGTCATTGGCAAGCATCATGGCTTTCATACCAGAACCGCACATCTTGTTCACCGTGGTGCAGCCAGCATCCTGGGTTACGCCTGCGCCCAATGAGGCTTGACGCGCAGGGGCTTGTCCGAGACCTGCGGGCAGAACACAGCCCATGATGATTTCGTCAACATCATCGCCACTGACGCCGGCACGCGCAAGTGCTGCACGAATGGCAAAGGTGCCGAGTTCTGGGGAACTCAAGGTAGCCAGATCTCCCTGAAAGCCACCCATTGGCGTGCGTAAGCCATCAACGATGACAATGGGATCAGCAGATCTTTCGCTATTCATACCGTGTTCTCGCTGCAGCAGAAGCAATGGGCTTTCTGGCATTATGTCATCTTTATCCTCAGGATCGATTCATGTCGCAAGCAGCAGTGGATGTTACGCGAGGTGGGCTAAAGCCCGATACCCGGCAGGTGCCGCTGCGTTTTATAACGGCGGCGAGTCTGTTTGATGGTCACGATGCGTCAATCAACATCATGCGTCGCATGTTGCAGGCGTCGGGTGTTGAGGTGATTCACCTGGGTCACAATCGTTCGGTGGCAGAGGTTGTTTCAGCCGCGATACAGGAAGATGCGCAAGGTATTGCAATCAGTTCCTATCAGGGCGGCCATGTCGAGTATTTCAAGTATATGATCGACAGTCTGAAGGCCCGGGACGCTGCCCATATTCAGGTTTACGGTGGTGGCGGTGGTGTGATTGTGCCAACGGAAATCGAGACCTTGCATGACTATGGCGTGGCGAGAATATTCTCGCCGCAGGACGGGCAAGCCATGGGGCTGCAAGGCATGATTTCGCACATGATCAATCACGCGGCAGAAAATCTGCGACAGTGTGAGGCTGCAAACTCGGCCGTATCGTCTCAGCTTTTTGCACCGAATCAAGTGCAGTTCGACAGCACAGCTCATGTGTCGCTGTCTCGATTGATTACCGCTATCGAAAACAGGACTCTCAGTGCGGGTGACAATGAGCGAATGATGGTGCAAGCTTCGCGCCTCGAATCTGCAGCACCCGTGCTGGGTATCACGGGTACCGGTGGCTCAGGAAAGTCATCGGTTACCGATGAGCTTATCCGGCGTTTGCGTCTGGATCAAAAGGATACTGTGTCGGTGGCCCTACTGGCGATTGATCCCACCCGACGAAAGAGTGGCGGCGCCTTGCTGGGCGATCGGATACGCATGAATGCCATAGAGCATGAGCGCATTTTCATGCGCTCACTGGCGACAAGAGACGCCGGTGGAGAGGTGCCACCAGAATTGCCACAGATGATTGCAGCCTGTCAGCTGGCAGGGGTGGATCTCGTTATTGTCGAAACGCCCGGTATTGGTCAGGGTGATGCAGGTATCGTTGATGTCAGTGATGTATCTCTTTATGTCATGACACCGGAGTTCGGTGCTGCCAGTCAGCTGGAGAAAATCGATATGCTCGATTTTGCTGATATCGTCGCCATCAACAAACTCGAACGCAAGGGCGGAGAAGATGCGCTGCGTGATGTTCGCAAACAAGTGCAGCGCAATCGGGCAGCGTTTGATCAGTCCCCCGACGACATGCCAGTCATTGGAACCATAGCGGCCCGATTTAACGACGATGGTGTTACTGCCCTGTATCAACATCTGAAGGCTCAGCTTGTTGAACGGGGGCTTGCGTTGTCAATGCATGCCTTGCCTCGGGTTCAGGTAAACGCAAGCACCATACAGTCGACCATTATTCCCAGCGCCCGTCAGCGATACCTGTCAGATATTGCGTTGTGTATTCGTACTTACCATGGGAAAACAGAGTCACAAGCGCAACTTTTCAGGCAGATACAACAGTTGGAAGCATCTGAGCTGATGTTGCACGATCTTGTCGAACAGGAAAACGCGACATCTGATGCCTTACAGATTGCTATTGAGTCAAGGAGGAAAAAAGTATCCTCGACCTGCCTGTCTTTAATGCAGGCATGGCCCCAAATCGAGAATGCGTATCTGCAGGATGAGCGCGTTACTCATAGTCGTTCTGCAGAGCTGCGAACCGCCACGTTTTCTACAACGCTTAGCGGTATTAAAGTTCGCAAGGTAGCGTTACCGCGTTACTCCGATGCCGGTGATTTACTGAGCTGGTTACGTGCAGAGAATCTGCCGGGGTATTTTCCGTTTACTGCCGGTGTCTTTCCATTCAAGCGTGACAACGAAGATCCGACGCGCATGTTTGCAGGTGAGGGCGGTCCGCTGAGGACCAACAGGCGCTTTAAAAAACTATCCGAGCATGCGCAGGCAACGCGACTATCTACGGCTTTTGATTCGGTGACGCTATACGGCAATGACCCTGACACACGTCCTGATATCTTCGGCAAGGTAGGAAATTCCGGAGTGTCAATCGCTACCGTTGAAGATCTTGAGCTGTTGTATGACGGGTTCGATTTGTGTGCCAATGATACGTCTGTGTCCATGACCATCAATGGACCGGCACCGTCCATTCTGGCGTTCTATTTCGTCACTGCCTTACGCCAACAGCGTCAGAAATTTGTTGATGAGAACGGCAGAGAGCCAACGGCTGAAGAACTGAATACCTTGCGTGATGCAACATATCGTCGTGTTCGAGGCACGGTGCAGGCGGATATTCTGAAAGAGGATCAGGGACAAAACACGTGCATTTTTTCAACGGAGTTCAGTTTGAAAATGATGGGCGACATTCAGGAATGGTTTATCGAAAACGAGGTACGCAACTTCTACTCGGTCTCTATCTCGGGGTATCACATTGCAGAGGCAGGCGCTAACCCGATAACGCAACTCGCTTTGACGTTGAGCAATGGCTTTACCTATGTAGAGAGCTATCTTGCCCGAGGCATGAGCATTGATGATTTTGCACCTAGTCTTTCGTTTTTCTTCAGCAACGGGATGGATCCGGAATACACAGTGATGGGGCGGGTTGCACGGCGCATCTGGGCGATTGCCATGCGCGAACGCTATGGTGCCAATGAGCGCAGCCAGAAGCTCAAATACCATATTCAGACCTCAGGTAGGTCGCTACATGCTCAGGAGATGGCGTTCAATGATATCCGTACCACTCTGCAGGCCCTGATTGCAGTCTACGATAATTGCAATTCGCTGCACACCAACGCATTTGATGAGGCGGTGACCACACCCACCGACGAATCGGTTCGACGCGCTATGGCGATACAGTTGATCATCAATCGCGAATGGGGACTTGCGTCCAATGAAAATCCCAGTCAGGGCAGTTTCATTATTGATGAATTGACCGATCTTGTAGAAGAGGCTGTATTGGTAGAGTTTGATCGCCTCTCGGATAGAGGAGGAGTGCTTGGGGCCATGGAAACCGGTTATCAACGCGGCAAGATTCAGGATGAGTCCATGCTGTACGAGCACCGAAAACACGACGGCAGTCTACCCATCATCGGGGTAAACACATTTCGTAATCCTTCGGGAGACGAGCCTAACCAGATTGAACTTGCCCGCTCTGATGATAATGAGAAGAATGACCAGATAAGGCGACTGGCTGATTTTCATCAACGTCATGACCATTTAAGTGACGCTGCATTAAACGCGGTCAAACACGCGGCCATTCAAGGGGACAACGTGTTTGCAGCGTTGTTAAAGGCGGCAGAGTGCTGCTCTCTGGGTCAGTTGACGCAGGTTCTGTTTGAGGTCGGAGGGCAATATCGTCGCAACCTTTAGTTGGCCGTGCTTTCTGCATTGTCTGGTGTCTTTTTAATACAAACTATTGTGGTGAAAAACCCACAGAATGCGTAGGTAACATGGCCGTTGTTAACTCCCCTGTGCTTTATACTTGAGGTTATCGAAAACGCAGGTTGCACGCACTGGTGGACAAACCCGATTTCAACGCTTTATCAGTTTACCCATGCTGAGTCGCGTTACCATGGATGGTCAGTCAAGTGACCGCGTAGCGCTCAAGGATGAAAGGCTGGTCTACCGTGCCTGCTCTTTGGCCTTTGCAAAAAGTGTCGGTCAGAAATCACCTGACGATATCATTGGCAAAACCGACTTTGACTTGTTCGTCGGTTCGTTAGCGCGAGAGCAGATGGCGTTGGACAGCCAGACTATCTTCTCTGCCAAAGCCGATATCAGTGCAATAGAGCTTGGCGTTTCCAGTGATAACGGTAATCGTATTCAGGCGATGATCGTGCGCACGCCTGTCATTGACACGGACGATCAGGTTCGTGGGGTCGATATACGGTTGCTGGGCGGTCCTGCGTTCAGTGCGCCCAAGTCTGCCGTCACCATCGACTATCAGACACTTGTTAACGATGGCATTCAGGGAAGTCTGATTATCGCTCGTCAGTCCATCTTGTTCGCAAACGACAATGCAGCACGTGTTCTTGGCTACGCAAATGCTCAGGCGCTAATCGACAACGCTCAGGTTGCTGATATTTTGACGCAGGACGAGCATCAAAAGGCACTAGGGCAAGCGGTATCAGACCTTGCCTCCAATGCGAGCTCCAGCCGAAAACGTGTCACATTGATGGCGCGCTCACTTGAAGGTTGCCGGGTACGCCTTATTGCGCGCGCAACGCACGTTCAATGGGGTGCGTCACGAGCCTTGCTTCTGTCGTTTGTGGACGTTGCACTGGTCAATGATAGCGCCGAACGTCACCATGAAGACAAGATCCCGGTTGTTATGGGTGGGCACAATTCCTTAAGCTCCATGTCAGTCAAGCAGATTGATGACTGGCGCCGCTTGCGTTCCAACGAACAACGCTATCGTCACTACGCGAGTGCTGCAGCCGATTTTTTCTGGGAAACCGATTCTCGGCTGACATTTCGCGTGGTCTCCGATGGTTTGGCACTTGTGCTGGGAATTCCGCGAGAGCATATTCTGGGTCGTACGCATGCCCAGCTTCTTGACCACCCTGCCAATGTGAATGATGAGACGCATTGGCAGAACCACCTTCAGCAGCTCGATGATGAATTGCCCTTCAGGGACTTTGAATTTCGTTGGTCGACGGGTGGAGAAACCCGAGTCGTCCGGTACAGCGGCATTCCGGTATATAACCGCTCAAGGCAGTTCGTCGGTTACCGTGGTGTAGGGTGTGATGTCACAACATCAGTGCGTCAAGCCGAGACCACCGCTTACCATGCTAATCATGATGCGCTAACAGGCATCTATAATCGCCGCAGCTTCGAGAACACAGTGCGCGATGCACTGGCATCGTCAAGACAAAACCGTGAGGCCCATGCACTTTTTTTTATGGATCTTGATTCGTTCAAAATTGTCAACGACACCTGTGGTCACCAGGCGGGCGATGAGTTGTTGCGTCAGCTCACACAGCTATTTGATTCGTTAGTGAGAAAGAGTGACGTGCTCGCCAGGCTCGGTGGCGATGAATTTGGCGTGCTGCTATACAAGTGCAGCGTACCAGAAGCCTTGAAACTCGCTAACCAGATTCGCCATGAGGTAGAAAATTTTCATTTTATCTGGGATGAAAATCGTTTCGTCATCGGTGTCAGTATCGGACTCGTGGTGGTTGACGATCGTTGGGAAAGCATCGAGTCTTTGTTCAGCGCTGTCGATTCTGCCTGCTACATTGCCAAGAATGAAGGTCGTAATCGTGTGGTTGTCTACCGCGAGGGCGAAGGCAATGCCAGTAATCGTAAAGTGGCAACACACTGGGTTGAGGAGATCAATACAGCGCTTGAAGCCGGGCGTATGCGCCTTGCTGCACAGAAAATACTTCCATTACATGACCAACCCGACGGATTGCGTTTTGAGATGTTCTTGCGTCTGGAGATGCCCAACGGCGACCTGGTCAGTCCACAATCATTTTTACCCACCGCTGAACGCTATGGGCTGGTATCTGCACTCGACGAGCGGGCTATCCAACTGACGATTCACTGGTTGTCATCAAATCCCGCCTTGCAACACGCTATTCGTCACGTCAGCATCAATCTGTCCGCGGGTTCATGTGTAGATCCTGCTTTCTCGACACGGCTCCTGAAAACCATCACGCACAGCGGGGTCGAGCCAAGCAAGCTTTGCTTTGAGATATCCGAAACTGCCGCGATTGCCAATCTCTCAAAAGTCAGTGATTTTATGGAAGAGCTTTCCGGCTTTGGTTGCCGGTTCAGCATCGATGGGTTTGGCTCAGGGTTATCCTCATTTTCTTTCTTGAGGAAGCTGCCGATTGACTTTTTAAAGATCGATGGCTTGCTGGTAAAAAACATATTGGACGACCATACCGATTTCACCATGGTCAAGGCGATCAGTGATATCAGCAAGTCCATGGGCAAGCGGACGGTCGCAGAGTTCATCGAAACCCCAAAACTGCTGCAAGCGGTCAAGGACATCGGGATTGATTTTGGTCAGGGATATCACCTCGGCGAACCCGAACTCATTTCCTGACTCGGAATAATCTCCTGACTCGGAATAATCGCTTTAACCGTTTTCTGTAATTTATTTCCGGAAAAAATACCGCCTATCTATTTTGTAATCTAGGCGTCGCGAACGCGCTGTGGGCGTAAGAGCCCATGCTTGTGCGCTAATATCGAGCTCACGCTTCACTACCGTTAGTTCATGTACGGATGTTCACAAATGTCCGTGTTTCTTTTGACTTTGGGGTGGGTAGACTCTGGTTTCGTTGAGATGGAATGCGACCAGCTTGCCTGACGAGTCCTCGTCACCAAAGGCGTGTATCCGTCTTGCGAGAAGACGGCGGCGATTGTGGTTTTCGACGTCGAGAAGGAACCTTACAAAACATCAATGCTGTCAGGTTGGTAACGAGCCGCTTCTTCCAATGGCTCGTATGTAGCTGCGTGCCAATTTGACATCATCATCAGAAGAATAGGGACAATGAAATACCACAAGCTGATAACACTGCCTCCGATCCTTCTTGCTGCCTGCTTTTTCTACGTAAGTGCTGCGTTTGCTCTGGACGCCCCGCGCGATTTGCGCGGCACAGAGGTTAGGCAAAACACCGTCAAGTGGGAATGGACCGCTGTTCCCGACGCTGTGAAGTATAGAGTCACCGTCAACGGAGAACGGCAGGGAACCACAACCGAAACGAAGTTTTACAGTTATGAACTGCCAGCTGGCGAGCACGTGATGTACCTGCGGGCCATCGACGAGAAGGGCGACACCTCCGATCGCACACAGAAAGTGCAGATTAGCGTCAGCAAAAAGTTTAAATATGGCTCGCATGGCACCAGCACAGCATATTCCGGTGGCTCAGGCAGCAGTGGAGACGACTCAGCCGGCAGCGAACAACCTGTGCTCAGCCCACGTTCAACAACGGCATCGGGGAGCTTTGGCAAGCCGCAGAACCCACGCGCAACCGAATTCGCCGCAAAGAGTGTGCGGTGGGAATGGGACGGCGTAGCAGACGCTGAGAAGTACGAAGTGTTCGTCGATGGTCAGCGAAAAGGCACGACAGACGACCTGGTCTGGGAGAGCGAGGGCTTGTGGATCGGCGAGCACAGCATGAGCGTCAAGGCGATTGACTCGTCAGGAGACAAGTCCGAGCGGTCTGAAACCGTAAAGATCGAGGTGACAGGCACAGGCAGTGGAAATTCTACTGCGGAACTTTCTGATCCACCGACACCCACTGAGGCTGATGACTCTTCATCAACGTCAGGCACAAGCTCATCTTCGGGCAGAATAGACAAGGTGCGTGGATTAGGCGCAGATGAGTTCGCCGATTACGACGTACGCTGGTCATGGGGCGAAGTGTCGGGCGCTGTTTCGTATGAAGTTTACGTTGATGGTGGAAGCCCAAAAACAACCACTGAACTGGAGTGGGTGAGTGAAGGGTTGTGGAAAGGCACTCACTCGCTATCAGTCAAAGCCATCAACTCTGACGGGAAGAAATCCGAACGCTCAGAGACGTTGAGATTTAAAGTCACGGGCAACGGTAGCGGCTCTTCGAGTTCGGACGATCAGAATCGCCCAACGGATGATGAGCCTTCAGCGCCACCACCAACACTGCCTGAAAGTGACGAGGAAGCGCACAAAATCCAAAGCCTCATCGACCCGGAGTCATACCAATACCCCGAGGTTTACAACAAGGACGGGTGGGAGCTGGTGTTCAGCGATGAATTCAACGGTAGAAAGATTAATCCCTATCGGTGGCACACGCAGCTTCGCTGGGACGGCGAATTTAATGGCGAGCGTTACGAATATCGTATTAACAATGGAGAAGACCAGTTTTACGTCAATATCAACAGTCCTGACGAAGAACATCAGGAAGAAATCGTCCCTCTCCATAACCCATTCAAATTCAATGGACGGCATCTGTCAATTCAGGCAGCGCTCAACCCACTAAACGATCGAGAGCGCCGCAAGACACACGGAAAGATGGACGATATTGCGCCTCAGCAGCCTTTTCTGTCCGGTGCGCTGTCGACACACAACAAGTTTTCGCGAAAATACGGCTATTTTGAAGCCAGAATCAAGATTCCTGATGAGGTGGGTACTTTCCCTGCGTTCTGGCTGTACCACGAGAGACCTAAGGGCGAGAATACGCAGCGTACTGAAATAGACATCATGGAAAACCTCGGGCACGCGCCTCACTACATCTACAACACGTTTCATTACTACAAGAACGTGACCAAGCGCTATAACGGCGATCACAAGCAACTGAAGCCACGTCCTTCAGGTCAGATCCATACGGGCATTGACTACAGTGATGATTTCCACGTCTACGCCGTCGAATGGAAAAAGGGCAAGATCACGTGGTTCATAGATGGTGAGCAGGTTAGTGAGCTGAACGAGAACGAAGCCAACCATGAAGAGCTGATGTTAATACTCAATCTGGCTATGGGCGGCAACTGGGCAAATGGTAGGGTAGAAGGTGGGGGTATGGGTAGATCCTCTGATGATCGCTTTCCGAATCGTGAAGACCTGCGCAACTTCAACAAGCCCTCTTTGGAGATCGATTGGGTACGCGTGTTCAAGCGTAAATAGTTATCGTTATTGACTGCCCCGATCGGGGCGGTTGGATCAAAGCAGGGGTGGGCATGTAAATTTATGCGCAGGCTATTTACCTTTTTTGTAACACATACAAACCGCCTGCCTGCACGTTGCTAACCTCTACGCCAGGCGTGAAATTTCTCCACCAGTGCCAAAACCTTTTCTGGTTGATGAGCGCGTTTCCATTCGCCGGCTGCATATTTGTTGCTCTCAGATAGCGTCGGATAGATATGAATGGTGCCGAGTATCTTGTTTAATCCAAGGCCGTGTTTCATCGCCAATACGTACTCTGCAATCAAGTCTCCGGCATGCTCACCAACAATAGTGACGCCGAGTATCTTGTCTTTTCCAGGTACGGTTAATACCTTGACCACGCCATAGTCACTGCTGTCGGCGATGGCTCGATCGAGATCGTCAATGCCGTAGGTGGTGAGCTCGTAGGGTATGTTTGAGGCTATGGCATCGGTTTCGTTGAGTCCAACTCGCGCAACTTCCGGGTCCGTGAAAGTGGCCCAGGGAATGACCCGATAGTCTGCCCTGAATTTTTTCAACATGCCAAACAACGAATTCACCGCCGCGTACCATGCCTGGTGGGCTGCGACATGGGTGAACTGGTAAGGGCCTGCGACATCTCCAACTGCGTAGATGTTGGGAAAATCAGTCTGCAGGTATTCGTTGACTGCAACGGTGCCTTTATCAGTAAGGCTGATACCGAGTTCTTCGAGGCCGAATCCCGTTGTGTTTGCCTTTCGTCCCACTGCAATCATGATCTCGTCAAAAGCCACGTTGACGGTCTGCCCGTCGCGCTCGCATATCAGGATTTTCTCATCACCCGCGACCTTCACGGCTACGGCTTTGGTGTCAACCATAACGTTGATGCCTTCCGCTTCAAATCGCTGTTGAACCCGGTCGGCTACATCCGGGTCTTCCCGCCCCATGATGCGTGGCGCCATCTCCACCTGTGTTACTTCACTTCCCAGACGATGGAATGCTTGTGTGAGTTCGCTACCGATCGGGCCGCCACCTAACACCACGAGACGTTTGGGCTGCGATGTGAGGTTCCAGAGATTCTCTGAGGTCAGGTAATTAACTTTCTCAAGCCCCGGTATGGGGGGCACAAACGGCGAACCGCCTGTGGCAATGACAATGTTGCGAGTAACGAGCGTCTGGCCGTTCACCTCCACCGTCCATGGCGACGTTATGCGACCTGCACCTTTTATGACGTTAACTCCGAGGCCTGTATAGCGCTCGACTGAATCATGAGGTTCGATCTTGTTGATGACCTCATGCACGCGTTGCATGGTTTTCGCAAAATCTATCTCACCATGGGCACTCTGCACACCGTATTTCTGGCTATTGTTGATGTTATGCATGAGTTTGCCACTGCGGATCAGCGCTTTTGAGGGCACGCAGCCGGTGTTAAGGCAGTCTCCGCCCATCTTGTGTTTTTCGATGAGTGTTACTTTTGCCTTGACCACCGCACCGATGTACGAAGTGACTAAACCACCGGATCCTGCACCGAGCACCACGATATCGTGGTCAAACCTTGTGGGTTTACTGTGTCCCTCATAAACCTTGCGTGCTTTGACGAGGTCAACGATCTTTTTGGCAATCAAGGGAAATACGCCCAGTAACACGAACGAGAACAGAAGTCCGGGAGACAGAATGCCACTCAGACTGTCAATCTGCGCCAGTTGGGTACCCGCATTGACAAAGACCAGTGTCCCGGCAAGCATGCCGATCTGGCTCACCAGATAGAAAACACCGGTCTTGAGTCGGGTCAGGCCCATAACCAGATTGACAAGAAAGAAGGGGAAGACCGGAACCAGACGTACCGTGAAAAGATAGAAGGCGCCGTCTCTTTCAATGTTCTCGTTGAATGTCTTGAGCTTTTCGCCAAACCGGCTTTCAATGGTATCTCTTAATAAATACCGGGATACCAGAAAGGCCAATGTTGCACCAATGGTTGATGCGAACGACACAATGATCAGTCCGAGCAGTAAACCAAATTGCGCACCTGCTGCAAGTGTTAGAATGGCGGCGCCGGGAAGTGATAAGGCGGTTACGGCGATGTAGCCGAAGAAAAACACCGCAATCACCATCAAGGGTTTACTGGCATACAAGGCATCAAGTGCCGCTTGCTCACTCTTCAGGTAGTCCAGACTGAAAAATCGCCCAAGATCAAAGATGAAAAATGCAGCGACTAGAGCCACGAGTACAACAATGAGTAGCTTCCGGTTTTTCATAGCCTTCGTTCAGATGTAGTGGTTTTAAGGATTCCCGGAGGGGGCGCGTTGTCACCCGAGTACTCAGATCGATGATTATCCTAGCGTAACGTAATTACAGGCAACCTATGATTTGTGAGTATGAGTACATGGACAGTATTTGTGAGTACATGGACAGTAAAAGAGTTCCAAATTGTCAAGATATTCGTCAAAGGTGCCCATAGCCCTGCATGAGTGATAAAAAATTAACCTTGTTATTACCCGGCTACACGACCCAACGTCTGCCTGTTGTCGATCAATGGCAACAAGAGGCAGAGCTGGCGTCTGGCATGGCTGGCAGTCCTGCCGTCGACAATCCTGCACACGCCGCTTTCCGTTTTTTCGATGATCAGGAGAGGTCGCCGTGGCAGGCGCAACTGGCTCAGATTCTCAAACTGGATACCGCGGGTGGAAAACGCTTGCCGGGTGCGCGGCTTGGCCTGCTTGATCAACAAGAGCGATCCTTGCCACCAGAGTTCAGCCACGTCGGCACACTGGTTCGCGCCGACCCCATCTGCCTGAAAGCTGACAGAGACAGCGCCACACTGCTGTCGCCAGAGCAGCTTAGGCTCACGGACGATGAGTCTGCTCAATTGATCACTGCCTTGAACGCCTTTGTTGCTGAAGACAATTTGATATTTTTCAGCCTGGGTCCCTGTGAGTGGTATCTGAGTGGTCGTTGCGCCGACACTCTGGAAAGCTATCCCCCCTCGTTTCTCGGCAACCGCAACGCATCTTCGTTTTTACCTGATGGCGACGAGGCTGCACCGTGGCGTCGGCTGATGACTGAGATTCAGATGCTGCTGCATGCGCACCCGGTCAATCAGTTGCGCGAACAACGAGGGCTGATGCCCGTTAACAGCGTCTGGTTCTGGGGAGGCGCGCCTTTGCCGATTGCCAGCGAAGCGGCCGCCGACGTTGTCCTGTACGCGGATGAAAGACAGGCGCGATCGTGGGCTGGGCACTTGGGTATCACTTGCTGGCCGCTGTCAAAGCTGACCGCGGATCTGGACAATCTACCGGCAGTTTCCGAGATTGTCGTTCTGGATTTGAGTATCGTCAAAGCCTGGTTAACAGCCGATGCGCTGCTGCTTGAAAGCGAGCTGGTGCGGGTTGATGAACAGTGGCTTCAGCCTCTATCCCTGAGAGTCTCTGGCGGTCAACTGGAGCAGGTGGATTTAATGACTGAAGATGGACTGCAAGGGATTTGTACCCCGCAAACCTTGCCAGCGAAGACCACATTCTGGCGACTCTGGTTGCATCGGCTTGGCAATAGGTTTCAGCGATGAGTCTCGATGGGAATGCGCCCGCAGCAGTATCCATCAGCGAGCGTGCTGTGCCCCAGCTTGCTGAACCGCTTCACGCGAACCCTTTGCTTCATCGTATTCTGGCTGCGCGAGGCGTTTGCGATGCAAGGGAGCTGGCGTTTTCGCTCGCTGACATACCAAGGCCAGATACGTTACCGGCAATTGATCTTGCCGTGGACCGGTTGCTCAAGGCACGGGACAAAGGTGAGCGAGTGCTGATCGTGGGTGACTATGACTGCGATGGCGCGACCAGTACGGCGGTGGCTTTGCTGGGTCTTGGCATGCTTGGCTTTAACGATGTCGATTACCTGATACCCGATAGATTCGAATTTGGTTATGGTCTGTCACCGGCCATCACTGATGTAGCACAGAGAGAGTATCAACCCCGGCTTATCGTCACTGTTGACAACGGGGTGGCATCAGTTGATGGGGTTGCGCGCGCGGCAGAGCACGGCATGGATGTGGTCATCACCGATCATCATCTGGCTCCGGCAATACTGCCAGACGCTGTTGCGATCGTTAACCCCAATTTGCCACAGGCCAATTTTGACGGACGCAATCTGGCTGGTGTTGGCATCATCTTCTACACCTTGCTGGCAGTCAGGGCACGTCTGAAACGACTAAACGATCCGTTTGCCAGCGCAGCACTAACGGAGTTGCTTGATCTTGTCGCCATTGGAACGATTGCCGATGTTGTGCCGCTTGATGCGTTGAATCGAACGCTTGTGGAGCAGGGGCTGCGGCGAATACGTGCCGGACGCACGCGTCCCGGTGTCCTTGCCTTGTTGAAAGCTGCTGGTAAAAACAGTGAGACCATCACGACGCAGGATATTGGGTTTGGCATCGGGCCTCGCCTCAATGCGGCGGGACGTCTCGATGACATGCGCATTGGCGTTCAGTGCCTGCTAGGGGACACAAGCGAGGTTGCAGAAAGAATTGCTGAGCAATTGAATTCGCTCAATTCATCGCGGCAGAGTATCGAAAGGGAGATGCGTGAGGCCGCGGCAATCCAGATGGACATGCTTTCATTTGAGGCTGAGTCGAGCGAGGATTCGTTTGCGGTTTGTCTCATGGATGAATCGTGGCACCAGGGAGTCATCGGTATTCTTGCCGGGCGCATAAAGGATGCCACGTTCAAACCGGTCGTGGTATTCACCCTTGACGATGGCGATAACCTTAAAGGGTCGGCGCGTTCGATACCGGGCGTGCACATTCGTGATGTGCTGCAGAATATCGTCGCCCGGCATCCTGGCATGGTTGCCAAATTTGGTGGACATGCTATGGCAGCTGGCTTGACCTTGTCGAGGAAGGCGTTTGAAAAATTTCGTCAGGCATTCAACGATGAGGTCAAGGATGTTCTGAACGGTCAGCACCGCGAGCGGCAATATCTGACTGATGGGTCACTTGCAGACAGCGAAAGAACGCTGGAAAACGCAACACTGATCGGTAGTTTCATGCCTTGGGGGCAAGGCTTTGAAGCGCCGTTGTTTCATGATGTCTTTCGTGTTGTGCAACAGAAGAGCGTTGGGCGTGATCAATCCCACCTTAAGTTGCTACTGGAATCGACTGATACCGGCCAGCGGATTCATGCCATCGCCTTCAATCAGCCCTGTGTGAGTAACGTGGAAAATCATCTCTCGGTGGTTTATTCGCTGGACGCCAACCTGTTTCGCGACTCGTATACCTTGCAACTGCGTGTTCAATATCTTGAACCCTGCGCTTTGCGGTAAACTGCAAGGCCTCTGGCGATTCGCCAGCTTTGTCATCCCTTGATTCGTTCTCCACGTTAACCAGATCAGTCCTATGATAGAAATCAATCCTTATCTGACGCACATTGAGGATCTTCGGCAGCGCGCCGATTCCCTCCGGGGGTATCTTTGACTATGACGGCAAAAAAGAAGAGCTAGAGGAGGTTCTGCGCGAACTCGAAGATCCTGCGGTCTGGAACAAACCTGAGCATGCCCAGAAGCTTGGGCAAAGGCGCGCCTCCCTTCAGGATACGATAGATGTCATAGAGGCTCTGGACAGCGGTCTGGTTGATGCTTCCGACTTGCTGGAGATGGCTCGTGAGGAAGACGATGAGGATACGGTCACAGCGGTAGCGACGGATCTGGCCTCTCTTGAAGCACGTGTGGCAGGCCTTGAGTTTCGGCGTATGTTTTCCGGTGATGCCGATGCATCACCTGCATTTCTGGATATTCAGTCTGGCAGCGGCGGAACCGAAGCGCAGGACTGGGCAGAAATGCTGTTGCGAATGTACCTGCGCTGGGGTGAATCACAAGGTTTTAAAACCGAGCTTATCGAGGCCTCACCCGGTGATGTGGCTGGCATCAAGTCTGCGACCATTCGCTTCGAAGGTGATCATGCCTTTGGCTGGTTGCGGACCGAGACCGGCGTACATCGCCTTGTGCGCAAGAGCCCGTTTGATTCTGGCTCAAGGCGGCACACCTCTTTCGCAGCCGTCTTTGTCTCGCCAGAGGTCGATGATGATATCGACATTGACATCAACCCCGCCGACTTGCGTATCGATGTATATCGTGCCAGTGGTGCGGGTGGACAGCACGTTAACCGTACCGAGTCGGCTGTGCGTATCACCCACGAACCCAGTGGCATCGTTGTGCAATGTCAGAACGATCGTTCACAGCACAAAAACAAGGCAACTGCCATGAAGCAACTGAAATCCAAGCTGTACGAGGCAGAGTTGACCCGACGGATGGGTGATCAACAAGTGGTGGAAGAGGGTAAATCTGATATTGGCTGGGGTAGTCAGATACGCTCGTATGTACTGGATCAGTCCCGTATCAAAGACCTGCGCACCAACCTTGAAACCAGTAACACGCAAGCCGTTCTGGATGGTGACATCTCCAAGTTCCTTATAGAAAGTCTCAAGGCCGGGCTTTAGTCTCGCCCGGCTTCTCAACAGACAGTGTAGACAACCCAGAAAACTCATGAGCGACGAAGACAATCAGTTAATCGCCCAGCGGCGCGCCAAGTTAGATGAGGCACGCAGTCTTGGCAATGCGTTTCCGAACACCTTCCGACCAACGCACAAAGCCAGTGCCTTGCATGGCGAGCATGGTAAAAAGGAAAAAGAAGCATTGGCTGCCGAGAATGTTTCGGTAGCAGTCGCCGGGCGCATGATGTTTCAACGTGTCATGGGCAAGGCAAGCTTTGCCGACCTGCAAGATTCATCGGGTTCAATTCAGTTGTTCTTTCATCAGGGCACCGTGGGTGAAACCTTGTATGAGCAATTCAAGCAACTGGATCTTGGCGATGTGCTGGGTATCAGCGGTACGCTCTTCATCACCAAGACAGGCGAGTTGTCTGTCAAGGTTGCCAGCTTCCAGTTGCTGACCAAATCACTAAGACCCTTGCCAGAAAAGTTTCATGGGCTCAGTGATCAGGAAACTCGTTATCGACAACGGTACGTCGACCTGATTACCAGTGAAGAGACGCGTGCGCGGTTTCGCTTGCGCTCTGCCATCATCGCCTACATCAGAAATTTTTTCCTCGAACGCGACTTTCTCGAAGTAGAGACACCGATGATGCAAGTTATCCCGGGCGGTGCCGCAGCCAGGCCTTTTGTTACCCACCATAATGCGCTGGATATGGACTTGTATCTGCGCATCGCACCTGAGCTGTATCTCAAGCGTCTGGTGGTCGGTGGTTTTGACAGGGTTTTCGAAATTAACAAGAGCTTTCGTAATGAAGGATTGAGTACCCGGCATAACCCTGAATTCACGATGCTGGAATTTTATCAGGCCTATGCAGACTACAACGACCTGATGGATATGACCGAAATCCTGTTCAGAGGTCTGGCAAGGGATGTGGTTGGGACGCTGACTATCGATTCTGAAGACGGCAACAGCACGTACGACTTTGCAAAGCCATTTACACGCTTGAGCATGACCGATGCCATCATTGCTCATAATGAGAGCGTCACGGCTGAGATGCTTTCCGGGCTGGATTCTATAACCGCGCTGGCAAGCTCGCTTCACATCGAGCTCAAGCCCAATTGGGGGGTTGGCAAGATTCAGACAGAAATTTTTGAGGCAACGGTGGAAGGTAAGCTCATGGACCCGACATTTATAACGCGCTACCCCACAGAGGTGTCGCCGTTGTCACGTCGTAACGACGAAGATCCGAGTGTGACAGACCGGTTTGAGCTGTTCGTCGGTGGGCGTGAGATTGCCAATGGGTTCTCTGAGCTGAATGATGCGGAGGATCAGGCTGAACGATTCAAGGCACAGGTAGCGGATATGGAAGCGGGTGACGAAGAAGCGATGCATTACGATGCCGATTACATACGTGCACTGGAGTACGGCATGCCGCCAACCGCAGGTGAGGGTATCGGTATCGATCGGCTTGTCATGTTGTTGACTGCATCGGCCAGTATTCGTGATGTCTTGCTGTTTCCGCATATGCGCCCCGAAGCCTGATGAGCCACGGTGGATAAATGAAACTGATCGTCATAGCCACCGATGAAGTGCTGCGGCTATTTTCTACACGGCGTGGGTTTCTGTCGATTACCGGCTTTTGCCTGATCTGGCTGGCAGTTCTGCACTATGGAGTCATGCCAGCAGCACGGTTATTCAGCGGTGCAGCCGAGTCCGGTCTTGCAGATATGATCTTGCCCGAAATCGGTTTGTCCGGCGTGCGCCTGTGGCCCTCACCCGAGTTGAGTGTGTTCTGGGTAGTCAGTCTGTATTTGCTGCCTTTTCTGGCCATCATGACCGCTGCTGACCAGACGGCCTCCGATCGTGCCCGAGGTACCTTGCGTTATCTGGTCCTACGATGCAGCCGTCTGGAAATTTTCTTCGGTCGTTATATCGGACAGCTTTTTATACTCTTGCTGGTGGTGCTGGTGACGCTGATCAGTGTGCTCGCTGTCGTTGCCATTAATTCCTCGGATAGGCTTGCTGCAGCTGTGGCGACCGGACCGGTCATTGTTGTTAACCTGATGCTGGTGCTGGCTCCCTATGTCGCGCTAATGGCTCTGGTATCCGTGTTGGCAAGTACCGCACGTCAGGCGACGATTTACGCCGTTGTCATCTGGATAGCCGTATCGTTGCTGGTCAGTATTCTTCGGTCGAAAATGCCAGATGCCAACTGGCTGGACTGGGCTTTACCCGGTTCTCAGATAGACACGCTTATCGGGCTAACCGGTTGGCAGACTCTATCGGTTGCTGCCATACCCATCGTTCACACGTTCGTATTGTTGCTCGTTGGTGTGCTCATCATGAGAAGGCGTGACCTATGAGCCTGATACATTGCGATGCGCTGACAAAACACTATGGCAACGCTGTGGCTCTTGACGGTGTGAGCCTTGAACTTGATGCGGGCGAGCCCATTGCACTTATCGGTCCCAATGGTGCGGGTAAAACCACATTCCTGAGTCTTGTTTGTGGTTTCATCCAGCCCTCAACTGGCCAGGTAAGCATACTCGGGCACCAACCAGGATCTCCCGAACTGAGTGGAAAGCTGGCGGCTCTTCCGCAGGATGCGTTGCTCGATCCTCGTCTGAGTGTAGGCCGGCAGCTGCGCTTTTTTGCACGCCTTCAGGGGATGGCAAAACAGGCAGCCCAAGCAGAAGTGCTCCGGGTTCTCGAGATGGTTGATCTGCGCGACTCGCTGGATACCAAGCCGACGGATCTGAGCCACGGTATGCGAAAACGTGTGGCAATTGCCCAGTCATTGATGGGCTCACCCAGTCTGGTACTGCTGGATGAGCCAACAGCCGGAATTGATCCACCAAACGCCAGAATGATCCGTGATCTTGTGCGTGAGCAGTCTGCGCACACCACGTTCATAGTCAGTTCGCATAATCTGGATGAGCTGGAGCGACTGTGCGGTTCGGTGGTGTATCTTGAGAAAGGGCGTTTGATCAGTTTTGAAGCAGTATCTGATGATGCTGATCACGATTTCCTGACTCTTAGAGCGCCATCGGTTCCTGCCGATACTTTTGTTGCCTTATGTCAACAGTTACCGAGCGTCCTCCGGGTTGATAAGACCACTCAAGGTGACTATCTGATCGAAACCGACAATGAAATGCAGGCAAGCATCGCGCTGTTGCAGTTGCTGGCAGACAATGGATGGCGTTATCGTCAGTTGTCCCGGGGCAAGACGCTGGAAGAGCGTCTGTACGGTAATGGCTGACGGTGATGCCTGATAGCGATGCAGCGGCCTCGCTAGAGGCGCTTAGCGCGCCATGGGTCTGGGACATACCCGAATATTTCAATATTGGTGTAGATGTCTGTGACAAATGGTCAGAGCTGACGCCGGACAAGCCGGCGATAGTTTGCCTGGAAAATTCTCTGGTTCGGACAACCACATTTTTGCAGCTCCGTTGTTTGTCCAATCGAATGGCCAATCTGTTCGATGTCTGTGGATATGCAAAAGGGGACAGGGTTGCTGTATTTCTTGAGCAATCCCTGGAAGTGGCCATCAGTCATATAGCAATCTACAAGGTGGGTGGCATAGCCGTACCGTTGTTCTATCTTTTTGGTGAGGAAGCCCTGGCATACCGTTTGAAAGATTCAGGTGCGAGCATTGTCATTACCGACTCTCGCAAGGCTGGCATCGTATGTGAACTACGCGAACGGTTGCCTTGTTTGAAACACATAGTTGTTGTGGATGGTGCCGTTGAAGGCTGTGTGAACTGGATAGAGGAGGCGTCCTCGCTCGCCGACCACTTTGCACCGGTGCCTACCCGGGCTGATGATCCGGCACTGATCATCTACACATCCGGCACGACCGGGCAGCCCAAGGGGGCATTGCATGCTCATCGTGTACTGTTGGGACATTTGCCGGGAGTAGAAATTTCACACAACGGCTTTCCCCACGCTGATGACTTTATCTGGACGCCGGCTGACTGGGCATGGATTGGAGGTCTTCTGGATGTGCTGCTTCCTGCGTTACATCATGGTGTACCCGTCGTTGCTCATCGGTTCAAGCGGTTTGAGGCAGAAGCTGCCTTTGAGCTGATTGCAAGGCTGGGAATCAGAAACATGTTTCTGCCGCCGACCGCAATACGCGCCCTTGCCAGAGTCGCTGACGCTGGCAAGCGCTGGATACTGCAGGTGCGTTCAATCGCAAGTGGCGGTGAACCGCTGGGTACTGAGTTGCAGGCATTCTGTCGTGAAACTTTTGACCTGGATGTCAATGAATTCTACGGCCAGACGGAATGCAATATGACCGTCTCGTCCTGCAATGCGCTGTTTGCGACGAGGTCTGGATACATGGGTAAGGCTGTGCCGGGCCATCAGGTGCTCATCATTGACAACGACGGACAGGCGGTGGCGGCTGATACTGTCGGGCAGATAGCCGTTCGTTCTCCCGATCCGGTGATGATGCTGGAATACTGGCAACGCCCGGAAGCAACGTTTGCCAAGTACCAGGGTGATTGCCTGTTGACAGGTGATCTGGGTGTGATGGATCAGGACGGCTATATCAAATTTATCGGGCGTGATGATGACATTATTACCAGTTCGGGCTATCGCATCGGACCTGCCGAAATTGAAGACTGCCTGAATGCACACGTTGCCGTATTCAGAAGTGCGGTTATCGGCAAGCCGGATAAGGACCGTACCGAAATTGTCATGGCGTTTGTCATTCTCAATGAAGGGTATACGCCCTCAGCGCACATGGCCGCGCAGCTCCAGGAGTATGTCCGAACACGACTGGCAGCACACGAATATCCGCGTGAGGTCGCGTTTGTCAGCGAACTGCCGATGACGACGACTGGCAAGATCATGCGAAAGGTACTGCGAGATACGGCAATCCAGACTGGCCGTTGAGCGGCTCTGTTACAGGGCTTGTTCTGTCTCGATAAGTTCTAGCAGTGCTGGCATGACATGATCAACCAGAAGCGGCTGTGCTTCAGCGGTAGGGTGAATGCCGTCAGGCTGAAAATAGTTGCGATCCTGCGCTATGGGCTCCAGTAAAAATGGCACGAATGCGCTGTCGGTGTTGGCTGCTGCGTCAGCAAATGCCTGACTGAATTTTTTAAGATAGGCCTGACCGTAATTGGATGGAATGAGCATGCCAAGGATAAGTACGCTGGCATCGCTCTCCAGAGCCAGGTTTGCCATGTCCTCTATGTTTTGCTGCATGGCATTGGTCGGATAGCCTCGTAGCCCGTCGTTACCGCCCAGCTCGATAATCAGCAGATCTGGCGAAAAGCGTTCAAGCGCGTCGGGTAATCTGCGCAGCCCACCGACCGTGGTGTCACCGCTGATGCTGGCGTTCACAAGCGTGACGTCATGGCCCTTTTTACGCAATTGCTGCTCGGCCAGCGACACCCAGCCCTCACTTTCGCGTAACCCGTAGGCTGCGCTGATGCTATCACCGACTACCAGCGCCGTGTAGGTGTCTGCGCGTGCCATCTGTAACGTTGCGGCTGCCATCATGGTGATGGTAATCAGGATAAATCGTATGATCGTGTTCAATCTCATCGCTTGTTCAACTCGAATAAGGCCCCAGTATTGTTACTTACGAGAATATTGGGGCATCCGGTGCAAGTTACAGCCCTGATTTCGGCAAATCGCAAACTTTGTCATGTTTGAACTGTCGCAGTTCTTGCACAGCAACGTGAATAATCCAAAAACACAGCGAATCCTCATGACCAGTACGCCCCCGCAACAGCAAACCAGTACAACGGACATCGCCAGCAAGGCGGTGTTGAGTGGTCGGCAGATCAGCAAGCGGGTAACGGGTCCGGAAGGGAGCCTGACGATCCTGCACGCGCTGGATATCGATATCCACTCCGGGGAAGCTGTGGCCATTGTCGGGCCGTCCGGTTCTGGTAAGTCCACACTTCTGGGAATCCTCGCAGGGCTTGATACGCCATCCGAAGGCGCTGTTGACCTGCTTGATCAACCCATGTCAACCATGGATGAGGATCAACGCGCGCGTCTTCGCGCGGGCAAGGTAGGGTTTGTCTTTCAGAGTTTTCAGCTTCTGCCGGGCTTGACGGCGCTTGAGAACGTCATGCTTCCCCTTGAGTTGACTGGCGATTCTGATGCCGCAGCGCGTGCCAAAGCCATGCTTGAAAAAGTCGGATTGAGCCATCGGTCCGGTCATCAGCCTTTGCAGTTGTCCGGTGGCGAGCAGCAACGCGTAGCACTGGCTCGCGCATTCGTGTCACAACCGGCTCTGTTATTCGCCGACGAACCGACGGGTAATCTGGACAGTGACACGGGTGACAAGGTCATAGAGCTGATGTTCTCGTTACGCGAGCAACAAGGTTCGGCTGTGGTGCTGGTCACCCATGACAATTCATTGGCCGAACGGTGTGACCGTACCTTGCGTATGGGTAACGGTCGACTGGAGGAGTTATGAACACGATCTCCTCCGAGGTGGTTTCTCCACCGGAAGAAAGAAACGATCCGACGGCGGTTGGTGGGGTTGCGGGCATAATGCGGCAGCTTCGATTTGCCGTACGTTCATTGTTGCGCGACTTGCGTTCCGGTGAACTCCGGGTTTTGGCTCTTTCGCTTCTGGTTGCCGTGGCGTCGGTCACAGCGGTCGGTTTTTTTACTGACAGAATTGGTCGTGCTGTGGAGCGGCAGGCTGGCGACGTGCTGGCTGCCGATCTGGTTGCAAGCTCCGGATTTCGACTACCTGATACCTTGCTATCGAGCATTGGTAGCATGGAGTTGTCAACCGCGCAGCATGTGCGTTTTCCCAGTGTAGTCATCAACGAGCGGGATGAATCTCAACTGGTGGCGATGAAAGCCGTCTCCGATGGTTATCCACTGAGAGGTGCTATCCGTGTGTCCAGTATCGATGATCCCGTTACTGAGTTCGTCAGCGAGCAGGGCGCACCGTCGGTCGGTGAGGTCTGGGTGGATGCGCAGCTTAAATCGGCGCTGGCTTTGACACCCGGTGACAAACTGACATTGGGTGAGGCTGATTTTGAGGTTACCCACGTCATTGCGTTCGAGCCTGATCGTGGTGAGAATGCCTTCGAATTTGCTCCCCGGGTCATGATCAATCTGGCCGATCTGGAAAAATCTGCACTGCTCGGCGAAGGCAGTCGAGCCACGTACTCACTACTGATGGCGGGTGATACGGCGGAGCTTGAGCAGGCCCGCGATTTAATGAGCGATCAATATTTGTCCGAGGTACGTGTGCGTGGCGTGCGCGATGGCAGCCCGCAGATGACGCGGGCACTCGACCGGGCACAGCGGTTTCTCGGATTGGCATCGGTTGTTACCGTGTTGCTCGCCGGAGCCGCTATAGCGCTGGCCGTGCGTCACTTTGCCTTGCGTCAGGCGGATGCCAGTGCGGTGATGAGAACTCTGGGTGCCAGCCGGGTGGAGGTCATTGTGTGGCTATCCACGCGTCTTGCGTTGATTGCACTGGTTGCTTCTACATTGGGAATCGTTGTTGGCTGGTTCGCACAACTGGTGCTCGCCAATCTGCTCAAGGGCTGGTTCGGGCTTGACCTTCCTGCGCCAGGATTCATGCCGCCGCTCATTGGCACCTTGACAGCCTTCATTGCGCTGGCAGGCTTTGGGCTGTTGCCGATCATCAAAGCAGGGCGCGTCAATGTCATGCGAGTTTTACAGCGAGACTACTCGGGTCTTGGCAGTAGCTCGATCGTGGCTGGCTCCCTGGGACTGTTGGCAACCTTTGCCATTGTGTTTCTGCTTTCCGGTGATTTTCTGCTTAGTGCCATAGTTGTATTAGGTGTTGTGGCTATGCTGCTGGTCTTTGCCTTGTTCGGTCGGCTGATGATCCTGTTTGTGCGTAAGCTTGCCGGGCCACGATTCAGAATGAGTACAGCAGGTTTGCAACGTCGGGCAGCGAGTAGTGTTGTGCAGCTTGCCGCTTTTGCCATGGGAATAATGGCGCTGCTTCTCATCAGTATTGTCAGGGTGGATCTGCTTGCTGCCTGGGAGCAGGATTTGCCCGAAGATGCCCCTAACGTTTTTGTGGTGAACATCCAACCTGATCAGGTTGATGGATTTGCCTCGCAACTGGAAGCACAGGGGATTCAGAACACCGGTATCTATCCCATGGTCAGAGCGCGGCTTGTGGCTCATAATGGTGAGAGCGTGCTCGGCAATGATGCAACCGAGCGCGAAGAGCGCCGAGCCCGACGTGAGTACAACCTGTCTTTTTCAAACACGGTTCCGTCCAACAACACGATTGTGTCGGGCGAATGGTGGGACGAGGGTGGCAGTGCGCCACCTTTGCTTTCCATAGAGCAGGAGTGGGCCGAAGAGAATGGCTTTGAAATAGGTGACACGCTCACTTTCAGAAGTGCCGGGGTTGAAACTACGGCGACCGTTGCCAACTGGCGAGAAGTAGACTGGGAATCTTTTCAGGTCAATTTCTTCGCCGTTTCATCACCTGCCATGCTGGAAAACCTGCCGGCTACCTATGTCACCAGTTTTCATATAAAACAAAATTTTGTAGAAGCAACAACTGGTTGGGCACGTCAGTTTCCGGGCATAGCAACGCTCGACATTGGTGCAATTCTGACAAGGGTGAAGTCTTTGATGGACAGAGCCTCTTTAGCGGTAGAATATGTCTTTCTGTTCACGCTACTTGCCGGGTTTTGTGTGTTGCTTGCGGCTGTGCAAAGTAGTCAGGGCGAGCGTATTCGTGAGTCAGCCTTGCTACGTGCCTTGGGTGCTTCGCATCAACAGCTTCGAGAGGCTGTCATTGCGGAGTTTGCCATTCTGGGTGGCATAGCGGGTTTTCTCGCTGTGCTTTTTGCCACCATCATTGCCTGGTCATTAAGTCAGTTTGTTTTCGAGCTACCGTTTAACTTTAACGTCTGGTTATGGATCGTCGGAATTTTTGGAGGAGCGTTGGGAATTGCCGCGGCTGGTTATCTGGCTACGCGCAAGGTGCTGTACACGCCGCCAATAGTTGCCCTTCGACACGCAAACTAGTGCATGAACCTCCTGGCGGTTCAGCATGAAGCATACCTTCAGTGCGGATGAATCAGCTTTTGAGTCATTGCAGAGCGCGCAGGATTATCTGTCCGAAAGTTTTACACGCAATCAGGCACTGATCATTCGCCGGGCAGTGGAGCACGCCTGGAGTCTCCGCGATGAAAAGACCGGTTATCCGGAGGCGTTGTATGTTGCTGCGCAGCTGAAGTTCATGCGTGCCGATATGCCGATTCTTGTATCAGCATTACTGGGGACAGACGTCTCTACTGCCACCCACCCTATTGAATATGTACACGAGCATTTTGGTCAGGAAATAGCAACGCTCACCTCTGGTGTACGCTGGCTAAACGAGCTGACCATCAACAGTACCATCAGTAGCGGCGCAAAGGCCGAAACGCTCAGGCGCATGGTGTTGTCTATGGTCGAGGATGTTCGGGTAGTGCTTGTCAAGCTCGCTTATCGCACCCAGCGATTATATATTCTGGCCAAGAGGAGGGACTCTGCTTCGGCAAGGAACATTGCTCAGGAAACGCTGGCCATCTACGCGCCTCTGGCCAATCGTCTGGGTCTGGGTCAATTGAAGTGGGAGCTTGAGGATGTTGCGTTTCGTATTGTCGACCCGGATGCCTACAAGCGAGTCGCAGGCGCACTCGAAGAGAACCGCGCTTCGCGTGAGATCTATATCAAGGACTTCGTGGCTGATCTTGATGCGCGCATCAGTACTCATGGCATTTCCAATTGTCAGGTGTTTGGCAGGCCCAAGCACATCTACAGCATCTGGAAAAAAATGAACGCAAAGCACATAGAGTTTACCGACTTGTTTGACGTGCGGGCAGTGCGAGTGCTGGTGGATGACTTGCAACAGTGTTACGGCGTTCTGGGTGTGGCGCATAGCATCTGGCAACCCATTAGCCGAGAGTTTGATGACTACATTGCCAACCCCAAGGACAACGGGTATCGCTCGTTACACACCGCTGTTATTGGGCCACAGGGCAAGCCGGTTGAGATACAGATCCGCACACGGGACATGGACGATCATGCCGAGAACGGCGTGGCGGCACATTGGGCCTACAAGGAAGGCAGTGTGGTTGACGTTAATCTGCAAAAGAGCATCAATGCGCTGCGTCAGCTACTGGAAGACAATGACGACGATGAACAATTAATAGAAGGTTTCTCCCAGCAGCTTGATTCACAGCGTGTGTACGTGTTTACACCCAAGGGTGAGGTCATCGACCTGACCAACGGTGCAACACCCCTCGATTTCGCCTATCACATTCATTCCGAGATTGGGCATCGCTGCCGCGGTGCCAAGGTCAATGGCCGCATTGTACCTCTAACCTATATTCTGTGTAACGGTGATCAGGTTGAGGTGCTTACGACGCGCGAGCCGGGTCCAAGTCGCGACTGGCTTAACAAGTCGCTAGGCTATGTCAACAGTAGCCGTGCACGCGGAAAAATACGTGCCTGGTTTAACCAGCAGGATCATGAGCAGCACCTGATTGACGGGCGAGCGATCCTCGATAGAGAATTGAAGCGTTTCAAGGCAAGCACCATCGCTATTGATACCCTGGCCAAGCGCTTGAAATTCGATAAACCGAACGATTTGTTTACCGCTATCGGCCGCAACGATGTCACTGTGGCTCAAATCGTGGGCGCAATTGATCATTTGTCAGAGCCTGCCAGCAAGCCGCAGGAAATAGTCACCAGGTCCCCGGTACAACAGCGCAGTTCTGGGGGTATCAACGTGCGCGGTGTCGGCAATCTGTTAACGCAGATTGCACCGTGTTGTGCGGCAGTGCCACCTGACAGCATTGTCGGCTTTATAACGCGTGGTAAAGGCGTCACCATTCATCGGGCTGATTGCAGCAACATTCTCAATTTGCGTGACATAGAGCGTGAACGGTTGATCGACGTCGACTGGGGGGATGACTTCGCCGGACGTTATCACGTCGAGATATTTATCAAGGCGATTGATCGGCATGGCCTGTTACGTGATGTGTCTACTACCTTGTCGACGCTGGCTATCGATGTGGTCTCGGTTAACACACAAAGTAACAAGCAGATGCAGACGGCCGATATGAAAATTGGCCTGCAGATTACCGACACCAGTGAACTGGCGCTAGCCATGGACAAGATTAGACAGCTTCGCAATGTGCAGGATGTGGGGCGGGTTTCGTAGATCTCGCTCAGTTCATCCTTTCGGCTGCCCGAAGGCTGCGCGCCACCTGTATACTTGCGCAATGGCTGGAAACTCATTTGGCAAGCTCTTCTCCGTCTCAACCTTTGGTGAGAGTCACGGCCCTGCGTTGGGTTGTATCGTGGACGGCTGCCCACCGGGTCTGCCTCTCACAAGCGCCGATCTGCAGCGCGATCTTGACCGTCGCAAACCGGGTCAGAGCCGCTACACCACACAGCGACGGGAGGCCGATGAGGTTGAGATTCTGTCCGGTGTCTTTGAGGGGCAGACTACAGGCACCCCCATCGGCCTGCTGATTCGCAATATCGATCAGCGCTCACGTGACTACGACAAGATCAAACAGCAATTTCGTCCGGCCCATGCCGACTACACCTATTTGCAAAAGTACGGTATTCGCGATTATCGTGGTGGTGGACGTTCTTCGGCACGTGAGACTGCGATGCGCGTGGCTGCCGGTTCAGTGGCCAAGATTGCGCTGGCACAACCATCGATGGGCGGTGTGGTTATACGCGGTTATCTGTCGCAACTTGGGCCTATCAAGCTTGACTATGCAGGCTTTGACTGGAACGAGATAGGGAACAACGCATTCTTCTGGCCCAATGCCGCTCAGGTGCCAGAACTCGAAGATTTCATGAAGAAGCTCAGCAAGGAGGGTGATTCCATCGGAGCCAAGGTTAACGTTCAGGCCGATAACGTCCCTGTTGGCTGGGGTGAGCCTGTATTTGATCGTCTCGATGCGGAAATTGCCCATGCTCTTATGAGTATCAATGCCGTCAAAGGCGTTGAGGTTGGCGCAGGCTTTGCCAGCGTCGAACAGCGTGGCACTGAGCACCGCGATGAAATGACCTCGCAGGGTTTTCTCTCCAACAATGCCGGTGGCGTGCTTGGCGGTATATCCTCAGGCCAGAGTATCAAGGCGGCATTGGCACTCAAGCCAACATCCAGTGTGCGTTTGCCCGGCAAAAGTATTGACGTGGAAGGGAACGATATCGAGGTCATAACCACCGGACGCCACGACCCTTGCGTCGGTATTCGTGCCACGCCCATAGCCGAGGCCATGCTTGCATTAGTGCTTGTGGATCATGCCTTGCGCCATCGTGCCCAGAACCACGATGTAAACTGCAACACGCCCGTCATCCATCCAGGTGCCGGTAGCGAATAACCGACCCGAACCCGAGTAAACATCATGGGCTACAAAGCCGAAGGCAAGATAGAAAAGATTTTTGATACGGAACAAAAAAGCGCAAGCTTTACTGCCCGTGAATTTGTCATCGAAGTTGCCGATGGACAGTATCCGCAGATGGTCAAGTTCCAGTTGGTTCAGGACAAATGCACACTCATTGACGATTACAATGAAGGCGAGCAGATAGAAGTCGAATTCGACTTGCGCGGTCGGGAATGGAATGGCAAGTACTTCACCAATTTGCAGGCCTGGAGAATCTCACGTGCCGGAGAAGGCGAGGGCGGTGGTTCCGGTGGCTCACAAGGCGAGAGTGCAAAGCCTGCTGCTGCGAGTACGACATCCAGTAGTTCTGCGGCTACGGATTTTGATGATGATATTCCGTTCTAGGGGTTACCTTGGTACGTTTTGTGTAAAGTTAATATTATAAGCCTCTGTAACTAGGGGCTTTTTTAGTTCTATAGTCAGAGAAAGTGTCAACAACGCCTCAGTACGTCGTAGTGGATGGTGTCATAAAGTCAGGTGAACGGATGCCTCTGTTGGATAACATTGCGAATGTAATTTGATGCTGTTTCGTTCGTTCAAAGCCGCTTCTCAATGTACATTTCAGGAAAATGTGCGGTATCAGGGAATGATCTGACCAGTTTTTTGTCAGCGGTAATTAAAGGTATACGCTGATCAACCGCGAGCGCGACAAATTCACAATCGTAGGCGCTGCACTCAGACGTAGCAGCAAGTTCAATGACGGTTCTCGACACACTGTCAAACTCATTGTTAAGCATCAATTGTTCAGCTTCGCTTTGTACCCGAATTGATTCTGACAAGGTCAGCAAGTTTTTTCGGACATATTGCAACAGTACATTTCGCATCTCGCTTCGCCACAGAACGGGTGCAGTCCAATCGCTATCGAGCTCCAGTAGTCGTTGCGAATGTATCGACGCATCGGATGGCAGAAACAAGTAGGCAATAATGTTGGTATCGACGACAAGCACTAATCTCTACCTTGCCGCTTAAAAGTATCGATATCTGCTGGATCGAAAACTCTTGGCGCAAGGCTTTGACGAAGTTTTGCCGCGCTTTCTAGTCTCTGTGCCACGTCACGTCGTGTGGGTCGCAGCGAACGCTCCAGCATGTAGATAATTTCGCCATTGATGCTGCGTCGATTGTCCTCAGCAGATGCACGTAACTGAGCGTAAAGATCGTCAGGAATATTTTTGAGTGATAGGTTTGCCATCAGTGGCTCCCGTTCTAGAATGCCATTATGGTATCAATTTGGCATCTTGGATGCAATGTTTAAGCCATCTGTAGTTACTATTGCGTTTGGTGACTATCGCCCTGATGCTAGTAAACTCCTTCGAGCGTCTGCCAAATCTTGACGCTTTCACAGCCTCGCAACGGTATTTACTACTAGCTCTTGAATCTGTATCCCATCTACGAAAAAATCTTACAAAATCTAGCCTCAGGTATCCCTAACCGTTTTGAACCTTAGGGTGGTTGTGTAAAAATATTGTTCTAAGCCTCTGTTATTACGGGCTTTTTTAATTCTATAGTCAGAGAGTAAGTGTAAAAAGCCGCTGATATGTTTGCAATGATGTTTGAAAATGCGAACAACTTGGAAGTTGTTCTTGGACGAGGTAATCAAAAAAATCACTTTAGATTACTAATTTTATGATATTTTCGTAGCACGTTTTTTTGAGAAATTCGTTATGCGCGCTACAGTGACACTGGACGACGCAAAAGTGGCCAATGCCAAAGAGCGAACAGGCATAACTGACACCGCCTCACTCATGCGTGAAGCCCTTGATGCATTGATTCAACGGGAGGCCTCTCATCGTTTGGCGGCTTTGGGTGGCACAATGCCAGACTTGGAGACTACTCCTCGACGTCGTCCTCCCGATTCAGAGAATAGCGACTTGGAAATCACGAAGTGATTCTGGCCGACACCTCTATTTGGATCAGACATCTGTCAACACCTGATCATCCGTTGACCACTGAATTGATGAAAAACAACATATCAATTCACTCAATTGTTATTGGCGAACTAGCCTGTGGCAGTTTGAGTCACAGAAAAGCCATACTTGCCGACCTGAACGATTTACCTCATGTTATCGGTGTGCAGCACACTGATGTAATGCAGTTTGTTGAACATTTAAAGTTGTACAGCCGAGGCGTTGGTTACAGCGACTTTCATCTACTAGCGGCTACCAAACTTGGACAGGCCCATGCGCTGTGGACAGCAGACAGACGATTGAATCAATTGGCTATAGAGTTAGGTGTGGCATACCAGCCTTAGCTAAACATCAATGAATCGTCGCGCCGATGCTCGTGTGCCACTGTCGAGCGTTTGCTAAGTCTTTATGTTGTCAAAGCTTCGCATCGATAAGTGTCTTACGTTGCTCGTACTCTCACACAGTTCTCCCCCAAGGCTAAGACTAAGTTACTGATATTCTAATATAAGACGCAGACGAAATAAGACAAAAGCAAGTGTCAGGCAACCCCAAGCGTTTTGATGATGCTTGTTCGAAATAGCGCACTAAGAGAGGAAAGCTTTCTAGTAAACTAACATATATAGGATATCGATGACGTGCTGCGTTTCGCGTTGCTACTTGCCAATTAATAGCGCGGCTGTGAGCAAGACTTCTACTGGTAAGCGTTTTGATCCATGTCGAACGACAGGGAAAGCGCCTAATAGTCAGCGTTGTTGAAGTGAGGCTTCTTCGGTATAGTCCTTGAACAACTGCGTGCAGTGATAGTCTGAATCTGCTGCGTTTTTCATGACGCTTGACTGGAGAAACTTATGAAACTTACAATAAATCCAGCGCTTGTTGCGCTTTCCCTGGCTTTGCTGGTGGTTCTTGGCCATGCTCATGCTAGCGACCGATACGGTCAGCAAAAGGTGGTCTACCACATTAACTATAACGGTGGCGAAGATGACAAAGCCTACCGAGGCGCGATGCGTAATATTCAGAATCACATCAACGCGGTGGGTGCTGAAAACATCGACGTAAAGGTTGTTTTGCATGGCAATGGTGTTGGCATGCTTGTAAGTGCTGTGAACAATGAAGCTCTGCAGAGTCAGGTGCTTAACCTGAAAAGCCAGAATGTTGAAATGCATGTGTGCAACAACACGCTGAATGGTAGAAAAATCAGCTACGAGAACGACCTGTTTGATGTCTATGAGGACGATATCGTGCCTAGTGGTGTGGCTGAACTTTCGTACCTGCAACAGCAAGGCTATACGTACATTAAGCCTTGATATACCCCCGCGTGGCCCACTAGTGTCTAATAGGCAAGGTCATGTCGCTAAGCATGCTAGTGTAGTGTGACCTTCAAACGCTTCAAACAGAGACCACCAAAACGCCCTCAGCAAGGCGCTGTTCGCAGGCAAGGTCGGGATCCTTGTCAAGAACAGCAACGCGGCGGAGGGTGTTTTGGTGGTCTCCCGAAGGG
>JBGCGC010000189.1:0-14646 GCA_045110475.1 Granulosicoccus sp.
GCAGCATCTAAGACGCTGTACTCGTTTTTCCTGGATCTCACCTAGAGTGACTAGGCTCAACCCAGTAAAAACTCCGTGCAGCGCCTTATATACTGCTCTATAAGCTTCTGGACTCAAAATTTTATGCATCACTAGGGTATAGTTATCAGATCAAGTTTTTTCACAAGTGGTTTCCACTCGTATCCGTGTGAGTTGGTTTGTCAGACATCGCCCTTGATCTGAAAACTCCGTTGATGACACCAACACCGATAGTGCCCAGTGCCAGTGTAAACAGACTGAAAAGGGTTGGCATCTCGTTTAGCCATACCCAGGCGAAGAACGATCCGAGGATGGGCAACAACACACCGAAGCTTGCGGCGCGCACAGAGCCGAGACGACCGATGGCAATCGTGTACAGCAGAACCGCAGAGAATCCGGATATCAGACCCTGCGAGAATGAGTTGAACATCAGTTGCTCGGTTGTGAGTTGTAATATCTGGGAACCCGTTACCAGCATTAGAGTAAGAATGATAACTGTAGATGCGACAGACACCCAGGCTGCCCCTTGCGCTGCGGTGAGGCCAGTGTGTCTGAACGACACAACGTAGCAAGCCCAGCCAGCAGCGGCTAAAAACATCAGAGCGAGACTGCTCAGACTTGTGCCACCGCCTGAAATGGCGTTGACAATAACCAGCAGTGCAGCGCTTCCGATGAGTACAAAACCAATTATTTGTGTTCGCGTTGGTTGTTGTTTGAAAAACACCCGTTCAGCAATGACGGCAAGGATAGGCATGGTACAGGGAACAATTGTCGCAAAATAAACAACGTCGGATTCTTTCAACGATTCTGTGACTAGCCACAGAAACGGGGCACCCCAACCTAGCATGGCAATGATTGACCATGGAGGTGCTTTTTTGAGCTTTCGAAGCGTGGGAAGCCAGACAGGCAAAAGCAATAGAGCTGGCACTGAATACCGCATTAACGCAACATCCATTGATGGGATACCCTGCTGCGCAGCGAGCCTTGTCGCAGACATCCACCATCCCCAGATTGCAACCGCTGAAATAGCGCAAGCGATGGCCAGCCAGTCTCGTCTGTCAGGCTTTGTATTCAATCTTGAATGTCTCTGCTTGGTTTTGGAATGGTTACCTTCTGGAGCCTGAGCTGGGCTGGGCTCAAACGGAGCAGCGACAATCCTGCCTGTCTCTGGATTTTTCGTCAAGACATGTTAAGCACCTGATTGTATTCCGGCATGTCGCGCACCCGGTTCTGCATGCTCTCGCGCGCGGATCGTTGCGGTACGGCCGGTGGGTATTTCGATTAGTCGATCAGCCGACTGTATAGTCTCTGGACGGTGAGCGATGATGATGCGCGTTAGGGGGAGTTGCATAACGGCTGCACTGACCCGTTTTTCGCCAGCGACATCGAGATGACTTGTAGCCTCGTCAAGGATGAGGATATCAGGCTTTTTATATAAAGCGCGGGCAAGAAGCAGCCGCTGTTTTTGACCACCAGACAAAACAGACCCCATATCGCCGATCATGGAATGATATTGCAATGGCATGCTGACTATTTCGGCGTGAATGGCCGCCATACAGGTGACCTGCTGAACCCGATGCATATCAGGCTCGGGATCAAAGAACGTAATATTGTCGACAATGGATCCTGCGAACAACTGATCGTCTTGCATGACAGTGCCCACCTTGTTTCTGTAAGCGCTCAGATCCAGTCTGGCCAATGATTGGCCGCCGATAAAAATCTCTCCTTTGTCCGGAGGCAGAAGGCCGAGTAGAAGTTTTACGAGTGTCGTCTTGCCACAACCGGAAGGTCCGATCAGCGCGACTGACTCGCCAGCTTGCACATGAAAGTCCAGGTTTTCAATGATTGCGTCTTCATTTGCTGCGTAGCTAAACGATAGGTTGTTCACCCTGATATCAAGGTTTTTCTGGCTTGATAGGGGCTCCATACCGACTATTTCAGGTTCTGCCTCACTTAACGCAATGTCTGCGACCCGTTCCGTATGCAGACTCAACATCTTTAGCTCAATACCGTTTTCGATTAATCCCGTTATACGGGTGATGAACTGTTGTTTGTAGGCAATAAAAGCAAACAGCATACCCACTGAAAACTTGCCATTCATTATCATTACGCCCGCGATCCACACGACGACAACATTTTCCAGAGAAAATATCAACCCGTTGACGCACTGGTAGAT
Organism: Granulosicoccus sp.; assembly: GCA_045110475.1. Taxonomy (GTDB): domain Bacteria; phylum Pseudomonadota; class Gammaproteobacteria; order Granulosicoccales; family Granulosicoccaceae; genus Granulosicoccus. The sequence goes on from JBGCGC010000189.1 coordinate 2,195, forward strand.
CAGGCTCAGCCTCTGTACTCGAATGCCCGCGTTAAACTGATCAACCATCAGGCTGTCATACTGGTTTCTGCGTAGCATTTGCCGGCCGAACAGCTTGATGCTCTGGATACCACGTGCTGTTTCAAGAAAGTGTGTCTGTCGTTTGGCACCGCGTGTTATTTCTTCCTCTTGAGCTTGCCTAAATGGCCTGTATAACAGCAGTCTGACCAGCGCATAGCCAGCCGCCGCCAGAACAACAATCACAGACAGGCTTCCAGCGTAGAAAATCATCATGGAAAGGGTGGCTATCACCATCAAGCCATCAATAATGGCGGTCAGGAAGCTGCCGGTCAGTGTTGCCTGAATGGTTCCCATGGAATCAAACCGTGATATGACATCTCCCAGGTGGCGCCGTTCAAACCAGATCATGGGCAGGCGTACAAGGTGGCGAAACAGGTTACTAAGCAACTGCAGGTTCAATTGATTACTGATCACCATCATTACCCAGCCACGTAAAAGACTTACGCTGATCTGAATGAAGCTCAGCAGCAAAAAACCTATTGCCAGCAGCGATAGTAGATCGCGATCGTTTGATACGATGGCGCTGTCAACAACCAGTTGCATAAAAAGAGGGGCAGCAAGGGTAAACACCTCTAGTGCCAATGCCAGCATCACAATGGTTAAAATGGCTTTGGGTAAGCCTTGTATTTTGCCTAGTAAATGTCGCAAACTAATCTTGCGGCGCTCTTTTCTTGCGACAAAGTCTGCTTCAGGCAATAGTTCGAGAGCGATGCCCGTGTAGTGTCTGGATACTGCTTGCACAGACAGGCATAGCTTGCCTTGAGCCGGATCGTGTAGCTCGATGCTCTTTGGGCCCACACGGGTCAATACGACAAAATGGTTGAAGTCCCAGTGGATTATCGCGGGCAGTTGCAACTTGTACAACTCATCCAGGTCTGCCTTGACAGGGCGTGCTGCCAGCTTTAGCTGACCGGCGGTGTGTATCAGATCTGATAGTCGTGCCCCGCGCGCAGTGCCAAAATTACGTTGATGCAGGCTTGGAAGATCTGTTTCGTATCCGTGATGACACGCAATCATCACCAGACAGGCGAGGCCACATTCCTGTGCCTCATTCTGAAGAACAATGGGGGTTTTTGAACGGCCCACAAAGTCAAGCGTTTTGACAAGCGCCATGGTCAACTCCTTTTGGTGAGGCTCAACAACGGATCAAACATCCATTGAAGTATTGTGCGTCTATCAAGAATAATGTCCCCCTCGAATGACATGCCTGCCTGCAACGGAAACTCCTTGTCGTAGGCCACCACTGACTGATCATCAAGCTTTACGGTCACTCGATACGCAGGTGATGTTAATGGTGTGGGTAGATCGACATCACCAGGTAGCAGCAGTGTTCTGGCAATGGAATTTACGACTCCGCGATAGTGACCAAACCTCTGATAAGGAAACGCTGAATAGCGAAGTGCAACATCTTGCCCGGGTGTGATAAAACCGATTGCATGACTAGGCACCAGCAGTTTTGCCTCCAGCTCGGCTCCGTGTGGAATAATGCTTAGCAGTGGCGTATTGTGTCGTGTCGGTTGGCCAGGCTGGATCAGTATGGTGGTGACAATGCCATCCGCAGGCGCTGCGATAACAATCTCCTTGTTGCTTTCGTGTTCGATACGCTGTTGATGGACCTCAAGTATCCTTCGCTTCAATGTTTCCTGTTGTGATTTGGCAGCCAGTTCACCGCTAGCCATTTCTGTCTCCAGAGCTTGTTGACGCCCGACTAGCGCGATATGATCTCGCGCCAGAATTTGTCGTCGGCCGCGAAGTTCCATCATGATGTCCTGCTGTCTGTACACATCCGAACTAGCCGCAAAGCCGGATTTTTTCAAATCCTCAAACCGTCGGCTTTCCTGTGTTGCATTGTCCAGTCGCCGCGAAACGGTGCTGATTGCGGACTCAAGTTGCACAAGCTCTTCTGCGAGACTTGCACGTCTGCGCTTGATGGTCGACTTGCGCAGAATATCAATGTTGATCTGAGCTGTTAGTTCGTTCTCCAGGCTCGCTTCGCGTTCCTTGAGTAAACGTATCGCTTCACCATTGGCATCGCGTATCTGCAAGCTACCTTGCTCAGTGGAAATCACCGCAAGGATCTGCCCCTTGTGTACTTGCATTCCCTCGTCAACGCGTCTCTCAAGCAGTGTACCAATAGCCTGTGGGTACACTTTGACAAGCCCTTTGTCCGGCGATAGATAACCCTGGACGTTGGCTTTTCGATTGAATTCCCCGAAGTAGATAAAGGCAATCGTACACAACGAAATAACAAATGCCATGAGAGTTAATAAGCTGGCCTTGGGTGATGCCGCTATCAGTAAAGTGCCTTCGAGGGGCCGTCTTTCCTGTTGCATCGCCTCCCTGCGGAACAGTGATCTGCGCATGATCAGCTGATTCCTGGCACACAAGCCGACTCAACAGTTTTTATCGTCGGAAAGGGAAGCGGTTGGGTTTGACTGGCATATTGATCCAGCTTTTCATACCAGTTGATAAACTGCCCATTACATTCAGTGCCGAGCGTTGCGTACAATTCGGCGCTCAGCTGGTGTAACCTGGGGCCAAGCTTGTTCTGCCATCCACTGACCATATGGCTGATACGATCATCTTTCAGATTGCCTAGTGAGTATTGGCGAGGAAAACCATATTGAAGGGGAACAACCTCACCATCTGGTTCAATGACAAGGCCCGATAGCAGATCTGACAGACTACCTTTTAATGGTGTTGGGTAGTCGCCAAGAAAAAACGCATCCGGGTTTTTTTCCAATAGAGCCGTGTGGACCATATTGAGACTTATGTTGAGTCTTCCTCCGTGTTTTTTCTTCAGTTTCTCTATCAACAGCCACGCTATAGCGCTTTCTTGTTTATCAGGGGACTTTCCCTGAAGTTGTTGAGTTGCGTTACCGGTAATTTCCAGCGGGTGCACCATCAGTCCGTTGGCACCTGACGCGACACTAAAATCGACTACCCATGGCAGCTCGTCGAGGTTGTTCTGGGTTAACGTAAAAAGAAAGGCAAAACTGATCCCACGATGACAAAGCTTCGATAGATTGTTCTCCATCGTTTCAAAGGCGCGAGGAGAGTTGCGCATCAGATTGTGTGACTCTGGTGTGCCGTCGAGCGATATAACCAAACCGTCAATGTGATGCTCCAGAGTGTCCAGACGTTTGTCCGTCAGCAGCATGCCATTGGTGACGAGGGTCGTTTTCATATTGATGTGTCTGGCGTGCTCAAGAAGCGTGGGCAGATGGTCATAGGCCAGGGGTTCACCCCCTGAGAAAGTCACCCAGTTGTAGCCCTCTGCTGCCAGATCATCCAGTGCCTTGATCAGTACCGCAGGCTCCAGAGTGTCCGTTGCCTGCGGCGAAGATGACGAGTAGCAATGCTTACAACTCAGGTTGCACTTTCGCGTTGGATGAATTTGAACGATTCGTGTACTTCCTGTTGGTCCCATTGCTATCACCGTTTCCAGATTTAAATGTAAGTAGTACTTTGAATCAACGCCCTAATGCGCGAAGATCGTCCCGATTGACAAACCGATCCAGCTGGTTTTTAAACAGTTGCGGGTCTGGTTCGCCGAGTGGGAAAAAATCCGGGAAAACATAGCGAGGTTCAATGTCAGGGAACTTCCATCGAACTGGCACAGGCCCCATGCCAGCGACCAGTTCAAGTTCTTCGGCAGTGAGCTCACACAAACTGTCTCCATTGTTCAGTAATTTTTCTGAACCGCGTTTCTCAGTACTCATCGGTTTACGTCCTCGGTTGTTACATCTATGGGTTAATTACAAGTCACCTGAATAGCAATCGGGATTTTGAAAAAAGGTTGTTTTCTTTTTCAGCCAACCGTTTTTATCCGAACAACTTGCGCACATTGAAATAACGAGATTGCGTTTTCTGGTATCGCTATCGATGATGGCTACAGAGAACATCAGCGCTTTCAATGTGTGAGAAACAATGACAGTTGTCACAAGCTTCGTCTGTGGGAAAAGTCACTTTCAACGGTGGATAAAACACGGAGTGAAAGACAGCAAGGCTATAAAGAGCTGGTATTCTTGAGGTAATCTGTATTCATTGGGTACCACCCCCACCAAAACACTGGGGTATGGTTTCATCAAGCAATAACCTACCGAGTGTCATGCAACTATGAGTCAACCGGAAATCGCCATGATGATGGCCATGGACAAGAACCGTCTTATCGGCAAGGCGGGAGGGCTGCCCTGGCACGTGCCGGGCGAGTTGGCTTACTTCAAGCGGGTAACGCTCGGAAAGCCAGTGATCATGGGGCGCAAAACGTTCGAATCAATCGGCAAGCCGCTGCCTGGGCGCACCAATATTGTCGTGACGCGCAATACCGACTGGATGGCTGAGGATGTGGTGGTTCGGCATGATCTGGACAGTGCTGTACTAAAAGCCAGAGAGGTTTGTTTGAGCGAGGCAACACGCGCAAACGAGATGGTAGTGATCGGTGGTGCCGGCCTTTGCCGTGATGCCATGGCAATAACCCGACGCTTGTACCTGACAGTCATTGATCAGGAATTTGAGGGCGACACCTGGCTGGACAGTTTTAGCTGGGATGACTGGCAGATAGCCTCGAAAGATGTGCAGGATGTGCAAACCACAGGCGGACTCCCGGTGACTTACTGGGTGCTTGAAAAAGCCTGATGGGCTTGTCTCTCAAGGTAGGTTTGTTGTAACCGTCAACGACGGGTGAGCAACAAAGATCAACTGCACTTGACCCAGACGCTTTTGCCTTGTTCAATAGCATAGGCACTCAGGCACCCACCCCACACACATCCTCGATCGGTTGGCATGACATCTGCCGGGCTCATTGAAGGGTGACTGGACCAATGGCCGAATATAATGCGGCTTCCAGTGGGCTTCCTGTCGGGCAGTGCGTACCAAGGGCGCAAATGAGTCGGTGCATTGGCAGGACTGCCATTGAAATCGAAGTCGAGTGCGCCGTCCAGTTGGCAGTAACGCATGCGCGTAAATACATTAATTGCGAATCGGTTCAGCGCTTGCTTTTTCAGAGCCTTGCTCCAGTAGGCCGGTGTATTGCCATACATGTGCTCGAATAACTCGCACGGATTGTCAGTCAAGGCACGGTGGAGTCTGTCAGCCAGTTTCGCTGCCCGCTTTAGAGACCAATGCGGGTGAATTCCTGCATGCACCAGCGTATGCCCCAGCTTGTTATCCGTGTGCATGAGGGGACGAGAAGCCAGCCAGTCACATAGCTCATCACGATCCGGTGCATTGACGATACGTTTGAGAGTATCTTTACCCGATTGCTTTCGGTAGCCGTAAACCACGGCTAGCAGGTGTAGATCGTGGTTTCCCAGTACGGTGATGGCGGCATCGCCTAATGCTTTTACATACCGTAACGTTTGCAGCGACTTGGGACCGCGATTGACCAGATCGCCGACCAGCCAGAGGCGATCGCTGGCAGGCTCGAACCGAACCTTTTCCAGCAGGCGCTCCAGTGGACTGAGGCACCCCTGTAGGTCACCGACGACGTAGGTAGTCATATTTTTTTGGCTAGTGCAATGTGCGCGGCGCGGACAAAAGAAAGTCGTCTATTAGCGCCTTGAACTCGGTGCCATCGTCAGTGACCAGCATATAACTGCCGCCCATGGTTGCCATGGAAGTTTCCAGCATCGTGCCACTGGTGTACTGAAAGCCTTCACCGGGTTTCAGATGCGGTTGCTCACCAACCACGCCATCCCCCTGAACTTCCTGAACCTTGCCATTGCCATCGCGGATAACCCAGTGGCGAGTCAGCAGCCGTGCCGCGGTATCGCCCACATTACGAATAGTGACGGTGTAAGCAAAAACAAACCGATTACGGTCAGGGTCTGATTCGGACTCAACGTACAATGTTTCGATATCCACCTCGATATTGCGTCCGGAGGAATCTTTCTCTGTGCCCATATCCGTATCCGGGTTCACGTCAATGATCATGTCGCGCTCCTGCGTTATCAGCGCAAGTGAAGTGACTGTATCTTATCATTGCGGATGCCGGTTACGTCGACCTCAATACGATTAGCCCGAACAATGTGTCAGCTTTTTTACTGCGAATCAGTTTGAGTGGTCAGGCGACTCGCTAAACGGTTGAAGTCTGAAAGCGACAGGGTTTCGGCTCGTGCCTGCGGGTTGATGTCCAGCGCATGCAGTTGTTGTGCATCCAGATGTCCCTTGAAATTGTTACGCAGCGTCTTGCGCTTGTTGGCAAATGCAAGGCGGGTAACTGTCTGCAAGGCGATCAGTGAGTCTACGGGCAGGGCATCCGGGCGTGTTTTTAATCGCACGACTGCCGATTCCACTTTGGGGACGGGTTGAAACGCCTCGGGTGGAACGGTGAACAATGGTGTGATCGTGAATACGCTCTGCATCAATACGCTGAGTCTACCGTAGGCTCGTGTCCCGGCATCAGCGTGCAAGCGATTGACAACCTCTTTTTGCAACATGACGTGCACATCCCTGATGACGGGGTGATGCGCCGATAGCTCAAGTAGGAGTTGCGTTCCTATGTTGTAAGGCAGGTTGCCGACAATACGAAGGCTTCGTCCGTCGGCCAGGTTGTGCCAGTTAATATCCAGAACGTCACCTTCATGGATGAACAGCTTGTCCAGCTTGCGTTCACGAAGTCTGGCAATAAGGTCACGATCTATCTCAACAACGGTCAGACTATCAAGCTGCTCAAGTAGTGGTAGGGTAAGCGCCGCAAGTCCGGGTCCAACTTCAATCACCTGATCGTCATACGCTGGTTTCAAGGCCGAGAGCATGCGCGTAATAACCGATTCGTCTTGCAGGAAGTTCTGTCCGAACCGTTTGCGCGCCTTGTGTTTCATTCGGTAGGCTGATCAGGTGCGGCAGAGGCTACAGCCAGCTTTTGTGCAAGTGTCAGTGCTGCCTGCAGGCTTCCCTGATCGATGTCGCCGGTGCCAGCCTTGTCCAGTGCGGTGCCATGGTCTACTGAGGTGCGGATGATGGGTAAACCCAGCGTGATATTGATACCTTGTCCAAAGCCTGCGTACTTGAGCACTGGCAGTCCCTGATCATGAAACATGGCCATTACCGCATCGGCGCCCTTCAGGTGATGTGGAGTAAACAGTGTGTCAGCGGGCAAAGGACCTTCGAGTCGCATGCCGCGCTTGCGCAGGTTTTCCAATACGGGCACGATGACTTCGATCTCCTCGCGGCCCATGTGTCCGCTTTCCCCGGCATGCGGATTCAATCCGGCGACCAGGATGTGCGGATCGGCAATACCAAAGCGTGCTGTGAGATCCTGATGCAGGATACGCAGGGCTTTTTCGAGGACATCGGGTGTGAGCGCCGCGGCGACCTCCTTTAAGGGCAGATGCGTCGTCGCCAGCGCTACCCGCAAGTCGCCGGCAGGTGTTCCGGTAGCCAGCATCATTACCGGCTCGCTTGCCGTACGCAGGGCCAGATACTCGGTGTGTCCGGTGAAGGCGATACCGGCATCATTGATCACGCCTTTATGCAACGGTGCCGTCACCATCGCCGCAAACTGGCCGGCCATGCATCCGTCCGTGGCAACATCGAGCGTATTCAGGACATAGCGCGCGTTGCCCGGATTGAGAACACCGCATTCGCAAGGTTCTGCCAGAGGTACCGGGTGAACGGCGAGTGTGCCAGCGCGCTCGGGGATGCTATCGCTGCAGATGGCATCAACGCTAGCGATCTCCAGTGGCAGGCCCAGTTGCCTCGCACGATCGAGCAACAGGTTTTCATCAGCTATGGCGATCAACCCAAAGCTGCGTGCCTGTTGCGCAAGCATAACCACAAGATCCGGCCCTATGCCGGCAGGTTCACCCGGTGTAATGGCTATGGGGGCATGTCTGGATTGGGCCGTCATGATCAACTGCGAATTTCCACATAGGATTCGTCGCGCAGTTGTCGTGACCAGCGTTCGGTTTCCTGCTCTACCTTGCGTTGACGCAATGCATCGCCAGCTTGTTCTCGCAGCGCTTGCTCATCTATCCGGGTAACTCGCCTGTCCAGAAGCTGCAGCAAGTGCCAACCAAACTGTGTGCGAAACGGACGACTAATATCGTTGATGGTCAGTGATGCAGCGGTTTGTTCCATTGCAGGTGGCATCTGACCTTCAGTGAACCAGGGAAGTTCGCCGTCGTTGTCAGCACTATTCGGGTCTTGACTTAACGTCGCTGCCAGTTCACCGAAAGGCGTTCCACTGACAATCTGTTGTCTGGCTTCTGCCAGGGTCTGTTCGATGGCAGGGTCGTCACCGGCAATGAAGATATGTCGGGCAAGTGTCTCTTGTTGTGTGGTTTGATCACCGCTTTGTCTGTCGGCAAGCTGAACGACATGTAATCCGTTGTCTGAGCGTAGCGGTCCTGCCAGATCACCTGCCTGCAGATCACGAACAGCGGTTGCAAGAAATTCTGGTAGCTCCTGAAGCGTGCGCCAGCCCAGATCACCGCCTTGCAGCGCACGCGCGCCGTCTGAGCTCGCCGCAGCCACTTGCGCAAAGTCATCGCCTGCGCGCAAATTGGCAAGCACGGCATTGGCACGTGTTGTCGCTTCGTCCAGTTGTGCCTCATCCGCAGATCCTGGCACTGCAATTAATATATGGTTGATCCGATAGCGCTGCCGTTCTGCGACATCATTTCTGGCGGCATCGACATAGTCGTCAATTTCTTGTTGTGACACACGAATACGACTTTGAACATCGCGTTCAATCAGGCGCTGAAGCAGTAGCTCCTCTTCGATGTTCTGGCGAAAGGCGTCGTAATCAATGCCTTGTTGCCTGACAGTTTCGCGAAAGCGCAAGGTATCCATGTTGTTGGATCTGGCGATCTGGTCTATGGCACGATTGATACTGCCCGGATCTACAGAGATTCCCAGTTGTCTGGCGTGTTGGCGACGCACTTCCCGATCGATCAGTTGCTCAAGCAACCGCTCGTCGATGATGTCATCGGGTGGTACGCCCTGTGAGTTACTGCGTGCCTGTTGCTTGTAAAATGCAACAGCACTCCTCAGATCGCTGTCCAGCACAACACCTTCATTGACCACCGCGCGAATGCGATCAAGCTCGACATCCTGTGCGTTTGCCGCTGGCAGCAAAGAGGCCACTAATAAAGCGCAGGCAAGGCAGCAGCTTGCATGGACAGACCTGTGTCTTTTGAATACGTCTTTCATCGAAAAAATATGCAGTCTCATCATTAGTCAATAGTATCCCGATAACCTGTCACGGCACTTTCAAGTAGCGCTCCATAATTCTGGCCCAAGGGTGCAAGGCCTTTGAGAACAAGCTGGAAGTACCCTCTGAAATCATGGTCATCACCGTTATCGGCGATGTAGCGTCTGGCGGCGAAACGCATTGCCCAGCAGCAGCTTTCGTATTCGAGAGCCAGCAAGGATTCAATACTTTGATCCGCATCGAGGGAGTAGTTCCACCGACCGGCGATTCGCCATGAGTCACTGAACTTCCAAAGTGCCGATAAATCGATTTGTTCAGTTCGCAGTTGGCTGACTTCGGATCTGACGACACGATGTGCAACGTTGGCAATGTGATCAGGGCCGGGCCGGTAACCCAGTGCCAGCGAACTTCGCACAGTGCTGGTCTCATCCGGGTTCCATTGTATGCTGCCTTTGCCCACCCAGTTCTGATTCAATGTGGTGTATACCTCACCGACGAAATCTGAAGTGTCTCGCGTTTCAATGGTGTCCTGAGGTGGCAGAGTCACGCGTCGATCCTCAAAGTACCTGATCTGTCCGATACTTGCTCGAAACACGTCCCGCCCATCTTGCCCATCGATGGTTCGCGTGGTGAGCGCCATCGAGAGCTGATCGGCATCGGCAACACGATCCGCGCCGCTGAATCGATTATCACGAAACAACTGACTAATATTGAAGTCAAAAGCGCTGGAGTCGAAAACGGGAATATCCGACTGTTCGGTGTAGGGGACGCGCAGGTAGAACAGGCGTGGCTCCAGCGTCTGGATAGAGCCGCGGTCATCGAGCAGACGATCAAAAAACAGGCCGCTGTCAAGGCTCAGAGAATTCAGATTTCTTGAACTGGTCTTCCTCAGTCGGGTATCTGGCTCAGCGTTTTCCTCGGTGTTGTTCAAGCTGTAATAGGTGAATCGATGTGAAGCGCTGGGCCGGATAAACCAGGCATCGCGCACGACGGGCATCGTCAGGCGCGGTTGCATGTCCACGCGCACGCCGGTCACAGCATCATCCTTGTCAAAATAGACGAATTCGCTGACCACATCGGCTCGCAGCCCGAATGGCAGTCTGCCCGAATTTGCCTGGATTTTTACCTGCGGCAGGCGGGCGTGTGGCCGGTCTTCCTGAGCGATCGTTTCGTCGACGGTCTGAAAGCCCTGCAAGCGGCCAAGGCCACTGACACGACCCTTCTCAAACATGAGGTCTGCGCGTTGCTCCAGATGAGTGATACTGGCCACTTGCAGGCTATCGCCCAGATCTTCCAGATAGTCCTTGTCTGAAACCCGACGCGCGACAATCTCAGAACTGAACTCTGTATTAAAGCGTCCGTTATGACGCAGGTTGGTGAAATATCGGGTGTCGTTGTCTTTAGCACGATCACGCAGGTACTCATGATTCAGCGTCCACATGCCCTGCCGGCTTCTGTATCGCAACTCGCTTTGCAGTTGTGCACCACGTCTTGTCATTAATCTGGGGGTGAAGGTTGCATCGGCGTTTGGCCTGATGTTCCAGTACCAAGGCAAGTGCAATTCAATCCCAGTCCTGTCGCTTTGGGCAAGAATGGGTGCAAGAAAGCCCGTTTTGCGCATATCGCTGATCGGAAAACTGAAGGCCGGCACTGCCAGCAGTGGCACACCTTTGAACACCAGTCGCAGATTGCGCGCAGTGCCAACACCCTCGGAAGGGTAGAGTTGCAGGCTGTCGGCCTTGACATACCAACTGCGATCGCCCGGTGGGCAGGTGGAGTAGGTGGCTTCGGTTAATGTGAAGTCGCCGTTCGGCAAGCCTTCCATTGCCGATGCAGTCCCGGTGGCGCGCTTACCGCTCAGGTCCAGCTGATACTCACTTTGGCCAGCGGTGAAAATATCATCATCGATATCAATAAATGCATCATTGCTTTCCAGCTGCACGCCTGCGCCAAGAAAGCTCAGTGGTCCCTCGACTGACAGCTCGCCCGTATTCTGGTTATACAGCGCGTTTTGCGCCGTCAGCTTGCGGCCCAGATACTCGATGATGGTGTTGCCTTCCAGCGTGACAACGCCATCATTGGATTCCAGATTATCGGCTTCTGCCGTCACGGGAGCGCCGGGCTGGCTGGCGAAGGCTTCAGGGGTGTAGACAAACGCAGGTGCCGGACACAGCGCCGCCTCGGCAACTCTGCAGGCGCTCAGGACGAATAACACTCCGGTAGTAATAAGGGGCAGGCGCCTGATGTTGAAATTCCAGCCAGAGGGGTTGATAGCTTAATGATAGTCGGCTTTGGGTTTGGTGTGGTGTAATAGGCGGTTTCGTAAACAAGCTACCAAAGGCAGAACTCGTGGTTGAAAAGCGTAAACCCGTCGTTCTTGATCCAGGCTGGAAAAAGCGCCTTGATTCTGAGTTTTCAGCGCAGTACATGAAGGAATTGCGTGCCTATCTGGCTCATCGCAAGGCTCAGTCTGCGGTCGTCTTTCCACATTCGAGTGTCTGGTTCAATGCGTTTTCCCTGACCCCTTTCGACCAGGTCAAGGTTGTGATTCTCGGTCAGGATCCTTATCACGGACCCGGTCAGGCACATGGATTGAGCTTTTCAGTTCCTGAAGGTGTTGCCATCCCCCCTTCATTGCTCAATATTTTCAAGGAAATTGATAGCGATCTGGCGGCGACTGACAATGCGTTGGTCAAGCGTCGCCAGGGCTGTCTGGTGCCGTGGGCCGAGCAGGGTGTGTTTTTGCTAAACAGTGTCCTCACGGTAGAGAGCGGTGAGGCGGCATCTCATCAGGGGCGAGGCTGGGAGAGTTTCACTGATAGCGTCATAAAAAGCCTGAGTGATGAGCGCGAGCACCTTGTATTCCTGCTGTGGGGGAGTTACGCACAGAAAAAAGGGCAGGTTATCGACGCAGAACGGCATTTGGTGCTCAGTGCGCCACATCCCTCTCCATTGTCAGCGCATCGTGGATTTCTCGGCTGTCAGCATTTCTCCAAAGCTAACGAGTGGTTGAGTTCACATAATGAGACGCCCATCAATTGGTTTGATGTTCGCTAGTGTAGTGTGACCTTCAAACGCTTCAAACAGAGACCATCAAAACGCCCTCAGCAAGGCGCTGTTCGCAGGCAAGGTCGGGATCCTTGTCAAGAACAGCAACGCGGCGGAGGGTGTTTTGTTGGTCTCCCGAAGGGCGGCTCGTCCAGGGGTCATCCGCGTTGTTGCTCGCTCTCAAGGT
>JBGCGC010000190.1:0-10978 GCA_045110475.1 Granulosicoccus sp.
TTGCGGATGAGGGATTAACAAATACTGAAATCGCCGAACATGTACCACTCAGCGCTCATGCGATAGGGCGTTGGAGAAAACGATTCAGCGAAGAAGGTTTAGCAGGCATTGAAAAGAACAAGCCGCGCGGCCTGACGATGAACCCAAGTAAAAATGCTGAATAAGCCAAGCTGCGACAGCAAATTATTGAAATCACTACACGAGAGAAGCCAGAGGGCGCAACACACTGGAGCACTCGTTCACTGGCAGCAAAATTGGGTATCCACTCGACATTCGTGTCTCAAGTATGGCGTGACAATGGCCTCAAGCCACATTTGGCTAAGTCGTTCAAAGTCAGCAACGATCCAAACTTTCAAGAGAAGTTGGCAGATGATGTCGGTCTGTATATAAATCCACCTGAGAACGCGGCTGTGTTCTGTGTGGATGAGAAAAGCTCAATACAAGCACTTGATCGCACGCAGCCCGGCCTACCAATGAAGAAAGGACGCGCCGGCACGATGACCCAAGATTACAAGAGAAACGGTACCAGCACTTTATTTGCTGCACTCAACGTATTCACTGGCGAGGTCATTGGCGCGTGCAAACAACGACACCGCCATCAAGAATTCCTGTCTTTTCTCAAGAGTGTTGAGAAGCAAACACCTAAGGATATGGATCTACACGTGATTGTGGACGACTACTCTACGCACAAGCATCAAAAGATAAAGAACTGGCTGAAGAGAAACAAACGGGTGACCCTACACTTCATACAAACAAGCTCATCGTGGTTGAATCTTGTGGAACGCTTCTTTGGCCTGAGAACTGACAAAGCGATTCGACGCGGTGTGTTCAGCTCGGTAAAGGACTTAGAGTGTAAGCTAATGGACTTCACATCCAATCACAATGTGGATCCGACTCCATTCGTTTGGACAAAATCAGTAGAGGTGATTCTGGAGAAAATTGCACGTGCAAGAGCAGCATTTTTCGATTTATCGTCTGGAAGAAAGAGACGCTGCCCTTGCAATGCAAGAAACGTAGCGCAACTTACCCTGTATTCATTGTTTAAAGCGTGGATGGAGCGAACATGTTTATCGATGAGAGAGTTTATCAGCCCACGCAGAAAACCCCTTCGTTCACGGCGGAGATGGATAGCGCGAGGAGCAAAGCTGCTCGGGTAAGTTAATTGTGTTCATTTAGTGTTTGATACATAGGTTTTGATAGATCTACTGAGCTGCTATCGCGCCAATCGCTGACTCAGCTCACACGTGATCGGTCTTCACCATACGGTCATGCTCCAACCTGACCTTCCTATACCTTCGTAGAGTCTTATCATCTACATATTGCCGGGTAATGACAACTGTGTAATCATATGTTGGCCCAAACAGATAAATGGCAATTGCCCTAGTCCGTTTTGGTTATCGATAAATTCATGGAAGACGTGTCAGAGTCGTTCTGACAGCGCCTGGATGTTCCCTGGATGCTGGCTGTACGAATCTTGTGCGTCGTTACACAGGGAATCACGCATGTACTCTAGTCGGCAGTCAAAGGCCAGTCTATTCACTTGTTTGATAGCATCGCTGGTTTTGCTGAGCGCTTGCAGCAGCTCTGACGATCCCGAACCGCAACGTGTGAATCTGGACATCAGTTCGGTATCGAACCTTACTGATCTGGAAATTTCCTATCCGTTTGATATGACTCTGGGTGTGACGAGCACACGGCCGATAGATGCTGAGTTTTCTTTATTTCTGATTGAGAAAACAGCAGTTGAAGGTAGAGATGCCGTCCAGATACCAGTTGGTTCAGGCGTCATTCCGGCAGCAGATTTCCAGAGCTCTAGTGGCTCATCCGCATCGGCGGCCTATTCTTTTGAAATGAGTGTACCTGCCAGTGTAGGACCACCCGGTGAGTACTATCTGCAGATCATTGTCGACCCAACTGATGAAGTTGTTGAGACAGATGAAACCGACAACGTATTTGTTCTGGAAGTGGATGTTGCACCACCGATCATACCCAATGCCTACATTACTGAACTTGCACTGGATCGTGCAGCGCTGGAGATTAACACCGGTGACTATAACGATCTGGTCAATCTGGTAGAAGACAACGTCTACAATGCCGACGCTGCTGCAACGATAACGATGGGCGCTGACGGTCTTCGCGATAATGAACCTCTCGATATTGAGGCGTTTGCCAATCTTCGGATGGCCAGATCCGATACCGGTACCACGCATGATGTCCCGTTGTATCTTTGGAATACCGAAGCCGGTCGTTACATCAACGCTTATGGGGTTGACCCCACTGGCACTGCATTGGGCGGTACTGCGGAGTGGTTGCCCATTGGCAATCTGGACCCACAAAGCATCACAGGCAATTCCGAACGGGTGGAGGTCGATGACAAGACGCTTAACTCCGAGTACATTAATTTCTACTTTCCTGGTCGACTGGGCAGCGAACTCGCATCCAAGTTGCGCTTCCCACCGATCACCGGTGGGTTTACCACTAACAGCAGCAACCCTACGCTGCCTCCACCAGATCTCAACGCGCAGGCTATCAGTGAGCTGGGCAGTTTTCTAAGCGGCCTGCCCATAACAACTCCCGGAGATGAAACCTCAGCTATGGCCGTCATGGATTTCAGTATCTGCGTGCAGATTCGGCCAGTAAACCAAAGCGTTTCCGAGGTGGATACTGCTGACAATGAATCGTGCCAGGCGCTGATGATCACATTGCCGCCCACAGAGGACACGATCCTGCCGCCAGTATCCATTGATGGGTACACGCCGCTATTCAACCGACCTTCGCAGCCTTTGAGCACCGGCACAAGCTACAAGACGAAAGGCGGTGGGTCAGCCTTTGGATTCGGGATGGAACTGGGCAGCTTCGCCTCTGCCGATGAACGAGGTTATCGCGAAGGCATCTATGGTGACCTGCCTGTCACGATTTTTGGTCAATCGTTCAGTTTCATGAAGGCCTCTGTTGATGCGCAACTGGTGCCAGACTATCCAGGCAAGCCAGCCAGTGAAGAATCAAAGTTTGATCTCGAGATCATCCATGCCGGTCTGTTGCTGACCCGCATTATCGAGGTACCTACGAATGTGGAGATCACTTTGGAGCTCGACAAATTATCGATCTCGAAAGAGTTACCAGATCCTGAAAAGAACGGCATCGCGGAAAGTACGATATTCGTTGGTCCTATACCTTTAAGCGCAGGTGCTTACGTCACGGGGAATTTCGGTCTCTCGTTCACGCCATTCATCTTTACCAACGAGGCACCGGACAATTATCGGCTTGGTGTCCAGGGTGGTCCTTTTGCCAACATTGAAGGCACGATGTACGCAGCGCTTGGCAGTCGACGACTACCGATAACCGCAGGTGTCGAGGGTGTTCTGCGTTTGCTCGATGGACGCTTTACACTGTTCAATGGGGTGGATATCGCAGTACGTGATAAACCGGTGGCGACTGACCCCGTGGAGTTCGTGATAACCCAGGGCCCAAAAGGCACATTGAGCTTTACCGGCCCGCAGGGAAAAATCAATTTATTTGTACGTTATGTCGTACCCAGCATAGAAAGTTGTGACCTAGGCATTATCAAGGTTCCCTGTCCGGGTCTGGCATCAGTCAAGGCCACAAAGAACATCTACAGTTCCCCCGCCTTGTTCAGATTCTCTGATGTGCTATTTGAAGATCCGGGCCTGCAATTGAGCGTAGTGTTGCGTGACAATGAGGATCCCTTGTTTTTTCAGCCATGAGTTCGTTTGTACGCACAACGTTGGCAGGTTTTGCCGTGCTGATGTTTGTTGTGATGGCAGGGATATTCGGGTGGCGTTACTGGTATAGCAATGCTCGAGTTTCGTTGGGAGTCGATGGGGAAACAGCTGTAAATTCGAGCCAGTACAGCAAAGAATCGGTGGCAGCCTTGCCAGCTGCAAAGGTTTCTTCCAACACCGGCAACACTGTCATTGTGTGGCGCAACGGAGCCGGCAATCAGTACACCTTCGACGTTGAGTCAACCATGAGCATGCCAGCCGATTCAGGCAATTTATCGCCGGTGCTCGATATAAAGTTGTCAGGTGTGCTTGAACAACTGGTTCTCGATGGCAAAGGACCAGATGCACGTATCGGCTCACGTTTGAGTGACGTGGTGCTGATGGTGTCTGGCCAGCAAGATTCAGCTATTGCTGATGCGCTGCAGGTCCCCTTCCGGATGCTGTACACCGACGGTGCTGTTCCGGTGGCAGGGTCGTTCGAGTTTTCCGAAACCATTGATAGTGAATCGCGTACTATCATTGAAAACCTGATGCTAACCTTTCAAGTGAGCATGGACAGCACCGATTCCGCAAACTGGTTAGCCAATGAGCGTCACGCGTCTGGTCAGTATCTAGCGTACTATCAGCGCATCGGAGCGACAAACTTCACCAAAGCCAAACGCGACTTTACACCACAGACCGGCAGCTCCATGATTGAGCAAGCCGAGCTTGTGTCCGATGAAAGCATCACACTGGATCCATTACACAACGTCATCTCTGCTATGGGATTGTCGGAGACATTGAGAAATGCCGGGCAATCCGGACCGGTGTTGGAACTGAGCACAAAGGCTACTCTGGATAGAGTCGACGGTGCGACATTAAGTATTGATCGCACACTGTTTGAATTTGAAAGCAAAGGCCTCATCATGCCAGGATCTGCCACTCCTGCGACTGCTGCTGCGTCCATGAGCGAAGCACAGGCACGAAATAGTCTACTTGATAGGCTACCGA
Source organism: Granulosicoccus sp. (assembly GCA_045110475.1). Taxonomy (GTDB): domain Bacteria; phylum Pseudomonadota; class Gammaproteobacteria; order Granulosicoccales; family Granulosicoccaceae; genus Granulosicoccus. The sequence goes on from JBGCGC010000190.1 coordinate 4,734, forward strand.
TGCTTGATAGCGCCGAAAGCAATCGAACGCAGCATATCCACGCATTGCGTGACCTGCTCAAGGCGCATGATTCATTGGCATCAACATTGGTAGCCGAGCTAAAGGCCGATCGATGGACTCAGAGAACTCGTGCCGATGTGTTCCTGGCCTTTGAACTGGCTGGCACGTCTTCTGCTCAGAGCGCACTGGGTTCGATCATAGGAGACGCCACTTGGTCCGGCAATGATACAGTGCGTGCCATCATTGCACTGGGAGCGGTAGCCAATCCTACACCTGAAGCGATAGATACGCTTCGCGATGCGGCGAACACACGCGAGCGACAGATTGCCAGTACCGCATTGTTCGCACTAGGTGCTGCAGGTGGTGCACTGCAGCGAGCAAATGATTCAGGGTATGAGTCACTGCGCAGCGAGCTGCTTTCGGGAGCACAAGGAACGGCAGACCCGCAACTAAGGGCAGACTTTGCGTCTGCTTTGGGTAATACGCGCGACTCCGATCTGGCTGAACCGGTGGGTGCTCTGTTGCAAGATGACGAGCCCATGGTTAGAAAGGCCGCTGCGCAATCACTTGCGCCCATTGCCAATGTGCAGAGCGTAGAGATCCTGACCCGCACGCTGGCTACAGAGAATGATGAAGACGTGCGAGCCTCAATTGCCGATACCTTAAGTGCGTTGTCAGTGTCCGATACTACTGCCATGCAACAGATGGCGACGCTGCTTGTTACTGAGCGCAGTGAAAAAGCGCGCTACGCGATGGCAGGCTATCTGGCACAACATCTTGGCAAACATCCAGAACTTCAGCCACAGTTGCGTAAACACTTACGACACGAGCCATCCAAACGTGTGCGAGAACGCATTGCCGAAGGGCTTGCTGCATTGGGAAAGTAGGTGTGCAGTCATTGGGAAAGCTGATTTTCAGATTGGTATGCTCCAAACGATAGATACCTTGGCAACTAGAGCACACAGCATAGTTGCGAGGGCAATATGCTCAGCTAACGGTACGACTTAGTCCCATGCCTTGACGATACAGAGCACCGCTACTATTCGGGTTCATGCCTTGCGACGTTATTGACGCGGATAACCAAACGCCTGGCAACGGTGCCATATTCATCTCATCCAGTTAACTACAACCTTATTCAGTACCGAAAACTGAATCCAACGGTTCTGATAACTTTTAAAGCACGGCCTGTAGGTGAAAAATGCTTTGTGTAATATTCACCGGATCACTTGTAATATTTCCGCGGGCTTATCAAACATCAGTGATAGATTACAACTTGGCTAGCAGGTGGAATGCTTTACGTCGATCTAGATTGGGCCAGGCTGCATGACTTTGTGACTCAATACAAACCATCGGCTACTTCGAAAATTGGATCCGAGTTTCGCGAATAGCTGACAATAAAAATTATATTAAGGAGCAAAAATGTTTGTACGAAATTTTAGACACCCCTTATTATTGACTAGCGTCGTCTTCATCGCAGCCTGTGGGAGCGGTGGCGGAGATGAAGGAAACACCTCCCCGATAGATGACAGACCCGGCCCCGGGCCGATTATGATCATCGGTAATACATGCACCGGTGCAAACGGCGCTATCCCTGTAGATCAGGACAGCGACAACGACGGCTTGCCTGATTGCGACGAGCTTATCGAATACAACACGAATCCTGAACTTGCTGACACTGATGGAGACGGGCTTAACGACATGCTGGAAGTTGTTACGTTCGATCCCGACAGTAACCTTGTCCGGCGTAATCCACTGGTCTCCGATTTGGCAAGGATTGCCATAGATTTGACTTCTGTGCCACAGATTGAGTTGTCGTTTACCGACTCTAACCAGACAACGCAATCCATAGCGACATCGCACGATCAATCCGTATCCTCAGGTACATCGACCAGCCGTGGTTCTGAAAGCAGCAGGCAACTGGCGGTTGGGCATACCCTGAGTGTCGAAGCTACACAAACGGTGGGCGTCGAGGTGTCAACATCTCCAACAGATCTTGGTGTATCAACATCATACGAGGCCAGTTTAAGCACGGGGCTGCAATCTTCACGTACCCAGACTACCGGCTCTACGGTCAGCTGGACAAACGAGCAGCGTCAGGAGAATGCCAACACGTTCAGTCGGGCGGAAGAAGTCAGCAACACTACAGGTACCGTTTTCGACGGCGGTACATTGCGGGTCACGGCGCAAGTGCGAAACGACGGATCTCTGGCCTATGATCTGGAAAACCTGACGTTGTCCGCTTTCATTTTCGATCCAAGTCGGCCCTTTGAGATGGAGCCTGTTGGTAATCTGACATTCTCCGGCGGCACTTTCCCGACTACCAGTGTCACGACAAACTCTCTGAGTGCGCCTTTTAATTTCAGTCTTGATTTAACTTTGCCGCAGGCACGACGTCTGTTACGCGATTCGGAAAACCTTGTCATTGCACCGGCAACCTTCCGACTGATTGATCAACAGAACCGATCACTACTGTTGCTTGACGAAGATGTCGCGGCCCAGACCGCCAAGATCTTTATTGATTTTGGTGTTCAGTCAAATCGATTGGAAACGCATCGAGTCGCCGTCAACATGGGTAACGGCAGACGCTCTATCAATGCCGCAAGAGCATTGAACGAGGTATTAGGATTGCAAGTGGTCGAAGGGGAGGGGAGCTGGATATTCGGATCACAGGGCGCGGCCACACAAACCAATGGCGGGGTGACCTCCATCGCAGGCTTTGCAATGTCCAGTGACCGGAATCAGTATTGGTACGGCGCATTGAACAGCAGTACTGCGGACAGTAGCGGATCACGCACCACTGAGGTACTGAATCTTCTTCAGGCAGGCTATGCATTAAGTGATATCGAATTACGGGCAGGAGATACGCTTGCCTTTGTGCTGGTGACTGACTCAGATCGAGATGCCTTGCCCAATCGCTATGAAATGGAATTTGGTACTGATCCACAACGGCTTGATACAGACGGTGACACACTGGGAGACGCCACGGAAATTTACGGCAGTGATCTTTCAGGACCACCTTGTAACCTTGGACCAGGCAATGTTTTTGTCTCTGATCCGAGGCTAGCAGACAGTGACGCGGACGGTACTGACGATGCCACTGAGATTGCCAATTGCGAGAACCCCAGCTTTCGGGTAATTGCCGATGCTGGACAAGATCAGACTGTAAACGCAGGCATGAGTGTCACGTTAAGCGGACAAGCGCAAGGGATATTCTCTGGCCAGCCCCAATACAGCTGGCGTCAGATGAGCGGTCCATCAGTGCTGGTCAACGGTGAACCCACCATGTCACTACAGGGCGTTTCTCCTCAGTTTATGGCACCTGATGAAGTCTCTACGCTGAGCTTCACGCTGGATGTTGAGGTTGATGGCGGTATGTCATCAGATCAGGTGACAGTGCAAGTTCAAAGGGACCGGTCAGCTGCGGTGTATGTCAGTAGTGCCAACAGCGGATCAGAAGATGGTTCAATCAACGCGCCTTTTGCAACTTTGCAAAGAGCGGTGTCGTCACTGAGTCCGGGAGAAGACCTTTATGTAATGACTGCCATCAATGATGGCGAGGTGCTGCCCTATTCACTCGCTAGCAGCCTGGAAATTCCCGACGGCACTAATATGTACGGTGGCTACAACAACAATTGGATACGGGATGTGGAAACGCAACTTACACCGGTTGTATTGCAGGGAAACCCAGGTAGCGAAGGCGTATTTTCCTATCAGTCAATCAGCGGGCAAATGGAACTCTCAGGCTTTGCCTTGAGTGCACAAACCGGCACGTCTCAACCGAGTGACAATATGGCTGCACTATTCGTAGCGGGAGGGGCGGGCACATTTACTGTTGAAAATAACGTGTTGATAGCAGGTGATGTGAACGCGAGCCCCACAGCAATTCCGGGCAGCAGTTATGGCGCGCGTATTACCAGTCTTGCCCGCCTTGAGTTTCTTGATAATCAGGTGATCGCTGGCGCAGGTGGTACGGGTAGTGCCGGTTCAACGGGTTCGAACGGCGAGTCTGGTAGAGGTGGCAGTAGTGGTAGTGGTCGGTCCGGTGGACGAGGTGCTTCAGGCAGAGGCGGTGCCGATGGTGGTGGCGGCGGCGAAGGCGCCACTGGACTGGAATGTGGCGGATTCCGTGGAGGGAATGCAGGTGGCGCGGGTGCCGGAAATAGTGGAAGCGGCGGATCTGCTGGTGGAGGAACAGGCCGTGCTGGAAGGCCTGGCAATGCTGGCAGTGCTGGATCTGCGGCAGGGCTTTTCGAATCATCCTCAGGTATGTTCATGCCAGCTTCAGGCAATACCGGTACTTCAGGCGGCAACGGCACAGGCGGTGGCGGTGGTGGGGGTGGTCATGCGGACGGTTTTGGCGCATGCGGTGGCGGCGGTGGCGGTGGCGGTGAAGCCGGTACCGGCAGTGCACCAGGTGGTGGCGGCAATGGCGGCGGATCGTCGATAGGTGTGTGGCTGTATGAAGTTAACGACAGCCAGCTTCGTGGTAATACCATTACAGCAACCAACGGTGGTGAAGCAGGTACGGGTGGTAGTGCTGGCACAGCCGGTGGAGGTGGTGCTGGCGGCGGCGGTGCCGCCGGTGTCGTGGTTGGTTTTCAAAGAGGCGGTCGCGGTGGCAACGGCGGTCGTGGCGGCAGTGGTGGTCGAGGTGGTGACGGAAGCGGAGGTGCTGGTGGACCGTCTATTGGCATATTCGTTGGGCCAAATCTCACCCCATTTATTCAGAACAATGGCATTACAACTGGCCAGGGTGGCGACGGTGGAGCCAACGGTAATTCGGGAAGCGGTGGCGATAGTGTGGGAATCTATGATGCCAACACAAACGATGGTGCAGTACCGGTTAATATTGATAACCGTTTTACTCTTGGTATGCCCGGTGAGAACGGTACGCCAAGTAACGGTGGTTCAACGGGCGCTAACGGTTGCTCTGGTGAAACCAACTGCCTGTAGTCTGTTTCCTGCGACTGTCATGCTGAGCGTGATTTGACGCTTGCGGTGAACTGCCCGAGACCAGGTTGAATGATTTCAACATCTGTTTTCGGGCAGCGTGCATGCTGAGCAGTCACGCTTTATATCACACGCAAGTACAAGTAAGTGTTGGAGTCGTTCGATGCTACCAGTAACGATCAAGTCCTTATCTCTCGCAAATCACTGCAGCGAATCGAAGGAGGTTGTTAAGGTAGCAGTACTGGCCGCTATGGGTCTATACTGGATGCGCTGGGTTTGCTCGATGGAATTCGCTGTCGTCACTACTGCACCGATCAAGTAACAAGCTACATGATACCTCCTAAGCGTGGTGCTCCTGCCATGCAAGCCATGAGCATACTCGACGACTTTGAAGGATATGCGGTACATGATCATTGGGCCAGCTCCCACGGGTTTGAGTGTTTTCACGTGCTGTGCAACGCACATCACCTTCGAGAACTGACCCACGCACACGAACAGCACGCTCAACAGTGGGCAGCAAAGTTGATCGATTGTCTGTTGGATGCAAAGAAGGAGGTGGATGCCGCACGGGCGTCCGGCAAGCAGGCACTACCAACGTCGCGCATTGCTTATCACGAAAAACGCTACAGTCGAATTATTCGACAAGGCCGAGATGAATTACCTACTGTCACCCCACCCAAAATCAAGAAACGCGGTAGAGTCAAACAGCATAAGGCAAAGAACCTACATGATCGATTGGTCTTTCATAAACACGAAACGTTGGCGTTTGTTTATGATCTGGACGTACCGTTTGATAACAATCTTGCAGAAAGTGATGTACGAATGGCAAAAGTGAAGCAGAAAATATCAGGATGCTTCCGCTCCGAACACGGAGCACACCGCTTCTGTCGATTTCGCGGCAATCTATCAATCGCCAGAAAACAAGGCCGCAACATCCTGCATTCACTTCGTGATGCGTTCAATGGCCAAGCGTTCAATCCTGCTTGCTACTAATAGCGCCTATTTGGCCTGAGTAGTTACAAAGCCAGATAAGCGATCTTAATCGCGATCAGGTGATGAGATTTTTGCAACATCTAGAAATTGTTCGAGCAAATACCATCGCCACACGCAATGTTCGCCTTGCGGCTCTACATACCTTCGTTCGATTCCTCGCTGCAGAGAATCCAGAAAGCCTGGCGGATTTGCAAATCGTGCTAGGTATTCCATTTAAACGAGGCGAGCGCGAAGAGCCGATGGATTACTTTGAAAGTTCCGAGATGAACTCATTTCTCCACAGTATTGATCGAGATACTCGC
>JBGCGC010000191.1:0-2532 GCA_045110475.1 Granulosicoccus sp.
CGGCGCACGTGTCGATCAGCCACCCTTTTGCAGAGTTGGTTATAGAGCGTAACGTGATCAATCGAGGCATAGAAGGATTTCACATCGGTTCTAAAGACAAACCGGTATTCAGATATTGATTGAGCCACGGCTCTCACCGCCGCCTTGGCACCGCCATGACCTTTGACGTGTTTGCAAGGGGGGGGAGACATGAAACGTCTGACCCAGAACGATTGAGAGCGCTTTGAGCACCAGTGAATCGCGTGCGCACCACAGTTCGATGACACTTCCGTCGCGGCGAGTGAGTCTTTGTAGCGAGCCAAACCAAATCACTTCAACCGCTCAAACACCGTCGCGATCCCCTGCCCCATACCGATACACATCGTCGCCAACCCCAACTCCCCATCATTCTGCTGCATTACATTAAGCAACGTAGTGGAAATGCGTGTACCTGAGCAGCCCAGAGGATGACCCAGCGCAATTGCACCGCCATTCAGGTTAACCTTCTGATCCATGTGATCCATCAAACCCAGATCCTTCATGACCGGCAACGACTGTGCAGCGAACGCTTCGTTCAATTCAACATAGTCAATATCTTCAATCGACATGCCTGCACGCTTCAATGCTTTTTTGGATGCGGGCACTGGCCCATAACCCATAATGGCAGGATCACATCCCGATACCGCCATGCTCTTGATGCGAGCAATAGGCGTTAATCCCAGACTGATAGCCTTCTCCCCAGACATCAACAACATCGCAGACGCCCCATCTGCAATGGCCGACGAAGAGCCAGCAGTCACTGTACCCGTTTTCGGTACAAACGCAGGCCGCAACGATGCCAGTGCCTCGAGCGATGCATCAGCGCGAATGACTTCGTCCTTTTCGATCATAGTCAGCGCACCGTTTTCATCATGTCCGGCAATGGGCACGATTTCATTGTCAAATCGTCCCTCATCGGATGCCGCCTGGGCACGTTGATGGGAGCGCAAGGCAAACTGATCCTGGCTCTCGCGGGTGATGCCGTGCATCTGACTCAGCATCTCGGCGGTAACACCCATCATCATCGATGCCTTGGCAGCATACCGGCTCACTGACGGATTGATATCCAGGCCATGCAACATGGGAACGTGCTGCATATGCTCTACACCGCCGACCACAAACACATCACCATAGCCTGTCATGATGACTTGCGCGGCCGTGTGCAGTGCACTCATGGACGAACCACACAAGCGACTGACGGTTTGCGCCGCCACCTGTTTCGGCAAGCCTGCCAGCAAGCCAACGCTGCGTGCCACATTAAAGCCTTGTTCCAATGTCTGGTTAACGCAACCCCAGACGATATCTTCCACATCGGCCCGATCAACGGACGGATTGCGTTCGAACAAGGCATTGACCAAGTCTGCAGACAAGTTCTCTGCCCGTACATTGACAAATCCACCGCCCTTGGATCGCGCCATGGGAGAGCGAACACCATCGACAATCACAACATCACGTGCTGAATAGCTCATGCCGATTCTCCTGATGTGGCAGATTGTTTGACATGAAAGGTCTCGCCTTTGGTTGCCATTTCACGCATTTTTTCGGTCGGGTGATACAACGGTCCAAGTTCTGCAAACTCGTCAGCCCGAGCGCAGAATTGGGCCAGGCCCATCTTGTCAACGTGATGCAGCACACCGCCTCTGAACGGTGGAAAACCAACACCGTAGACCAGGCCCATATCCACCTCTGAGGCTGTACCCACGATATTGTCCTCAAGACAACGCGCTGATTCTAAGCACATGGGGATCATGAGCCTGTCCACCATATCCTGTGCCTCAAACTCCTGACTGGATGTCTGCACACTGGCCACCACCGCATCGGCTGTCGGATCCAGCTTCTTCTGCGGCTTGCCTCGCTTGTCCATTTCATACTGGTAAAAACCCTTGCCGTTTTTCTGCCCCAGCCTGTTGGCATCAAACAGGGCATCGATAACGGTCTTATCGGCACTTGCCATACGATCGGGAAAACCCTCAGCCATGACCGCTGCTGCGTGTTTACCGGTATCCATACCCACCACATCCAGCAAGTAGGCAGGTCCCATGGGCCAGCCAAATCGTTCCAGCGCCTTATCGATCGCCACGATATTCGCACCATCAGCCACCAGCTTGTTAAATCCACTAAAGTAGGCAAACAGAATACGATTAACCAGAAATCCCGGGCAGTCATTAACAACGATAGGGGTCTTCTTCATCGCCTGCGCATAGGCCACCGTGGTGGCTATGGCCTGCTCAGAAGACGTCTTTGCGCGTATCGCTTCAACCAGCGGCATCAGATGCACCGGATTGAAAAAGTGCATGCCGCAGAGTATGGTAGGTATAAACCACCTACCACCATCAAGCCGCCACACAAAAATTCGCTTAACCAGGTTATTTTCATCAGTGAATCGGCTGCAATGACTTGCCCACAGACTGTTTGAAGCACCCACTGGCACCCAGCCTATCTACTCCATCACACGTCTGGCACCTGATCAATCTCTAGCGTGCAACGATTGCCCTGGCCGGGCGCCCCTACCCG
>JBGCGC010000192.1:0-8639 GCA_045110475.1 Granulosicoccus sp.
AATCAGCCTGCTGCAGATCGCTTAGCGTTCTTAAGAATGCAAATCTTTCACTTCCTAGTGGGCAACGCAGATGCTCACGGAAAAAACTTCGCCTTGCTGCATCCACTAAAGCCTGCAGCACCATCCCTGGCTCCGCTATACGATGTGGTGTGCACTGCTGCCTACCCTGCACTCACCAAACGCATTGCAATGAGCGTGGGAGGACGCAACCTCCCGGACACCATTGGTTTGAATCACTGGCTAACCTTGGTGCCGACCGCCAGAGCGTGCGAAAACACTGCCGATGCCAACGAATAAGAGTTCGTGGCTGAACGATCACTAACGCATCGTGCCAATCAAAACGCTGAGACAAGACGGCCAAGGTAAATCGCGTTGCCGGGTTGGTTGATCTCGGCTTGATCTGTCGCTCTTTGTATAGTGCGAGTTGTTTGCGAAGAAACAAATTCTCCACTGCCAGATTCCTCGAAGACTTTGCGCAAAGCCACAGATAAACCGCAAAATCAGCGATGACTCTAACGATGACAAGTAAGGAATCGGGACGCATCGGTTCAACTTAACTGATGCTATAAATATCCGCAACAAATACAGTAAAATCAACTTGGTCACAATATTTGCGGATCACAGGGTAGGACAATGGTTGCGCGGTGGTGATTGGTCAGGTGCCAGATGTGTGATAGAACCTCGCCGACGGGTCCCAGCTTGTGCATCAAACAGTCGGTGGACGAGTAATTGGTGGGCGTTTCACTGATGAAATACCCTGTTTGTAGGTATTTTTGTGTGGCGGCTTGATAGTAATAGGCGGTTTATACTTCTTATAGTGCAGCGCAGTGGCCTTCAAGAGACTAAACTCGAAGGCCACCACAAAGGTGTTAGATGTGCCCTCCCCAATGAGGAGGACGTCGATACGCTAACCCATGGAAAGGCCTCGGTTTTATCCGATGGTTCTATTGTCTGACAAAGCCTCGCGTTTCCAGAGTAGTCGGCCGCATCTCAGCTGAGTCACCGTTGTTCTCCCCATCAATATCGCCGAAAAACAGCACGCCGTTATCGTCAATCAGGGCTATGTCGAACAACGGGTCGAAAGCGCCTATTGTCTGAAGAAGCGCCAGATTGTCTGGAGATGGTGGTTGCCCATTGATCAGAAAAGTCTCAGTGGTGACGTCGACATGCGTCGCAACACCTTGGGGTGTCGTTGTTGTGCCGCCCGGAAATACGAGTGAAGCCTCAGACGTAATTTCGCCAAATTCGTCGGGCGACGCGCAGGCGCTGTCTGTGTACCCGGTCGATCTTGCCATAGCAGTTGCTCCGTTAATTACCACCATCGTGACATCGTAGCCCTCCTCCGGAAATTCTTCATCCCCCAGCGCACAGCTCTGCAACCAAGTTCCGTCAAAGGCATTGGACACAACTGGTGCAATCGTACCCCCACCTTCGCCTTCACCCCCACCTTCATCTGGTGCCAACTCGCTCGTCTGACCGCTCTCTCCTGCCGGTGGATTATCGTTGTCGTCGCTGGAACATGCAGCGATACCAAGAGACAGTGCCGAAACCAGCATAAGCTGAGGTAGAGCGGCTCTTTTAATCATTTAGGTTCTCCAGTTAAAGTTAATAAGATAATCATCTAAAGCAAAAGCTTGTTGATCTTTCAATTGTAGATAGTTGGCAGTAAAACGGGGGGCTTCATTGTCATTTCTGGTAATACACACAGTTTTAGGAATACTGTGAAAATTTCAGAACCGATACTTCCCTACACTTGATTTCCCCGTGTAAAACCCTTTTTTCCAGCACAGCACGTTAACTGTAATGCGAATCATGCGTACTTCTGCGAATGTCAAACTATGCTCAACTCATATTAAAGGAAGAGCGCCTCTGCGCGAAGCAACATCTGACTCCACATTGGAATCAAAGTCAAGTGATCTGATTTCTTCTTGCCAAGTGGAAAATTACCGTCGTTCACATAATCATTCAATAGGCTGATTACGCAACGTTGGAATTCTGACAGAGACAACACCGGCTATGAGCAACAGTGCAGCGAAGGCGATCCAACAGGAGGTAAAAAGCTGGAGAATGCCTAAGCGAAGTGATAAGTCCATTGAGGATATATCGTCGATGTTCAGAGCCACAATACAGGGTTGGATAAACTATTTTGGTCGTTTCTATCGTTCGCAGATGTACATGACACTCAGGCACATCAATTCAAAGTTGGTGTGGTGGGCTATGAGGAAATACAAGAAGCTGCATCGTCATCGCCGACGTGCGCAGCACTGGATAGAGCGTGTGGCCGAGAAGTTTCCGTCATTGTTTCCACACTGGCAGATAGGATTGTTAACAACGGTTGGGGAATGGAAGCGCAGTGAGCTGAGAGGTTCATGCTGCCTTCTGCGAGGAGCCGAGGGTGTGATTCCCTTTGCTTACTCTCCTGGCGCTCGGATTCCAGAGTAAAGCGGACGCCAACCGGTTCAGAACAGATCTGGATAATCGTTTGGCAAAGTTTGCTTTGCAGCTACACCCGAAGAAGACAAAGCTGATTCGATTTGGTCGGTTTGCGATGCAGGGCAGCAGACAGTTTGATGGCGTCAAAGCGTCTACGTTCGACTTTCTTGGCTTTACTCACTACTTGTACGTGCCGACGTAATACCGCGGCTATTTGCGTGTGCCGTAGCAATACGGAACGGGTTGGCAGGAGCCATCCGTGATGTATGAAAAGCCATGGACGTGATGGAGGAATCATGGCCCTCCGGAGTCTGCCTGCAGGGGCTGGCTTCAAACCGCCCCGAGCGGCATTGGCTGATTCAGGGACGACTTTAAGGCGCGAAAGGCGAGCCAAAGTAAATAACTACCACCAATAATTTTTAATGCAATTAATGACAGTGGGTATGTCGTAAACAGAGTGTCCAGACCAAATGACACTGCAACCGCCCATATCAGCATGCCGGTAGAAATCCCAAGTGTAACCAGCAATGCGGGGCGACGACCTTGCCCGATACCAGCAGACGCGACGGCCATCAGATTTGGCCCGGGTGAGGCTTGTGCCGCAGCGACTCCTAGCAAAGTATATACGTAAGCTTCTATCATCGGTACCTTCTTGATCCAACGACTTTGATCAACAGGGCAAAGCGTTAAATAGTAATGTTCAATTTTCTACCGATTACTGTCTACTAAATCCTGGCAGACGGTAGCATTCACGGATTATCTGTCCAAACATGTTGCAAGTATAGCGAACGGAGGTAGCTGAGCTGTTGCTATTCTTCAAAGCAACGCTGAATGAGGAGACAAATTGGCACCCTTCCTATCCCGACTGGGCGGCACACTGAACTTCTTACTGTAGTCGCGACTGAAATGTGTCGGGCTTTCGTATCCCACGGCGTAGGCGGCTTCGGAAACCGTATGCCCCTTCTCAACCAGCAGCGCGCGAGCTTCGATCAGGCGTAGGTCTCTTTGGTATTGCAGCGGTGTAGTGCCCGTAACCGACTTGAAGTGCTGGTGAAAGGATGAGGGGCTCATGCCCGCTTGATTTGCAAGCTCTGACACAGTGAGCGCTGACCGGTACGCTCTGCGCAAAACATGAATTGCCTTGGCTATCCCGCTGGCATGGCTATCCGGCTGGCATGGCTATCGGCGATCAGGAGGCGGTTAAGCATCTGTCCGATGGGCGATAGCAAGAGTCGATAGTGAATCTCGCGCAGGATGGAAGGTCCGAGAACCTGCACATCCATCGGGTTGTCCATAAGTTCGAAGTACCTGTCCAGCGGTACAAGCCACGCAGGATCAGCTTGCCACGCCGACTATGAGCGCGCTTTGGCCGCTGGCAGATTTGCATCCGCAACCTGATCATAGAGGCTGCGAACCAAACCTAAATCGAGAGACAGGATAACGGCCATATATGGCTTCGCTTTGCTGGCCTTGGTTATCCGGGACACAACAGGCAAGTCGTGACTGACAAGAAGCGCGTCACCCGGACGCAAGTCCACTTGCTGATCACCAATGGATGTGACTTTACTACCTTGTAGAATTAGACACATGACTGGTTCGTATATCGTGGCCTCAATTTCGCTGACATTATCCCGAAAATAGATGGATAAGTTGGGCAGCTCACGAAAGTTAACCGGCCCCTCAGCACGATAACGCGTCGCCAGGTTGATGAAGTGTGGCAGATCCATTAGTGACTCCTTGGACCAAACCATAGCAAACCTGCTTTATACATGCAGCGATCCGCTCATTCGCCAGATCAGAGGAGGGCAGTGAGCGATTGGCGAGGGATATCGGTTAGATATTGCGATGAAGGAGTACTTCCTCATTCGTATCGCAATCGATAACCCCCGCTGTTATTGATCAACAACGTTGTTCAGGCTTTTGCACTATAAATGTATTTGATCAAAGTTGATCGTCGCGATACTTGTCTTCCCATACTGCCGGATCGGATGCTGCAGTTTCATTTTTTTTCAGATAGCGAGGCGTAATTACGATGCCTGAAATGCTGGCGTTGTCAACGATCGCATTGAAGTCGATATTCAGCTGTCCATCTGTGACTTCAACTTCGAAGAAGCGATCGATTGCCTTGTTGCTACCACCTGCTGCAGTGAAGATATCCAATACTGGCGTATTGAGCGCTACGTCAACGACAGAGCCTTCGAGCGATATTGTGAACTCCCGGCTTCCTGCTGCCGTGTGATACTGCTCGGCAAACATGAAACGAACACGATAGCGGCCATCTCTCACTGGAATGGCGTAGCCGAAATCGGTGCCATAGCGCTCTGTTTGGTACACAGCTTCATCAGTTGGTGTGACAGTTTTCATTCCAGTGAACGTCAGATCTTCTCTAGTGACAGCAGTACCATTTGCACTTACCTCAGACGCTCCACGCAGGTATCGGTTGTCTGCCAGGAAGAATGCACCTTCGGTATCAGTGGCTGTACCAGGCTGTCCGGCATTGATTCTGATGCTTGAATCAGCAGTGTCTGCTGGAAGTCTGACCACCTTTATGAAGCTGATCTTTGACGCATCGGTGACCGTGGTCAGGTTGATATCAAGACTGCCATCAGTCAATTTCACCGGAAAAACTCTTTTAACGCCGATATTTTGTCCACCAGCAGCGCTAAAGATATCGAAATCATCCAGTACCAGATTGCCTTCGATTTCTACATCGAATTTGCGGCGATCTGCGCCAGTATGATGTGTCTCGACAAATCCCAGTGTCACTTCATAGTTTCCGTTTGCAAGCGCCGGATTGCTGTAGTTAAGGCCGCCCCAACCGATACGCGATGTCTGGAACAGAGCCTGTTCTGCCGGATCAGCCCCGAAAACCTCGTTGGCATCAAGCGTAATGGATTCAGTCGTATTGTCGTTGAACGCGCCTACACCCGGATCAGCATCGTAAGCGTCGCCATCAACTTGCAGGTTTGTGCCCCCCAGATTAACCGCCCAGTCTGCATTCTGTGTGATCTTGATTGCGCTGAGCATAGGATTATCGGAAGAGGCGGAGATCTCCATGTCGAGCTTGCCATCATTTACCGTAACCGAGAACGTCTCATCATGTGCAACGTAGTGCCCTGCTGCCTGCATAAGATCCAGCCCCGATACTTTTGCCTGGCCCTCGGCAGAGATATCCATGACGCGCTTGAACCATCCTTGCGCTGTTCCGATAGCTGCATTCGGGAACGTTTCAGCGAACATGAGTGTTACTGAGTAAGTGCCGTTACCGACGGGTACAGAAACATTCACCGGGCCATTCCATGACAGCCTGTGTGCCCTATACAATTCAAGATCCGCCTTACCAGGGTTTGCATCCTGGAATTGCTGCATGTTTTCGGGCTCTACCTGACCAAATCCACCATCTGAAACGTATTCTGAATCGATGTACCTTTCACCTGTGGCGTCCGTGTAGGCTCCGCCTATATTGACGTTAGGCACAGACACGCCTGTCGCACGCGGATACATTACCCGGATACTCTTGTCGGCGTTGTAGGTGACTGGGTAAAACGTCCAGGTTCGTCGATATGAATCCCAGTCCCACGCCTTTTTGGTGTCCCGGCCATGATCAATGTGGCTAAGAAAGTACTCACGCCCCTTGAACTCAACAAATGAGCCGTGCTGGTTCCCATAATAGACGCCTTTGACGATAGGTCCCATCCATTCGCATGGTCCCACGGGGCTGTTGCACATCGAATACCACCCGTTGTAGTGCTTGTGATCATGCTCCGCCCAGGAGAAATAGTATTTACCATTCGATTTATGCATCGATCCGCCTTCATGGAAGTCGGTGTCTTTAAAGCGATCTCCAGTCAGTCCATCGTACATAGTGTTATTCATGTCGTAATCGATGGATACCGGTTTAGTAATCAGCGACTGTGTCTGGCTACCGTGGTCAAACGCGGAAAGCTGTGCGACAACAACGTTGCCCGGTGCATCTGCGCTTGTAGGGCCATTGCCGTAGATGTAGATCTTGCCGTCATCATCCTGAAATACGTTAGGGTCCATACCGATGAAGAAACGATTGCCGTCTATGTCACCGTAAATAGGGCCCTGGTCAATAAATGGGCCCACAGGTGTAGGGGCAGTGGCGTATCCGGTAGCAAACTTGGCCGTTCCATCAATACCTTTGGGGTAGTACAGAACATAAGTCGTGTTGGTTCCATCCGAATACTTCGCAGCTGTGGGAGCCCACATGGCATGTGGCGAGATGTTCGGTAATAGGGTGGTGTCGACACCTTTGGGTAAAGGTGTGTTCGATGCCGCTGCCCATTTTTGATCGCTCATGTTGGCAGCCGCAAACTGGACACCGTGGTTTGTCCAGTGGGTCATGTCCTGTGAAGACCAGACGGTGTAGCCATCCATATCGTGGTAAGTGTCGTTTATGACACCGTCCTCATCAGGATCACCCGCTGTCCTGTAGACCCTCTGGTTGGCGTCGGTAGAGGTATACACATACAAGGTGTCACCATCTACAAGAAAATCAGGATCACCACCGGGGTGTTCCATCGTTACAGGGTTTCCCTTAAAAACCAGTTTTTTCGGCGCTCCCGTATGCCAGTGGTGAGCAGCGATATCGTCTTTATCTAGCGCAAGTTGATTGCTGTTGTCTTGTGTCGCCGCATTGGCAACTGTGCAGAGGGCAAGAACAGTCGCTGACACTACCGCCACTGAAATGGCTTGCCGTCTTCCTTTCTCCCCGCGTGAACTGATTTCGTACCTCATCCGCTCTCTCCTCTATTGTTAACTCTGAAATTTATGCTGTGTTTACTGAAAAATAATATTTCATGTCGTGAACAAATAAGCGCTAATTACTTTGTACACGCAAAGATGGCTTAGTTCAACATAAATCAATATTAATTTTGTGTCATGTAATAAATAAACGCTCAAACCGTTCTTCTCCTATTGAGATGGTTTGTAGCGTTTTACTGTCATTGATTGACCGGCATCAGGTCAGAGCGCTGCGCGAGCTCTTAGTTCTGACAGGTTATTGCGCAATTTGCCACTTTCCAATCGCAATCAGACCCCATCGGGCGTCGAAAGCACTCAGACATACAGCATTAATGCGCCATGGAAAGCGCAAGGCAACGTATTTGGCTTTGCAAGGATCAAACGTAAATTGTCAACTTAGATGTCATTAGTCATGTAATTTCTGATTGACAGTAAGTTAATAGGTTGAGCTATAGTGCATGTACCGGAATCTGCCGGCGATTTTCCGAATGCCTACGACACCAGCGATTGCCTTTCTTCAGGCAATGACGTTCCTCATCTCTATCGGTGGAATCTTTCTGATGGTATGGGTGTCCCTGCCATACACTCTATCCCGCGATAACAATGCAATCACAAGCCCTCAATTCTGCCGCGCACCTGGTTTCACGCTGCTCGCCGGTACTCATGATGGAGACCGCCAATGTGCGGAAACGCAACAACTTCACCTTTGTCGGGTAATTCAACTGCTCTGAGGTTCGGACATTGCTTGGCCAAAGATAGGTGTGTTTGTACTTCGTGATAATAAGCAAAGTACGACTGAAGCCGATGCCGTAAATGACGTTCATTCAATACTATGACGTGATCGAGACATTCACGACGAATCGAACCAATCAGTCGCTCGA
The DNA here is from genome assembly GCA_045110475.1 of Granulosicoccus sp. Taxonomy (GTDB): domain Bacteria; phylum Pseudomonadota; class Gammaproteobacteria; order Granulosicoccales; family Granulosicoccaceae; genus Granulosicoccus. Next base: position 8,082 of record JBGCGC010000192.1, read on the forward strand.
CATTGGGATTTTGCCACGGTGAACGCGGAGCCGTTTTGATCTCATCAATCCCAAGGCTTTTTACCCGCTTAAGAAATACTTCTCCGTAAATGCTATCGCGATCTCGCAATAGATAATCTGGTGCCGAATCAAAGGGAAATGCTTCGACAATCTGCTGCGCCGTCCACTGTGCGGTTGGATGTTGAGTCACATTGATATGAACAACCTCGCGACGGTTGTGTCTCAAAACGACGAACACATACAAGACTCGGAACGTGGCCGTCGGTACCGTGAAAAAGTCGACTGACACCATATCGGCTACATGATTATCAAGGAATGTTCTCCAAGTTTGAGACGGAGGCTTTCGATAACGGACTATGTACTTGTCCACAGTAGCTTGTGAAATCTCAATCCCCGACATGATTTCCAGCGCCAATAAAATCGACATCCTTTGCGATGCCAACGCACTAAAGTATCGGGTTGGAAGACCTGTAGCGTTCGCAAGCAGTCTGGCCAGCAGCGATATAGCAAAATCCAGAACAGGCGTTCCTACCGATGGAATCGTATTCGTTTACGATC
>JBGCGC010000193.1:0-3290 GCA_045110475.1 Granulosicoccus sp.
GCATAACGGTTTGCCCGTAGATTTTTCCAAATTGAGTTCGTTTTCCTCCGCCAGAAGGGTTGGTATGGCAAGCCATACATTTCTGGCCAGTACGTATTGCCAGATAGGGCTCAGCCAACACGGGAGCACTAGTCAAACTCGAAAACAACATTGCCATCACCGATAACGACAGTAGGAATCGAACAACACGGACATTGGGAAAGTAATTCACGGCTCAGCCTCTTCATTAGCACCACTAGTAATCCATTGTTCTATGGCAAGTATTTGATCCTCGGCCAAATAATCTCCGGAAACCGGCATCCGCAGCCCTCGATAATCGGATTCACCTGAGACTCCAAGCGAGCGACCTCGCAATTTATCGATAAGAAAACTATTCTGTGGATCACCGATGCTCACCAGAGGCATTGCCTGCGGATCAACTGTTGATGGCCGAGCCACCAATTGAACAAAACTATTGCCTGCGACAAGGTTGAGATTGGCTGCCGGGACATCCCCAGAATGACAACCGACACATTGATCGTTAAAAATCTTTATCTGAATGTCGGCCAGATTGGGTGCCACCTCTACTACTTCGGATATCACTGGGTCGGGCACGTTTGATTCAGGGACCAAACTGTTCACTGGCATCGCGGCACCATCCAGTATCCATTGCCGAATCAATGCAATCTCCTCTGAATTTATAGGAGGCTTACCAACAGGCATCTGCAACCCACCATCCTGGCGACCTTCGAGCTTTGCCAACAGGTAACTGGCATCTGGATTACTGGGTTCGACCAGCATCAATCCGTTGACTTGTGAACTAGGACGCTCAACCAGGGCTGCATACGCTTTGCCAGTCTCAAGGGTTAGGCCGAGCGGTGCGCTGGTTCCACTATGACATCCTGACGTAGCACACGAAGGAGTAAGAACCTTGCTTTGAATATCGTTGAACACGCTGTCTTCTGAGCCGGATCGCAAGTTTTCTGATCCGCTCGAAGACACATTACTTTCAAACCAGGGTCGTCCGCTTTCGTCAAGGCCCTGACCGCTACCTCCGCAGGCGCTTAGGTGCATGGTCAGGCCAATGAGTGAGATTCTTAAGGCGTATAAATTCAAGCAAATAATTCCAACGATCATTCTGTTGTTTTCTATCGGCGCTACTTATCTAAACCTAATTGACCTATGTCAAGTCGAAGGGTAGTTTGTAATGCGGATGGTTAATTGTTTACTTTTTTGCCAGTTTTGAGCCGATCCTAGCGGAGGCACGTCGTTACGTGCATCGTAGTTTTCGACCAAACCTCAAAGTGCGTTGATCTATACGTAGAATGCCCTTTGTTATTCGACTTACAAGGCTGGAATACTGCCATGGAGTTGAGGAAATCATCCTGTGCCACTTGTATCTGGCATAAATCGATGCTCGACGGTCTCTGGTTACTCTCTCGAGACGACGAGACTGGCGAAAAGCTGAAACAGAATTTACGTTGGTTATGAATGCACGTTCAAGTGTTTCTAATACTACAAAAGGCGTCGTTGTTAGTCAGGTATGCTGTAAGGAACACTTTGACAACCAGTAAGGCCGTGATGAGAGCTCGTTGTACTAAAATAGCAATGCTCATAAGACTTTCGTCAGAACCAGTGACGCTGTACGGTTGATTTAAACGTATAAACGGTTATGAAAGCACTAACCTGCTGCGATCCTGTCTCCTCATGCTTTTAAAACACCAGAAACAGCCGACAAGGATCGATTGTTCCGAATCCAAAACAGTATTTTTCAGCTAGACGCCCGTAGAGGAAAAGGCCGCGCGAGTAATCATCTGGATCGGCGGGAAGCAACGCATCACCCAAGCAATAATGCAATCAAGAGCTTCGGTGTTAATGCAAAAAATTCGGCAACCAAATGGTAGCTAGGGATAGAATCGAATCGGCAACCACGTTAGCGCCCAGCTAGCTAGGATGTCGACACGGCGATTTTCATTCCTTGTAAAACCTTTTCAGACGAAATCCGCTCACCCAGAGAGAGCATGGCAGCACTCATGGCGCTGACGCGATCTTCATCCATAGAGCCGGGAAGCATGGATGTCATGATCAGACCATCAATGGATAGCACGGCAGAAGCTTGGATATCAGTCGTGGAGCCATTCAGGTCGCTAACGAATGAAGTTGAGTACCTGTGCGCGCATGCGATAATCTCTTGCCATCAGGTTCCGGCGTGGCCCACTAGTACACCTGGCCAACAGAGATGCAGCCCAAAAGCTGACCGCCGGTAGATGTTGAGGTGTCAGTGTTCTGCCACTCAAAGGTGACTAATGCTGGTAACGAATCTCCAAGAATCGTATGTTACATCCAACTCTTACAGAATACGGGCCAATGAGCAGCAATAATCTATGTCAAACAACAGCTTGAATACAACACAACGCTCAGAAGCTGCGTATCAGTTTAAAAAAAATGCTTTATTTAGCTCTTTGGACGATGCTGCGTTCACAAGGTTGCTGGATAACGTACAGCTGAGGAGTCTTAACGAGGGCGAGACGCTTTTTGAGCAAAATGATGCCGCTGTTTCAATTTTTATGTTGCAGTCTGGCCAGATCAAGCTTCTGCGGCTCTCTGCGGCAGGTAATGAGAAAATAATCGAGCTGATTGCTCCGGGCCAATCGTTTGCAGAAGCGGTCATGTTTTCCGAAAGTGACGTTTATCCTGTTTCCGCGGTTGCGCTTCGGGATACGAAGGTCTGGTGTGTCGATGCTCACGAATACAGTGGTTTGCTGCGCACCTCCTACGATGCGTGTTTCTCTGTCATGGCCGAGCAAAGCCGGCGGCTACATCAATTGATTGCCGAGATAGACTCCCTGACGCTGCATGGTGCTGTCGTGAGGCTGGTGTCGTATCTGCTCGTTGAGGCAGATAACAGCGAAGATGAACCGCCGGTGGTTAATTTGCCGCATACCAAAGTGGTTCTGGCATCGCGCCTCTCCATCAAACCCGAGACCTTATCGCGCACCTTCGCGCGGCTGAGCAAAGAGCAGCTTGTTCAGATCGAAGACAGACGGATAAAGCTTCTAAACGTTGAACGGTTGAAACAGTTGCAACTTACGGGTTGACCGCTGCCAGCTCTTTGCTGCAAGACGCCTCTGGTTAGTGTGCGTCGCAACCTTGTGCCATTGCGGATGGTTAGTTTGTGAGAATTATTTCCTGTTGCGCTTGATGTAAGTCAAGGGTTGGGATTTTCTGAACGGTTACCGTCCTCAGATACATCTGCAAGAAACGGATATGAACCAGCCAGCTGCCAAGCACACGAAAAAAAACGAATGGCG
>JBGCGC010000194.1:0-13488 GCA_045110475.1 Granulosicoccus sp.
TCGACCAATCCAGCAGAACTGGTTCGCTCTGCCTTTCGAACATGATGTTATCCAAATGAAAGTCATCATGACATAACGTCGCTGGAGCAGTAGCGAGTCTCTCGTTTGCCACTTCTGGTGCCAGTTCCATTTTTCCCAGGAGTTGGCGTGAAAAACCCATCAAATACTTGTCAAACCGTTTCACACACTCCATTTTACGAGAAACCAGCCAGGCGGGTGTCTGATTCCAATCCGACGACTCAGGTAACCAAGGATAATCTGAACGCTTGGGGCGACTCAGCCACGTTCCGTGCATTCTCGCTATCATCAGAGCAATATTCTTTGCACGATTCAAATCCAGCGGAGAAAGAATTGCGCCCTGGACGGCATCCATCAGATCTTCGAGAACCAAAACTGCCTTGTTGTTTTTCTCGTTGATGGCGCTGTAGTGGTATTGGGGTATACGTATGCCAATGCCCTTAAACGAGCGATAAAATAGTGCTTCCTGGACACCCGCTTTGCTGTCAGTAGACCAAAGCTTGACGACCACTGATTGTCGGGAGTTCCCTTCTTGCCATCCACATCGGTAGATTTGACTGGCAAAACCGAATGCCTCGCCAATGCGCTCTCGGCTGAGAGATGTGAATCTAGAGCGAGGAAATGAATCAGCCAGGGCCATCTGTAGCCATTCGCTAGACAAATCATCCATTGAGCCTGGTACAAACAATTCTTTACTTAACATTTCACTAACCCATGCAGAACCAATATGACTATCGTAACGTTGCAACCATGATGGTTTGAATGCGAGACTACTCGATCCTGCTCAGCACCCATCCAGTATCATCAGTTTAATAACTACAGTGAATATCGCACGAACCTGTAGAAAGGTCTATTCCGACTTGGTTGATATATAACGCATCAACTTGAAGCCTCTCCAGATTGAAACCAACACCACTGCTGTCTACGGACACACGAGTTGTTTTTTTCCGCGTTAGAATAAGGTCAGTCAACAGCGGAGCTAGACATGTCGGACTCAATTTCGAAAACTTTCGATGCATGGAAACTCGAATCCGCAGAGGCGCGACTTGCAAAGATTACCAGCGCTGTGACAGCAAATATGCAGTACGACGATCCTCGCACGCCACAAACTCTACAAGGCATCAATGCCTTAAGTGAGTATGTTGGTATGTTTACTGCGAACGCGCCCGGCTGGTCGGCAAAAGTCATCAACACCAACACTACGGCAGGAATGTCTCGCGCTACAGTCGCGTTCGGAGGGAAAGGGCCTGATGGCAACGATATGGTCCAGCTCGGTCAATACTTTATAGAGACAGAGGGCGATCTTATTTCCCGAATGGTGGGTTTTGTTGGCTTTGGTGCTCAGGAATAGCCGCCTCATTCCTCATACGAGCTGTCACGAATAAGCGATAACATCGACTCGAAGTGTAACAAAGCTAGCTCGACAATCTCTACCGCGCAAGCTACTGGGTCTCGGCATACGAGTATTTTATATGGAAAAACGCAGTACCATCGGTCCGTGCTCTCCTTTTTTCATCGTATCGAGCGTTGCCAATTTACTGCATTCTTATGTAGAGCGCCTCGGATTTGAGTGTCGATATAAAATGCCAGACTCGAATCCCTTTTTTTGCGATAGTTGGTTGGGACATGGCCAAAATCATGATCAAGTCGGTTTCACAGGACGTCATTCCACAACCGAATAATGCACAACACGAGTGGACACCATGGGATGCATTCATTTTCTTTAAAGACTCGGACAACTTAGCCAAAGGGCTTGACCACCGTAATGCAAAAAATCAAATCACTGTCCGTGACACTGATGACGGACTGCGTGGATTTGAGTTATCTGATCCGGACGGGTATGTATGTTTCTATGGGCGTCCGAATCGAAATTGAGCGCTTGTCTATCCATGAGTTTACAACAGGCTCATGAAGCTCGAATCTGATGTCTGTCATCAGTAACAATGGAGCCGTCAAAGCGTGTTCAGAAATAACCGGGGTTTCTGGCAAGGTTTGTGTTTGCTGCATATGGTGTTTGGACGGGCAACATAAAATGCGATAGTTCCGGGCACACCTATCATTTTGCCGTAATTTGCAGTTGAGTTTACCCCAACCTGGCGGAAGAGAAAGGAGTGCAAAAGCGAAATTTGATATCACCACTCAGACAGCTGTAAGTTTGCAAAATCCCGGATTAATCTCCCTGCTGAGCAGACTCTAAGAACGCTTCGGCGACTATGATACCCATGAAATGTCCATCAACGCGAGATAGGTAAATCCGCCGCTGCCGGGAGTACGGTAAGCGCCTTTAGCGTCAAGCAGTTCTACCGCAACAGCCGTCATTTCCCAGCCATCAGTTTCATCAGCGGACCAAAGCGGAATGGTCAGGTTAACGAATTTCGAAGTATCACTGTATTTCTGAACAGCCAGTACTTTTTTTCCAGCTTTCAGCTGCCAGGGAAGAGTTCGCCTAGGCCCATAGCCATGTGTTCGATGAAACAGAGATTGACCCTACGAACTGAATCTGGCTTACAACGGCCTGAATATCGTCATTTGAGAAAACTATAGAGCCCGCACCCTGATCCCAGTCCCAGCGTTTGTGCTCACTTAGGTTGAATTGTGTTTGTAAGTCTTCCTGTTTCTGAATCAATCGTCTAACACAATGCGAGACAAATCTACTCCATGATTCTGCTATCTCAGCCATACAAAAAAGGATGCTTTGCATTCTGCTATTTTCGTAGCAGTACTGGCAGATTACCTTTATGGTATCTGCACCTGTGTTCTCTTCCGTCCATTCGCCGTATTCTTGAAACTGCCCTCACACTCGCTGCACCATGCATCCGGACATTTGTTCTTTACCGTAGCCAGTTCACTAAACCAGAACTGGACGGGATTACTTAAGAGATGCTTGCATACATATGCTGGTTCTGCAGACCCATGCACGGAACACGTAATATTCTGGCCTTAAGATGTCACATAATGCTCTCTGGTTTGCGTTACTAAAATAGTATCACTGCGGAATGTTACTATTTAAGAGCAAATTACAGTGACAGCGACCATCATTCCCGCGAAGGCGGGAATCCATGGCCCAGTCAACTTGGATACTCCAAAGGCACGACTTCCCCGCCCAACATAAAGGGCACCTAGGTACGCGGGAACTGGGTGCCCTTTGGGGTATGACGTTATCCGGCTTTTCGTCCAAGTCAGTGCCATTCGTCTTATATCAACACGATATCTTTTTCCGGTCTTCAGCTATGCCAGCTTCTTAAATTCTGCTTCGAGCTCATCAGGCATATCTACCATAACATCATGACTGCTTGGTATTTTAACAACCTCCCAGAAGTCACTTGTTGAGTACTTATCTGCAAAGTATCGGAAAAGACCCGGATCCCAGTTATCAGCCAATATGTACATTCGATGAGCTATCTTGTCACCATGTCCACCGATTAGCACGGGCATTTCAAAAGTAGCGAGAGGTTGTGCAACACAACGTCGTTCAACCCAAGGCCGATTCTCCTTAAGAATGCCAAATACCTCTGCCGGAATCGGCCGCATCATTCCATCATTTGCTTCGCTTCCATCACCACGAAATCCTACAATGAACTGCTCCGCTATGTCCGGTTCAAGCGCCTTGCTCAACAAGTCAATAAGAGAATCGCCAGGCTCTGGTACAAAGGCATCAATATAAACCAGCGCTTTGATCTTCTCAGGAATACGATCAGCCAACTCGGTAATAACCATTCCACCGTAGGAATGACCGCATAGAATCACCTCATCTAATTCTTCGGCCTCAATACATCCCAGCACATCACGCACATGATTTTCCAGAGTTATTGATTCATGTGCTTGATGCGCTCTCTCACCAACACCGGTGTGGGTGGGTGTAAAGACGTTATGCCCCTCCATTCGCAATGCGTTTGCGGTACTTCGATAGCACCATCCCCGTGCCAAGCACCATGTACTAATACGTAGTTTGCCTCTTACAGCCTTCTTAATATTCCAAACACAGGACTCTCGAATGAACAGGCTAGCTCTTTGTGGCTTTCGCACTTTTTCCAGATCCACAACCTTCAGTCCTACCCCTAGCAGATCGTAACAGTAAGACTACTTTTGAACAACGATCGACCATTTTGCAACTTTTCGTGGTGCGCAATAAAATCGGTTAAGGGCATGATTCCGTGCTTACTAGCCTGTCATAGTCATCGTCTGGTTATTGCGGAAACTTGCGCCAGTACATCAACCATTCAACATCAGGAATGCAGAATATTGGATGCTGACCCAAGTACTGGTAAAACCTGATGGTGTGGAAGGTTTCAGCACCTGTTGCATACCACCCGATACGCGGGAAAATCGACAGGCAGGTTGGTATCATTGCATTGCACCCAAGTTGTATAGCGCTGTATCGATGGCTTGCTTCGCACTTTCAGACAAGGGGACATTTGGAAGGCGTACATGTTCGTCGCATAACCCAATTTGAGAGCACGCGTACTTTACGCCAGCCGGGCTTGGCTCGGCAAACAAGGCGGCATGGAGCGGCATCAGTTTCCGTTGAATAGCCATGGCGGTCGAATTGTCGACCACCAAACACGCCCGTTGTATATCTGCACAGAATGTAGGCACCACGTTAGCGGTGACTGAAATATACCCCCTGCCACCCGCAGTATTATAAGCGACCGCACGATTAGAGCTGACACATCAGGGCATGGTCAGCTATGCCTTGAAAACAGCGTACCTGCACGGCCCGATCGTGATGGGACTCCGCATGTGGCGTTCCGACTGGCCCTGGTGGAAACGTTTTGCGGGTTTTCCCGTAACCCTGCTGTCACAATGTGCTGTTGTATACGGACGCTTGAGTTTCAGATCAACGCTATCCTGGCACCTATAAAGCAATACTCGCGATTGAACGAACGTACATCGCCATCACGTCAAATAGTTACCGTTTTTTCCTGACAGGTACGCACGGGCGCCTTGATATCAATGTCTTCAACCGATGGTCGCTCCTCGTGCAAGTCATCGTCTTCGTCTTGAAGAGTGCCCACGTGTGCATCGGCTTCAACGTCAATCAGATGAAAGTCCTGAACCAGATTCAGACCCGCCTGACGCACAAGATTCTCTCGCTCCTGTAGAGATAGAAGGTATACCTCAGCCAATGGCTTAGGTGTATTCGACATGATGCGCCATCCCGTTTCCATCTTGCTACGTCTGGGTTCTTGCATTTGCAAGGCAATGTAGAAAATCTGCTCCAGAGGCCCGGCCTCTTTCGAGCCCTGTGCCCAGTTAGTCACCATGGAATCAATCTGCCTGAGGCGCTGCTGGCCAATTTCTTCTGCCGCCCCATATTGCCTGTCAAGAACCTGAATAGCCAGACGGCCACTGAGCAACTTGGGGCTCGCCCATTCGTGCCCATCAATCTGCATGTTCGACTCTTGGGCCAGTGTCAGCAAGCGACTGGGATCAGTGGATCGATACCACTCGTGAACTGCAATGGCATAGTCTATATCACGACCATCAAGGGCTATCCTGACATCATCACCAGCCCACGAATCACAATACCTTTTCAGCAACTCACGTGCTGTTTTTCGCGTTCGCAAGGCATGTTTAAAACACTCGGTTGGTACCCGGCTTTTCAGCAGACGCCAGATCATGGTGTCACTGGCAGGCATCAGTGAGTCGCCTTTGGCAGAGTCGAGATAGGTGTTGGCACGCTCCAGCGCCTTGCGAAGCTCTCCATCATTAGCTTTCACCAGCGCACTGAAAAACCGGTGACATGCCCAGCCTGTGTCGTCTCGTAACGAGGGTTGCTGCAAACAACGATTGATACCTACCCAATCCTCAACCTGCGGACACCAGCGAAGCAGTCTGATCAATACCGTGCGCCACCCGGCACTCAGAATATACTCATCGTCAGAGGCACTGCAGATGCCCTCCAGTTCAGCCAGGCGAAACGACTCTAGCACCACCGCGTCTCGAAACTTGACGCCAGCATGTTCAGTCTGATCAACCGCGTGCACAAAGCCCTTTAACAAATACGCATCCTGTCGCTGACGCGCATCAGAGGCACATTTGATGGCCTGATCAATATGCTCTCGGGCGTTGCCAAGTTGTGGAGGCAATTGTTGTGACTGCTCTACCAGCTCCAGCAGCGCAAGGCTGATATAGGCCCCGGAATGTTCGTAGGCAATACCGCTTTCAATTGCCCAGCGCTTATGCCGTACCAGAAGCCCCCTGGCCTGACTGGAGTGTTCATCTACCTGACCAAGATGCGTTGACAGCAGGAATAAACCAAGCCGTCTGTCAGTCATCATGTCCACCAGATCACTGACCTCATGGCGATGATTGTTCATCTGCGAAAATGCATAGCCTGCCAGCTGTTGCTCAAGCTCGATGGTCTGAAAAAGCTGACCAAGAACCGTCCATGCCAGCGACCGTGGCTCCTCAAGGTTGCGATCCTCATCAGGGCTCACAGCAGCAAGACCGATCACTCGCTCAATCTGAAACTGCGCTTCAATGGCCAGATTATGAGAGCGGATAGAGTTGCCTGACTGTTGTGCCGCCAGTGCGTCTTCAACGAGTTTTTCAGCCAGTTGCGCAGATGCTGCTGCCAGTAGCCAGCGCGAATCAGCCTCACCACGTGCGGACTCTGCATGTCGCAATGCATCGAATAACAAACGCTTGGAATGCTCAGGATCACTCTGACAATACCATTGGGCTAACTCAAGCTTGACCCTCCCGCTCAGTGTCTCGCAAAGGCGGATGTGATGACGAATGAGGTTGGGCTCAGGTAGATCTCGATGGGTATATTCGATCTGTTGTTCCGATACCGGTGCAGCAAGATGCTTATCATGCAGATTTATCGACAATTCGGATAATCGCTTAAGCGCATGATTGAAATACATCTCCGGTCTAAGCACACTGTCCGAATTTGCTTTTCGCTCATTGGCAAGTCGCGTCATCTGGCCAAGTCGATAAAGACAATTGGCAAGAATCAGTAAGTCCTCATGATCCACCAGCTTGAAGCTTGAGCGGACTTTCTTGTTTGCCAGAAGCTGGGTAAACAGCCTGATTGATCGTTGGTAATGCCTTCTCGCCTCAGGATAAGCCAGTGCTCTTTCAGCAAACTCTGCAGCGATGCGCTCGGCATCAGCGGCATCACGCGGTGCATTGGCACTCGCCCAGTGCGCAGCGGCAGCCTGAGCATTGCGATAGTTGTCATCGAGTGTCGTGCTGGAATCTGCGGCGATAGGATGCCTGAAATACTGAGCCAGCCGGATATGACATTCCAGCTTCTGTGCATCGTTTATCTTATTGCCAAGATGAGTCACCAGATCAGCCTGAGCCAGACTGATCATACGCTCATCATCGGCACTCAGGTGGCAGACGATGACCGAGCCATCTGGGTCAACCTGGCTAAGCTGTTGCCAGTACTCATCCGCTTTCTCGCTCCAGCGTCTGATTGCTTCAGTGCCGGGTGGTTGTCTATCAATACTCTGAGGCGGATGAGCCGCTGCGAATGCGGCTGAATACAGGAATCGACGCCCGATCAGAGAACCCGCTTCAATGATCGTTCTGAACCGGATCGGCACAAACTCCTCGATCATGTGATCAAGCAAGCGATTACGACCAGGCACAACCAATGGCTTGTCAGCACGTGAGGGTATCCATGTCACCAGCTCACCATCAGGCGAGCGCACCCGCTCTTCGGTGGCAGTGCGAGTCTGGACTTGTTGTATCAGGTGGCCATTGTCAACCAGATACCACAACGCAGACAAGGCGTAATAGGGATTGGAGTTGACAAACTTTTCACTGATACCTTCAAGAAGCTGAACATTGTGGCTCTTCAGCCACACGTGAATCACCGCTCCGGGCTCACCCCAAACCGAGTCATCTTGCAGCGACAGCGACCGGAAGTTTCTGAAAATATTCTGATCAACAGATAGCTCGCGAGCGACACACGTCTTGGCTGTTTCAGGCTTGGCATTTTCTCGAACCGCTGATGTCGCCAGTACTAGATGAACATCTTTATGAGGAGAACGTAGCATTCGTCTGATCAGATCTTTTGAGCTGCCATCAATAGACTCAACATTGTCAACAATGAGAGTCAGAGCAAGTGAGCTTTTGGCGACAAAATCCTGAATAACACTCAGACTCTGACTGACAAGACGCTCGGGAGGAAACGGCGCCCATTGATCCGATGGTCTTCTGGCGGCATCAAGGATTTTCTGATCACTATCGTCATCTCCCAGAGGTAACAACAGTGCAGGACGTAGAACTTCACGGGCAAGAAGATCAGGGCCAAATTCAAGTACCGCATTAACAAGAGCTGAGCCCAGTGCAGCTCGCTGCTCCGGTGCACGCGTCTCCAGCAACTCGCACAGTCCATCAATCCAGGAGGCAATGACGCTATGTGTGCGACGGCTTCTGGAGCGTAAGTTAATACCACTGGCAGCCACCAGGTCCCCTTGTCTTGACACCGCATCGCTTATTCTTAACAACATGGCAGAGCGACCAGACCCGGATGGCCCTGATAACACCAGAGACCGTCCGCCTAGCAGCTCTTGTATCAGTTCTGCGCATTTATGCGGCAGCGTCTCGGATAGCTGACGGCTCAAGCCCCCCGTCAAACGTTCACCGAATGCACCAAGACTGCGTAGCGCCTGTTCTACCTTGTGCAAATCGAACCCGGCCAGATCACCGCTCACAACAACAGCCTGTTTCTGAAACGCTTCTGGTAAATCGGCCAGACGGCTCTTTAATTTGTCAGGGTCTCCGACGAGCACGGGAAGCACAGGATTACCCGCCTCAATGGCACCAAGCAGCTCGTCTCTTACCCAGTCTTCACCCGTTTTGCGAATATGCCACCCGGGACCAATAAGCGCCAGCATGACATTCGCCTGCTTCATCGCTTCCAATAGCTGCTCAGACCATGAATGACCCGGCATCAGGCTTGTCTCATCCCGGAATACCCGGCTGCCCCAACGACTGCGCAAACGAGATTCAAGCCTGCGGGCCAGCACTCTATCTGCCCCTCGGTAGGATATGAACACATCAATAGACATGAATGGACCCTTTCTTCGTAACCGCTTTCTAAAAAATCATCTCGTCAGCAGAACGCAGGCAAGCTGTTGTACAAGCCTGATACAGTGCATGTAGTGTATTTCACTAAGGTTTCTGAATACACCGTTATCTGACCTTTCGTAAACTAAGGTGATAACACCAATACTTCCAGCATACAATTACACAGAGTAAGTTTGCATGGCTTTTATTCGGTCTTTAGGATGGTCAGTTATCTGTCACGCATGTGCATTCAGGGGCACTAACCATTAGTCGACTTGCGATAAAATGATGGATTTGTCATCATGACTCAAGGCCTTACTGGCGTAACGGGATCAGCATCATGCGAACCATGATAGTTATTGCTGGCATTTACACCGTGTTGTTACTGCTTTATACCAAGGTCAAGGAAGAGCGATATACCACTGCAATTGAGCAGAGTATTGAAGATCAAACAAAGGCACTGATGCTCAGGCGACCAGTGCATCATCGGTATACGTTCTTTAGCGAAATGCTGGCAAAGCAAGCCAAAGCCAACTCGCCATTTAATCTGCGCAATCTGCCAGATAACGTCAATGGGCATGAGCTTGTCATCATGAGCCCTTGCAACCCTCGTATTCAAAGCTGTAGTTGATAGTTTAACCTTGGTGTGCAGCTCTTTTCATCCTCTTCTGGAGTAGCGCATCGCTTGTTGCTGGAGTAAACACACATGGGCTCCTTATTAAACGACAACCTGTTTCTTGTACTACTCATATTTGGTGGCGCGCTTGTCTGCATCCGCGCCCACGAGTTGTATGCTGTTCCTTCCCCGAAAAATGATGCCCGGTGGCTCGTGGATGAAATGCAGTTGCGATTTTTGACAGGAAGACGTCAGTTCGCTACAGGGTTTATTTTTTACATGCTGCCGTTGCTTTTCATTTATCTGCTGCTATCTGTATCGCCTGAGATGCTAAGCCTTTTGATGGGCGTAACAGGAATGAGCAATTCAGTAGGTGCGTTAACACTGACTGGGTCACAAGTGAACACCTTTGCACCGCTATTGGCATCAACAGTGGTCGTTACCCTGCTCAGCATCAAGCCGTTCACTGTATTTGAAAACTATATCAGACGGGTATCTCATGGTGTCGCCGGTATACCGCAGCATATTCAGGATATCGTCCGGGAAATACGGCAGATGGACTTTCGCTCCATGACATCAGAATCGTTGTCACCGGGAAATTTCGATCACGTACAGGCAATACCGGGACTTGACAACGACCTGGCGGCTATTGCTCAGCTTGACGACTGGACTATTGGCAGAACTGGCACGCTTATATGGTCAGAAAGAAGCAATACAAGCTTGCAACAGACAAGGCAGCGAGTCTCGACAGACTACAGCACACTCAAGCGTAAGCTTGCCATGCAAGCCACCGTACAAAATGATGATGATTCTGGAGAGCAGAGTGCGACAGTCAAACTACAGGATGAAATTGTACGACGTTCGCGAGAACTCAGAGTTGACTTCACACGATTGCTCGCGGTACTTGTTGCCAATCAGGACGAACCACTACCGGAAAACGTCCAGTCAGAGCCACTTTGGAGTCTGATATCTCGCGCCCAGCGACTACGCGCCAGCTCTCGTCATTTCAATATACTGACTACCAGCACTTTGGTCGGCATAGCCCTGAGTATGCCGTTCGCCACTATCTACAATGTCACCATTGTGCTCGTGCACGACCTGACGCTGGACAATGCAACCATTAATTTTACCGACGCAACCTTACATATTACGGGTCGCTCACTGGCCGAATTCTACTGGTCATCCCTGATACACGCTGTACAGGCGGCCTGGTGGGATGTTCTTGGAGCCAGCCTTCTGTTTATAGCCGGGTGCTCTGCTGCACTCGCTTATCGCGCCGCACGCAGAAACAGCGCTGCCTGGGAGCTATGGCATGCGCACAGCCATCCCGTTTTTCAGTACATTATTGTCGCATTGCTCGCCTGCATGAGCGCATGTTTTGTCTATGAGCTTTTCCTGCTATGCAAGCTTGTGATACTGCCATCCCTGCAAGTACGTAATACCGGACACTTTGCCTCTATGTTAAAGGATTTCGGTACGGAATATATCGGCTTTGGCATGCTCGCTATATTAATCGCCCCTTGCGCGATCATGGTGTGCAGACTCAGTGACAATTTTGGCTCGCCAAGCGAATACCCCAGTGTATGGCGCGATCCCTGGATCCACACACTGGCGTGGTCTACAGGCCTGATGAGCATGGCGATATATCTTGTTCTAAGACTAACGCTGGATGATAATTATGCGTTGTCAGACGTTTTGCTATCGCTTGTGGTGCCGGCAACAACCTTATTCATTATGTGTTGCGCCTACTGGCGAATCGGCGAACAAAGACCTCAGCCAGCTCAGCAACCTGGTGGCAATGCACTGGCTTTGCCTCAAGACATCAACACAGCGAATGATGTTCGATTGAACACTGCCCCTACTGAAACCTTGGCCACATGATGAGGGTGAACCGGCATGAATGACAATACCGATACATCAAAAAATTTGCGATTGGGAATACGGCTCATGTATAGACCCATTACAGGTATGCTCACCGCCGCTATGATTGCAGCGTTTGCATCGCTTGCCGTACATGCGCATGGGTCATCGAAACGCCCTATTACTATTAACGTTGGCGTCAGGCACGATGCAAAGCCGTTTTCTTATGTCGATGTGACTAGCGATTCAGAATCTATTCTACCCGGCTATAGTGGCTACAGCATTGAAGTGTGCAGACATGTGTTAAAGCAGATGCAGCTACTTCCCCATTACCAGAATTTTGAATTTCGGGCAGCCGACATACGCGCGATGGACCGCTTCAAACAACTTGGCGTCGCAGGACAACTATTCATGCTTTGTGGCCCGGACAGCATCACTGAAAAACGCCTTACCGAACATCGATCCTCGCATGCCGTATTTTTAACAGGTATGACGTACGCCTATCTGAATCCGCGCTCGCCACTTTTTCCCAGAGGCAACCACTGTGGACATGTCATCGGCGTTGTACGGGGTACAACAGCCGATACTGAGGGACTTAAAGATATTGCAGCACGTGATCTGCTGATGCGATTCGACAGAGCGCTGGATCTGGAAGTGTCGATGAATTCAGCGCGTATTGAACATTCACGGATAGCACTGTTTAATCTAGCAAAAAAGGAATTAGAAAATTCACGGGTATACCTGAGCAGATTCTACCCACCTGTACCAAGCACTTCACCACTTTTTGAGGAGCGAGCACGCAGGCTGTCACACATCAATGCGATGGAGACTATGCTTGAGCACACTGACCCCGCAATTATTGACAAAGCACTGAACACACTCGAGGATCAGAAGAACAGCATTGCGGGAAAGATCAAGGACTTGATGAAAGCTACACATCGTACAATAAACAGGGACTTTGCACAGCGTATCACCACTGGCGAATGCCCACGGGGCTTCGCATCACTCCCCATAAGGAAATACGAAAGCCACAATGAGGGAATAGCTAAATTCTGCGAGGGCTTTGTTCTCTACTATCTGGCTGACTTCGACATTCTGAAAAACAAGACACAAGAGTTTGCTAACTGCGATATCGTGATGATGCGCTTCACTCGCTCTCGTGAGGTATACGGTGTCTATTTCCCCAAAAACGCCTATTTCGATACTGATCCTGAATCAAGCAAAGACATCAAAATCAACGTGGCCAACTTTTACGCTGACTTCAATCATTTTTTATTGATGGCCATGCAAGGCGAGCACAGCAAGTTGGAACAGATATTTGAAGATGAATTTGGTGTCCAGCAGAAAACAGCAGAACTCGAACAGTTTTTTGATAGTTTCAAACTTAATATGCCATAGAATTCGCTTGCCTGATTACATAACAGCAAACTGTACGCGGTTATGTATCATCTTGAGGTATCGGCTACTAGACAGCAATCACCGCACCTGTTGCGAAAAGAACCAATAGTAGAATAAGTGCAAGCGCATACTGGTGCGGTGACATTGATCCAGCGCTTTGGCTCAGCACTGAATGAAGAACCAGCATTTTCATGCGCTGTTTATTGATGGCGTCTTTTCGCCCAAGAGCAATGGAGAGCTGAGATTTCAACGGGTCCATGCCCCCACGTCCAAAGAGCTCAACGCGTTGGTAGCGACGATCAGCGAACGCCTAGCCCGATACCTGGAACGTCGGGGGCGCCTAGCCAGGGATGGCTGGTCCGAGATGAGCAAAGTGATCATCTGAATCTGGCGTTGGACGATGAAGAGGGTGCTACGTTGCAACAACTGCAAGGTCACTCGATCACGTACCGGATAGCGATGGGGCCGCAGACGGGGCGCAAAGTGCTTACAGTGCAAACAATCCCTGTCTGGGAGGATGATGACTATGGCAGCGGCCAGCTTGGCAAGATTGGAGGATTTTCGTT
>JBGCGC010000195.1:0-2641 GCA_045110475.1 Granulosicoccus sp.
AGATCTGGATTTGCCACGGACATGCTTGCTATTGTTCTCAATGACCATGTGCACGTTGACTTTCAATGTCTTAGGCTTTTGAGTAGGCGTCGATTTCTGGACGTGCCCAATATCAACGCGCCGATGGCGAAGGTATTTGTACAACGTGGCCTTGCTGATACCCAGATTCTCAGCGATTTCATTAACACTGAGTTCCCCCTATGAATAAAGTGCCGCAGCTGCGGTGGCTTTCTTCTCCGCCGATTCAGTAAGTCCTTTGGGTCTTCCGCCTGTGCGACCGCGAGCTCGTGCAGCCGTCAGACCTGCCTGGGTACGCTCGATGATGAGATCTCGCTCGAATTCTGCCAGTGATGTAAAGATATTGAATACCAGCCTGCCTTGGGCATTGGTCGTATCGATGGGATCTTGCAGGCTCTTCAGGCCGACTTCTCTCTCCATGAGCGTGTTGACTAACTCGATGAGATGCTGGAGAGAGCGGCCTAATCGGTCCAACTTCCAAATCACGATGGTGTCGCCAGGTCGTACCTTGTCGAGAAGGCTGTTTAAGACCGGTCGATCGGCCTTGGCTCCACTGACAGTTTCACGCAGAATTTACTCACAGCCTTCACGCCTGAGCTGATCAAGCTGCAGGTCCGTGTTCTGGTCAATCGTTGAAACCCGTGCATAGCCAAATATCATACGATGAGTTTACCAAACTCATCGTAATTTATAGAGTGAACATTGATTTTGTAGACCAGTTTATTGAACCGCTGTAAGCCTTCATGGCAATCCACGGAGCATGATTGATTTGTGTTTACAAAAACGACCGTTTTTCTGAACCCGCTTTCCACTAGGCGGTACTGAACCATGACGACTCTTGATCGAACGGCGTACCCGCACCTGAACAAGCCACTAACCGACAGTGAACTGGCAGCGCGATATACCCTGGATGATCGGGAGCTGGCATTTGTTGAACAGCACACTCGTGGTGATCGTGGGCCGCTGGTCTTGGCCATCCTCCTGAAGACCCGCCAGCAGCTCGGCTACTTCGTGCCACTGACGCAGGTTCCCCTGCCTGTCACCACCTGCATTGCCAAACAATTGGATATCGCGGTCAATGTCAGTGTAGACCCGCTGCATGAGCGAAAATCACAATATCGGTATCGCTCTGCTTGCCGTGAGTTTCTGTCCAGTACCGTGTTTTCCCCAGAAGAGCGGGAGCGCGTCATTGCAAGCGTGAACAAGGCAGCTCATACGATGAGTGATCCGGCTGACCTAATCAACGTTGCCATCGAAACACTCAGTGATGCCAATGTTGAACTGCCAGCGTTCAGCACACTGGAGCGGTTGGTTGGGCATCAACGCCAACGTGTGCATTTGGCGCTGTATAAAAAGACCACTGAATCGTTGACCCCTACGCAACGACAATCTCTGGACGAACTATTACAGATACCTTCAGGCGATCAAATCACAGGGTTTGCTCGCCTGAAGCAAACGCCAGGACCTGCAACCTTAAACCACTTCCGCGCATGGGCCGACAGACTAACCCTGTTAGATTCTTGGCTCGATCCAACACCATTCCTGCAGGATGTGACGTATACAAAATTACGCCAGTTCGCCGCTGAGGCAACGGCCTATGCCATAGGTGATATGAGAGGCATTCGTCATGCTCCAAAGCGCTACACGCTGCTGCTGGCTTTGTTGCACCAGACACGTCGTCGTACCCGCGACGAAGTCGTCGACATGTTTCTCAGACGCATGAAACGAGTGGTACGTCAGGCACAAGAGAATTTGCGCAGCCTGCAGGAAAAGCATCAGGAGATCGAAGAAAACCTGATTAGCGTGCTAGGCCAGGTATTGGGCTACTCATCAGAGAACGATACCGATGAGGCCCTAGGCCAGCACGTGCGACAGACGCTGAGCTCCCAAGGTGGCTTTGATGTACTCAGCTCGCAAGTCAAAGCGGTATCCGCCTATCATCAAAACAATTATCTTCCGTTCTTGTGGTCGATTCATGCATCGAATCGCGCCACCATCTTCCGTGCGTTGCAATTGATTGAGCTTAAACCATCGACTCAGGATTCCAGCTTACTGACGGCGCTGAAGTGCGTATGCCAATACCGCAGCTCGCGCAAAGCTGACGTGCCCGCTGAAATCGATCTTTGTTTTGCATCCCAACGGTGGAGATCGTTTGTCACGAACAAACACATCAATACACCAACATTTGATCGACGCGCGTTAGAGGTGTGTGTTTTCATTCACCTGGCTGAATCTCTGCAAAATGGTGACATCTACGTAGAGGGGTCAGAGGCTTATACAGACTACCGCGCGCAATTGTTACCCTGGAGTGAATGCCAGAATCGCCTCGCAGAATACTGCCAGGCGCTGGACTTGCCCAATACAGGTGTTGAGCTGGTTGCTCATTTGCGAGCACAGTTAACGCGTGTTGCTCATCAGACAGATCAGCAGTTTCCAGGCGATGGCGAGTTTACGCTTGATCCCGATGGCGTCCCGCATGTTAAACGGCTACCCATCCGGCAGTCACCTGAAGGGCTCGATGACTTCAAGAAAATCATCCGTGAGCGGATGCCCAATCGTCACTTACTGGATATTCTAAGGAACGTGCAGCACTGGTCGCACTACACCAAACATTTTGTTCCCC
>JBGCGC010000196.1:0-46995 GCA_045110475.1 Granulosicoccus sp.
AACAACGCGGATGACCCCTGGACGAGCCGCCCTTCGGGAGACCACCAAAACACCCTCCGCCGCGTTGCTGTTCTTGACAAGGATCCCGACCTTGCCTGCGAACAGCGCCTTGCTGAGGGCGTTTTGGTGGTCTCTGTTTGAAGTGTTTGAAGATCACACTACACTAGTGGCCCACTAGTTCTGAATTGCCAGTGCGTAGATGCGTGATTGCGCTGTCAGGTTGAGATAGTAATACACAGGAAAAACAGTGATGCCAACGACTAGCACCCGATTGACAGGCAAAGTGACAGCGTCTGCGAGGTGTCTGCGTAGCTGCCAGTCAACGCAGGTGAGCATAAGCGCGGCCAGCACGGCACCGGCCAGTACATCGCTGACCCAGTGCACGCCAAGGAATACCCTGGAGGCGGCAACCGACGTACTTAGCGTGACAGCGATCAGTAGCGCTATGGTACGCGTCTGACGTGTGCGCCCGTGGCTGAAGAACAAGGCAAGAAGACCAAAGACAAGGACCGCTCTGGCCGCGTGACCACTGGGAAAACTCATCAGTGACAACACGGAATCAGGCAGCGCTGGTCGTGCGCGTTGCGACAGATGCTTGATGATGGTAACGCTAAGGGTTGTGCTGAAAAACGTACATGTCAGGTAAAACGACAGCCACCAGTAGCGTTGGATCAGAAGCATCAGCACAAGACCCAGAACCAGAGCTGTGCTCACGGGTAGATCGGCCATCATGGTAATGGCCAGCAATGCCTGATCCGTCACGGCTCCACGATGTAACTGGCTCCAGTGAATGATGGTCAAGTCCCAGCGCGTGTAGCTATCCACGAACAGGGCATACAGGCACAGCGTTGCAAACATCAGCGCCAGCGCAGCAATCGATATCAGATGAAGTTTGGCTTGGGAAGCGGGTGTGATTGAGCGGGCAACGACATGCATGAGAATAGAGCGGCCTCTGCGGTCAAGGCGTAGAATACAGTCTCATCCTGCAAACACCAGACCGTGAACCGCTGACACCGAGCCTATGCACTACGACTACATCATTGTGGGTGCAGGATCAGCAGGCTGCGTTCTGGCAAATCGTCTCAGCGCATGTGGTCGTCATAGTGTCCTGATGATCGAAGCTGGTGGGCATGATCAGCGTCCGTCAGTGCAATTGCCAATTGGCTATGGCATGGCTTACTACGACGCGAACATCAACTGGAAATATCTCACGCAGCCGGTGCCGGGTCTGGACAACCGCCAGAGCTATTGGCCCCGAGGTAAGGTGCTGGGTGGGTCCAGTTCCATAAATGCCATGGTGTATGTGCGTGGTCATCGGTTAGATTTCGAGCAGTGGGCGTCGGTTGCACCGGGCTGGGGCTGGCAGCATATCGAACCGCTATACCAGCGTATGGAAAACTGGCTAGGTGTCGCCAGCGAATATCGAGGAACGCGCGGGCCTCTGGCGATCACAGACATCGGTTCGCAGGCGCATCCTTTGTGTGAGGTATTCATGAGCGCGGCCGAAGAGCTTGGATTGCCTCGTGTTCATGATTATAACGGCGCAGTTATGGAAGGGGTTACGCGTTATCAGATAACCACAGCCGGGGGTTTTCGTTGTTCTTCGGCTAAAGCCTATCTGAGGCCTGCCATGGCCAGAGCTAACCTGACAGTACTAACTCACGCTCACGTTGAAAAACTGAATGTCAGCGGCACGCATGCACACTCGCTCAGCTTTCAGCATCGTGGGCAGAGTAAAACCGCACGCGCGCGCGCAGAGATCATACTCTGTGCAGGCGCGGTTAATTCACCCCAGTTGCTCGAATTATCGGGTGTTGGGTCTGCGGCTGTACTGAACAAGGCAGGTGTACCTCAGGTACTTGAACTGGCAGCTGTCGGTGAAAATCTGAGTGATCATTTGGGTGCTGACGTGGTTTGCCAATCGAATGTTGCGACACTTAACCAGCAGCTTCGGCCGTGGTATGGCAAGGCATTCGCAGGCTTGCAGTTTGCGTTGCAACGTCGAGGTCCGTTGAGTTTGAGCCTGAACCAGGCGGGTGGTTTTATCAGCACCAAAGCCGGGAAAACGCAGGCGGATTTACAGCTCTATTTTTCACCCGTCAGTTACACCCGTGCGCCACCTGACACTCGTCCGCTGGTTAGTCCGGACCGCTTTCCGGGTTTCCTGATGGGGTATAACCCGTGTAAACCGACCAGTGTTGGGCATGTGCATATTATCAGTCCGGATCCGGCCGTTGCACCTTCAATTCAGCCTAACTATCTGAGCACCGATCATGATCGTGATCTGATGCTGACTGGCATGAAGCTGATGCGCCGCTTGATGTCGACCCGTAGCCTGAGCCGGGTAGTGACTGACGAGGTCTATCCGGGCCGTGATTGCGCCAGCGAGGAGCAATTGTCTGAATTTATCCGTAATAACGCATGGACTGTCTTCCATCCAAGCTGTTCGTGCAGAATGGGAAAAGATAAAAATACATCAGTGGTGGATTCGCGATTGAGGGTGCATGGTCTGCAAGGTTTGCGCATTGCCGATGCCTCAATCTTTCCCACCATTCCAACTGGCAATACCAATGCACCCAGCATGGTGGTGGGTGAGCGGGCCAGCGATTTGATACTTGAAGATGCCCGGCGTAGATGATGCAAGTGGCCACCCAACAGCGCAAGCGGTGTGCCACCATGAGCATTGAATCGCATTACCCACCAACGCATTACCCACCAATCCAAACATGAGCGCTTTCCGATCAATGCCCTGTCTCCGACTCAACAAAAGAAGCGTGATTATCTATTTGTTACCGCTGTTTATAAGTGCCTGCGCAACACCGCTGGTCTCCCCACGCGAATCGGCAGCACATCAGGCAAAAGAACAAGCTCTTGCTGGCACGCGATTGACACAGAGCGCTCAAGCGTCGTCGGTTGCTGATCAAATCGAGGTAAAAGTGCCAGCAGAGGCAGCACTCGCAGAAGAGGTTGATGATGAGAGCGTGGAAGCGCCGGTAGACAGCAGAGTGGGGGCTTTGACAGAGCGTGTGCTGGTGGAGCGCGAAACCGCCTTTAACCCTTATGTATTAACCGCACACAAGCACAACTTTGTACTACCTGTGAGCTATTCAACGGGTATCAATGAGCAGATCTACGAGCAGAACGATGTCCCTTTGCGTGAAGGATTGCAGCCTGCAGAGGTGAAATTCCAGATCAGCCTGAAAACGCAACTCAATGAAAAAGATTTGCTGTTTGCCAATGATGCCTTCTCATTGGCAATAACACTTGAGGCATGGTGGCAACTGTATTCCAGTGATTTGTCCAGCCCGTTTCGTGAAACCAACTATCAACCCGAGGGGTTCTACCTTGTGCCCTTGTTATGGGGTCCCTTTGGCGGAAACACCGCCTTTGCACTGGGTCTGGAACACCAGTCCAATGGACAGGTGCAAGGCTTGTCCCGCAGTTGGAATCGCCTGTATACAATGTTCATCTACGAGAAGGGCAACTTTGTCGGCAGTATTCGACCGTGGTATCGATTACCTGAAAAAGAAAAGGACCAGCCTGGCGATGCCGAGGGTGATGATAACCCTGATATCATCGATTTCATGGGTTACGGAGAACTCAACTTTTCGTGGCGTGACAGTAGCTATGAATACGCGGCGATGTTTCGGGGTAACCCCGAGAGCGGCAAGGGTGCCATCAAGCTCGGCGTGACGTTTCCGTTGTTTGCCAAGTTCAGAGGTTTTGTTCAGTACTTCAGCGGGTACGGCGATTCCCTGATCGACTACGATCACTACCAGCAACGAATAGGCCTTGGAGTGGCGCTTACCAATCTGTTCTAGTCAATCACGTGTGAATGGATGGCACATCCCATGCGCCACCATTAGCCAGAGTAATAAACCTTTCATCATCTATATCGCTGTGTGACAAGGCTTCTTTCAAGTCCTTTACCGGTGCATCGTGAGCCTCATCGGTCAGTTGAAAAGTCCCATGATGAATACCCAGTGCATAATGGACTTGTAGATCCTTGAACGCCTTGACGGCCTCATCCGGATTCATGTGCTGTGGTTTCATGAACCAGCGAGGCTCGTAGGCACCAATCGGGATAAGCGCACACCGAAAGGGTCCCAGATGGGCCTGTGCCTGACGAAAGTGTTCACCATCGCCGTACCCGGTGTCACCCGCAAAGTAGACGGCACCAGAGTCAAAGCTGATAACGAAGCCACCCCATAAGCATTGGTTCTCATCGCCCGGTTTTCGGGATGTCCAGTGTCTGGCGGGTACCAGTGAGACACGTGTAGCATCGTTGAGTACATGCGAATCCCACCACGATAATTCTGTCGTTGGCTGGCGGCTCACCGAGTCAATAATCGAACTACTTTTCAGCGGTGCAAGGATAGCCGGATTGTCGCGATTGCAAAGGCGTTCTATCGAACGTATGTCGAGGTGATCGTAGTGGGTATGGCTGATAAGGATGGCATCGATTGGTGGCAATTCATCCAGCGAAAGACCTGCAGGGCGATAGCGTCGAGGCCCGGCAAAACGCACCGGGCTAACTCGTTTCGAGAACACCGGATCGGTAATTATATTGAGTTGGTCGCACTGGATCAGTACAGTTGCATGGTTAATGAAGCTCACCCGCAGTGCGCCATTGCCTACCTTGTCGACCACCGGAGAGGCAACCGGGTTTGTCAGATCACGCGGCCATCTGGCAGGTTTGCGGGTTATCGCCCAACGTAGCACGTCCCAACGGGAACCTTGCTCGAGGTTACCCGGATAACTAAAACGTTTCCCGTCAAAGTCTGGTTTGATCATTGGATTCTATTGATTACTCAGGTACTGTTCAAATTTTGCTGCGGGTGTTTCTATCAACTACCCATGATGAAATCGTTGCCCTCGGTCCAGGCTTGCTCATGGCAAAAACGTCTGATGGCATCTCGCCCTACGGGTTGTGTGACCGCGCTGATGAGAAGTTCGTTGGTACGTTGCTTTGCCAGTTGCTGGTAGGTGATGATCGTACGCCCGCGCTTTTGCCGCGTTGGCCCTGGACGCGCCATATCGACAAACCCACGTACCGTAACATCCAGTGCTGTCAATTCATCATGCCAGTGTCTTGCTTGCTGTCCTGTGCCTGCAATCCATACGTCGCGGGAAAATTCGCCTGCCAGACTATTCTTTTCGGTTACCAGCGCCTTTGCAGAAAGCGCAACGAACGCCCGGCGCCGGTAGCGTTCGTCGGTACGTGTCAGTCGGGCCGCGTGTTCGCGCCAGTCGAGCACGATTTCACCGGGCTTGCCCATTCGCACACCGTTAAGCCTGGCACGCAGTATCAGATCATGATCCTCCGGACCATCGACGTCGCGATAACCATCAAGTTGTGTCCAGAGGGCACGATGCGCCAACAAGGTAGGATGCGGCATAGGGTTTTCCGCGTAACTTGCCAGAGCAATGGCGTCTGGATCGGTTTGCTGATTGAGCCACCTTGCATAGCGCTGGTAGCCTTCACCGACACCTGAAGGATCGCCATATTTGTCGATAAAGCGGACACGCCCTGCACATAGCTGTATGTGTGGACAGTTGCGCAACAAACGCAGTTGGTTGTCAAATCGATCAGGGTAGGCGAGGTCATCATCATCCATACGCGCAATGAATTCGCCGTTGGCAGCTTGCAATCCCGTATTGAGCGCACCAACGATTCCCGATGACTGCCGGCTGACCAGCCGAATACGATCGTCGTTTATCCGGGCATCGCGCAGACCGCAGATCAGTTCGTTCAGGCAGCTCTGGCCTATAAGCAGTAGTTCGATGTTCTGGTAACTCTGGTCAAGAATGCTACCTATTGCCAGGCTCGTTTCATCGCGCCATTGTCGTACCGGCAACACCACACTGACAAGGCCTTTTATCCCTTCCACTTGATACTGCACCCAACGCTGGGAGGTGTATCGTTTGGTGGAGCCTGTCTGTTCAGCAGCGCAGAAACAGCGGCTGCAAGATCGTCACCTGTCGCCTGGCCTTTGCCTGGGCGACTGGCATCGAACTGCCCCCGGTAATACAGGGTATGCTGCGCGTCGAACAAATAGATATCCGGTGTGCACACGGCAGAATAGGCGCGTGCTACCTCCTGTGATTCGTCATGGCAGTACGGGAATTGAAAGCCCTTTTCCATTGCCAGAGCATGCATTTTTTCAGGACTGTCGGCGGGATACTGTAAGGCATCGTTGGCACTGATGGCGATGGTTGCAACGCCTTTGTCTGCGATCTCGTGAGCCACATTAGTGAACGCATCGATAAGATGAATAACATACGGGCAGTGGTTGCAGATAAACGCGATAAGTACGGGCTGGTCTTTGAAATCATTGAGCGACACAGATTGTCCGTTGCGCGTGTCTGGTAGCGTGAACGGGCTTGCCGGGCTTCCGGGTGCGAGCGATGAGGAGTTCAGGAGTGCCATGGATAGTTTGTATCTGGAGATGGATCAGGCCGTTATAGTAGCCGTAAGGGGCATCACATGCGAACGCACGAACCTTGCTTACAACTTAACGATAGGGCGAAGGTGATTTACACTCACTGTTCGATCCAAGCTGCCACCCTCCTTCGAGCCGTAAATCATGCACAGTAATCAGGCCCAGATGTTCATCGTATCGGCACCCTCCGGTGCTGGCAAGACAACGCTGGTGCGCCGGGCTATCGCTGAATTGAGCGAGTTGACTGTCGCTGTCTCGCACACCACACGTGCCAGGCGCTCAGGCGAGACAGAAGGCGAACACTATTTCCATGTATCGCGTGATGAGTTCGAGGCCATGATCGACTCAGACCAGTTTCTCGAGTATGCGGAAGTATTCGGAAATTATTACGGAACCAGCATGCAGGGCGTTAATACCGCGCTGGCCAACGGTACCGATGTCATCCTGGAGATCGATTGGCAAGGTGCTGCACAGGTCAGACAGAAACTGTCCGATGTGATTTCCATTTTCATTCTGCCACCATCACGTAACACGCTGATTGAGCGGCTGCGTGGCCGGGGTCAGGATTCCGACGACGTCATCGAGCAACGCACCGCCGAGGCTGTGCTTGAAATGCGCCAGTATCACAGGGCCGATTATCTGATCATTAACGATGATTTTGATCAGGCTCTGGCTGAGCTAAAGGCGGTTGTCCTGAGTCACCGCGTGCTCAAATCCAATCAGGCGCTGCGTCACGCTGGGCTGATCACGAGTCTGACCCATGACTAGATGTACAAAACACCGCTCCGGCCTCAAGTCTCGCCGGTAATTCAATGTACAAACACTCGATAGATTCACAGAACTTTGTCCCCGGATTACAGTATCTTGGCAATCGAGATGGCGACGCCGACCGTAGGCGCTATAACGGCCTGGGGGATGCAAGGTCAGTAACCCTCTTCGTGTTACATCAGTGTGGTTTTTAGTCCTTGAGTTGTCTATACTGCAAGGTTCCGTCGAAAGCAGGATGAACGTTTTATGGCTCGAGTAACTGTTGAAGACAGTCTATCAATGGTCAGCAATCGGTTTGACCTTGTACTGATTGCTTCCAAGCGTGCACGCAACATTTCAATGGGTGCAGAGCCTCTTGTGCCAGAGGATGACGACAAACCCACAGTGATCGCCTTGCGCGAAATAGCTGACGGGTTAATCGGCGAAGATATCCTTCAGGAAGCACCGGCTCCAACTCCCGTCGAGCCCGTAATGTATGACAAAGACTTGCGCGAAGAATTCTAGAGCGAAGCCACAGTTACTGTGGCTTCGCTTTATCACGCCAGCGGCGCTGTGGAATAATTCACGGCGCAGCGTGAGTTGGGAGCTTGATTTCAACCACAGCCAGCGTGTTCAATGACCGTCGACGCCCCCACCCCATCGGCGTCACCGCGCGGTCGCAAGGGCTCCGGCAAGCGCACAAGCCCCCGTTCCCCTGCCATACCAACATCTCCAACTCCGCTGTCATCACCAGCAGTGGATTCGCAGTCAACGGTATCTGACGCTGATCAGACACTGACTGCCAACGATTCTGTATCGAAGGTGCCTGTTGAGTTGCAAGCTTATTCTGCGTTGCAGGAGAAGATTAAAACGCGTTTCAACAGCCAGCAGATGGCAGACGTATCGCGCGCGTTCGTGTTGGCGCGGGAGGCGCACAGCGGTCAAACCCGTAGCTCGGGAGAGCCCTATATTACTCATCCGGTGGCTGTTGCAGGCCTTGTGTTTGATATGGGTCTTGACCACATGAGTGTCATGGCAGCGCTCATGCACGATGTACTGGAAGATACGCCTGTTAGCCGCGACGATCTGGTTGATGCCTTTGGTGAGGAGGTCACGCACATTGTTGACGGGGTTAGCAAGCTCAATCATCTGCGCTTTCGAAGCAAGGCAGAGGCCCAGGCCGAAAGCTTCATGAAGATGCTATTGGCGATGGTCACTGATCTTCGCGTCATCATGATCAAGCTGGGCGATCGTTTGCATAACATGCGTACGATCGGTTCCCTGCGACCTGATAAACGACGTCGTATTGGCAAGGAGACACTGGAGGTGTATGCGCCCATTGCATCGAGATTGGGCATGTTCACCGTCAAGAACGAGCTTGAGGATTTGGGCTTTAATGCCTGCTACCCCATGCGCAGTCGTATTCTGGATGCAACTGTCGATCAGCTAAAGCACCGCAACCAGATTCTTGAACGCGTTATTGAACGTATTGACGGCAGTCTGAGTGAGAAAGGTATCGAGGCACAGGTCAGCGGGCGCGAGAAGCATTTGTACAGTTTGTATAAGAAGATGTTGAAAAAACAGGTCAACTTTGAACGTGTTTTCGACATGCTTGCGCTGCGCATCATTGTTGATGACGTTGATCAGTGCTATCAGGTGCTGGGCATCGTACATCACATGTATCCGCCTATTTTCTCGCGGTTCAAGGACTTCATTGCCTTGCCCAAACAGAATGGTTATCAGTCTCTGCATACGGTGCTCAAGCATGGCGCGGAGAACACACCGCTGGAGGTGCAAATACGCACCCGGCAGATGCACACAATGGCGGAGTCGGGTATCGCCGCTCACTGGGAATACAAGAACAGTATTGATAATACAAAGCCTGTCTCTACCCCGGGCTGGCTGGAAAAGCTGGTTGATCTGCATCAGAGCTCAACCGATTCGGTTGAGTTCGTCGAGAGTGTGAAGATCGATATTTTCCCGGGGGAGATCTATGTGTTTACTCCCAAGGGGCGAATTATCCAGCTGCCTAAGGATGCTACGCCTGTCGACTTTGCCTATGCGGTACATTCAGAAGTGGGTAGCAAGAGTGTTTCGGCAATGGTGGACAAACGTCTGGTGTCATTGAGTACGCCATTGCATAACGGTGAGACTGTCGAGATTATTACGGGTCCCAACATCGCTATCAGTCCGATGTGGCTCAATTCTGTGGTAACGGCCAAGGCGCGCACTGCCATTCGGCAATATCTACGTGCACTGGACCGCTCTGAAGCCATACAGTTCGGAGAGCGTCTGTTGCGTCGCGCTCTGGGACGTCATGCAACCTCGCTGGAAACCTTGTCACACAAGTCGATTAATGCGCTGTTGGCCGAGCGCCGTCTGGCGGACCGTGAAGCTCTGTTCGCTGACATCGGTCTGGGCAATCATCTTCCCAGCCAGATCGCCCAGCGTTTGAACGAACTGGAACATGGCAGTGAAACAGTTGACGGTGAAGAGCCAGAGCACAAGGAAGTTGCCCCGGTGCTTATCGACTCTGCCAGTAGCCCGACGTTGTATATGGCGCAATGTTGCCGCCCGATCCCTGGTGACAATGTGCAAGGCTTCTTTACGCCCGGGAAAGGCGTGGCTGTGCATCGATCGGGCTGTCGCAATGTACGGCGAATACGGCGCCGTCCCAAAGAGTGGGTAGCGGTGGACTGGGCCGCCGAGATCAATGGGCAATTCGAGGTGGTCATTATCTGCCATCTGGTCAATCAGCCCGGTGCGCTTGCTCGCGTCACCAATACGATGTCTCTGATGAATGTCAATATCGAAAATATGGACTTCAATAACCGGGGTGAGGATGACATCAGCATCAGAATCGTTTTGTCAGTCGAGAGTCGCTTGCAGCTCGCCCGCATCGTGCGGCGTTTGCGTAATCTGACCGTTGTCAGGAGCGTCAAGCGGGAAAACTAGCCCGGAATCCTGAGTCACGTGCACCCGGCAGGATGTTCAGTTGTGTGTCGGTTTATACTAGTGTCCCTAATTACACTGCCCAAGAGCTAGCCATGCCTCGCCAGACTTTTCATACTCAGGAAGCCCCAGCCGCCATCGGTGCTTATTCACAGGCAGTGCGTGCTGGTGATACGGTCTACCTTTCAGGAGCCATACCGTTGGTGCCTGCCACAATGGAGCTTGTCAGCGACGATGTGCGGACTCAGGTGGTACAGGTTTTTGACAACCTCGAAGCGGTTTGCAAAAGTGCTGGTGGTTCATTTGACCATGTTGTAAAACTGACGGTATTTCTGACGGATCTTGCAGATTTTCCTTTGGTTAACGAGGTGATGGAGGAGCGATTCAGCAAGCCGTATCCTGCACGTGCGGCCATTGGTGTTGCCTCGCTACCGCGAAATGTTGCGGTTGAAGTCGAAGGTGTCATGCATCTGGGCTAGCCTGCCCCGCAGAAATCAATCGCAGCTATCGAGACATGTCGTCGTCACTTGATGAAATCAGTGTTGAGACGCTGAAGGGTGTCGGTGCTGCGATGGCTGCCAAACTGGGCGCTATCGGTATTCATACGCTCCAGGATGTTCTGTTTCATCTGCCGTTTCGTTATCAGGATAGAACACGGCTGTCGCGCATCGGTGAGTTAAGAGCAGGAACGGAGGCTCTTGTGTGTGGCGAGGTTGTGCTGGCTGAGGTTGTCGTTCGCCAGAGGCGTTCGTTGCTGGTTCGCATCAATGACGGCACCGGTGCGATCACGCTGCGGTTCTTTCATTTCTCGCAAAACCAGGCTGCCCAGTTTGCACGGGGAAAAAGGCTGCAGTGCTTTGGTGAGATCCGTCGTGGACCGGGTATGCTGGAAATCGTCCATCCGGAATACCGGCTGTTGTCAGACGATGCTTCCATGCAGGCCTCTCTCAACGATACCTTGACACCGTTTTACCCTACGACCGAGGGTGTGCAACAGGGGACATTCCGAAAACTGACTGATCAGGCACTGGCGGCTCTGCAGCAAAGCACCTTAGGCGATTATCTGGATGCGCAGCATCTGTCGGCGTTGCAGCTACCTGAGCTGTGCGTTGCACTGCAGGTAGTGCATCGTCCGCCTCCGGATGCGGATGTGGAAGCGTTGATCGAGGGGGTGCATCCGGCACATCGACGGCTTGCACTGGAAGAGCTGGTCGCGCATCGATTGGGACTGCGATTGCTGCGTGTGCAGGCGCAGACCTATCAGGCTCCGCTGATTCGGCCGCAAGGGCAACTCATGGCGCAGTTGAAATCATCGTTGAGTTTCACTCTGACCGATGCACAGAAGCGCGTCTTGAAGGAGGTGATTGACGACATGGGCACACCTGAGCCGATGCTCCGGCTCGTACAGGGTGATGTCGGTTCCGGCAAGACCATTGTTGCGGCTCTGGCAGCAGCCCAGGCTGTGGAGAGTGGTTATCAGGTTGCAATGATGGCACCGACTGAAATACTGGCCGAGCAGCACATGCTTAATTTTTCGTCCTGGTTCGAGTCTCTGGGTGTCGGCGTTGTGTGGTTGACGGGTAAGCTGCGAACAGCAGCCAGGCGTGCAAGCCTTGAGGCAATCGCCATGGGACATCACAAGGTCGTGGTGGGAACGCACGCCTTGTTTCAAAATGATGTGGAGTTTGCCAATCTCGGACTTGCCATCATTGATGAGCAGCATCGTTTTGGTGTACACCAGCGTATGGCCTTGCGTAACAAGGGCGCTAGTCAACATAGCGTACCCCACCAGTTGATCATGACCGCCACGCCGATTCCCAGAACGCTTGCCATGACGGCCTACGCTGATCTGGATGTCTCGGTTATTGATGCCTTGCCGCCGGGTCGCAAACCGGTAAAAACGGTGGCCCTGGATAATGCAAGACGCGCAGAGGTTGTCGAACGCGTGGGTGCTGCTATTGGGGAAGGACGGCAAGTATATTGGGTATGCACACTAATAGAAGAGTCAGACTCATTGCAGGCAGAGGCTGCGGAGGACAGTTTGCATTTCTTGCAGCAACTGTTGCCTGATTGTCGCGTTGCGTTAATTCATGGGCGACTGAAAGGTGGCGAGAAGGAGGCGATCATGACAGCCTTCAAGCAGCGGGAGGTGAATCTTCTGGTGGCTACAACGGTTATCGAAGTCGGGGTGGATGTGCCTAATGCGTCACTTATGATTATCGAAAATGCCGAGCGACTCGGTTTATCGCAGCTACACCAGTTGCGTGGGAGAGTCGGGCGTGGAAGTGCGCAAAGCAGTTGCATTCTGATGTATCAGGCACCGTTGTCCAACAATGCCCGCGAACGTCTGGGCATCATGCGTGAAACCAACGATGGTTTTGTTATTGCCCAAAAAGATCTGGAGCTACGCGGTGCTGGCGAAGTGTTGGGTACGCGTCAGACGGGGCTTGCCGAGTTTCGAATTGCGCGTCTGGGGCGTGATGATGACCTTCTGGATGAGGTAACGCGGATTGCTGACAATTTACTGGCGAACAATAGAAAGGCGGTTGATGCGCTGGTACGGCGCTGGATCGGAGATGGAAAAAAAGACTACGGAAGTGTCTGAGCGTACGCTGTAGAGGTCTATGTTACGTGCATCTAAGCGGCAATAGGTAACAGGTAACATTCCGATTGAGCAGCGAGCAGGGATGTATGGGCTACTATTATAGAGTCGGGCCTGTGTTTCCCAGCGCCATTCAACTCATCTGCCCTATGTCAATAACACATCCTTCCAGTTCGTCACGGATCAAGCAGCCGCTTACGGAAGCTGCGGGTCTGGTTGCTGATCTGGATGCGTTAGCGGCAGAGCTCGAGAATGGCTGTGCGGCAAATGATGTTGGCCCGGAGCGCCGGCAATTCGAACTGCTGCTTTTACATGTT
This sequence comes from Granulosicoccus sp., assembly GCA_045110475.1. Classification (GTDB taxonomy): domain Bacteria; phylum Pseudomonadota; class Gammaproteobacteria; order Granulosicoccales; family Granulosicoccaceae; genus Granulosicoccus. Next base: position 13,062 of record JBGCGC010000196.1, read on the forward strand.
CTCAGAAGCACCGATTCAGGGTACGCCTTTGTTCTGCATCCAGCCGGGCGTGGCGCTTACGCTGAACAATTTGTAAAGTTGGCTGCTGCTGCAGAGCGCGGGGAAAATGGGCAGGTGCAGATCTGCCATGATTCGCTGGCAAGTCGGCGCCCGGACCCGATGATACTGTCGATCATGCGGTTACGTCGTAGTGTGAGTGGAAAACCGACCGACATCGGTTTGCCTACGTGCCTGCCAGGATCTCATCCGACGATCCGCTATTTTATGATGCTGCCAATAGAGGAGGGCAGTTCTCGCACTTCGGTACTCTTCGTGGCCAATCCTGCTGACCCGGATGCGGTGCAGGGTGAGGGTGGTGTGATGGACAAACTCCAGGCACTGGTCAAGACTTTTACGGCTAGACAACGTGTTGCCTCTGCTGTTTCGCCGCTTCAGCCTGCCGGGAGCCCGGCAGTTGGCGAGGATTCGGGAGCAAGGCACTACGTGCAGTTGATGAGTGCCTCGATAAATGCGGTTGTCATAACAGATTCCGAGGCCTCGATAACGGCTTTCAACCCGGCGGCGGAAACCTTGTTTGGTCGAGAAAGCGCCCGAGCACTTGGCAGTAATTTCGATCGATACCTGCCGCAAGAATTTCTCATGCCGATCCTCAAACGTGCTGATACTTTCGATATACCCTCCTCTGCTGGTGAAGTACTACCCATACGTCAACGTTCCGTTTCTGCAGTTATTGAAAGTGGCAATACGGTACATCTGAGTTGTTCGGCCTATTACACCCGTGTCGCCGGCTGCGTATACACCACGTTTGTGTTTGAGCATGAAAGTGATTCGGTGCCAATTCATGACTCGAGTAAGGGCTACCAGCAATTCAAGGCGCTTACCAACGTTGCGCCAGTGGGTATCGTTCAGTTGGGCGCAGACTGGACGTGCGACTATGCCAACGACATGTGGTGTCAACTGAGTGGCTTGAGCATGGACGAAACCATCGGGGCAGGTTGGGTAGACGCCATACATGCTGAAGATGTGGTTGATGCACTGGTGGAGCTTCGAGAGAGTCTAAGCAACAATGAGATATTTTCACGAAATGTTCGCCTGCAAAAACCCACGGGAAAAATTAGCTGGGTAACCTTGTCGGCGACGATAACCATTAATGAAACCGGGCACTTCAGTGGCTGTCTGCTGGTGCTACTGGATGTTACCGAGACGCATCTGGCCAGTGAAAAACTGCGCTTTGCCGCCGGTCATGATGTACTGACAGGCCTGGCCAACCGCTCGGCATTCCTTGATCAGCTGCAGGAGCGTCTGAACGGAATATCGCAGCGCGCGAACACGGCGCTGCTCTATCTGGATCTGGATGGGTTCAAGTCCATCAACGATACCCTTGGTCACGATTGTGGTGACGAGTTGCTGCGTGAGGTTGCCATCCGTTTGACAAATTCTGTCGCAGCTGAAGACCTGTGTGCGCGTCTGGGTGGTGATGAGTTCACGATCATTGTTACCAGTGTCAGCACGCAGGAAGAGGTTTGCAATCTGGCTGAACGAATTGTCAGGAAATTCAATGAGACGTTCCATGTCTTTGACAACGAGTTATACCTGTCAACCAGCATTGGCATTTCCATGGGTGATACACATACAACCAGCAGTGATGAATTCATCAAACAGGCTGATACCGCACTTTATAAGGCCAAGGCGTCCGGGCGATCACGCTGGGTTGTTTACACCAAAGAGTTTCAACATGAGGATCTGCAACGCTCAGTGTTACTGGCGCGGATGCGGCGTGCAACCGAGCGGCAGGAGTTTACCCTCGTGTATCAACCTCAGTATCGGCTCGATAACACGACTATCGTCGGTTTTGAGGCGCTGATCCGATGGTCTCCAACAGATATGAAAGTGCCTGAAACACAGACTCTGGTAGATAGCCTCGAAGATAGCGGGCTGATCAATGAAGTGGGTCAATGGGTTCTGGAAACGGCTTGCCAGCAATACCGAAAGTGGAGCCAAGCCGATCTTCTACCTGAAGGTTGTACGATGTCGGTTAATGTAGCGCCGGCGCAGTTGAGTCTTGCCAATTTCGTTCCACGATTAAAGGTCATTCTCGAGCGTTGCGAGATGTTGCCATGCCAGCTAAACCTTGAGATAACCGAGTCTGCATTGATTGAAAAAAACAGCATCTGTATTCGGGTAATCGAGCAAGTCAAGGAGCTGGGCGTCAGTGTTTCTCTGGATGATTTTGGTACCGGCTACGCGTCGCTGAGCTACCTGACACGTTTGCCAATCGATTACCTGAAAATTGATAAATCGTTTATTCTTGCCATGGAATCCGATGAACCAAGCAAGGCAATCGTTCAATCCGTACTGGCCATGGCAGGTACGCTTGACATCGATGTGGTAGCCGAAGGTATCGAAAACCGTAGTACACTAACCGCACTAAGTCGTACGACTTGTAAATACGCCCAAGGCTACTATCTGTGCAAGCCAAAGGCGGCTGATGCACTGGAAGCATTGCTCGTACGAAACAGTTACACCAAACATGAGCTTATAGAACTGACATGATGTCAGGCGCAGGCGTGTTCTCAGCTTAACGTTCGACTACCTTACGTCATGTATCTGACGCATAGCGATTGTCTGCGATTATAGAAAACCACTGCCATGCAGGTTTCATGAAGCTCCATAACTATACTCAAGGTACGCCGGAAATCCTTTGATGAGCGAAGAAAACGATCACGACACCCAGACTGAGCAAAATGTTGACAATGCAGTAGTTATTGCAGACAACTCGAGTGCAGGGGCTACTGACCCAGGACCGGGAACCGACGATTCTTCTGTGGTGGGTGCAGGTAACAACAGTCTTGAATCTTCCAGCAACGAGCTGGATATTCGTCAATTTGTAGCGGCTTCCGGCGACATCATGTATGTCGGTATAGGTGCATCTGCCGGTGGGCTTGAAGCGCTTCGGGAGTTTTTCGATAACATGAGTGCTGATAGTGACGCAGCGTTCATTGTAGTCCAGCATTTGTCCCCGGACTTTGAAAGTCTCATGGATGAGCTACTGGCGCGAAACACTAGCATGTCGGTGGAAAACGTGATTCACGGCGTTGAAGTCCTGGTTAACACCATCTATCTGATTCCACCCAAGAAAAATATCACTCTGGTGGATGGTTGCCTCTACCTGAGTGAACAGGAACGCAGTGGAGGCGTCAATCTGCCCATTGATCATTTCTTCCGGTCGCTGGCGGCCAGCGCCAGACACCGCTCTGTCGGTATAGTCCTATCTGGCACTGGCAGTGATGGCAGTCGAGGCATTAAGTCCATTAAGGAGGCCGGCGGGCTGATTCTTGTGCAGGATCGCGAGTCCTCCAAATTTGATGGCATGCCCTACAATGCTGCACAGACGGGGACAGCAGATTTCATACTGCCGCCGGGCGAGCTTGCAGAGTACCTGTCCACGTTTCTAAAGAACAGCATGGTGCGCGGTGCGCGTTCTGTTCTACGCGCGACGGATAACAACGAGGAAAGTGTTCTTGCGTTGATATTCAATCTGCTCAAGGCGAACTGCGGAATCGACTTCGGGCAGTACAAGGCAACAACTGTTGCTCGTCGAGTCGAACGACGCATGGGTATCAATCAGGTACACAGCCAGATTGATTATCTTAATTTGTTGCAGACATCGAAAACTGAAGTAGAGACATTGGGTCGTGAATTGTTGATCAACGTCACCAGTTTCTTTCGCGATGAGAGCGCATGGGATTATTTGACCTCACACGTCATTGAGCCGATGATCAACGATGCGAAGGAGAACAGTGAACTACGGTTCTGGGTCGCTGGTTGCTCTACGGGTGAAGAGGCCTACTCTCTGGCTATCGTTTTGGACGAAACTGTCAGAAAGCTGGAAAGTAATCTGCGCATCAAGATTTTTGCAACCGATGCAGATACCCAGGCAATTGCTATAGCATCCGCTGCCAGATACCGTGAAGAGATCGTTCACGACATATCCAACGAAAGACTGGCACGTTACTTTGTGAAGGTCGGAGCTGACTACGAAATAAGACCGGACATCAGAAAATCCGTGGTATTCGCCTCGCACAATATGATCAACGATCCTCCGTTTTCCAATATCGACCTGATCACTTGCCGCAATGTGCTTATCTACTTCCAGCAAGCAGTACAAAAGATTGTCATGTCCTCTTTTCATTTTTCCTTGCGCGATAGTGCTCGCGTGTTTTTTGGTTCATCAGAATCGGTGGGTGATCTCAAGACACACTTCAAAGTGTTACACGAGCGTTTCAGAATCTATGAAAAGGTAAACAACACGCGCTTGCCACTCGCTAATGCAAACAACGAGGGAGCAGACAAACCCAAGCTCGGCATGAGGCCCGTCTCTAATCTATTGCGCAGTTACCGGGCGCATTCTGCAAGTCCCAATCGTTTTGAGCACGTCAAGGATCATCTGATCAATGATTTTGTACCTGCTTGCCTCATTCTCAATTCCGAGCATCAGGCCATGCACATCTATGGTGATGCAAACAAGTATCTTGTGAGGTTCCCTGTTGGCAGGGTTTCTACCAATATTCACGAAATTATTGTTACCGAGTTGTCTGTCGCGCTGGACACCGCCCTGTCTCGTTGCAAGACAGAGGTCAAACCGGTTACCTATTCCAATATCAGTGCGACCGTGAATGACAAGTCTGCGCTGGTCAATATGCAGGTAGAGTATTTTCCGGAAAAAAATGGTGATGATGCCTACTTTTCTGTTGTTCTTACTGATTCACATGTCAGTCAGACAAGCAAAAGACCTGTGGAGAATTACGACTTCAAGGAGGAGACGCAACAGCGGATACGTGATCTTGAAAACGAGTTGTTGCACAAGCAGGAACACTTACAGATCAGTAACGAGGAGCTGGAGACGACGAACGAGGAGCTTCAGGCTGCCAATGAGGAGTTGATGGCATCCAATGAAGAGCTCCAGAGTACCAACGAAGAATTGCAGTCAGTCAATGAAGAACTGTATACGGTTAATTGTGAGCATCAGGAAAAAATTGAGGAGCTGATGACCATGTCGGACGACATGGGCAATATTCTGGTGGCAACCTCGGTCGGGTTCATTTTTCTTGATGAAAATACACTGATTAGAAAGTACACGGCAGTAGCGTCCAAATATTTCAACATCCTTCTCAGCGATGTCGGGCGCCCGTTACATCACATATCCAATGAACTCGAATACGGGCATTTGTATGAGGATATCGAGACTGTCCGGCGTACGCATCGTAGCGTTTATCGAGAAGTCTTTACGATAAAAGGGATACCAATACAAATACGACTGTTACCGTACGAATCATCGACAGTGGACAACGAAAACAGCTCTGCCGTTACCATTACCATTACGGATTTGTCGCCTCGTTTGAATGCCTATGAAGACACCCGCATCGCGACAACGCTATCTCAAAATAATTATCAAAAGAACGATGGCACAGGTCCGCCAAAGATCAGAATGTTGATTGTTGATGACAGCGCGAGTGACCGGCGCGTCATTCGACGTCATCTTGAAAGAATCAGATTGTTGAATATTGAAGCCTTCGATGCCGCAAGCGTGGAAGAAGCCATCGAATCCTTGCGCGTCAATGACATCGATATTTGTCTGGTGGATTTCAGACTCGGTGCAGAAACCGCAGATGATCTGTCAAATGCGATTCGGGAATACAACGATTCGCTGCCGTTGATCGTTATGTCAGGTTACAGTCGTGCAGAGCTGGAAGAGCAGATTTCAGCCCAGTTGCTGATGTACTTTCTCAACAAGGCCGAGTTGTCACCCCTGTTACTTGAGCTCAGCGTGCGTCATGCTATCAACTCGAGTAGCTCCAGTCCTGCAGTCGTCGTCCCGATTGCAGAAGAACCTATGCCACTGGAGTTTTCCGAGACAGATTGATAGTGTCCGATTTGCAGGAGCCACAACAACTTTAGTTGGTTGGCGACCTTTTTATCGTAAGTCCGTCTAAGTGCTTACTCACTCAGGCGGCTTCGATATCGTCGTTTTCCTCGCATTGTGCCTGATTCGCGCTATCCGCTATGTCGTAAGGCACTATTTGAGCGTTTGCCAGGTTCTCCAGAAATTCCACGCAGGCGACAGGAACCGTCAGACGTTTGCTGGCCGCAGCGTGCTGGTGTTGCAGATGAGGCCAAACCGGTTCTTGATAGGCTGCAACCAGTTGTTTGTCGACGTATAACTCCAGCCGTTGGAAATAGTCAGTCCTTTGCTGAACGAATAACTGAGAGGTGCAGTTATCCATTTGATGACGGCGGACCTCGAAGCGTTCGCAAGCGGACTGATGTTCGTTATGTTCGCTCAGATTGCTGTGCAAGCTGAGCCCTTCAGTGTGGAAGCTGGCACCTAAAAGATGTAGTAAGGCGTTGACTGTAATGCTGACGCACGAAGTTTCGCCATTTTCCAGATGCTGTGTTCTGTTTTCACTGAGTACCCAGGGGCCGGTACTGGTTCTTTGTCCTTGCACAGGTGTTAGCCATGAAAATCTGTGATTTGCGGAGTCTGAATGAACGTGCGTCATAAATTTCTGGATAGAGATCATTGAGTGAAAGTTGAGAATATGAATTCAAAAATTGTGCGCTCTCGGCTGCTTTGCGTGCTGCGTAACTGTTATCCGGGGTAATTCGGCCCAGTAACCTGTGCAGTCGTTTAGTCGTGTTTCAAACCAGCCAATAATTCTGACGGATAGGCATTCAGCAGTTCATTCCATTCCAGACGCTGCGACCGTGCACCCAGCCTGCGTGTAATATGCGACCACTGTTGCGCACAGTTATCCAACGCCTCTTTGGCTGATAATTCACCATTGATTGTGGCCATGATCTGCTGCCTCAAGACATCCAGATAGTTGCTTTGTCCGCTGATATACAAATCCGGAATACTATTAAGCAGACTACGGCGGTGGGCCTCAAGGAAGGAGTCGCCGTAGACTTCCCGTATGGTTGTGTCTTTGTAATGGTTTTCCCGGAATGGATCAAAGTATCCATCGGCCTGTCGAACTGCCATAGTGGATACCTCAGGACTTGCACAAAAGAGTGCCAATAAATAGGCAACCTCTTTCTGTGTGGAACTTGAACACACGCTGTAGTTCCAGCCCCAGTTAAAGTACCCCATCGTCGATGCCTCACCGTTGATCTGTGGGCCAGGCAGGCCCGTGTGGACCAGATTTTCACGCATGTTGGGCTGTGCTATCAGGTATTTTTGTGTACCACCCCAGCCGATATTGCAAAATACATTACCAGCAGTAAATTCTTCCCAGTTTGCAAATAAACCGTTGGTTCCAGAGTTGGGCGTCAGTGACTGGCTGGCGGCTACTAGCTCCTCCAGTGCTGCGATACCCGCAGCATTATTGATGTTGGTGCGCATAGCAGTGTTAAACGGCAGAAACCCTTTGGCGTGGAAGCGTGCCCACCACTCCCACACCACATAGCCGGGAGAGCGGAACAGGCTCCCGCCATACCGGTTTTGCTCCGGACGGTGAAAGAATGCCATCAGTTCGTCGAGCTCTTGCCAGCTCTGCGCAGGCTTCAGCGCTTTTCCGGTAGCCTTTGTGTAGGCCAGCGCTTCGGCAGGGTCATCCAGCATGGACTTGTTGTAGAACATCAGGTAGGCATCGCCGTCGGTCTGGTAACCGAACAGGTGGCCCTTGTAATAGTCTCCCTTTCGGTACAGGTAACCTTGCGAGAAGCTGGCCGGTTCGTACTTCTGCGCAAACTCATCCAGCTCGAGAATGACCTTTGCCTGTACCAGATCGATAAGCCCGAACGTTGCGGGCAAGGCGACGTCTATGGTGTCACCAAACGTGTCCAGAATCAGCTCGACATTGATTTTATCGACCGCAACTTCCCGAAGGTTGCATTTAATACCGCTAAGGCGCGTAAACTCGGCGGTAGCTGTTCCTACATTGGTCTCAGAACCATGTGGTATCAGTACATTCAAAGGTTTACCTTCGGACAGCACGCCGGCCTGTCTGGCAATATCTTCATGCCATGGCGTGATTTCTGCAGCAGCAGCAGTTCGGGCGTCGTGCTTGCTCAGTAAGCTGCCGGCTGCTAGCGCTGCGACAAAACGTCTTCTGGAAATACTCATGGTAAAGGCCCTTAATAAACGACGTTTGCAGATGCCATCAGCATACAGGTGGCCAGTTTCGTGCCATATTCCTCTTTGAGCACATCATGATCAGGCCGATCGATTGAAACACCTTGACATCTCAACACGAAAGCCATCGCTTTTGCGAGTGTTTCTGCTATTCATGGGTGGTGTTGGTGTTCTGTTCAGTGTGATGGTTCTGGTCATCTGGATTTCCAACAATAGTGTTCTGACGCGTGAAAAAACGCTGCGTAATGAGTTGCTTCCCGAGCTGGACGCTGCCCATCAGTTGACAGCGGCTGTTGCAGGTCTGCAATCGCAAGGATTTTTGCTCAGAGCATCGACAACAGACGATGAGCTGCACGATCGTCGCGAACGACTGGATCTGATAATAGCCGAAATATTGCAGATTCTGGATTCTATGGACACGACGGATTCTGGTGTGCTTTTCAGCTTGCGACATTCGGTTGAAAACCTGACCGGTGTAGCCAGCGGTTTGACGCAGATCCGGGAGCAACAAATTGCCTTGCAATCGCAGATCAAGGATGAGATGCCATACCGTTTGGAGGTACTGAAAGATTTGGACAAGGCAGTTCAGTCGCAAGTGGTATCGCTAACGGACAAACTGCTTGAGATCAGTGTGTCAATGGAGGAGATGGACGCCGCTTTTCAAGCTGGTGCTGTCGCGGAGGATGTTTTCAGCGCTCGTATTCTTGAATATGAAGACATCAGTCTTTCCATACAGGATCATCTTTTGTTCAGTCGGGATATCGTCTCGCTTATTGCCGTTGTTGAAAAAGTACCACTGTTAATAGACAAGAAAAGTGTAGTCGCAGCCCTGCAACAACGCGACCTGATTGTCAGCGCGATGGCGAGTAGAAGTATTTACATGTCCAAAAACCGTCACGGCGAGGCATTACTAGGCCAGTTACGTAACCTTCGTGTGAAAATGGAAGGTAAGGAGAGCCTTTTTACCTTGCATGACACTATGCTTACGCAGGGGTCCGTTCAAGACACCATGCAGACCCTGCTTCGAGAGCACACCGCTGCGATTCTGCAGCAAACGGGTAAGCTCCGCAATGAAACAAGATCGACTGCAAACCAGTTAGCCAGGGAGACGGTTACCGGGCTGGATCAGTCTCGCACCTTGCCGGTCTTGCTTAGCCTCTTTGCCATGCTTCTACTTGGTGTTGTCAGTTACTGGCTGCTTTATCGCAGGACTGTGCTACCACTGGTTGCGATCACACAGCAACTCGACGATGTGGGCAGTGTGCAGTTCCCGACGACAATGCCGGAGTATTATTTCAAGGAACTTGATGCCTTGTCCTCTGCTACCAGACAGCTTGATACAGCGCAAAAAGACATGTATCTGCAGGATAGTCAAATGCAGAAAATCAATCGCGATTTGCTTCGAGCCAATGAGGAGTTGCAGCAGTTTGCCCATATTGCCTCGCACGACCTACAAGAACCGTTGCGAAAGTTACAGCAGTTTAGCGAAATACTGAAAGAGGATTACGGATCCAGCCTCGACGATGATGCCACGTTCTTTATCGATACGATTCATGACTCTGCAAGGCGCATGAGTCTGCTCATCAAGGAGACGCTGGCCTATTCGCGTACCGGTAGCAGCAACCAGAAATTCGCATCTGTAGATTTGACGAAATTACTGCATCAACTATGTGATGAGATGGATGTGGCTACCAGAGAAGCTCGTGGAGAGTTTTTCATTGAGCCCTTACCCGTCGTTATGGCCAATGAGCTGGGTATGGGGCAACTATTCCGCAATCTCATGATCAATGGCCTTAAGTATCGCAAGCCAGACACGCCGGCACAAATTCGAATCTGTGTAGACAAGAGCACAGGTGCAGAAGACGGGTTGCTCCATATTCAGGTTCAGGACGACGGTATTGGTATTCCTGCCAAATACCTGCAAAGGATTTTTATACCATTCGAGCGTCTGCATGGTAACAATCTACCTGGTACTGGTCTGGGTCTGGCTATCTGTAAAAAGGTCTGTGAATCCCATGGTTGGAATCTTTCAGTCACTTCTGAGGTGGACGTGGGGACACAGTTTCTTATCAGTATTCCCTTGTCCAGTGTGCAAAGCGTCTAAAAGCGATTGATAATCAATCAGCAAGCATTCGGGCACAGGATATAAGTTCGGTTTACGACCTCTGGTCTGAGTGTCAGTTCGAATAGTGCCATTGCGTATGGGTCTCGCACCAGGCCCATAGCTCGTCGCGCAACGCCTGGGTATCAGCCTGTCGGGTCTTGTTCATCATGTCGATGGCTCGTACCTTGCGATCGTGCCAGAAGAGCCCGCTTGCGGCGAGGGCGGCAGAATCTGCGCTTAGCCAGATCATGGTATCGGCGCCCTCATCGGCGGATCGCAATAACCCGAGGGGGGAGAGTATTCTGGAGAATCCGGGTAACGCATCGGTAATTCCCGGCGTATTCACCCAGCCTGGATGCAAGGCATGGAATACCACTTGTTCAGCGGGGATCCTGCTCGCCCACATCTCGTTCAGAACCACCTGAGCGCGCTTGGCACGCGCGTATTGCTTTGCCCCCTGGTAGTCTGATTCGCTCATTTGCAACTGCTTGACAGTTAGTGCTTCGGTATACATGCCACCTGAGCTCATGGTCAGAACCCGGGCTGCTGAAGGCGGCAGTTCGCGTTTTTGCGCCTGTGTTTTATCGGATGCCGCTTGTAGATTGTTCAACAGCAACCCGGTAAGCAGGAAAGGCGTGGCTACCATGAGCTCAACGCTCAAGTCGCAACCGTTGTCGGCGTATTTGCGTTCGTTGAACAACGCGCCAGCGTTGTGCACGAGTACATCGATTACTGGCCACTGGCTAGCAATCTCTTCGGCCGCTTTTCGGGTATCTTCCTGGCTACCCAAATCTGCGATAACGCGATGGATGTCAAGGTTGCCCGTCGATTTCTTGAGTGTCGCGATCAGGGTGTCGGTCTTTTCAGCGTTGCGAGCCACTATCACAAGCGTTGCCCCCATGCTTGCGTAACGATGGGCACCCGCCTCGCCAATACCGGATGTTGCACCGGTGATGACAACGACCCGCTTTGCAAGTGAGTAACTGCTCAGGCCTTGCCAGTCAAACAATCGTGAGCGAATGCGTGTGCCCAGACGGCTGAAACTGGGAACCACAGATTTCTCCATGAGAGTGTCGATGAGCGCTTTGTTCATTGATTTCCTGATAGCCTCTGAGACTGCAGCTGGATGTTAGGTAGTTATTACTACGTAACGCTGTCAGTGGGCGGATTGCGATGCGGGTGTGCGTCAAAGCTGCCGACGGCTATGATGTCACATAAGCAGTAACCGGATGCCTGATGCCCAGCGCGGTTATGGCTGATTGAAGATCTCATGTACGTGGTGTCTGATACGTAATGTCTGATTTTTCAAGACCGGCGAGTACGCAGGGTTAACAACGACTAAAGAGTGCAAGTGAAATGACAAAAAATACAACTTTGACACTTTTGCAAATTCATCAACTGGCCTTGCAAGTGCTGTTATCACACGGTTTCTCTGCCGATCAGGCGGGTTGTATAGCCGACACGGTGACAGCCGCAGAACGCGATGGATGTCTCTCACATGGATTGTTCAGAATCGCTTTTTACGTTGCTGCATTGAAAAATCCCTCAGCCAATGCGCAGGCTGTACCCGTGCTGAGTGTCACTGACTCAACTGTTGTAAAGGTGGATGCGCTACAAGGCTTTTGTCCATTGGCGTTACGCACGGGTCTGCCGACGTTGATCGACAAGACCCGTAGGCATGGCACAGCAGCACTTGCCATTCATAACACCTACAACATAGCGGCGCTATGGCCAGAGGTTGAAATGTTGGCCGAGCAGGGGCTGGTGGCGTTTGCATTCACGACCTCCAATGCCTACGTGGCACCAGCCGGTGGTCAGCGTCCGGTTTACGGTACCAATCCCATGGCGTTTGCATTTCCGCGTAAGGACAAACCCCCATTGGTGTTTGATCAGGCATCGAGCGCCAGCGCACGTGGTGAAATCCAGTTGCATCAGCGCGAAGGCAAGCCAATACCGAACGGTTGGGCAATAGATCATCATGGTGCTCCAACCAATGATCCAGAGGCTGCGCTTGCAGGGGCGCAGCTACCGTTTGGTGGCTACAAGGGAGCAGCCCTGGCACTGATGGTTGAATTGCTTGCCGGAGCCCTGATTGGTGATAATTTCAGTTTCGAATCCAGTGAGCATGACAGGCACGGCGTGGGTGCCCCGCTTGGTGGTGAACTATTGCTTGCTATCGATCCGACGCATTTTGGTTCATCGGGCCATCTGGCTCGCAGCGAACAGTTGTTTGAGCAAGTGCTGTCGCAGCCCGGTACCCGTCTGCCATCGCAGCGACGTTACGAGGCGCGTATCCTGAGTGAAAAGCGTGGCGTTGATGTCTCCGGTAAACTGCTGGCTGAGCTTGAAAGTCTCAAAGCGTAGTGCGTACCATATCAACATGCGCGATGCCGTCCTCAAGGTAGTGCTCGCTGCAAGCTGTGAACCCCAGTCCAACGTAAAAATCGATGGCTGATACCTGTGCTGCCAGTGCCTGATCGTGGCCGGCGAAGTGCTTTTCGCAATGGTCAAGCACACGATGCATCATCAGCGTTGCCAGCCCATGACGACGATAACGGCGTTCGACAACGACACGTCCGATATGAACCGCCGGGCTGGATTGCTTGTCGTCACGGTACCGCAGGCATTCAGGTGCCAGAATCCGTGCATAGGCCAGTGGCAATCCCTGTAGCTTGCCGACAATATGCACGGTGTCGTCCATAAGATCCTGACCGTCGAGCTCGGCATAGGCGCAGTTTTGTTCCACCACAAACACATCGACTCTGAGTTTTGCGATCAGATACACCTCACGCGCGCTCAGTTGATCAAACCGGCCGATGCTCCAGTCGAGTGATTCCAGCGAATTCATAACGTGTCAGAGCCGGCTTTTTTTATCTTTCTCACCATTAAAAAAGGCGCAAGCAAGGCGCCGCCAATAGCTCCGTAGAGGTGCGAATCGACCAGAACCTGCCCACCGGCAACGGACTCACTCCCGGGAAGTGCCCCCGCCCATTGTTCCCAAAGCAGTTTTCCAACGACCAGAACCAGCAGCAGGGCCGCCGATTTTGGGAAACTGCGAAGATCGGCAAGGGTTCCCGCTATGATCAAACCGTGAAGGGTGCCAGAAAAACCGACATATCCCTCCACTTCGGGGTTGAAGAACCACAATCCTATCCCCACACCCCAACTACACAGGATAATCAGGGTTAGCCACTGCATCGTATTGAAATGTTGCCATACCAGCATGACAACCAATATCAGTCCTGCCAGATTCATCCACAGGTGGTTAGGTCCAAGGTGTACGAAGTTTCCGCTCAGTAATAGCCACCAGTGGCCATCTGCGATCAGGCTGCGCTGGTAAGCCAGCGTTTCGCTAAGGCCCATGTATTGCAGGGTAATACACAGAAGCAGCAGCACCAATACCAGCTGATAAGCCGTTGATCGAAGAAGGCGGGCGTATTCAGGAATCATTTGGCAGGCATCCGGTCATAGTGGCGGTGCTATCCTTGAGCAGATAGATATTATTCACCCTTTACACATAACGGGAGAGCGGTCCAGATGGGCAGTAGACAGGTAAGAACGGGCTTGACAGGAATCAGGCGCGCGCAACGCGGCTTTACACTGATAGAAATTATGGTGGTGGTTGCCATCATAGCGATACTGGGTGCAACCGTGGTGCCGTTGATCATGGATCGGCCCAACGAGGCACGCGTCGTCCGTGCCAAAACCGATATAGGCAGCTACACCGCGGCTCTGGGGCTGTATAAACTGGATAATTTCAATTACCCGTCAACCGATCAGGGTCTTGAGGCGCTTGTGGAAAAGCCCAGTGGGGACCCTGAACCCGGTAACTGGAAAACCGGTGGTTACGTGCAGAAGCTCAACCAGGACCCGTGGGGACGAGATTACCTTTACATCCAGGAAGATGGCCGTTTCGAAATCATCTCTCTGGGTAACGACGGAGTTGAAGGCGGTGACGGTTTTGATGCCGATATCAGCTCACTGGATGTTCAGTGAGCCACATCGCCTGAGCGTTGGATAGTTCACTGATAACCCCATGAGATCACCACAGCGACAAACACGCGGCTTTACGCTCATTGAGCTGTTGGTAACTGTAGCCATCATTGCGGTTCTCGTGGGTGTGGTGGTCATCAATATCGAATTCAGAAATGTTGGCAAGAGTATGCGTGATACTGCTCAGCGTACCAGCCTGCTAATGCAATTGGCCTCTGATCAGGCCGTGTATTCACGCCAGCAGTTCGGGATTCGGTTCCACCCGGAGTCCTACGGATTTTACGTACTAACGACCGACGACAAGGACGAGCAAGTGTGGGAGATGTTCGAGGACGAGCAATTGAGTTTTCGCACACCGCCGATTGAGCTGGAGTTTCAGGTGGACATCTCCGGACTGCCGATTGTGCTTCAGGATCTGGTCGATGACCTGAAGGATGCCACCGAGGAAGATCCTCTGAAGCCACACATTATTTTTCTGTCAAACGGTGAAATCATGCCCGATTTCAGAATCCTGATCACCGATCTTGAGGGGGAATATCAGTACGAGGTGGCTACAGGAGAGATCTTACCGGTGGTGGTCGAGCAACTCGCCGGATCATGAAAGTATTCAACGTGCGCAGTCTCGGATTCACGGACCGGGGTTTACGGTCGGTCAACCTCGCACGTGCGGCTCGCACTGGGCAGGCAGGCTTTACACTCATAGAAATATTGGTGGCAATGACGATCATCGCCGTCGGTGTGTCTGCGCTCGTAAGCTCTGCCGGAGCCAGCGCGTGGCGAGCAGACTATCTGAGAGAACGGGAATTTGGACGCTGGGTTGCCAGCAATGCACTCACCGAACTGCAGATTCTACCGGCCTGGCCGGATCTGGGAACGACTAACAAGGAAGTGCAGATGGGAGATTTCAAGTGGTTTGTGCGTGCGCGGACACAAGCGGTGGCTGATGCCGATCTGCGCCGTGTTGATGTGCAGGTGAGACTCGACAAGAATGCGGAAAACTATATTTACACTGTTGCAGGTTTCGTCGGCAACCCGGAAACACGACAGCCGTGATGAAACGTCCAACCACGCGAACACCAAGCGCTCTGCCCAGTGCAAGAGGCAAAGGTTTTACCCTTATCGAATTGCTGGTGGCCATGTTTCTGCTGGCGATTCTGGGTACAGCGGGTTTTCAGATGTTGTTTCAGATAACGGCAACGCGTGATCGGATTGATGCGCAATCTGCGCGCTTGAGTGAGTTACAGCGAACCTTCTACTGGCTGGCAGAAGATGTCACGCAAATCGTCGAACGGCCGGTTCGCACGGCTTTGGGTTCCACGCTCGACCCGGTGCAATTCAATATCCAGGGCGAGAACCTGTTCGAGTTTACACGTGCCGGTTGGGACAATCCTGCCGCGGACGTGTCACCGGTGCGTTCGAGTCTGCAGCGTGTTGCCTATGCGCTGGAAGAGGACAGACTCATCCGGCAATACTGGTATCACCTTGATTCCATGAATGAAGAACCTTCACGACGACGACAGATGCTGACGGGTGTGGATGCCCTGACGTTTCGGTTTCTGGACCGGGAAGGCGAATGGCAAGACAGTTGGCCACCCAATAACACCAACTCGACGACACCCGTACCGGTGTTACCTGCGGCAGTGGAATTTACGCTTGAGTTGCAGGACTATGGCAACGTTATCAGGCTTTTTGCACTGCCAGGATGAACATTCAGCATCAACAGAGGGTCAGGGCCCAGGCGTTTCGAGCTGAGCGACAGGCAGCGGTGTCTGGTCGTTATCGGGCACGTCTTTGGCAGACAAGACCCTACGCACGACAACGTGGTGTGGCTATCATCACCGCGATTCTGGTTGTTGCGCTGGGGACGATTTCGATGGTGGCGATAACGGCCAGCCAGCAGCTGGACATGCAACGTGAACGCAATGAGGGGCTAATACAACAAGCCCGCGCACTTGGCAGCAGCGGCGAGCGATTCGCCGCCGCGCTGCTGTTTCGCGATTTTCAGGCTGGAGACCGGGGAAACAGTGATTCGCTGGATGACGACTGGGCCCAGACAATACCACCGGTACCGATAGACAATGCATCCATTCAGGGCTGTGTTGTGGATATGCAGGGCAAATTCAATCTGAATAATCTGGTGAATTCTGAAGGGGTCGTTCAGCAGGCCTATGCCATTCAATTGCGGGATTTGCTGACAGCACTCGGTATTGATACCGAAAAGGCTGATGCGGTTATCGACTGGGTGGATGCTGATGTCAACTTCACACCTCCAAATGGTGCAGAAGATGATTACTACACTAGTCTTGAGGTGGGTTATCTGGCTGCCAATGCCCCATTTGTCAGCGTCAGTGAATTACAGCTGGTGAGAGGTTTCAGTGGTGCCATAGAAGAAGAAGCCGAGGACTATGAATTGTTGTTGCCGCATATTTCTGCATTACCGGTTCTTGATACTCCGACGTCTGTGAATGTCAACACGGCAACGCCGGAAGTGTTGGCATCGCTTTCGCCCGCGGTTCAGCTAACCGCTACCGGGCTGTCGCGTTGGGAAACAGGAGCTTACGAAGATTATCCCGAATGCGAGAATATTTTTGATCTCGATCCTGACAATGCGGTGCAGTCTTTAGCCGGGGGGACTCGTGATGTCACACCCTGGGATACCATTGCGGATTTCGACGCAGACGTTGATGTACCTCAAGATGAAATTTCAGATGTCGCCCGCGACATCAAATCAAACTTTTTTCAGGTCAGAATCGATGTTGAAGCTGAAGGCATAAGGCTCTCCCAGTACACTTTGCTGGAACGCGACGGTTCAGGACGAACCAAAGTCATTTACCGCTCACGCGATACGCTCTAACTAAATTTTAGGAAATACCGTGTCCAAACACGTCATTATTTACATGCCCCTGGTGGGTGAAGACAAGGTCCAGTGGGCCATGTCCGATGAAAAGGGAACGCTCACCACCGGTGTGCGCGAAGGCACGCTGCACGATGCAGCGAACCATGTGGAGGGCAGAAAGGTCACTCTTATTCTGCCTGCAGATGATGTGCTGCTGGCGCAGACCGTGGTGCCGGGCAATTCTCTGGCCCGTGCACAACAGGCGGTGCCGTTTGCCCTGGAGGAACAGGTTGCTGATGATATTGACGACCTGCATTTCGCCATGGGGAGCAAAAGCCGCAACGATGAGTATCCGGTAGCGGTAATTGGTCTGGAGGCGATGGATCTGATCACCGAACGATGCGCCGAGGCGGGCCTGCGACCGACGGAGATTGTCCCTGAAACATTGGCTTTGCCGCTTCTCAGTGCGGCCAGCGCTGGCTTGACCGTCTGGAGCTCGCTGCTGGATCAGGGCAGGGCCGTTGTTCGACTTGCCGAATATGAGGGGTTTGTTACCGACGCAGGCATGGCCAGCGTAATGATAGAAGGCGCTCTGGCTGGTGTTGATGATCAGGCTCAGGTCTCTCTGGTGGCCTTCAGTACCACCTCTGACACCCAGCTCGAACTGCCAGATAGTCTGGAGGTTGAGGTTCGCCACTGTGATCATCCTCTGGCGCTGTACGCCAGCGGTCTGGCAACAACCTCTCGGGTCAACCTGTTACAGGGAGCCTACAGCCCAAAGAAGGATTTTGACAAGACCTGGAAACCATGGCGGACCACGGCAGCTCTGGCCGCGTGTGTTTGCGTTGTGCTGTTCGCAGGCAAGTGGCTGGAGTTACGTCAGTTAAAGGCTCAGGAGAGAGCGCTTGATGAACAGATTGCCACTGCGTTTCAGCAGGCACTGCCCAATGCCAGAATGCAACGTCCGAGACGACAGGTGCAATCGGCGCTTGAGGATATCGGGGCGGTGAACAATGATGGTTTTACCAGTCGGATGGCACAGATCGCCGCCAGCCTCTCCACGCAGCCACAAACCGAATTGCGCACTATTGGCTACCGCAATGGACGTTTCGATCTCGATCTGAATACTGACGATGTGCCGACACTCGACGCCCTGAAATCAGAACTGAGTGAACGAGGCTCGCTGGAAATGAGCGTGCAGTCTGCCAATCGGGAAAACAACACGGTACGCGGCCGCGTACGCATCGAATGATGTCGTCAGGACACACACGGGAAGCTTTATCATGAAAGACTGGTATCTGCGGCAATCGCCCCGCGATCGTTACATTGTCATTGCTGTTGCCCTGTTGACCGCATTAGCGCTGCTGTATGCAATCGTGTGGTTTCCCTTGAACAACAATCTGGCGAAGACGCAGCAGGCCATCGTCGGCAAGCAGGATACGCTGCAGTTCATTCAGGAGTCGGCGGTCCAACTACGTGGGGCATCAGCGAACGCCAGTTCGGTAAGAAAGACATCGGACAAGGCGCCGTATCTTCTGATCGATCAGGTGATTCGAGAGGCTTCCATGAACCCGCCCGAACGTGTCGAACCCAGTGGTGCCAATGGTGCGCGGGTTCAATTCAACGAAGTGGAATTCGATAAGCTGGTGGGCGTTCTGGCGGAGCTGGAGCTCTATGGCCTGAAAGTATCGACCTTGACTATCAGCCGGAAAAATCAGGGTACCGTCAGCGCCCGGTTCAATATGGAGCGTAGTTAATGCGGATCGTCTGGCTTGTCATTGTCGGACTGGTTGCCTACCTGATCGGTGTTATCGCCCTGTTCCCTGCCGCACCGGTTGTCGATCGAATAAAACCTCAACTAGGGCTGATCGCTCTGGACGGTGTTCATGGCAAGCTTTATAACGGCGTCATTGACAGCGTACGTTCCACTGACGATCTACTGCCGCTGCAATTCAGCAATGTCGGCTGGACCTTATCACCAAAGACCTTGATCAGTGGCGGTGCCGGAGCTTCGTTCCGCTTTGATGGCTATGGCGGTCAAGGGGAGGGGCTGGCGGCACGCCAATGGAACGGCGATATTAAAATCTCCGATTTCAGATTCGCCATGCAGGCCAAAGAGCTGGAACCGTTGTTACCCGTACCCATTGCCAGTTTTAGTGGATTACTCACGGGTGATATTCGTCGACTACTGCTAGTCAAGCAACTGCTTAAAGAATTTGAAGGAACGCTGAGCTGGACTGATGCGAAGCTGGAATCGCCAGTACCTACGGCATTGGGCAATGTCAATGTTCAGATAACGCCGGATGGGGAGCAAACCCATGTTGTCAACCTTGAAGCCACGGGTGGTGATATTGCCATGCAAGGTACTGTGACCTTGACGTTGTCCGGTGATTTCTCTGCCGATGTCCTGTTCACTCCATCGCCTGGTGCACCGCCTGACGTGGTGAATGGTCTGCGACAGATGGGACGGGCTGATGCTGAAGGGCGCGTGCGTCTTGTTCGTGAAGGAAATGTGAATCGACTGATGTAGATCTGACAAAGCTTAAAACATTGCACCTTGGTAATTGTTCAAAAGCTTGCTACGCTTTACAGGGCAAAACCTACAGGGAGAGGGACGTCATGATCACGCTTGGTGGTTGTCTGAATAGAGCCAGAATGGGAACACAACAAATCTCTATGGATGATCTTCCGTAGCGGCCGCTAGCTATCCATACTCCCACGATGCTCAACTCATGAGTTTCGACACGATCACAGCTCAACGTCTAACCCGCGAAGCTCTGTCTATTGCTCGCCACGCCGGTCGCCGGATTGTGGAAGTTTATGGCGGCAGCTACGAAGTAGACTACAAAAGCGACAACACGCCGGTGACAACGGCGGATATGGCCGCGCATACGGTGATTACCGCGGCGCTACAGAAACTGAGTCCTTGTCTGCCAGTGCTGTCTGAAGAATCTGACGGAATTCCCTTTGAAGAACGTCTTGGCTGGCCAACCTACTGGCTGGTGGATCCGCTGGATGGCACGCGCGAGTTCTTGAGAAGGAACGGAGAATTTTCAGTCAATATTGCCCTGATTCATGACAACCGGCCCATCGCCGGGGTCATTGTTGCACCGGTTCTTGATATTGCCTATTTCGCCACATTGGGTTCTGGCTCGTACAAACAAGTCGGAAACGATCAGGCAAAAGCCATCCATGTGCGCACAGCGCCCAATCCAGTCACTGTGGCCAAAAGTCGAAGCCCTAAAGTCGGCCCGCGACTTCAGCACTTTTTGGACGATTTGGGTGAACATGATGAAATCCCCATGGGTTCGGCACTGAAATCGTGTCTGGTAGCCGAGGGTGCTGCCGACATCTATGCCAGACTTGGCCCGACCGGTGAGTGGGATACCGCAGCCGCCCAGTGCATAGTTGAGGAGGCCGGCGGCTACATTCGTGATGTCAACAGTCAGGATCTAACCTACAACCAGCGCGAATCATTGATCAATCCTGCGTTTCTGGTCTTTGGAGACGATCAGATTGACTGGGTACAACATCTACCGCCTGAAGCGCTTTAGACTGTCGCTGAACCGAGCGATTTACCCAAGGGCCCCGTGAGTAAACTATTCAGTACCCCGGAAGAGGCAGAAAGTGCCTTCTACAATGCCATCGAACAGGCCGACCTTGCTGCGCTCGATGCCGTGTGGTCACAGGACGAGAACATTGTCTGTGTTCATCCTGGTGCATCGCGCATCGAGGGACGCAGCGCGGTCATGGAGAGTTTCGAGCAAATGTTCTCTGAGGCACCCATTCTGGATTTTTCCATTGTCGATACCTTGTACACAGGCAACGAATCTTTAGCTATCCATCTGGTGCGAGAAGAAATCGCGCTTGATGGCCAGGTCGTCAGCATTATGGTGTCCACCAATATCTACCAGAAAGAAGACGGTGGCTGGCGGATGCTGCTTCATCACGCGTCACCCGAGCCTGATACGGCCTTTGACGATGAACTGGAAGATTTTCAGGATTATGACGGATCAGGTTACGACGATCTGGAAGACGATATGGATGAGTGGGAAGAACCTGCCAGGCCACCGGTGCTTCATTAATAGAGTTTCATGCGTAAGCCCCTGCCGCCAGAATATCTGTATGTGACCAGACAGGCCACCGTGTCTCCTTCGTGGGTACGGCTGGGCAGAACCAGCTATACCGTGCACTCAATCATGAAGCTGAACTATCAAAAGCTACGAATTCCGCGTGTAGCAAAATACGCGCTGTTTTTTGTCTCGATTATCCTATTGTATTTCAGCGTGCTGCAGTTAAGGATGGAGACACTGCCAGCGCTTGTTGTCTGGCCAGCGCTGATCGCTTCCGTGTTGGTGTTTGTGGTAGCAGCGTGGCTAGCGTTTGTCAGGCCGCCACAATATCGCATTACCATTTCCCTGCTGGATGGCAGCGAGGCGTCAATAGGGCTAAGAAAGGAGGGGGATGCACGAGAGCTCCATGCAGCGATCACGCGTGCAATGGATTGGCATCGTAACCATTCCGGAGGGCACTCGCAGTTGATCGCCTCTGCGATTTCA
The DNA here is from genome assembly GCA_045110475.1 of Granulosicoccus sp. Taxonomy (GTDB): domain Bacteria; phylum Pseudomonadota; class Gammaproteobacteria; order Granulosicoccales; family Granulosicoccaceae; genus Granulosicoccus. The sequence goes on from JBGCGC010000196.1 coordinate 34,688, forward strand.
CGTCGTCTGCCCCGATCAGCCTAGCCTGCATTGAAAGCCGATAATCAGAATGCCTCTCGCGGCATAGTACTCATGGTTCTGGCGATGGCGTCCTTTGCTATTGCCGATGTGTTCATAAAGCTGACTGCGGGTGTCTTGTCTTCGGCGCATACCGCGTTTTTACTGATTAGCGGATCGTTGCTTGTGTTTATTGGTCTGGCGAAATGCCAGGGGCTGCCTCTGTCGGACAAGTCAGCCTTGTCACGTGTCATGCTTTTGCGGTATGCCGCCGAGACATCCGCCACGTTAGGCATGGTGCAGGCTCTTCAGCATATTCCCCTGTCAACGGTGGGTGCCATTTTGCAGGCAACGCCGCTGGTTGTGGCGGCCGGTGCCGTTGTCTTGCTGGGCGAACGCGTCAGCTGGCGCCGCTGGAGTGCCATCTTCATCGGATTTATCGGTGTGCTGATGATCGTACAGCCGGGGGCAACATCATTTGACGCTAACATTCTGTGGGCAGTGCTCGCCATGCTCGCTTTATCAGCTCGAGATCTGACTACCCGGGCGACGCCTGAAAACATGCCCAGTTCGAGCCTGGCAGCCTACACCATGATGGCTGCCGCACCGTTTACTCTGCTGTGGGTGTTATCCACGGAGGCCAGTTTAATCCCTGTGAACGCCAACTGGTGGCTGATTCTGGGAATGATTGGTTTTGCAACCGTTGGGTATCTGATGATCATAGGCTCGATTCGCGTGGCGCCAGTGTCTGTCGTGTCGCCGTTCCGCTACACAAGATTGCTGTTTCTTCTTGCGCTTGGGGTGATCGTGTTTGGAGAGAGGCCTGATTTCATGATGCTGGGCGGCTCGCTATTGATCATCGCGTCTGGCTTGTATGCGATGTGGCGGGAAAAGCAGATAGAATCGAGGGCTTGACCATCAGGGCAAGACAAAGCCACAATAAGCGCTTGATCGCTAAGGCTGTGGTTATTTGTGGTTAAAAGTAAACTTCAGGCGCACCGGGACGATAAGCTAATTAGGATAGTATTCCAACTCATGGGGCAGGAGCTGCTCGCGATGTATGAGAAATCAGAGATCGACAACTGCGAGCACAGTCTTGACTACTGAACCTGCGCGAACCCATACGGTCTTCATCGTTGACGATAGCAAGGAGGACAGATACCTTCTCAAGCGGTTTTTAAAAAAAACCGATCTGCCTCTTGTTGTGCTGGAGGCGTGTAATGGTCAGGAGGCTATCGATTTGCTGCTCCAGCCAATTGAACAGTTGCAGCAGGCTCACCCAGGCATCAATCAACCGGTAACCCTGTTCCTGGATATCAACATGCCGGTGATGAATGGCTGGGAATTTCTGGCTGAGCTTGAAAGGCTGCACGATGAAATTACACTCAAGCGCACCATCATCGTAATGTATTCCACGTCGGATGCAGAATACGAAAAAGAAAAGGCAGAACAGTTTCCCGCGATCGTGAACTACATAGTCAAAGGTGAAACGACGCCAGAGAGTCTTCGAAAAACCATTATGATGTATGAGTCAGGTAGCTGATGTACACAGTACTACCTTTACTGGCTACCCTTTAACGTGAACATTTGATCAAATTCCCGCACTCTTTCCTGTAGCTTGTTAACCGATGTTGATAAAAGATCGGAACACACGATGATGTCTTCGGTGATGATGTCATTAATTTGTTTGCGACTTTGATCGGATAGTTCTGGTCCGATAGAGTCGATCACTTGAGACAGCTCGGTAATGGCTTCGGACAATTCGGACTTGAATCCTCTGGCATTTGATACCGGTGCACGCAGGTCATGCAACAGCTTGGATATCTGCTCAGCGCTTAAGCGAATTTCATTCTGCATTGGCTTGTTGCTCTGCTGGGAAATTTGGAATCGTTAACGTAAACTGGCTGCCTTGTCCGACTTCACTGCTCACGGCAATGTCGCCACCATGCTTTTGGGCAATATCACGGGCGATGGACAACCCAAGTCCAAGCCCGGCACTGGATGCTTCAAGATTTTGTCCCTGCTTTTCCTGATATAAACGATCGAATATCCTTACAATGGACGAGCTGCTGATACCACATCCGGTATCACACACGGTCAACGCGAACTCATTGGGATGACATTGAGACTCCACGGTAATCGTGCCGTCACAATCGGTAAACTTCAGCGCGTTGGATAGCAGGTTGGCAAGTATCTGAACGAAGCGATTCTTGTCGATATAAAGGTCTGGCAAATCACTGGCCACTAGATTATTCACGTTTATCCGTTTTCTTGTGGCCTGCGGTTCGATCGCTGAAATACACTGATCTATCAAAGGAATCGGTGACTGGAATTTGGGGTCAATGGAAAACTTTCCGGATTCCATTCGCGTTACATCCAGTAGATCGTTAAATAGCAAGGTGATTTGGTCACACGATTCAAGCGAGTAGTTGATAAGTGACTTTTGCTCTGTGCTCAGTTGCCCGCAAATCTCGTCGTGCAGTAATTGTTGAAACTCGCGAATGGCAGTCAGCGGTGTTTTTACCTCATGTGAGACATTGTGATAGAACTGTTTGATCTCTTCGGTTTTCTGCTGGAGCGTTCCATAGGCGTGCCGGAGTTCGGTGTTCTGATGGGTTACCGAGCGCTGCAGTCGCGACTTGACGATGGCGTTTGCAATGGCCCGACCCAGCGATGTGCGGGTGACTTCTGACTTGGGTATGAAGTCGGCGGCATCAACTCTAATAGCCTGAATAGCGGCCTCTTCGCCACCGCCTGCCGTCAGAACGATGCTGGCTGGCGTCTCGTTGCCGTGTTCTTCCTGGAGCGCGGATAACATCTCGGTCCCTGTCGAATCCGGCAGGCGATAATCTACAACCAGGCAGTCGTAGTCATGCATCCGGTACATGTCAATCGCTTCTCTGGCAGTTTCAGCCAGCTGTACGGAGACACCCTTTAACGCCGAGGCCCGCTTGAGAAAACGTGCGCAAAGAGCACGAAAATCTTCATCATCGTCGACCAGAAGTAGTCTAACTTGCTCGATTGCGTGCACGTTTGATGATAGTGCAGCCGTTTCTAAACCGTTCATCTGCATTCCAACGCCATTGGTTTTACATCCACCAGAAAATAGAAATAAGCTTGGGATTACTGTTATTAGCCTGTAATCGAGCGACTCAGTTTCTGCACAAACGTGGCGTCTTGGCAGCCTGATTTTTTTCTAGCGGCGGATTTTGCAATGAGTTGAGACTTTACTGTTCACTTCACTTCACTTCACTTCACTTCACTTCACTTCACTTCACTTCACTTCACTTCACTTCAAGTCAAAGTCGTAGTCGATGATCAAAGGAGCATGGTCTGAGAACATCTTGTCACGGTAAATGCGGGTACGCTTGACCAATGGGGCCAGGTCGTTGCTGATAATCTGATAGTCAATTCGCCATCCAACATTGTTGGTGCGTGCCTGACCGCGCTGCGACCACCAGGTATATTCGTGTTCCTTTTGCGGTAATTGCCGAAAGGCGTCGGCGAAGCCGTGCTTGTCAAACAACGCCCCGAGCCACTCACGTTCTCTGGGTAGAAATCCGGAATTCTTCTGATTGCCACGCCAGTTACGAATATCTGCATTGGTATGGGCGATGTTCCAGTCACCGCATATGACAACGGGTGTACCCTTCGCCCGAAGCTTCTTCAGATGAGGGAGAAACACATCCATCATTTCATATTTATAGTCTTGGCGGACGTCGCCACTACTGCCGGAGGGCATATATAGCGAGATGACAGTGACGTTTGAAAAACGGGCCTCCAGATAGCGTCCCTCACTATCAATCCAATCCACACCCAGACCACGAATTAACCTGGCCGGTTTTTCACGGCTATAGAGAGCGGTGCCGCTATAGCCCTTTTTTTCTGCGTCATGGTAGTGACAATGCAGGCTTTTCGGGTGGAACACGGGATCGGTGAGTTGCCACTCCTGTGCTTTGGTTTCCTGTACGCAGATGACATCGGCACGCTGGCGCAACGCCCAGGTAAAAAAGCCCTTTGATGCCGCAGAACGAACACCGTTGAGATTTGCAGAGATGATTTTCATGCCGGAAGATTGTACACGCAAGCTAGTGGGTCACGCGGGTAATTCGGTACCAGACATGTCGTTTCCACCGTCGTCAGAACAAGGCAGAAAAGCGACGCGTATTGGGTATACGGGGAGCTTTTCTAACGCGGGGCTGGCGACGGTGGGGACGAGTGTGTTGACGAATTACCCGCGTGGCTCACTAGGCGCTTCATGAGGCATCGATTTTTTCTGAATGAGTGCATCGAGATCACTTTCACAGAAATGAATGCAACTGCTCACGATCGTATTTTTTTGGTCGTTACGCCTTGTACGTTCGTCACTCCCCGACGTCTCCATCTGGAGGTTACGCGTCAATTACGTCAGTTGCGACAAACGAAGTGGTCACATATGAAACCGGACCAGAATCAAGGAACTGCGTAACCATGCCTATCACTACTCATCAAAAACACCGACATACCCGAAGTGATTTGTCTTCCAGCCTCGTTCTGGCGTTGCTGGGTGTTTTTGTGGCAACTCCGGTAGCAATGGCTGATCCGGTGTACAAGTATGAAGATCGCGGCATGATCACCTATCAGGACCGTGCGCCTGACTCAAAGCAGGACAATGGCCATAAAATCCTGAACAATCAGGGTGTGGTGCTACAAGAGATTCTCAGCCGTGAAGAGCGCCGTGAGGCACGCAAGCTTGCGCGTCAGAAGGAGTTGGCAAGAATACGCGATCGGGCATTGCTAGCAACCTTTACCACTGAAGATGATCTGATCCGAACCCGAGATGATCGTATAGGCATGATAGATGGTCTGATTAGCCGCCTTGACGATAGAATCCGCATTCTGTCGGAGCGCTTGGCGGTTGTTGACAAGCGCGTGCAGATGCAGGAGAAATCCATGGGGCCAGACAACGCTCAGGAATCGCTTTATGCTGAACAACGTAGTATCCAGCGCAATATTGAAAATGCCTGGTCATTAATAGACTCCAAAGCTGCGGAGCGGCATGAAGCCGCAACGAAATTTGATGATGATCTTGTTCGTTATCGGGAATTGCGTCAGTCACGTTAGACAAGGTCATTGCATTTATCGTCTGGCAGGGCTGCTGAGCGATTCGCTCGGTCATGAAATAATCAATTCGGCCTTACCAAATTCGACCTGACTCTGTATCGTATAGCGCACGATTCGACAACAAGTGCTTTGTGTATGAGTCCTGAAAAACCACAATCTCAAGCCGGTGGGTTCGATCACTCGCGTCTTGCACGCGTCGGCTATTGGCTTGACAGGCAGGTATCGTCTAATCGGCTTGCCGGCGCCAGTGTACTGATAGGCAGAGGTGCAAGTCAGACCTATTTCCATGCTTCAGGAGTAGCTGGGCTGAATGCCATCGCTGGTGATGAGGCGACTGCTCCAGAACAGATTAGAGCGTTTGAGCGCGATACCGTGGTGCGGCTTTACTCCATGACAAAGCCTGTGACCACTGTGGCGGCGCTTATGTTGTTTGAGCAGGGTAAATTCCAGCTCGACGATCCTGTTGCCTGGTATTTGCCTGCGTTTGCTGATGTCAGAGTATGGAATGGTTCGGGTGAACAGATTACCCGTGAGCATCTTCACCGGTACACCGAGCCTGCACAATCACCCATCACGATTCGGCAGTTGATGAATCACACAGCGGGTTTCACCTACGGTTTCATGAACGCTACAGCGGTTGATGGTTTTTATCGAGACCAGGGGTTGGTATTTCCGGGTTCATCGGAGACGCTTGAGGTACTCGTTGATCGTCTTGCACAGGCGCCTTTGTTGTGCCAACCCGGTTCGCAATGGAACTACAGCGTGGCAACCGACGTTCTGGGACGCTTGGTAGAGATCTGGTCGGGTCAATCATTAAGGGACTATTTTGAGTCGCAAATTTTCCAGCCACTGGGTATGTCGTGTACAGGATTTCATGTAAGAGCTGCGGATGCCATGCGCTTTGCTGATCTATACGGCCCGGCCGCTGGTGGTGATCTTGGCAGTATTAGTGGAAGTGGCCCCGAACACAATGGTGTTATTCCACCGCCGCAAGTCGAAAATCTTGATCCGCCAGTGACACTGGATGTGCTGGCGACTACCGAGTTTCTTAAGGATCCACCCTTGTATTCCGGAGGCGGTGGGCTGGTAGGTACTATTGATGACTATGGCCGTTTCTGTCAGTGCTTGCTCAATGGTGGTGAGCTTGATGGCGTCCGGCTATTGGGTCGCAAGACGGTAGAGTTCATGCGTCAGAATCAACTACCCGGCAATCGAGACATGGCAGCCATGGGGCAGGCCGTCTGGAGTGAAACCAGCTATAACGGGATCGGCTTTGGTCTTGGCTTTGCTGTAGTTCTTGATCCGGTACAGGCCGGTATGATCAGCTCACGTGGCGAACATCACTGGGGTGGAGCTGCCAGTACGTTCTTCTGGATCGATCCGGTCGAGGACTTGTATGTGATCCTGCTGACACAGTTATTACCGTCATCCAGCTACCCACTGCGAAAAGAGCTGCGCACAGCGGTGTATCAGGCTATGGTTTAGTATCGCCTCCGGCCGCGCAGGCTCCTAGCCTGGACTATTCATGAAACGCCTGATTCTTCCACCAGACCCTTTTTCTGTAGCGAATTCTGAGAAGGAGCGGAATACAGACTGTATTTCCGACTGAGCAGGATTCGCTACAGGAAAAGGGGATGCGGAAGAATCTGGTGGCTTCATGAATAATCCAGGCTAGCTGCCGAGCTGAAAATTCACGCGCCACCTTAGCTGCTGTCAGTGCTAACGGGTGTCGTGTATCAAGGTGCCCATACCCTGGTCGGTAAATAGCTCAAGCAGCAGTGCGTGTTCGACACGACCGTCAATAATGACCACGCTGCTGACCCCGGCAGCCACAGCATCCAGTGAGCATTGCACCTTGGGGAGCATGCCTCCGTGCAAGGTGCCATTGTTTATCAGTGCAGAGATATCGGCAGGTGTCAGTCCGGTGAGTAGCTCACCGTTCTGATCGAGAATGCCCGGGGTGTTTGTCAGTAACAGCAGGCGAGAAGCATTGAGTGCAATGGCAATACTGCTTGCGACAAGGTCGGCATTGATATTGTAACTCGCACCATTGGCATCGGTACCGATAGGTGCAATCACAGGTATGAAATTGCCCGATAATAGTTCGTCGAGAATAGCAACATTGACCCTTGCAACATCGCCCACGTAGCCCAGAGAGACATCAGGTTTGCCCGGCAGATTCATGGAGGTGGCCTCAATGAGTCCGGCATCCTTGCCCGTAAGACCAATGGCCTTGCCACCCACCTGATCAAGCAGCGATACAACGCTCTTGTTGACAAGACCTCCCAGAACCATCTCTACCACTTCCATGGTGGCAGCGTCGGTCACACGCATGCCATCAATAAACTCGCTCTGGATGGACAGACGCTCCAGCATCTGGCCGATCTGTGGCCCGCCGCCATGAACCACCACCGGGTTGATGCCAACCTGTTTCATCATCACTACATTCTGTGCGAATGAGCGCTTCAGCGTTTCGTCGGTCATGGCATTGCCACCATACTTGATGACGACCGTTTGACCGCTGTAACGTTGAAGATACGGCAAGGCTTCATTGAGAACCCGTGCAGTTTGTCGAGCGTCCTTTTTATGAGTGTCAGTCATGCCTGAGCGTGTATCGCCATGTTGGTTTATCTGTTAGAACGGCAGGTCGATGCTGCTGTCTACCGCTTGCATATTCGTACGAAAGTGCGACTGGATGCGCTCCATCGCCTCAGTGGTATCGGCTTCGAAACGAATGACCAGAGACGGCGTGGTGTTGGAGGCGCGAACCAGCCCCCAGCCATCCTTGTAATCGGCGCGTACGCCATCGATGGTAGTCAGCTCAGCACCATCGAATGAGCTGCCAGCGATAAACTTGCTGATGAAATCATGTTGTGCGCCGTCTTCATCAAGGAGCACGTTCAATTCTGGCGTATTGATGCTGTTGGGGATCTCGCCAAAAATCTCACTGGCCGAGCGATCGGTTTGGGAGAGAATCTCCAGCAGTCTGGCTGCAGCGTACAGGGCATCGTCAAAACCATACCAGCGTTCCTTGAAGAACATGTGTCCGCTCATTTCGCCACCGAGTTGTGCGCCGGTTTCCTTGATGCGTGCCTTGATGAACGAATGCCCGGTTTTCCACATGTCTGGCACACCACCGGCAGCGGTAATGGCCGCTGGCAGTATTTTGGAACACTTGACGTCGTAGATGATTCTGGCGCCCGGATTGCGCTTAAGTACGTCGCGGGCAAACAGCACCATCTGTCGGTCTGGCCAGATGACATTACCCTGGTCGTCGACTACACCAACGCGATCTCCGTCGCCGTCGAAAGCCAGACCCACTTCATGGCCCTTGTCCCTGACTACTGCAATCAGATCTTTCAGGTTTTCGAGTTTGGCAGGATCAGGATGATGGTTGGGAAAGTTGCCATCGACATCAGTGAACAAAGCGTCACTCTTGCAGCCCAGGGCATCGAACAGTTGGGGTGCTGCAGCACCAGCTACGCCGTTGCCACAGTCATAGGCGATGCTCATGGGGCGGGCAAGTTTGATATCGCCGGTAATGCGTTCCAGGTAGTCCTGCAGGATGTCTTGCTCTTCAAAGTCACCCACACCACTGCTGCATAGATTATCGTCTGTCAGGCGTTTGTAGAGTGCTGTGATGCCCTCTCCAAACAGGGCGTCACCAGCGAGTACCATCTTCAGTCCATTGTATTCTGGCGGATTATGGGATCCGGTCACCATGATGCCGGTGCCTGTGCCCAGATGGTAGGTGGCAAAGTAAAGAACGGGTGTCGGCACCATACCAATACTGATTACATGCGTTCCAGAGCTCTGGATTCCACGGCTCAGTGCTGCGATAAGATCAGGGCCGGAAAGACGGCCGTCACGTGCGACAACCACCGTGGGAATGTCTCTCTGAACACATTCAGAGCCAAAAGCCCGGCCAATCTGTTCCACCGCAGCCGGTGTAAGCTGATCGGTGACAACGCCGCGGATATCGTAGGCTCGAAAGATATCAGGTGAAATGTTCATGGTTGTCCGGAATTTTGTGGAATTTTTGAAGGATACTGTACCGCAGACAGTCAGCACTAATCATGCGTGTTGTTATTTGACCGGGAAATTGTCGTGTGCAAGGTAGCTGGCTCTCATGCTCACAGTAGTTATGGCAAGCCTTGAAGGTACCTGTCTTACGATTGACCGGTGGAGCCGAATCCGCCTTCACCACGGTGGCTCTCTGTGAAGCTGTCAACTCGATTAAACGTCACCTGTGCCACTGGTACGATAACCAGTTGCGCAATGCGCGTGCCTACCTCAATGTCAAAGGCCTCCTGGCCTCTATTCCAGCATGACACGAATAGCTGCCCCTGATAATCCGAATCGATCAGTCCCACCAGATTTCCCAGCACGATGCCATGTTTATGTCCAAGTCCGGAGCGCGGTAATATCATGCCAGCATAGCCGGGATCGGCGATATGAATGCAGATGCCGGTGGGAATGAGTTGGGTTTGCCCGGGATGCAGCGTGAGTGTGCTCTCGACGCAGGCTCGCAGATCCAGCCCGGCTGAGCCTTCGCTGGCATAGTGCGGTAATGCAATGCTGTCACCAATTCGTGGATCTACCACGGTGTAATCGACACTGTTCATGATGTTGTGGCGTCTTTGTCGAGTCTGCTGGCGATCAGTTCAAGCAGTGATTGGGCTACGTCAGTCTTGCTGGCAGCCGCAATCGGGTGATGACCATTGTCCTCTGACCAGTAAACATCCAAAGCGTTGGTATCGCTGCCAAATACAGGATTACCTGGTTGGGCGACGTGATTTGCGGCAATCATATCCAGTTGCTTGTTCTTGAGTTTTGCACGTGCATGAGTTTCTACTTGCTCGGTCTCTGCAGCAAAGCCGACGCAGAACGGACGTTTGTCCATAGCGGCAACCTGCTTGAGAATATCGGAGTTCTTGATAAGCGTCAGCGTCATCTGCTTGTCGGTTTTCTTGATCTTCTGATTACGAATTTCTTCCAGCCGATAATCGGACACGGCCGCCACCGATATGAATACATCGCTTTGATCGGCTACTTGCATGACCGCGTTCAGCATCTGTGTGGCGGACTCCACATCAACGCGGTGTATCTCACTACTGCAGGCAAGCGACACCGGCCCTGCGACCAGAGTGACATTCGCGCCCATGGCCAACGCGGCCTCGGCAAGTGCGAAACCCATCTTGCCTGAGCTACGATTGCTTATGTACCGCACCGGATCGATCGCCTCGCGGGTCGGGCCTGCGGTTATCAGAACCTGCTTGCCAGACAGGGCGTTTGCCGGGCGCGTGGGTAGTGCTGAACGTGTGCTGACAGATTCCAGCCAGTGGATAAGTTGGTCGCGGATCTCTTCAGGCTCAAGAAGGCGGCCGGCGCCTGTTTCACCACACGCTTGTGCACCTTCTGCCGGACCGATAAAGCCTACTCCACGTGCACTGAGTATCTGGCAGTTGTGGACGGTGGCAGAGTTGGACCACATCAGGCGGTTCATTGCTGGTGCGACATGAATCGGTGCGTCTGTTGCCAGGCACAAGGTGCTGAGCAGATCATCTGCCATGCCGTGGGCAAGTCTTGCCAGTGTGTTGGCACTGGCTGGCGCAATGAGGATGAGGTCGGCCCAACGAGCCAATTCGATGTGACCCATGGCGGCTTCCGCCTCAGGATCCAAAAGACTGGTATGAACTGGATTGCCCGTGAGTGCCTGAAACGTCAAGGGTTGCATGAAAGCCAGAGCCCCTGCGGTCATGACGACGCGTACATCAGCGCCGGCATCGATTAGCCTGCGAGCCAGCACGGCGCTTTTGTAGGCTGCGATACCGCCCGATACGCCGAGCAGTATCTTTTTACTGTGCAAAATTGACATGGGTGCCATGTTATCAGTTTGTCGGCCGCGGATAGTCATTGGAGTTAAAGCGGCATCTGTTATTGAGTTTGTGTGTGTTTGTACTTTTGCGTTATTTGGCGTCGCCGCGCGGGTTTGTCACAAATTGCGAGGCATTGGTGCTGTCGAAATGCTCACAGAAACGTAAAACCTCTTCGCTGGAGAGCCTCTTGATACGATTTACATGCTTTACTGCGGGCCTGGAAAACGATCACAAGGATGTTGATCATGACTATCAAGGATTGGCCGCAGGCCGAGCGTCCGCGCGAAAAACTGTTACGTTTCGGCGCAGCTGCACTTAGCGATGCCGAGTTACTCGCCATATTTCTACAGACCGGAATAGCCGGTAAATCTGCCGTTGAACTGGCACGTGATTCCATTGCTCAGTTTGGCTCGCTGGGGCTGTTGCTAAACGCCGGACAATCCGTCTTTTGTCAAAGCCCCGGTCTTGGTCAGGCTCGTTACGCGATGTTACAGGCAGCACTTGAAGTGTCACGCAGGCACGTTTTCGAAACCGTTATGCAAGGTGATGTCCTAAGTTCACCGGAGCATGTGAGACATTACATATCGCTGCATCTGACTGGCTTGGGCCACGAGGTGTTCAGCGGATTGTTTCTGGACAACCGTCACCGAGTTATTGAGTATCGGCAGTTGTTTACTGGAACGATAGACAGTGCGGCAGTGTATCCGCGGGAGATAGTGAAGCATTGCTTAGCCAGTAATGCAGCGGCTGTTATTTTTGCGCACAACCATCCAAGTGGGGTGGCGGAGCCGAGTGATACGGATGTGCGGTTGACGAGGAAGTTGGTGGATGCGTTGGCGTTGATTGATGTGAGAGTGTTGGATCATTTGATTATTGGGCAGGGGGTGCAGACCTCGTTGGCGGAGCGGGGGTTGATGTGATCATGTCTCAACTTGTTAGCTTTTCTTGGAAGCTATTCAACAATAATGCGGTTACAGGAAATAGTAGCGTTCAAAACAAGGTCGCTGTGTAGCGTCTTATAAAGCAAATGAGACCCGCAGCTTGTCTTTTTTGCGTCGGTTGACAGGTTTCAATGGTATTGCGCTGGTAGGAAGCTGGCCATCTGTGAGCTACAATCAGGGCTGCCGGAGAGAAACTGTGAAACCCTCAGAAGCCCTAGAGTCAAAAAAACAAGCGGTACGCGATGCTACCGCTCGATATAGAACAACCAATGCCAGAGTGTTTGGGTCTGTTGTGCGCGGCTCCGACGTGGATGGTAGCGATCTTGATGTGTTAGTTGATACGTTACCTGGAGCCACACTATTTGATTTGGGTGGTCTCCAGGATGAG
>JBGCGC010000197.1:0-27078 GCA_045110475.1 Granulosicoccus sp.
CCCACTTTTGGCCAAATTTTGCGCTCATTTTCGTCACTTAGCCAGCTAAACTCCTCAAATGAGCACAAAATTTGACTCAAAATTGGACTACTCTCGCTCGATCGCTTTCTACGGGGCCGCCTCCGGTCGCGCAGGCTCCTAAGTAAAAAACCCGTACCGCCCCGCATAAACGACGGCGAGCAGGATCAACCCCAGGATCAAATTTACAAGAACTATCTGACGTACCTGGTTCAGGGCTGTTCCAGCCTCTGACCAGGCCTCGCGAGCAACCTCAGTCTTCAACTTGCGGTAGGGCACATAAAAGAGGTAGACAAACAGCACTATCATGATCAATCCCATCAGATGCATGATGTGTACGTAGACCGGGCTCTCCGCAAAGCCTCCAAAAGCGTTGAATATCAACCAGTAGCCAGTCACTGGTAAAAACAGCACTGCCATCCATACCCATGGAAAAAATCGCTTGAATACACCGTCGAACAAGGTCAGCCGACGATGCGGCTCCAGCGATGCCACAGTCGGGCGGAGCACGATGTAGGCGAAAAACATCCCACCAATCCAGATCGTAGCCAAAAGCCCGTGGACAGTTATTGCTATTGCATTCATGGGTAATAGACAGATAATGGCATCAAAGTGTACTCAATCACACACCGGCCGCGCAGGCTAGCGATACTTATGTAAAAATTCGTTGATGGTTGCACCGGCCACCGACACGGAGTGGTTTTCCAGTTTTACATAACGATCGCCCTGCCGGTAGACACCATAACCACGCAACATGCCCACCAGCGTCCAGCGCCCTTGCTCACAACTGAGGAGCCCTCCTCCGGATTGACCAGAATCGATCGTTGCGCTGGTGTACAGGGCACCATTACTGAACTGGTTGAAGACGCCCATTGACATGGACATAGCCTCAGCTCTGGGATAGCCAGCAGCCCACACAGGATCGAACTTAACTGGATTGAAAACGGAAATAACCAAAGGCTCGATCAGGGCGGTATCTACCGCCAAAACAGCAAGGTCGTTGGTATGATCGACCATCACCAGATCTGCAGACAGAAAACCATTTCCGACCCTGACGAAAAAATGCCCCGCACCTTGCAACGCATGCGCCGCAGTCAGCACCCGATTATCATCGAAAACAATACCGCTGGCGTGGCTGCCATGATCTGTCGCAACCTGAACTATGGCAGCAAGCGTTCGATCGTCCGGCCAGTCACACTGTTCGTTGAACACTGGCTCGGGATAATGAGGAGTGCTGCCGACCGGAGGAGTAATCCGAGGCCTGTCGACATCGGCCTGAACAGCTGACACAAGCACAAACAGACCGATTAGCCGATAGAGTACAAAGGCAAAAACCCGATACACACCAACGAAAGTTACCCGGTTTATCATCACTTCACTTGCAACGCCAACATAAGTTTGCATACACAAGGATTGCGGCCGGTATTGCCAATCCGGTCTCTCGGATCTGATAGGGATAACTTGAAAACAGTGACCATGGAAAATATGCGCTACGAAATGCCGGTTTTATGCTGTTTGATAGTCTAGCCTAACCTTGGTCAACGCATGCACGCCGAACGTGACGGATTGCTGGCGTCTGCAGCACCTGTTTTGTTACTGGATAGCGTGACCCACCAGGATTATTCATAACCGGTTCGGATTGATACGCCATGAAGGCGAAGGCGCAGACTATCAACCTATTCCTCAGGCTTTCAGTTTGACGAGGAATCTAACGCTTCGAGGGCGGCGGTCTGCGATGAGGCCAAGGTGACCAGAATGGATCGTGGTAATGCCGTGGGTAGCCGTGCCAGTGAAGCAATTGATGTGGCTTCGTAACGGCCTCCTTTTTCCAGAAAAAATAACGCGTTGAGTTGACAACAGGAAAAACATAGTCGCTCTCCCCTACTTTGCCAGTTTGGCGACCCGTTAATGTTCCCACCACGGTGATATCCCGCCCTGCCCGGTATATCTCGGGATCCAGAAAGTCCGTAACCAAGGCAATGAAACGCCCGGATGTCTTATCGATGTGTCGAGGCCGGCCTGCACGAGAGAGCGGCCGCGACACAATCTCCAGCGACGTGATTTGATCGGGCAGGTTTTGAACACGAGCAATGGTGCCGCCCCAACGCACCGTGTCATAACGATTGCCCTGCGAAACCGGATCTCTGGCGGCTTCGGAGAATAAAGGTAGGGAATCATCTCTTTGCGCGTCTTCTATACTTATTTCCATGATGGGCGAATCAGATGTCAGCTCGGATTTACCTGTCGTGCAGGAAACAAGCAGAGTGCTGAAAACAATGACGAGTACCGCTGCCGTTTTGCAAAGGACGGGCTGAGAGTTCATAGCATTTTCCTCCGACTAAGACACTACCAATGATGAAAATAAAACAGACGTAGCTCACAGCTACAACAGTAAATTGGAGCGGGCGTGTCGTTATTACAAGTTGCGACACAAGTCTTTACAGTTCGTCGGCGATGAAAGAACACCCTTTTTCAAGCAGTGTGTCAGGGTAATCTTACCAACAGCGACACATTAACTATCATTAAGTCAGCGTTACCGTAAGGACTCATAAAACACGGCCGTTACATCTTTTAACAACTTGTGTATTACCGGTGCCGCTTATAGGAAAGCGGTAAATTTTTACCAGTGATATATCAAGTACTCTGGTGAGGAACAGTACGTTTGGGTAGTAACTACAGTTGCCCGATTGCAACGGTAGATTTGCGAAGTTGCGCACATACAAGGGCATCTGCTGTCCAATGCCAATGGACAAGCACTTTGACAAGTGAGCGACAACGCGAGATTATCCGAGTCAGTAGAACGTCGGCTGGATAGCCTTTGGAGTATTGCCAACAACAATAGCGACAGAGATACCCCTGATGCACGCGATATCACAAGCAGCACACTTACTGAACACCAGCGAGTTCAAACTATTCAGTGAAGCCTATCTGGCCTGGTTTGGCGATAGGCCCGACGATACCGATATCATGAACCTGTTTTCACAATTCATGATGTTCGGCGAGTTGCCGGATTGGGCAGATCAGTTTGCACGGTCCATACTCGATGATCTGAAAGCAAACCGGCAGGTCAATATTAATTCGTTCAGTGTGATCAACCTGTCTCCGAGAATCGGCAAGCGCCCGGAAATCAGCTTCTCGATTGTCAAGTAGGGTACCGCGTTGCATATACAGTGACTTAAACACCACATTTTTACGCGGAGCTACTGTAGCCGGTATACCCGAGCAGCATTGTCATGCCAGATTGCGCTTTGCTGAGTTCTATCAAGTTGTTGCAAATTGGTGGCAACAATTTGCAACAAATCATCGTAGCCGCCCATCAGCTTGTCGACCGGAAAGTTGCTTCCGAACATCACCCGTTCAGGGCCGAATTCATCCAGAACAATGTCAATCAGCGGCTTCACTGAACCTGCCGAGCGTTGTGTGTCGAACATACCAAATCCACACAGCTTGATCGTGACATGCTCCAACGCCGACAGAGCCTTCAAGCCATCACGCAATGTCACCAGCCCCTGCGGCGATTGATCGCGCGGCGAGCCAGCATGGTCAACGATGACAGGCACCTCAGGGTGGCGCGCAAAAAAAGTCGCCGCCTCTATCATTTGCTCCGGGTAGATCTGTAAATCGAAGCTCAGTGACCGTTCACCCAGCAACTGGAACTGGTCTTGCCACCTCGCATCACGCAAGTAATGACATGATGCAAAACTCATTGCAGGGTTATCATCCAGCCGTGACAGAATTTGCCGGATGCCTCTGAAAGCAGAGGATCGGGCATGGCCATCCAAAACCGACAACGCATCTTGCGCGGAAAGATCAACCAGTCCGATGATGGCGTGTTTGAGCCCTGTATCATCAAATATCTGTTGCACCCAGGCGGTTTCGGCCACTGGGTCGGCTATGGCTCCATCAACCTGCAGGTATACCGAGCCTGCCATCTGATAACGGCTCTCACTGAGAAACTCTGCCCACTCATAATTTCGCTGGATGGGCGTGGGATCACCAAACGGTTTCATGGCACCGATATCCCGCAACCAGCGGTAGCCCAGATCGGGCTCCGTTGACTCCGGTATCCAAAGGTGATGGTGGGCATCGATAAACTGCAGAGGCTCTGATGACATCGTGCTAACTTCCACGGTAGGTGGAGTAACCGTATGGATTTAGCAATAACGGCACGTGGTAATGCTGCCCGTCACCGGCTATTTCAAACGCCACATCAACATAGGGATAGAAGCATGACTGCTTTAGTGCCTGATAATAATCAGATAGATAGAACGTCAGCTTGTATATTCCTGCTGGCAGGGCTTCTGATAAATCAGTGAAATCGGCCACCCGCCCGTCCGCGTTCGTGCTCCCGGAGCCAAGCATGATCCAGTCATCTTCTTGCTGTTGCATGAGCGTTATCAAAACGCCAGCGGCTGGAAGGCCTCGCGACGTATCAAGAATATGGGACGATATCTGATTCATGGATAGTTAACCTTATTTTGGAACTGCGAACGTACAGTGTACTATCGCAAACCTGAACTATTTACGAAATCGAGAACGCTTCCATATCGGCGGTGTAGACCTGTAAGACAGCCGTGCAATGCAAGCAAACAGCGACTAACAAACGGAAGATCCGCCTGTGTCCATATTTGATCAAGATCTCAGCCCCTGCGACGCTAATCAGCAACCCCTGTCACCGGTCAGTTTTCTGCGCAGAGCAGCAAGCGTACGGCCTGATCAGATCGCCATTGTGCACGGATCGCGCCGCTATACCTATGCACAATTCTGGCAACGAAGTCAGCAACTGGGCGCGGCATTGGCACAGCGCGGGATCGGCGTTGGAGACTGTGTTGCCATTATGGCCAGCAACACACCGGAGATGCTGGAAGCTCACAATGGCGTCCCCTTGATTGGAGCGGTACTGAACTCACTGAATATTCGTCTGGATGCGGCCACACTCGCCTTTATTCTGGAGCATGGCGAAGCGAAGGTACTGATAACCGATCGGGAGTTTTCACCAGTAATCAAGGAAGCTCTGACAATCATCAAGCGCACAATCCTGGTTATTGATATCGATGATGAGCTAGCCGACGGTGGTGAACTACTCGGCGAGACAGACTATGAATCATTCATTGGTGCAGCCAATGCAAATGATGCACCCGTCGGTGTCAGCAATGAATGGCAGTCCATCTCGCTTCTTTACACCTCGGGTACTACGGGCAACCCCAAAGGTTGTGTCTATCACCATCGGGGAGCTTATCTGAATGCTGTGGGTAATATGGCCACCATGGGTGTCACTTATCATTCGCGCTACCTGTGGACTCTGCCCATGTTCCACTGCGATGGCTGGACATTTACGTGGGCGGTTACCGCTGCCATGGGCACTCATGTGTGTTTGCGCAAAGTCGATCCGGAACTCATTTTCAAGCTGATCGAAGCAGAAGATGTCACGCATATGTGCGGAGCGCCTATCGTGTTGAACATGCTCGCCAACGCACCTGCTGACATCCAGAAGCGTGCCAGCAAGAATATCGAACTTGCCACCGGTGGGGCAGCACCACCCTCGTCAGTTATAGAATCCATGGAAGCCATCGGGTTCAATGTCACGCACTTGTATGGGCTCACCGAAACCTATGGTCCTGCAACGGTCTGTATCCCTCAGGATGACTGGTCCACGATGGCGTTGCAGCAGCGCTCCAGCCGTATGGCAAGACAAGGCGTCCATTACTTCACCCTGGAAGATGCAGCCATTATCGATGCCGAAACCATGCAGAAGGTTCCGGCTGACGGCACCACCCTGGGTGAACTCATGATCCGAGGAAACACCGTCATGAAAGGCTACCTGAAGAACGCTACAGCAACTGCCGAGGCTTTTGCCGGCGGGTGGTTTCACACTGGTGATCTGGGCGTTCAACACCCCGACGGTTATGTCGAAATCAAGGATCGCGCCAAGGACATCATTATCAGCGGAGGCGAAAACGTATCTACATTGGAAGTCGAAGAAGTTCTTTTCCGTCATCCAGCCATTCTTGAAGCAGCAGTTGTTGCCAAGCCGGATGAAACCTGGGGCGAGACACCTTGCGCATTTGTGACCTTACACAAAACGGCAGGTGCAAGCGAGCAGGAGATTATCGACTATTGCCGCGAGCACCTGGCTCGATTCAAGGTGCCCAAGACAATTATTTTCGGGCCTTTACCCAAGACGTCGACCGGCAAGATTCAAAAATTCACCTTGCGCGATCTGGCACGTTCGGATGATTTGGCAAGCAGCACCTGATTGCAGAAATTCCACCGAACCGAACAATCACAAGGTGTGGGCGGCCAGTTTTTTGCGCCGTTGCAGGAAGTCTTCATGGGATTGTTCCGTACCATCGTGGAAAGAGCCAAAGACCTTGTCCCACGGCACCTCAAGGTTTCCGTAGTTACACTCGAAGTACCGATGATGCATCTGATGATGAAAATTCCCTAAAGCCAGTGCTTTTTTGTCATTAACAAGCAAGCTTTCGAATCCAGCATGTGATGTCACGGCGGTTAAGGCCTGATGCTGCATGTGAAAAAGAATGTGGATGGGATGAGCTGCAAGAATCCAGTGAATCAGCACCGAACTGAAAAACAACAGATGCTCAATCGGATGCATTGACAGACCAGACCATGGACCCACATTGGTATTGCGGTGATGAAGGGCATGCGCTTTTTTGTACAGTGGTGGCCAGTGCAAAAAACGATGTATCCAATAGAAATGAAACGAGATCCACAGGGGCGTGAGAAAAAACAGAACAACAAACCAGACCGGATTCTGCGTCCATAGCAGCATCGGCGCGTAGCCATTGGCCATCGCCCAGAGCATCAACACTTCAAATGCTGTCCAGAAAAACACGCCACTGGTCAATGTCCAGAAAATATTGTCACCTAGTTGACTGTTAAAGGTATAACGACGCCCCTTGGCATTGACGTCCTCTGGATCGAATTTCAGTCGTTTGCCTTGAGTTTTTCGTCGGTGTAGAAAGAAGTGCAATGCCCCGGCAACGGCTGTGATCAGCAGGATGTTACGCAGGAACATCTGCGCCACCCAGCCCAATTCAAGTGTTTTAGTCTCAGCCAAGGCTGGCTGAAAATAGTGCCAGCTAAGCACAGCGAGTGCGACGATAATCAGGTTCTCGCCGAATGCAAGCCATCTGGCCGCAACCCATTGAACAATGCGCACAGGAGTGGGAGGCCATTGAAATAACGGAGATGTTGCGATCGGCTTTGCAGGCCTGTAGTTCCACTGACGCGCAAAACGACTGGTCGGGGTTTCTGTCTTTAAAGGCTCTGCTGTCATTTACCGGGTCCGGCATGTAGGCGCAAGAACAGGATAACTCCCGACTAAGCGGGCTCCTGCTTTGAATGCGACCAACAGTAGGTCGATCTCATTATCCGATTCTAACTTGATTAGCAGGCTTATCAATAGAACATACAGCTCTGAGGTTGGCCATTGGCTGTTGGACAGGAACCGCAGGATAGACCTTATCCAGTAATTGCCTGACGCTTTCAGATGGCGGCATCGAACCACTGGATCGACTACTGAGCGAGGTTTGCATATTTACCTAAAAATGATAGTATGGGTTTATATTCCCAAAATTTAACAGCCAGATGACACGCCACCTCTCAACGATCTTTGCACTCACAAGCGTCCTTGCACTAGCCGGATGCAGTGATTCCTCAACCGAGGACACGCCCTTATCCAACACTGGCGGTGATCCAGCAGGTCTAACACCGACCTCGTCACTTCAAGAGTCAGATGCTGTCAACGAACGCTTTGGCACGCTGACTGCCCGAAACACAACACCCGATACGGATGGAAATTCGCAGGCAACCGTGGTGCGAGCCATCAATGATTTTTCTCTTGACCTTCACCAGACTGTCGTAGATGCGGCACCAGAAAGCAGTAGCGTTGCAAGCGGGTACAGTGCCGCTGTCGCCTTTTCCCTTGCCTTTGCCGGTACCTCAGGTAGTACGCAATCGTCATTGGCCAACATGCTGGGGGTTGACGATATCGAGGAGCCTGTATTGCATAACTCCCTTAATGCTCTGGGGTTGGCGTTAAACAGCCGCGGTAATGACGATCTGGTTCTGCACACAGCCAATCAGGTCTATGTCCGCCCCGGCCTCGCCTTGCAAGATGATTACCTTGACGTCGCTACGGGTGATTACGGCGCACCCGTCATAGAAGCCGATTTTCAAGGTGCCAACGAGGAAGTCACGCGTGTTATCAACGCATGGGTAGCCGAACAAACGGACAATTTCATTCCGAAGATAGTCGACAGCTTCCCGACATCAACTGTCTTTGCACTACTCAATACGCTATTTCTGGATGCCGCATGGCAGGATGAATATCAGGCAGTTGGACAAAGAGACTTCAACGCCCTTGACGGAACTATGCAATCGGTAGAAAACTTCGGTGGTCGATCACAGCTTCCCGTTCTACGCAGCGATGATCTACTCGCACTGGAAATTCCCTACGGTGGAGGTGACATCGCAATGCTAATCATGATGCCCGAATCCCTCGAAGTGTTCGAGCCGACTCTCAATGCTGACACAGTCGAAAATCTTATCGATTCAATGACATCGACTGATGTCGAGTTCACGGTTCCTATCTGGGAGGATGAAGCGGATTTGAACCTTGCCGAATTGCTGGCGCCTCTGGGATTTCCGGACAATCCCTGGGATTTTGGCCGAATGATCGAAGGTGGTGACTCTCTGGAGGTGTTGGCAAAGCAGAAAGCACGCATCGAAGTTGATGAGAACGGCACACGGGCTGCCGCGGTGACCGTTGTGGCGGGGATTGAATCATTGGCAGAATTCGCCAACATTAACAGCCCCTTTGTCTACATGATCAGGGACAGGGTCACCGGATTGATCCTGTTTACTGGCCGGGTGGTGTCACCCGGACAATGACAACAACTGCGGCATAATTTACAAAACGCTATCGTTAGCGTTCATAGCCTGATACATTGGATGGATGTGGCCAGCATCCAGCAAACAGCTATGGATCAATTGTTTTCCCGGGGTTTCTGTTTCCAGTCAGAAACGCCTTAAGTTTGCACCGTTGCGTTGAGCCACGCGCAGTCAAGCGACAGCTCTCAAACCATGCGTGCCGCATTGTTTGATCTGGACGAAACTCTGCTTGACCGCTCGGGGTCGCTCAGGGATTTCGTCACCTGGCAGGCAGAAGGCATGCTGCGTTCCAGCGTTTCCAACACCACGCTGTTCATCGATCGCTTCATTTCGCTGGATCAGAAGGGCGCGGTATGGAAAGACAGGGTTTACCAATCACTGATTGACGAGTTCGGGATTACCGGCTGGACGGTAGACGAGCTGGTTAAATCCTATGTGCAAACCTTTTGTGCATTTTGTAAACCAAGGACAGGGGCCGTTGCAGCAATCAATGAATTTCGTAAACAGGGTTTCAGGATTGGTCTTGTTTCAAACGGAAAAACACCCTTTCAGGAAAAAAATTTTCGTGCGTTGGGTCTGAGCTCGCTCTTTGACACCATCATTGTTTCGGAAGCGGTCGGCATCAGAAAACCTGAAAAGGCCATTTTCGAGCTTGCCTGTCGTCGTGTCGGTGCGGACATCAATACATCTGTTTTTATTGGTGACAACCCGGTGGCGGATATACAAGGCGCTAGCGATGCAGGCATGACAACCGTTTTCGTACCGGTCGAGTCACCGCACCAGCCTTGCGAATACGCTGACTACACCTATGATGATTTGTCGCAATTGATTGGCTTTGTGGAGCGAGAGCTGTCAGACGATATGGTATACCTATGAGCGTGCAAGTTGTTCAGCATTTGTTTACCGAGCCACTTTTTGCCTATCGGCTATCGATTGAGACGCTAAGCCTGAACATTCATTGCTGTGTCACAGAATATATCCTCAAGGGCAGATAGAAACCAGTCAACATCATCTGCCTGAATAGTCAAAGGCGGACGAATCTTCAATACGTTATTATCCGGGCCTTCAAGGCCTGTAAGTATGCGCTTGTCACGCAAGCGGTTTACAAGATGAGTAGCCTGTGCTGTTGCGGGGGTACGAGCCTGTCGATCGTTAACCAGCTCCAGACCGATAAACAAGCCCATACCACGCACATCGCCAATCAGCTCATGGCGCTGCTGTAAATTCATCAAACCTGTTAGCAAACGCTGACCCATGTTTTTTGCGTTTCCCTGTAATCCCTCCTGTCTGACAATATCCAGTACCGACTTGCCAATCATGCACGACAAGGTGGAGCCGCCAAAAGTTGAGAAGAACTCCGGGCCTTGTGAAAATGACTCAGCGATACGTTTGGTCGTTACAACCACCCCGAGTGGATGACCATTGCCGATGGGCTTACCAAGAACAATGATATCGGGCACTACATTCTGTTGTTCAAAGCCATAGAAGTAGTCACCCAGACGCCCCAGTCCGGTTTGCACCTCATCAGCAATACACACACCACCCGCTGCACGAATTTTTTCGTAAACCCTGGAGAGATAGGCAACAGGAGGAACAATCTGACCGGCGACACTGGGAAATGTCTCGGCGATGAAGGCCGCCAACTTTCCTCTACGTAGTGCAATACGTTGCAACGCATCATCTACCTGAGCTGCATAACAACTGGCGGTATCACACTCATCAGTACGGAAAGGCCCGCGATAAACATCAGGATTATCAATCAGCTGAACCCACTCGGCCTGCCCGATACCGCCCGGCGCATTGAACTTGTAAGCTGAGATATCAATAGCACCCGTGGTGTTTCCGTGATAACCATGATCCGGGGTTACGATGTCTTTACCGCCAGTGGCTGCTCGCGCAAGGCGCAAGGCCAGTTCATTTGCTTCAGAACCTGAGTTAACAAAAAAACACACTGACATCTCTTCAGGCATCGTTGATAAAACTGATTCTGCAAACGCTGATTGCGCCGGATGCAGGTAGCGTGTGTTCGTGTTCAATCGGCCAAGCTGTCTGGCGGCAATCGCCTGAATGTCCGGGTGTGCATGTCCGACATGTGGCACATTGTTATAGGCATCAAGATAGGCTCTCCCCCACTGGTCGAACAGATAATGCTTATATCCGCGAAGCAGCAGCAAAGGTTCGCGGTAACTGAGTTTCAGGTTCGATCCAAAATACGCCTGACGCCTGGAGCGAGTCTCACTCTCGTCAATCGGCTGATAAGCATTTGCTGCGTCGGGCAGATTAAGCAATGCCGAAGGATTAGGGCACAAGGAACACCAGAGTTCTCTCTCATCGGGATACGCCACACCGGGCCAGTCTAGCCCCATACCTTCCAGACTTAATGCCAGTTGCAGGTGCAAATGCGGTGCCCAGCCACCGTTGCAATCCGACGCGCCGAGGCATGCCATTTGATGGCCCGCCTCAATTGATTCACCAAGGGTCAAGTGTTCACAACTCTCAGGATCGAGATGACCATACAGGCTATAGAATCGATCGCCTGCATCGCTTTCATGTTCAAGCACTATCAGGCCACCGTAGTCCAGATGTGTAGTTCGATTTTCAATAGCAATCACCACACCCGAAAGAGCAGCAAAGACAGGCGTACCAACAGCTCCAAATACATCAACTCCCAGATGCACAGTCCGCCGATCACCGGCCCTGTATGCTGCGCTCCGGAAGGCTGCATCGGTGTAGATCAGCCGAGGTTCGCCGTAGCCTCCCACTGAAATAGTTTCATTACTGAGCATTGTCGCCTCAGCGCTACTCAGCTCAAAAGGATCCTGCGGCACAGACACGGCATCGACAGATAGTGAAATCACAGGCGCCTTGTTCAGTGATAAGCCCAACATGGGATGCATCTTTCCGCACTTGGCGGCCAGAAACTCATTGATGCGTTGTGCACCGCTGACTACCGGCAATTTACACGCAAGGCGAATCCTCGCCTGCAACCACTGCGCATGATGATCTGACTCCAGAAAATTCCATGCCGGTGCCTGCGATATCAGCAGGTATGGATCATCAGGGCGATCCGCTGACAGCAGGGTGGAGGTTACGACACTGACCGCAAGGCGAAGGCGTAACAAGGGTATTATCAGGTCAACTTCCAGTTCACTGACTGCCTGCTGATCATGGAATCCTTTGATGAGCGCTGCAAGAGCATTACCAGGCTCAGATTGACCCAGCACAACGTAGGCTGCCGCAATGGCAAGATCACAGATACGCGGAGCTGCACACATATCCCCAAAATCAATGATGCCGCTAATCTGCGCTGCCTCACCCGCTAGCTGATTGACAATAATATTGTTGTCGTTGACATCGTTGTGAATGGCAACGAATGGCTGCTGCTCAAGCACAGGTTTTACGCGCACAAAATCATCAAGAATACCTGCCAGCAGTTGATCACGCCCACCTTCTGCAAACAGGTGAAAATGCTCTGCGATCCATTCTGAGTGCATGAGATTCCAGCTGAACTTGCGATGCAGCTGTGGATGATCAAAGCCCGCAAGCATCCGGTGCAGCCGCCCCATCTGCTGTCCGAGAGCGTAGTTTAATGATGGAGTTACCGGCGCAAACTGACTGTATAAAGTGCCGCCAATATACGACAACACCCACATCAATCGCTGATTGCCCATCTCGTCCAGAATACACTGAGTGTGCTGACCACCAAGGCTCTGCACAACTTTTGGCACAAACACCGGATTTTCGCTGCAGTGAATATAAGCCAGAGCCTGACATTGCATTTGTATAAACGCGACATCACAGTCGACACGCATAACCTTGACAAGATAGCGTTGTCCGTCGCCGGCAACGGCAGCAAGGTTCAGATCGAATTCGCCATCCAGTGCGGTCAAGGAGGCGTCGATGTCCCAGTGTGCTTGCAATGCACTCTTGACCGTCAACAACAGCTTATTCACGGCAGACAACCCATACTGTCTTACAGATCAATGCGCTCAACCCAATACGGTCTTTGGAAAATAAAATGATACCGTCCAATTAGGCATATCAACGATTTCGCTAATACGTAAATCTCCACATACGCTACACAACATGTACGCATCAACAGCAGACATATTGCTACTGGCGCATATCCAGTCAATCATGCCACTGACGGCATCACGGGCAGCAGCCATCAGGTCCGGACCGATACCTGTCGTTGCCTGGTATCCGCCTGCGTCCAGATGCCTTGTCACAGGCCCGTCGGTTTCGAAACGCGGAAAGGCGTAGTTTGCCCCTTTGATCAATTCCACCTTGATGTCTACAACCATAGGGCTTTCTATAGCGGTTCCGCAAATCTCACCATCACCCTGGGCGGCGTGCGTATCACCCAGTGACAGTAATCCACCTGCAACTTCGACCGGAAGGTACAAGGTTGTACCCACCGCGTTATCACGGATGTCGAGATTACCACCCACACGTCTTGGCGGTACCACGGAATGTTCTCCGGGTTCTGCAAGCGCCAGACCTACTGTGCCACAGAACGGTTTCAAGGGTACCCGTCCGCCCGGACCATAAAGTGCTGGTGCCAGCGTGTTGGTGTCGTATTGCCACACGTGCAAGCGGCTTTCCTTGAATTGATCCGCCAGCAATCCGAAGCCTGGAATGTTTGCCGTCCACCCCCACCCGGACGGCTCAAAGTGCAAAAAACGGATGGCTACCGCATCGCCCGGCTCAGCCCCCTCAATAAAAATCGGGCCGGTAACCGGGTTGACATTGCTGAAGTCCAGCTTGTCGAGATCGTCAAGAGTTGATTCGGAAGATAACTGACCACCTGATGAATCGATGGTTTCAATCTGTACGGTTTGTCCAGGCGCTACGCTTACTACCGGTTCTATCGAATTGTCCCAGCCGATATGGTGCTGGTGACTATGAATCGTGTGATTGCAGTTCATCGTAGTTAGCCTCTTCTTGTAAGGGTCGTTTGGTGTGCACATGCAAGTTCATCCGATTTACCAGCAACGCTACTTCCGCTGGCGTTTGAACACATGTTCGATTTCGGTGTTGCCCATAATGCCACTGGAACGAAATGCCATGGTTACCACTATGACAACACCCAGCATGATTCCTGATAGCCCTAACAACTCCGGCAGCTTGACACCAAGCAACTCAGGCCCGGTTTCCAGAAACCGCACACCTTCAAGGCCAAAGGAAATCAGAATGGTTCCCAGCACAGCACCTGTCACGGTGCGCATGCCACCGAGAATCAACATGGCAACAGTCAGAAATACATGTGTGAAATAAAAGGGACGCGCGCTGATGGTGCCGAGAAAGTAGGCATAGCTGATACCCGCCACAGCGAGAAAGACCGAACCCAGAACCCAGGCAATCAGACGAACTCGATAGACGTTTACGCCCATTGACCGTGCACCCACCTCATCATCAGCACTGGCTCGTAACTGGATACCCCAGCGTGATTCACGAAAGCCGCGAGCAACAAAGACAGCAATGACCGTAATGATCAAAATACTGTTGATATCAAAAACCTGTGGAATCCCAAAAAACGCCTGCTTGCCTTTGAAGATATCGGTTCGGTGCAGAAAAATCGAATGTACGATAACCAGTAAAGCCAGGGAGACAATGGTTGCCCCAATGCCAGAAAGTCGCGTGATGATCAGTCCCACAAGCCAGGCAAGCAAGGCAGTGATCGCTATGGCGATGAGTGCAGACGTCCAGGGATCAAGTGCAAAACTGTTCAGCCCCCACGGCGCATTGGGCAAGGAGATAGCCTTAACTTTAATTGGGGTAACACAGATGGCGGCTACATACGCACCAATTCCCATGAACGCACTGTGGGACAGATTGGTGATGTTGGCATTGCCCATGAATACCTGCAAACCCAGCACCACCAGCAGATTGACATACGCTGCGTAGACAATGCGCAACTGATAACGCTGACCGAAATACACAACCAACAGGCCGATACATACCAATAAGATAGACAGTAATGCAGAGCCAAGCAGCCCGCTACGCTGATCGCGACTCATCAACGATGTCAGGTTCACAGCTTGTCTCCTTTCTCGACGGCTGGAGAAAGAATCCCATCGGGGCGCCAGACCAGTATCAATGCAACGATACCAAACACGAAAGCCTCCTTCATACCACCGTAACTCTGTGGCAGCAAAACCAGCATTCCAACCTCGATTGCGCCCAACAGAAACCCGCCAAGAACAGCCCCCGGCAAACTACCAAAGCCACCCAATACACAGGCTACAAACGCCTTAAGAACCGGGTTGAAACCAAACGTAGGATCAACACTGCCACGTCTTGCCATGATGAAAATACAGGCAAGCCCGGCAAGCAATCCGGATACGGCAAAAGCCACAGCCACCACCCGATTTGCACGAATCCCCATCAGTCTGACCATTTCAAAGTCCAGCGATGCCGCGCGCATCGCTATGCCAAACGAGCTTTTTTTCAGAAAAACCACCAGCATACAAATCGCAACAACAGTTGTGACCGTTTCAAATACCTGTAACGTTGAAATCTGTACCCCACCGACATCAATGGGCCAATTGAGAAAATACAGGTTTGTAATGGCAATGGGTCGTGGAGACACAAACAACAGAAACAGGTTTTGCAAGATCATGCTGACACCAAAAGCGGTAAGGAGCCCCGTGGAAGCATCGGCATAACGGACGGGTCGAAAAGCAACGCGTTCAAGCAGTACCGAGGCCAGCACTGCCACCAGCAGAGCGCCGACAATGACAATGAACGGGTTGCCAGTCACTAGCGAGGTTATGGCGAACATGCTGTAACCTCCAGCAGCAATGACCTCCCCATGGGCAAAATTAACCAGCCCCATAATAGAAAAAACGATAGCCAGGCCAAGCGCCAACAGGGCATATTCCGCCCCGAAGCTCAAGGCATTCAACACTTGCTGTATGGCGTAGTCCATCGTTATTCCTGTTGTAGGCAAGTCATGTAAAGCCCACAGCCAACGCAGCAGGACTATCGGCTCGCACTTTGGGATCAAACGCTTGCATCAGATGTGGCTTATTCCTGTCAGCGTTGACATCAGCGTGTCATGACTACCCAGCGTCTCTCGATCTCCCTCTTTCACCAGATTGCCGCTATTAAGCATGTAGCCATAGTCAGCCAACTTCAGCGCATCCCTGACATTCTGTTCCACCAGCAATATCGTCATTCCCTGTTTTTTAAGCGCCTCAATCAACTCGAATATCTGTTTGCAAATAAGCGGAGCCAGGCCAAGACTGGGTTCATCAAGCAATAATATTCGTGGTTTGCTCATTAAAGCCCTGGCGATTGTCAGCATCTGCTGCTCCCCCCCGGACAAGGTGCCTGCCGGCTGATCATAGCGTTCGTGCAACACAGGAAAACTCTCAAACCAGTAGTTGATGTCCCGACGAACACCGCTATTATCCTTGCGAGTGGCCGCACCGATTAGCAAATTCTCATGCACCGTCAGGTTACTGAATATGCGACGCCCTTCAGGTGCCAGCGCTATGCCGAGTCGCTGCCGCTCTTCAACGGACAGAGCTTCAAGGTTTTGTCCGCCAAAGCTGATCCGGCCGCGACAACTGGCAACCCCCGCAATGGCCGATAATGTCGATGTCTTACCCGCACCATTTGGTCCGAGCAAGACAACACACTGGCCCTCGGGGACTGAGATACTCAAACCGTGCACAGCCTCGATGGGGCCGTGATAAACACGGATGTCCTGAAGTTCAAGCATGATTACGATAACCGTCCAGTTATCGTAATCATTGGCAGCAAGAGCAACAGATCAATTCCAGTCCATTGGTACCCCATCGGGAACCTCATTTGACAGCAGAACGCGTTTGCCATCCTTGAAACCGATAACTGGCACCGAACGCTGCGCGTAGGATTGGTGTTCCTTGAAAGATACGCTTTCAACTGTTTTTGCTGCGATGCTGTCAGCACCACGAATCGCCTCACGAACGGCAACCGGATCGATACTACCGGCCTGCTCTACACCGTGTGCTATCGCCATCACGATGTCTGATCCCAACGCCGGGAACAGCCCTGCTACTTCAATATCCAGAGCATCGCATTCTGCTATGAATGTCGCCATCGCACTGTCGGCTTGTGATGGAGCAAGTGTGGCGAATACCACCTTATCGAGTATCGAAGGATCTGCCTCTCCGATTGCATCCAGCGATGGATCATCAAGACCATCCGAACCTATGACCCATGCATCAATGCCTGCTGTTCGCATCTGCCGGATTAACACCCCAACATCAGGCATGACTGATGAAATGTAGATTGCATCGGGTTGCGGATCGAGTTTTTTCAACTCAGCAATCTGAGGCGACCAGTCGGAGGTACCAAAACTGAAATTCAGCGATGAAATGACCTTACCACCGCCAGACTCTATTACGTCGCCGAACCAGACGGGTGTTCTTGCAGACCATGAACCACCTTCATCAGATGTAAATAGCACAACGTGCTTGACGTCATTGGCCAGTGCGAACTGAGCGCCTGCTGTTGCCGTGAAAGGATCTGGCGAGACATTGGTAATAAAGTTGTCAACGATACCCGCGTGCATTTCCACTTGTGTGCTTTGCGCCTGAATAACAGTGGCTCCGTAGCTTGATGCAAGTTGAGCAACCGGAATCATGGTGTCGGAGAATGGAATGGTCGAAATCGTAATGGCACCCTCTTCCAGAAATTTCTCTGAAATAGAGAGAGCCGCCTGCGAATCTGACCCTACATCCTGCACCAGCACTTCAAACATCCTGCCGTCTACACCACCGGCCTGATTGATCATTTCTGCCATACAGCGGGCGCCCTGTACAGACGTATACGGCGCGTACTCTCCGGTTAATGGCACTGCAAATCCGATCTTGATGGTATCAGCAGCAAATGCTGAACCGCCTGTCAGCAGTGCAGCGACGACGCTTGCTGCTGTTGTGTGAATGGTTTTCTTGGTCATGCTTGTCCCCTGGTTATGGATAGGTCCTGGCTGTCAGGCCGGGTTGTAAATGCATACGTGTGTGCTGCTTTGTGTCGCTTTGTGATCTGGCCCGCTGGCACTTTTGACCAGTATTTCACTTGCTTTTTTGACGAACAACAATTTTCCTGCAATTTCATTGCTCCGGTTCACCCAGATACGCAGCGATCACCGCAGGATCTGTAGATACCTCGGAAGGCGTACCGGTAGTTAGCACTCGCCCCATATTCATGACCGTAATCCGGTCGCATACACTCATGATGAAACGAAGATCATGATCAATAACCAGCATGGCGCACGAATGATTTTGCTTGACCCACTGCAAACCATCAATCAGTTGTTCCGTCTCTTCCTGATTCATTCCCGCTGCAGGTTCATCAAGCATCAGAACACGTGGTGCCAGAGCCAAAGCACGAACAATCTCAAGCCTGCGCATATGCCCGTAGGACAACTCGCTGGCATAGAACTGCCGTTTGTCGTCCAAATCAAATTGCTGTATGGCCTCCTCCACCCGACGGCCATCATGTATCGAATTGGATCGAGACACAGTACTAGCAGCCACTTCGATATTCTGCTGTACAGTCAGATTGGGATAGATACGCAGGTTTTGAAAGGTTCTGGCCACGCCGTGCTGCGCTCGCTGATGAGCCTGGGTATTGCCCAGGTCACGCCCGTTTAGCACGATTGACCCATTGTTGTGCACCAGCAATCCAGAGATCAAATTAATTAGCGTGGTTTTACCAGCGCCATTAGGACCAATGAGCCCATGCACACTCTCTGCGCTCACTTGCAACGTAACACCATCAACAGCCTGAACACCCCCGAAGCGTTTGGATACCTCTGAAAGTTCAAGCATTGTGCACCATCAATAGATGCGCCCATAGGCTGCACACTGTTCTACAGGCTTCCATTCATTAACATGGGAAAGCTCTGCACGCTTCAAGGCCAGGTAGACACTATGAAATTCATCACCAAACCAGCGTCTGGCGGTATCACTGTTTTCGAATGCAGACAAGGCCTCTGAGAGTGTTTGCGGTAGACGCCTTAAATTTCTGCTGGTTAATGCTTGCTCATCGAGTAAGGACAAATCGTCTGTCGTTACCGCTGGCACCGGCAAATTCTCCTCAATTCCTTGTGTTCCCGCATGAACAATCGCGGCAAGCACTAGATACGGTGACGCTGCTGCGTCTGCGGCACGGTATTCGATATTAAAACGACTGGCACGTTGATCATCGTCGTCGCCCGTTACCGGACAAATGCGTAATGACGCCTCGCGATCCTGTGCACCCAGATTATTGTAGGCAGCACTCCAGCGGTGTGGTGTCAGACGCAAGTACGAGGTTGGTAGTGGCGCTGTCAGGCATAAAAATTCTGGCAGGTACTTCAGGATGCCAGCGACGAATGAGCCTGCAACTTCACTCAAGTGATAAGGCGCATCCGAGTCATACATGACAGGTTTTCCTGCCACATCCTTCAAACTGAAATGCACATGCACACCATTGCCAACCCCCTCGAGTGATCGAAGTGGATTGAAGCTTGCCGATCGGTTGAACCTGAGCGCCGTTGCATGCACGATTTCGCGCAGTATAACCGCCTCGTCAGCCGCAGCAGTTCCGGTCGCAACACCTACCGGTACTTCGTACTGGTCGGCACCGTATTCCTTGATGAAGGATTCCGGTTTGAGCCCGGCTGAACGCAAGGCCGCGAGTAATGTTTCCCCAAAATCCGCAGCATCGCGATGACCCCTCATGGAAAACGAGGGCGTCTGCATGATCGACTGTTCATCCGGCTGAAACTGAAACTCGTGTTCAAAGCTTGCAACAGCCTGCACAGAGGCGATTGTGTTCAATCTATCTACAGCGTGCGATAGCTGTGAGCGGGTACAACAGGTAAAGGCGCTGCCATCCAGATGCCTTATATCACCAATGACAAAACGCTCGTTAGCGGAACCATCCTGAAAATCCACATCAACCAGCGTAGCGTGGTCTGGCTCGATGAAAAGATCGCCCAACGAGCCATACGGAGATTCACCGATGCCATCAAAACAGGTGATAAGCGCATTGGTAGGTACCCAGCCCACCCCACGAAATTGCGCGTCCTGCAGACGAGCGGCCGGAACCGACTTGCCGCGAAACAGCCCTGCCAAGTCTGAAGTGCCTACAAATACAACCGGTTCTCTGATCACATTAATTTTTCGAATCTGATAGGAGCAATGAGGTATCACCACGCTTCAACTTAGCAGAAAACCGACTGCACAACAATTTGATTGATTTTTCAATGGTACGGCAGCACACTATTGTGTTGTTATGCTCCACAAACATCTGAACCATCTCCGAACGTGAACAGACGCAACGGCAATCGCCTTCTCACAGATTCTGATAGTTCGCCAATTGCCTGGATTAATCGCGGCGCATCCTCATCAGTGGCACTGGTTTGCGAACACGCGGGTAACGCGGTGCCTGCCACGCTGGACAACCTCGGCCTATCTGCTGATCAGCTACAAGAGCATACTGCGATAGATATCGGTGCAGAAGCAACTGCGCGTCGTCTTGCCGAGTTACTAAATGCCCCCCTGCTCATACAGCGATATAGTCGACTGGTTATAGATTGCAACCGCCCTCCTGATGCGCCTGACTCCATACCTGAAAGCAGTCATGGCACGGAGGTTCCTGCCAACAAAGGGTTGAACGAGCAACAGCGAAATGCCCGAATCAAGGAAATATTTTTACCCTACGATACGACACTCCGTACATTTCTGGAGACTCCGGACACCCGGTTCGCATTCTCGATACATAGCTTTACGCCCAGGCTGAACGGTGAGGAAAGACCCTGGGATATCGGCCTGCTCTATCGGCACGATAGTGATACATCAAATAATTTGTGTCGCAATATCAATAGCAGCCATCCAGATTTTGTTGTCGGATTAAACCAGCCATACACGATAGATGATGAGTCTGACTGGTTCGTTCCGCAACACGCTGAACGTCTGAAACTTTCCCATAGCCTCATTGAAGTAAGGAATGATCTTATAAGGACTGCAGAAGGTCAGGAACGCATGGCAATCATCCTTGCCACCGCCATCATACAGATTGCATCAGGTACACACGGTTAAAAAATTGTCAGTATGGTCCCAGATCCTATGAAAAAATAGCGAATCCACTGGAACGATATCCATTCACCCTTGCCGGTCTTAATACAACAAAGCATACACTATGACACTCAGCAGAAACGTACCAATACGGCTTGGCGAAGCGGCACTGTTGTTTATCGATGTGCAAAATTTCAGTGCGCATCGAGAGGGCGCCGAATTCAAAGACCTCGACATCAAAACGTTTGACAAGCAATACAGCTGGTACTTCGACCAACTGGAAAAACGTGTCATCCCCAACATGCAGACCCTGCTGACATCCTGCCGAACTGCCGGCGTTGAAGTTCTACACACGACGATTGAGAGTTTGACGCACGATGGCAGGGAAAGAAGTCTGGACTACAAAATAACCGGGTTCAATGTGCCCAAGGGGTCGTGGGATGGCAAGGTGATCGATGAGCTTGCACCACTGGATGATGAAATTTGGTTACCCAAAGGATCATCGTCAGTGTTTGTGTCCACCCATATTGATTATTTACTACGCAACCTCGGTATCACTCAACTTGTCATTAGTGGACTGATTACTGATCAATGCGTAGAAAGCGCAATACGAGATGCCTGCGATCTCGGGTATCTTGTGACGCAGGTGACTGATGCCTGCCTTACCTATTCCCAAAAGCGTCATGACAACTCATTGCAGACGATAAAAGGCTATTGCCGACAGGTGACAACCGAGATGCTCGTGGAGGAAATTGCCGGGCAATGAAATTTCACTCACTCGTATTTAGCCGTTTGACATAAGGTTCATACTCACTCAGGTACATCGAGTAGATTGTTGAACTTGCCTGATTACTCCCTGCCTGCCACTAACGCTTAAAGGATCCACTATCTGCTGCTAACCGCTCTATCCATCAACAGTCAGACCGGAACAACTGCACTTGCACCTCCATCAACAGCCAGTATCTGCCCGGTGATGTGCTTGCCAGCTTCACTGGCAAACAACAACGCAGCACCTTTGAGATCATCATCATCACCTAGCCGCTTGAGTGGTACTTTGGACGCCATCGTGTCCTCGCCTAGCTCACTGATCAGACCACGGGTCATTTTGCTGGGGAAAAATCCTGGAGCGATGGCATTGACATTAATGCCGTAACTACCCCATTCAGCTGCAAGCGTTCGAGTGAAATTAACAACGGCTCCTTTACTGGTACCGTAAGCAATAAGCTTTGCTTCCATGGAACCTGCCAACCCGGCAATGGACGCAAGATTGATAATACGCCCTTGCTTACGGCCTATCATGCTGGCATTGGCAATTGCCTGACTCATGAGAAATACGCTGCGCACATTCAGATTCATGATCTTGTCCCACGCTGCCAACGGGTGTTCTTCAGCAGGCGCGGCCCAACTGGCTCCGGCGTTATTAACGAGGATGTCAACGTGACCTAATACTGCCATGGTTGCATCACAGACCTTGTCTATCTGCTCAGGATCACTGGCGTCTGCTGCTACCCATTGTGCTTTTATGCCACGTTCATTCAGGTGTGCAGTGGCAGCTTTCAGCTCATCGTCCTTGCGTGCTGTGAGCATCAACGTCGCACCCGCCTCGCCCAGACTTTCTGCTATTTGCAAACCCAGCCCACGCGACCCACCGGTTATCAGTGCTGTTTTGCCAGAAAGATCAAATAAAGATGAGACATGCGTACTCATAGTGGTGGTGTGCCCGTGACTTGTAGGTGGAGATTAATGGTTACTGGATGCGGAGTCATTCAAGTGAAATTTACATTTTACGATTGACCATTCCACCGATAGTTTACCTAAAGTGGACTGCGGCTGTCGGTGTCGATAGGAGTAGCCTGGATTAATCATGAAACGCCAAAGCTTTTCCTGAAGGATTTGGACTGGGCGTCCCCGTGATTTCATGAATAATCCAGGCTAGAGATAGGTAGCCCATGCACAGTGCCATGAGGTATATATGACGGTTAAGTTGGGAGACGTGGCACTCTGCAACGATCAGTTACCCTACTGGCAATGTTCTGCAGGACATGCCAGGTTGCAGGTATTTTCTGTGTGGAAAATTTGTGAGAACAGGTTTTTTTAACCTATATTCGAAGCGTAGAACGGTATTTTACAATCAAGGTATGCTTACACCGAAAGGCATCTCTAGACATCCAGGGGAAATAATGAAGTCTTGCCAGAATCGTTTTGAGATCACTGATAAAAACAACACAATGATGGCGGTGGTCACCACAGGTAACGGCGGCTATGAAAAGCTGGAATACCGTGAGGTACCAATGCCAAATCCTGCTTCAGGCGAAGTCCTGTTACAAGTTCTCGCCGCCGGCGTGAACAATACGGAAATTAATACTCGCCTGGGGTGGTATTCCTCAAGCGTCACAGGCAGTACTGATAGCTCAGCTGACGAGCAACTAGAAAATCCCGAGTCGCCGCTTGATGGAGGCTGGAACGAAGCCACGCCGTTTCCTTTCATTCAGGGTACAGACTGCTGCGGCCGTGTCGTTGATACCGGCAAAGACGTCAGCATCGATCTGCTCGGACAGCGTGTACTTGTGCGTGCATGTATGCGTCCAGACGGATATGACAGCATGCACAATCTCTGGATGGCCTCTGATTTTGATGGAGCATTTGCACAGTACGTCAAGGTCCCTGCAACCGAAGTATTCAATGTACAAAGTGACTGGACAGATGCAGAGTTGGCAACAATACCCTGTGCCTATGGGACAGCAGAAAATATGCTGGGCCGCGCAGGAGTTCACGAAAATGATCGTGTTCTTATCACAGGTGCGTCTGGCGGGGTGGGTTCAGCAGCAGTGCAACTGTCCAAACGGCGTGGGGCACATGTTACAGCGATTTGCAGCGAATCAAAAATCGATGAGATCAGCTCAATTGGGGCTGATATTGTTATTGGACGCACTACTAACGTAGTGGAGGCTCTTGGTGAACGTACGATCAATGTCGTTATAGACAATGTCGCCGGTCCGAATTTTCCACAGATGCTTAGAGTATTAAAACAAGGGGGTAAATACGTATCTTCAGGAGCTATTGCAGGCCCTATGGTGAATCTGGATATGCGGGATATGTATCTGAAAGACATTACATTAATCGGTTGCACCGCATGGGATGAGCCTGTTTTTCCAAACTTGATTTCATACATAGAACACAACGAAATTAAACCGTTACTGGCAGACGTCTTCCCGCTCCACGAGATTGCTAAAGCACAAAAACAGTTTATGAGAAAAGAACACATTGGCAATATTGTGTTGGTGCCAAAGCAAACTACAACATGAGCTCCAGCGTTGGCTATGCACAGCCATATATCTTCATTCAGACAATGAGATATTGATCAAGGCATCACGTGAGAAATGGTTGCCATGGAATTATCCGGATGAGACATAGCCTGGTTTCCAATACTCCGATAGCCGTGCTTACCCAAGACACTATCGCCGACGTCGCAGCGTAGCCCCCAGCTCTTCAAAGTTTCCCTGTAGTTATCGATGTGCGTCTGATCAGGATAACTTGCCGGGGATACCAGACGGACAAGATCTCCGGGCTGTAGTCTGGGTGCCAGAAGAAGATCCGGTTTATGAGTTTTAACACTGCACATCGACAATCCCATTTCAACTATAGATATCCCTAATCAGGCGTACACGCTCTGTCTGAGTTTCGGAAAATCCCCATGGAGCCTTAGAAGAGTCGGCATTCTTCCCGGCTTTCGTCAAGGTTGCCATTTGGCAGGTAGCATTCTGGCTTTTTCCAATATGTTGAGTTAACGGACATCAAAACAGTCATTCCACACACCAGAACAAGTCCCAGTGCCGCAAGCTTCAGCTTAGGACGCTTGCCAAGCGTAGCAACGATGAAGGCTATTAGTCCGGTGGCCAGTCCTAAGGCGCTGCCAACTAATGCGAACAACGGCCAGTTTGCCAGGAACATCTGTACTCCTTTATGTTAACGGGATTGATGGAGCAATATTCGCAAAATAGAATGATCAACTAAGTTTTCCACCTTTGGCAAAGATTGCATATCCTTCAAGTTCGCTAATAGTGCCGCATAGTTTTTTGCTGCCATCTTCCAGCACAACAACCCAGCTTTCACCCTGAGCTATAACGTTCACCCCGTATGTATGCAAGGTGGTGATTGCCTCCTCTTCCCGACTGTTGTCTTTAGTGAGCTGGTCCTTCAATATAGCCGCAGTGTGATTACCACGTATTCACTGCTTCTCTGCTAATATTTCAGCTAGATCCTTGAGTGCTTGAACTCTCTGCTTCTCTGCTAATATTTCAGCTAGATCCTTGAGTGCTTGAACTCTCTGCTTCTCTGCTAATATTTCAGCTTGGTCCTTGAGTGCTTGAACTCGCAACTTAATGTAACGGATCTCTGACAATTCATCATTGCCGTTGCTTTCTGGCATAGCTTTTAACCAAAGCCCATCGCTCTTCTGACCTTCTCGTAATTCTGCAGCTACAACATTACAAAGCCGCTCTTAAGTTTGGCGATGAGTTCTAGCATTTCCGCGTAACCAATCAATCATACGTGCATCACCTCATACAAAGAGCAAGTTGCCATGGGTTCTAATTATCTTTATATCTACTCTATTATGCTCTGCAGCACGTTGTCGATACATCTAAATTTGCCACCACTGACACCACTGACACCACTGACACAACACAGTGTGTCGCTCCATATGTCACTTCGCGAATCGGTCAACCACAATTTCTCGAGTAGTCGGTTGTGCAAGTGCAGCTCTCGCCGTTCTCCTCCGTCCAGCTTTCCGTCGGTGCGAACGCTCGCAACCTGTCATTCGTGACGCACATGAACCGGTACTCGGTGGGCTCAACACGAAACACCCGGCTCGACTCGCTAGCCGACCAACCACCGACTATCTCCGCTCCCCCTGCTATTAGCTGATCACAGCGCTCTGTTCGCGTACCGTCGGTCGCAACGCTGACGCTGAGCCGACGCCTTCCGACGATGTCGCCGCTATTTGCGTCGATCCTTCCTGTCGATATGCCGACGAACAATACACTGAAGTTCGCACCGTCAACAGTGCAGGTAAGCCTACTCCGAGAGTAGCGGGAGTAGCGCTCAGACTCGCCGCGTACAAGCGCGTTGCTACTGAAGCTGTAAGCACGAGGTTCGTTCCCGTCAAAACTCACGACCGCCCCGTCGACCCTACCGTCCGCACGGAAATCGTAACGGAATTCAGCGCCGAGTCGGGTGCCGCCGACCGATTCGCCATTGTCTGACGCAACGAATGTCGTCTCGTCATCGGGCTCAAGGTAGTAGCCACCAAGATCGGGAGGCGTCCCACCAATGAGGGCGTCGATTGTGAACCCCTGAGCTTCAGCTTCGGTAATCGCGTTACGAACAAGCGTGTCATCGAGGATCGCCTCGGGTGTCGAAAAATCCCCCGGCGTATTCGGATCACGCGGTGCGGAGTCATCGACGTCAAGGAAGCCGTCGTTGTCGTCGTCCGAGTCAAGCGAGTCAGCGACACCATCGCCGTCCAGATCAGGCTCGGCAATCGGCTGTTCACCTTCGGCTGGGCCCGTAGGAGCGACGCCTTCGCTCGCCACAGTTGATGGGCTATTCGCGGGCGTCTCCGAGCCGCCGTCCGAACAGGCACTCACGGTCAGTGCAATGATGGATACCCCAACTGCCAACGTCCACCACTGAGGCAAGGGCGCCCTTACAGACGTTGTTCTAAAAATCACTTTCTTCCGCTGGTTAATGTTGGTGGGCCATCTGGGCCAAATGTGAGATTTGGTACGGTTCAGATCGTCGTTTTTCTAGTGCAATGTTGGTAGGCATTTTGTGGATGTGCAGTGCAACTTATATCTGTACTACCAGGTCTGATAAGGCAGACAAGGCAATTTGTATTTGTCGATATCTGCCTAGGAGTCTGCGCGACCGGAGGCGGCCCCGTAGAAAGCGATCGAGCGAGAGAAGTCCAATTTTGAGTCAAATTTTGTGCTCATTTGAGGAGTTTAGCTGGCTAAGTGACGAAAATGAGCGCAAAATTTGGCCAAAAGTGGGCAGCTCGTAGCCGATTGATTTCTGCCGCGCAGGC
>JBGCGC010000198.1:0-7449 GCA_045110475.1 Granulosicoccus sp.
TCTAGGTGTAGCCACCATTTTCATCCGACGACAACGAGGTCCGCTCAGGTTTTGGCAGGAGGCGCTAAACCTTTGGCCACCACGTTTCTCTCCCCGACAGAATGCCTGCCAATTGGCGTTGGTCTTCGTCCCAGTAGACGGGGTAAGCCATTAACTTTTGGGATGTTGTCAAACTCCAGCAACTCATGATGGCCGACAGAGTAAGGTGTCAGGTGAAGTACGTCAAAGATGTTGGCAAACAGGCGAGACAGTCTTTGTGGCACCTTTATCGTTAACAAAGGGTCTGCCAGGCGCAGCATGACGGCGCAGGGCCTTGACGGTATATCCGCCAACAAATCCGTAACCCCCAGTACCAATACGGATTTGGTACTAGTTCGTTCAAGGTAAACGCTGACAATGGCTGATTGTTAGCCGACAGTGTAGCCCAGCCGGAATTGCGCCTGTCGCTGTGCTCGTTATATCAAACCGATTGTGGTTTTTGATCACTTGTTATAGTGTTGATCGTCACTTTCCTTCGGCTTTTGTGATGCAAGATACTAATCTGCCTGACAACGAACCCTCTGACAATCAGGACGTGGAAAAGCCCCCGCAATTGCTTGCCATGGAGCTTCGCGTGCTCGGTGTGTTGATGGAAAAACAGCTAACCACGCCAGACCAGTATCCGTTGACGCTCAATGGGATTCTCACCGCTTGTAATCAGAAATCCAGTCGTGAGCCTGTTACCAATTACCATCAAGGCGAGGTTCTTCATTGCTTGCGGGAGCTGGAGGACAGGCACTACGTTCGCAAGGAGTTTGGTTCACGCTCTGACAAATATACCCAGCAATTCGTGCCCCAGCTAGAACTGAATAAAAAGCATCAGGCGTTGTTGTGCATCATGATGTTACGTGGCCCGCAAACCCTGAATGAGCTGCATACCCGTACGCAGCGAATGCAACAGTTTGGTGATAGGGATGAACTTGATCACTACGTTGAACGCCTGTGCGAGCGCGATGTGCCGTATGCCATGCATCTGGGTACGCCGGGGCAAAGAGGTGCTCGAATTGCGCATTTGTTCAGCGGCATGCCAGAATTTGTTGCAAGTGCAGCCACTGAATCAGCTGCAAAAAAGTCTTCATGTTCTGTTGAGGATTTTGAATTGCTCAAAGACGCCGTGCAAAAGCTGGAACTTGAAAACACAATGCTCAGGCAGCAGATGCACACTCTGTACAAATTGACCGGGCACGAGCTGCCTTAGACTAGTCAATCGTCGCGATGCCGGTTTGTGCTTCAACGCGAAACTGAGCAACGACGACACCTTCGTCAGCAGTGACCGCCTCAAAAAGATGCCCCTCGAAGGAGCTGCTTGATGAATAGGTATCGGGCGCTAACAGCAGATTGGAATAGTCAACACGCTGCCCATCGAAGTCTATCCATCTTACGTTAACAAATGATGCGGTGTCATTGTAGAAATAGATGGTGGAAGCGCCTGATGGGGATGATGGGGAGACGATATTGCTCCAGTCTTCTTCCAGTAAATTGGGCAAGCGCCGTACGTCTGGATCACCTCTTGGTCCGTCTGATACGTCAATGTTTGCCAGCCTGTCAGGCCATACGAATTCGCCGGCGGCTCTGACGTCAAAACCCTCAAGGTGTTCACGTTCAGTTTGACGATCCCGTGGCCCCTCATATTGCCAAGGGTTGTCACCAAACACCTGTTCAAGTAGTCCGGCCAGTCGCAGGTCGTACGCGACCAGTTCCTCGCGAGTGTTTATCTCGTTATGTTCATTGTCGTTTTCACGGTTGGTACCAAACCACGATTGCACACCTTCGGCAAAGTATTCACTAGAATTGGTCGCAGCATAAGTACCTTGCCAGAGTCCTTCGTCGATGGCCAGACGATAATACGAATCGAGTGTGCTTTGAAAATTGTTGTCCAGTGTGTTCATCCCCTGCTGATGGACTACATGGGCGAACTCATGTATCAGGATGCTCTCGGTGCTGTAGGGGTCGCCAGGTAACTGAAGAACGTTTTCTTCTCCTGCGCTAACAACCGGGCGTTGTGACGTCGCGCCAAGTCCTCTTGCACGTCTGTCTCTGAAATTCGCAGGTGTCAGGTCAGAATGTTCAGGTACGTCTGTGGTGAATTCATCGATCGCCATGACGGTAAGTCGAGTGTTGGTGGATGCGATGACCGGAAGAAGATCTGGACGATTGACCAGCATGTTACCGATGACCCAGCGTGATTCGAGCAAGGCGTACGGACTGACACGGTCAGATGCCACGATAGCCATGCCATTCACATCCAGATGTTGTTTGTAGAAACCCGTATCCAGATTGAGCTGGTTAACAAGCACAGAGTCTGGTGCTGTGACTTCCGTTGTAACGCTGTCTGTAACCGGTGCCGCAATTTCTGATGCAACGTTGTCCGTATCGTTTGTGGGTGATTGTTCGGATGACGTGGAGGGTCTTATCGAATTTCCTGATCCTGAGCAAGCGGTGACAACACTGACAACGCTACAACACAGCAGGGTTCTGATCGACAGCATGACTTTGAATTTTAATGTGTTCGGTTGGTTTAGAGCCTATCAGAGCGTTACGTAAGCACAGCCTTTCGGTCTGTCCATTTGTATTATTACCGATACCCAGTACAGGTGAGTCACACGAAGAAGCGCTGACTCTGGTGCGTCGGAGCGCCCGCGTGCTATCTTCACAAAACAAACGGCAATCGATAAACGAGAACTGTGCCAGGCTATGCATGGCAGAGAACACGGGTAGAGAGGCACTCAATGGCAGGTGGGTGGTCAAGAGATGGCGCGGTACAGGATCAGATAGATGCCAGTGTTGATGAAGCGGTGACACGAGCACGGCAGCAATTGCACAAAGGTGAGAGTCTGGTTGACTGCGAGGAGTGCGATGCATGCATTCCTGAAGCACGGCGCAAGGCTGTACCTGGTGTGCGTTTGTGTGTAGCTTGTCAGGAGACGCATGACCGAAATCAAAGCGACGTCGCTGGTTTCAATCGTCGCGCAAGCAAGGACAGTCAGCTGCGATAAACCTGCTCGCAGTAAGCTTGCCGCCGGGCAATTACCCATAGTTTCTTGCACCGCACAATAAATTCTGCGGCAAGTGATTCTCGATCTGATTGCAGACGTTCCATTGCTTGCCTTCGTGCCAGGTCATGGAATGAGTACAAACAT
This sequence comes from Granulosicoccus sp., assembly GCA_045110475.1. GTDB lineage: Bacteria > Pseudomonadota > Gammaproteobacteria > Granulosicoccales > Granulosicoccaceae > Granulosicoccus. The sequence goes on from JBGCGC010000198.1 coordinate 3,180, forward strand.
GGCAGAGGGTTGTTAACCTTATGTGGTGTCTTTGTTTGCGACGTCTTTTTATAAAATTGAGCGGATTTTTAATAGCTCAGGAGCATCGTCTTCAAGGTTGATCCACTGACCTATACTTTTTTTTCAATTTCAGATACTTATTTTACTAACTCTCGTTTGATGCCAGCTTTCCTGCTGCAACTGCCGCTTCCACAATCTGCTGTATCGTTAACGTTGCTGGTACGTGGTGTGTGCCTCGGTGCAGCTCGGATTGTTATGTGTGTTTGTGGGTCAAAGTGGCATTGTTTTTTTGTGATCTCGATTCCAAAAACGCAAAGTATCGATCAAGATAATTATCAATGCGAGAATGCTTTAACAGTGTTTTATGAAATTTTCAAGATGCGTATTGCGATAAATTTTCCGCTTGAAAGTGTCGGGAATCTTGTCAATTTCACAAAACCCACAAGCGATTGCAAACGAAAGTAACACGCAGTAGATGACGGTCATCGACCGTGTATACTGCAGCCAGATGCGAGATTACGCGGTCCGCTAAAGCGAGAGTTCAGGTGGGTCTACGAGTTTTATTAATAGCGTGATTCAAGTCAAACCCGCCTTTTCAGGTGGAGCTGGAAACTCGTTTATCATTAATCCGTGTTAGTTGCTGGTTGGGCTTTTGCTCAGTTGTACAGTCACACGCGCTACAACATGTTTCGGAGTGTTGCATGGTCGCAGTGTTGCCAGAAAAAGTCGTAATGGATGTCGCAAGGGAAAGTGTGATTGCGCAAGACAGAACGCCGAGAGCTGTATCCACTACGGCCTCTAATACCGAAAATTCAGTGGGTGTTTGTGCGAGCACGACGACGGACGCAGCAAGGATTGCAAGACTCCTGAGTTTCGCTGGTGTCAACGTATCAAACATTTTCTTTTGTGAACTGGATCAGCTGCGGGATGTCAAGGCTTTCGCCATCGTTGTCTGTCACCGACTTGAGAATGATCACGAGGCATCGGTTTTACCCGACGTGGCAAAGGTTCCGCGTATTATTGTCGTGTCTGATTGCGGTAGAGAGGAGACAGCGGTCAGATTTCTTAATGCCGGTGCTCGCCATTATTTTAAAGCCGACGAATCCGATCTAATTCTCCAGACGCGACTGGAAGCCGGCTTACGATCGCATCGCCGAGTGCACCTGCGTTCGTTTGTTCAGGGTGACATACACTTCGACGTCCAGAAACGAAAGGTCACCCGGGCTGGACAGCCTGTCGATCTTAGTCCTAAAGAGTTCGAATTTGCCTGTCACCTGTTCTCGAGGCTCGACAAGGTGGTAAAAAATTCGGAGCTGATGACCTCGGTCTGGTCATTGCCACCTGATATGGATACACGACGAATAGACACGGCTGCTTGCCGTGTACGCAAGAAACTCGGCCTGTCGAGGGAACAGGGCTGGGAGCTCAAACGCGTGCGTCGGGTGGGATATCGTCTTTCGCGTTTTGACACAACATTTGAAGCTGTCAGTCTGGCGATGTCGCAAACCTGATATCTCAGGCGATTTTTTCCAGCGCCTTTCGCCCAATCCCCAGTCGACCGACAGGCACAGCCTGTCTACGTATGGATGTCGTCGGGGCAATGGTGAAGAGATCGCCGTTTCGTCCATTCAATTGCCGTTTGATCCCACTGGCTCTGGCAAGCTCAGTCTGGGCATCAAGATGGACGGTTTCACCATGTACCGGTATAAGAAGTTGCGGATTCACCCAATCATAGAGCTTGCGTAGTTCTTCAGCTCCGGGATGTCCTGATGCGTGAATCGGCAGATCGGAAAGCTCCGGGGTGATGATATGAATGCCACGGTTTTCCAGCCGTACAATCAGATTGTTGATCTGATCTTCATTACCGGGGATTGCACGAGCACTGAAGATGACAGTGTCTCCTGCCTCCAGTGACAGATCACGGAAGTTATCGTGACTGAGTCTGTTAAGCGCGGTGCGAGGCTCGCCCTGACTGCCGGTTGCCACCAACAGGAGAGTGTCGCGCGGCAGGTAGCCCAGATGGTCCGATTGGACAAGCGGCGTTACATCCGGCCACAGCCCGGAGGCACGCGCAGCAGCCGCTGTATTGATCAGAGAGCGTCCCAAAAGACCAAGGTGACGCCCGGTCGCGGACGCCACTTTCGTCAGCGTGTGCAGGCGTGCGATGTTGCTGCCGAAACAGGCGACAATGACGCGACCGCTGGACTGGCTTACGTGATGATGCAGCCCTTCGTAGAGGGCACCCTCGGAGAGTGAGTGGCCTGGCTGGTCGGCGCAGGTTGAATCACATACCATCGCTTGCATACCTTGCTCACCCAGCTTGCGGTATTCGCTCTCGCTGAATCCATGACCGACGACAGGCTCCGGATCCAGCTTCCAGTCAGCGGTATGAAATACATTGCCAACCGGTGTGCGGATAGCAAGGCCGCAGGGGCTCGGAATGGAATGGGTGTTGGGAATCCATTCGACGTCAAAGGCACCAATATGAAAGCGATCCAGAGGTTCCACTAGATGTACTGGCACCTTGTCAACCAGACCATGCTCGGCAAGCTTGCGTCGAAGCATTTCCGCGGTGAAGGGGGTGGCGTAGACCGGGCATCGTAACCGGCGCCACAGTGGCGCGACGGCGCCTATGTGGTCCTCGTGAGCATGCGTAAGCAACAGACCCTGCAACTTGTCACGTTGCTCTGTGATGAACTCGGGATCTGGCATCTGGATATCGTAGCCACTGCGGTTGGTGCCGTCGGCGTCTCTGAAAGTAACGCCGCAGTCGACCATCAGCCATTGGTCATCATGGCCGTACAGGTTCATGTTCATACCGATTTCGCCACAGCCGCCCAGGGGCAAAAACCAGAAGTCGCTTGCATCAGGTGTCATGGTTTGAATTGGGCTGTGATTACGGTGGGCGTGCGCAGTGTACATGGACTTCGGGTACCATCGGATATCGTGCGCGTATGCGTTGGACTCAGAAGGTTTGAATTCTGCATGTATAACCTGTTGTTCGTTTTTCTGTTTGTCTCCATCATTTTTTCTTTTTTGTGTTCAATCTGGGAGGCAGTGCTGCTGAGCATCACACCCTCATTTACGCAAATGAAGGTGCAGGAGGGCGGTGAGCTCGGCAAAACCCTGCAAGAATTCAAGGAGAATATTGATCGCCCGCTGGCGGCCATTCTCACCCTCAACACTATTGCTCATACCGTCGGTGCAATCGGTGTTGGCGCGCAGGCTACCAAAATCTGGGGCACCTCATTTATCGGTACGGCCGTTGTGCCTGTCCTGATGACACTGGCGATTCTCATTGCGTCCGAGATCATCCCCAAAACCATTGGTGCCAACAAGTGGCAGGAACTGGCAGGTTTCACTGTGCGCTGCCTTAAGATTGTCATGTGGGTGCTTGCGCCCCTCGTTTATGTCAGCCAGATCATCACCAAGTTCCTGAAAAAAGACAAGGAGGCATCGGTTTTCAGCCGTGCCGATTTTGGAGCCATGGCTGAGCTGGGATCGCAGCAGGGGGTGTTTGATGAAGGCGAATCAAATATCCTCAGGAACCTTCTGCGCTTCAATACCATCTTTGCCAAGAACGTTATGACGCCGCGCACCGTGATGATCGCCAGTGACCAGACCGAGACAATCCGGGAATTTCACGATACACATCCTAACCTGCGTTTTTCACGGATTCCTATATTTGACAGTTCGTCAGACCATATCACCGGTTACGTTTTAAAGGATCACGTGTTGCGGCAGATTGTGGAAGGAAGCGGCGATAAACCCTTGTCGTCGATTCGCCTCGATGTGCTTGCCGTGAAAGAGGATTTCCCGATTCCGGATCTGTTCAATCATTTCACATCCAAGCGCGAACACATTGCCATAGTGCTTGACGAATTCGGCGGCACTGCCGGCATCGTCACCATGGAAGATGTCATTGAAACACTCCTCGGCCTGGAGATTGTTGACGAACAGGACAACGCAACTGACATGCAAGCGCTGGCTCGCAAGCAGTGGGAGCAAAGAGCCTTGAGCATTGGATTGATAGAGGCAGACTCTTCGATCTCTGACCAGCAAGGTTCATCGGATGCTTGAATATCGGTTTTGAGTACCAACTTAACGTACCCATTTGAAACCATTAGCAAGGAGTCTGCGCGGCAGAAAGCGATCGAGCGAGAGTAGTCCAATTTTGAGTCAAATTTTGTGCTCATTTGAGGAGTTTAGCTGGCTAAGTGACGAAAATGAGCGCAAAATTTGGCCAAAAATGGGCTGCTCGTAGCCGATT
>JBGCGC010000199.1:0-12658 GCA_045110475.1 Granulosicoccus sp.
TGCGCGGCAGAAATCAATCGGCTACGAGCAGCCCACTTTTGGCCAAATTTTGCGCTCATTTTCGTCACTTAGCCAGCTAAACTCCTCAAATGAGCACAAAATTTGACTCAAAATTGAACTACTCTCGCTCGATCGCTTTCTGCCGCGCAGACTCCTAGCCCGGATCATTCCTCCGCCCCCACCGCCGTGTGTCTTCTTCCATCAGCTTAAAGCACTATGGCCTTGTCTGAACTCTCGCTCTTTGCTGTATTTCTCACCGGTTTGCTGGGTGGTGTGCACTGTGCCGGTATGTGTGGTGGCATTGTCAGTGCGTTGGGCATGATGCGGCAGAAACCTGTCGGTGCCATTAGCACAATCCCGGTAGCTACGATCTCACCCCGGAATCTGACCCACACCTCTGCGCAGCCTTCAGCTCTTGCGTCAGTGAGTCTCTACAACCTCGGGCGAATCTCAATGTATACCTTTCTTGGAACGCTTGCAGGTGCCGTCGGGTCAGTGGCCTGGCTGATGGAATCAATGCTGCCAGTGCAGCAGATAGCTTACCTTGTGAGTAATGTTCTTATCCTGTTGATGGGACTTTACGTGCTTGGTATAAAACGCATTGCGGTGGTGGTTGAAAGCGTAGGTGCAGGGCTTTGGGAATGGGTACGACCTGCCGCCACGCGTCGTCTGGCAGGTACTGGTGTTCTAAATTCAATCATGGCGGGCGCTTTGTGGGGCATGGTGCCTTGCGGCATGGTTTACGCAGTGCTGAGCGCCGCGCTTGTGTCAGGAAGTCCCGTCAATGGGGCTATCCTCATGCTGGCGTTCGGCTTGGGTACGCTTCCCAACCTCATGTTGCTGGGTTTATCGGGACAATGGCTAGCGAAGGCGAGTCGTAACAGTTCAGTGCGTGTATTTGCGGGCCTCATGATCATGGCCTTCGGCGTCATGGGCCTGATGCATCTGAGCATGATGATGTCCCGATGAAATGTTTTCACTGTGATGAGCAGGTACTGGAGCGCAAGCGTTGGCAAGTTGTGTTTGATGGCGATGCGCGCGATGTATGCTGTGCAGGTTGCAAGGCTGTTATGCAAGCCATTGTTGATGCCAAGCTCGGTGACTACTACCGCTTTCGCACAGAACCTGCACAGTTCGGGGTAATTCCTGATGATCTGGGTGCGCGTCTGGACGAGTTGGCGGTGTTCGATGAGCCCGAGATAAGCGATCGGTATTTGCACGCAACAGACGATGCAGGCACTGGTGCATTGGTGGAGGTGAACCTGTCGGTAGAAGGGCTGCGGTGTGGTGCGTGTGTGTGGGTGCTGGAACGCAGTGTCGCGGGGCTTCCCGGAGTGGATATGGCGCGCGTGAATTTCTCCAGTGCACGCGCTACAGTGCGTTTTAATCCGCAGCGGCTAAAGCTGTCGCAAATTCTTGGCCGGATAACACAAGTTGGTTATAACACCACACCGTTTGATGTTCGTGAGCGTGAGCTTTCGCTCAAGAAAGAATCCAGAGCATTCATACAGCGGCTGTTCATTGCGGGTATTGCAACCATGCAGGTGATGATGTACGCACTACCTGCCTACATTACCGATGCCGGAGACATAGACGGCGAGCACGAACAGCTTTTCAGGTGGGCCAGTCTCATATTAACGACACCCGTACTGTTGTATTCAGCCCAGCCGTTTCTCAAAGGGGCTTTCAACGATCTGCGTCATCGTCAACCCGGCATGGATGTGCCTGTCAGCGTTGGTATTGTGGCGGCGTTTTCTGCCAGCGTGTGGGCAACGGTGACCGCCAGCGGCGAAATCTATTTTGATTCGGTCGCCATGTTTGTCTTTTTACTGTTAGGTGCACGTTATCTTGAATGGTCAGTACGTCGGCGCGCCATGCGTGCAGTCGATGACATCAGCAGCGCAGCGCCAGAAACCGCCCAGCTTGTCGTGGATGAATCGCTTGAGATGATTCCTGCAATTCGCCTTGAGGTCGGAGACCTCATTGTCGTGGATAACGGTGATCGCGTACCGGTCGACGTCACGGTACGTGTGGGTCATAGTTCGGTAAACAACGCACTCGTTACAGGCGAATCCGTTCCGGTAGAAATAGAGCCGGGTGATGTTGTTGCGGGTGGTGCCTTGCTGACTGGCGCCCCTGTGCGGCTGGAAGTCTTGCGTCGTCAGTCGGCGAGCACCTTGTCTGTCATCGATCGGTTGATAGACAGAGGTGCCGCCGAGAAACCGCGAGCGGTCATGGTTGCAGATAGAATCGCTACGGTATTTGTCACTCTGCTGTTGTGCTTTTCCGCATTGGTATGGATTGTGTGGATGGTGGTTGATTCATCACGTGCCGCCACCACCGCCATTGCCGTATTGGTAGTGTCCTGTCCTTGCGCATTGTCCCTGGCAACGCCTGCGGCGTTGGCAGCGGCAACCGGAGAGCTGCTCAAACGCCGTTTGCTCATCACCCGTGGGCATGCGCTTGAGACCTTATCCCGCGTTACCGATGTGGTCTTCGACAAGACGGGTACGCTGACACAGGGCAAGCCATCTCTTGAATCACTGGATTGTGCCGATCAGCTTGATCCGCAGATACCATTGAATCTTGCAGTGGCAATGGAAATCGGCTCTACCCACCCTTATGCCGATGCCTTGCGTGAGTATCAACGACACACACGCAATACATCCAGTGATTGGCCCGGCGGGGAAAAGGCGGATGCACTATCGACGTTGGCTGCACTTGGCTATCCGTCAAGCGGGATGACGCATCAGGCGGGGCACGGTGTCAGTGCCAAGCTGACAGATGGTCATTGTCTGTATCTTGGATCGGCGCACTGGTGCCAACTGTCTACCCAGCAGATAGAACAATGGCGTCATACAGACACACCGTCTTTTATGGCATGCAGTGAAGTTTTTCTATCTCAGCAGAATAGTGACGGGGAAATCAGAGTGCTTGCTCGTTTTCTACTCAAGGACGCTTTGCGAAGTGATGTTCAGCTTATGGTAGACAAACTAAGGCGGCAGGGCATGCAGGTACATCTGCTCTCAGGTGATAGAGCGCCTGCGGTGGAGTTCGTAGCGAATGAGCTGCGCATCACTTCGTATCGTGCCTGCGCCACACCAGAGGAAAAGCAAGCTTTTGTTTCACGGTTGCAGGAGTCAGGTTCTGTCGTGCTGATGGTCGGTGACGGTATCAATGATGCTCCGGTACTCGCTAGCGCAGATGTGTCCATGGCGGCAGGTGATGCTACTGCGTTAGCGCAAACGGCCGCCGATGTCATCTCTCTATTACCGGGGCTTGATGGTCTGCCCTTGCTGCTGACAAAATCTTTGCAGACAACACGGATTGTGCGTCAAAATCTGGCCTGGGCCGCCAGCTATAACGCTGTAGCTATTCCATTGGCTGCACTCGGATACGTGCCACCATGGGCGGCGGCGACAGGCATGGCATTGAGCTCGTTGCTAGTGGCCGGAAATGCACAGCGTCTTTGGTCCAGCGAGAGAAATGCGTCAACGCTTGCTGACATGATTGTCAGCCATAACTGACAAATCACGCCATGGAATCGCTTTTCATACTCATACCCCTGTCTCTGATTGCGGTGTTGGTAGCGGTACTGATTTTTTTCAGAATGAACGAGACTGGTCAGTTTGATGACGATCAGGGACCCGCCATGAGCATCTTGCTTGACGATGACAGTGTGCCCGAGAACGATCAGAAAACGCCGGGCAAAACCGACTGACAACCGAACACGCTGGTTGAAAAATCCAGGTCACTCGAACCACAGATAAACTTGATGTTTACTGGGTCATCTGTCCCATGTCATTGTTTTTGCATCAAATATCCAAGTTTTTATTTGTGCTGATCAGTCACTAATGCACGGTGTCAGGTTTGCAGGAAACATCAGATGAGTGTTGTGACTGACGATAGTGTGACTGCGCAGTCCCTTACGTTGATAAAGATCAATAAGTGCGTATTTCATCGCCCGTAACATCAGGTTTAGGCTTTTCTACGCGTCGGATTGGTCGATGCCTGAGGCCACTGACAGCACGCACTGATGGTCAAGTGTCGTTGTCACTGTGTCAGATTTTTGAATTTTCGCTTGAGGGCGTTGCATGAGTACGACAATGAATGAAGTAGCTGCAGGGACAGGGTCCTCCAGTGACGTTGAGGTCGAGAAGACCTACAACTACACAGTGGTGCGGCAATTTTCTGTCATGACCGTTATCTGGGGCGTCGTTGGCATGCTGGTGGGTGTGATCATCGCCGCCCAGCTAACCTGGCCAGCGCTCAATGGGGGCGTGCCGTGGTTCAGTTTTGGACGTTTGCGTCCACTGCATACCAATGCAGTCATCTTCGCTTTTGGCGGTAGTGCTCTTTTTGCCACCTCCTACTACGTGGTGCAACGCACTTGTCAGGCAAGGCTCTGGGGTGGCGTGTTAGTGCCATTTACTTTCTGGGGCTGGCAAGTTGTCATTGTTGCTGCAGCGATAACGCTGCCTTTGGGAATGACGCAAGGCAAAGAGTACGCAGAGCTTGAGTGGCCAATTGATTTGCTCATCGCAGCGGTCTGGGTGTCTTACGCGCTGGTGTTTTTCGGCACCATCATAAAACGCAAGGTGCCGCATATTTATGTCGCGAACTGGTTCTATGGCGCTTTCATTCTGACCGTTGCCGTCTTGCACATTGTAAACAGCGCGGCGATCCCTGTTTCCATGAGCAAAAGCTACTCGGCGTACGCCGGTGTTCAGGACGCCATGATCCAATGGTGGTACGGACACAACGCTGTCGGGTTTTTTCTTACAGCAGGGTTTCTTGGAATGATGTACTACTTCATTCCAAAGCAGGCAGGGCGCCCTATCTATTCCTATCGATTGTCCATCGTGCATTTCTGGGCCTTGATCTTCACGTACATGTGGGCAGGGCCACATCATCTCCACTACACAGCGCTTCCGGACTGGACTCAGTCGGTAGGTATGGTGTTTTCATTGATTTTACTGGCGCCGAGCTGGGGTGGCATGATTAACGGCATCATGACCTTGTCAGGTGCCTGGCACAAGTTGCGTACCGACCCGATCCTGAAGTTTCTGATCGTGTCTCTATCGTTTTATGGTATGTCGACCTTTGAAGGTCCGATGATGTCTATAAAGACGGTTAATGCATTGTCTCATTACACGGACTGGACGATCGGTCATGTTCATTCCGGCGCATTAGGCTGGGTTGGCATGATTTCAATGGGGGCAATCTACTACCTGTTGCCGCGGCTGTTTGGACGCTCGCAGATGCACAGTATCAAGCTGATTGAATTGCATTTCTGGATTTCAACGCTGGGTATCGTCCTGTATATCGCGTCCATGTGGATTGCCGGTGTCATGCAAGGTCTGATGTGGCGTGCAACCAACCCCGACGGCACGCTCGTTTATGCCTTTATCGAGGCTGTGAAGGCGACTCACCCCTATTACATCATGCGCTTCTTTGGTGGTCTGCTTTATCTGGGCGGCATGTTGATCATGACCTACAACATGTTTATGACCATCCGCGGCGGTACGCAGGTAGTTGCAAAAATTCCCGGTGTCAGCCATGGCCATGCTTCAACAGCTCAGCCTGTTGCACAGTCCTGAATCGGCGGAGACAAGAGAACATGAAATTTACACATGAGCTAGTCGAGAAGAACATCGGTGTGATGATCGTTCTTATCATTCTGACGATATCAGTGGGTGGGCTTGTCGAAATCGTACCGCTGTTCTATCAGAAATCAACAACCGAACCGATTGCAGGGCTTGAACCCTATGATGCGTTACAACTGACCGGTCGAGACATTTATGTGCGTGAGGGTTGCTATAACTGTCACTCACAGATGATTCGTCCGTTCCGTGCAGAGACGGAACGCTATGGACCTTACTCAGTAGCGGGTGAATTTGTTTATGATCGCCCGTTTCAATGGGGTAGTAAGCGGACAGGGCCTGACCTTGCACGGGTTGGTGGGCGGTACAGTGATGAATGGCACAAGGTACATATGAACAACCCGCGCGATGTTGTACCTGAGTCCATCATGCCGGCCTACCCCTGGCTTGCAAAGACTGAACTGGACCCTGCCAGAGTGACGGGCAAGATGAACGCCCTGCGCATGCTCGGTCACCCCTATTCGGATGAGCAGATTGATGGAGGGCCCGCCATGCTGGAAGGCAAGAACGAGCTTGATGCGATCATTGCCTATCTGCAGGTGTTGGGAACAGCCGGAAGAGGAGCGCAATAATGGATGCTAACGATCTGCGCGTGATCATAACAGTCGTCCTGTTTGTGGCGTTTCTGGGAATCGTGTTCTGGGCCTACAGCTCAAGACAGAAGGAGCGTTTTGACGAGGCCGCCAATCTTCCCTTTGCTGACGATGAAATGCAGCGAAGAACGGTTAACCACGGAGATCATGTGCAGTGAAATATCTCAGTATACAAAAGTTCAAGACACTGCCGGAGGCGATATCCCATGGCTGATTTTGTAAGCGGTGGCTGGGCTCTGTTTGTGGCGCTTGGAACCATCATTTCCATCATTCTTTGCTACTGGCTTGCATGGAAGGTATCACGCGCCAAATTGCCGGATCCTGTTGATGGGGAAGTGGGAACAACCGGTCATATCTGGGATGATGATCTTGAGGAATTAAATAATCCACTGCCGCGATGGTGGCTATATCTGTTTTTCCTCACCTGCATATTCGGTATGATTTACATCATCATGTACCCGGGACTGGGAGATTTTCAGGGCTCTCTGAAGTGGTCATCCGCCGGTCAGTATCAGGAAGAAGTGGCAAGAGTTGATGCCGTAGCAGAGCCATTGTTTGCAGACTATCTGGCACAGGAAATTCCTGTGGTAGCAGCTAATTCAGACGCTTTGGAAATGGGCGAACGGCTTTATCTGAATTATTGCAGTCAGTGTCACGGGTCAGATGCACGTGGTGGTCGATCTTTTCCCAATCTGACCGACAAGGACTGGCTCGGTGCGGGTGATCCGGCTTATATAAAACATACGATACTCAATGGCCGAAATGCCATCATGCCGGCAATGGCGGCTGCCATAGGTAACACCGATGCCGATATCGACGCCGTTGCTAACTATGTGCTTTCACTATCGGACAGCAACCACAATGCTGATCTGGCTGCTATTGGAAAAGCCAAATATGCGGTTTGTGCAGCTTGCCATGGTGCAGATGGCAAAGGTCTGGCTGCCATTGGTGCGCCAAATCTGACTGACGATGTATGGCTGTATGGTGGGTCTCTGAATTCGGTCAAGTATGCCATCAGCAATGGATTCAATAACCGCATGCCCGCTTTTGGTGAGTTGTTGGGAGAAGGCAAGGCACATGTTCTGGCTGCCTACATCTGGAGCCTTTCCAACGCTGGACAATGACCAGCTCCAACGCACCCACAGCCATGAAGCAAGAGCACATGCTGCTGGAAGTGCGTCGCAAGGTGTACATGCGATCAGTAACCGGGGTGTTTGCCCGTTGGCGATGGATGCTGGTCTGGTTTACCCAGATACTGTTCTATGGCTTGCCCTGGTTATCGTGGAACAACCGGCAGGCGGTGCTATTCGATCTGGCAGCGCGTAAGTTTCATATTTTTGGTCTCATATTTTATCCTCAGGATTTCATCTACCTCACAGCATTGTTGATTATTTCAGCAATGTCCCTGTTTCTGTTTACAACGATAGCCGGACGGCTGTGGTGTGGCTATGCCTGTCCACAAACGGTCTACACGGAAATTTTCATGTGGATCGAACGTCAGGTGGAAGGTGATCGTGCCCGTCGGATGAAGCTTGATGCCGAAGGGCTGACTGCGAAAAAGCTTCGGCTAAAGGCAACCAAACAGGCTTTATGGATACTGGTGGCGCTGTGGACAGGATTTACCTTTGTTGGTTACTTCACTCCTATCCGTGATCAGTTAGGTCAGATTGCCTCGTTCACTCTTGGCCCCTGGCAAACATTCTGGATCTTGTTCTATGGCTTTGCAACGTATGGCAATGCAGGATTTCTACGTGAACAGGTCTGCAAGTACATGTGTCCGTACGCCCGCTTCCAGGGTGTCATGTTTGACAAAGACACCTGGGTCATTACCTATGATCCAAGTCGCGGTGAACCTCGCGGGTCAAGGTCAAAAAAGAGTGGTTCGGAAGGAAAGGGCGATTGTGTGGATTGCAGCTTGTGTGTGCAAGTCTGTCCGACGGGAATCGACATACGCAATGGACAGCAATACGAATGTATCGGTTGTGCTGCGTGTATTGATGCCTGTGATCAGGTCATGGAAAAGGTTGGAAGCCCCGTCGGTCTGATTCGCTACGATACACTCAACGGCATGGAAAATGGCTGGTCTCGAACCAAGCTGTGGCGGCGAGTTTTTCGACCGCGGGTACTTGTTTATGCCGCTATCCTGGTAACCGTCACTGGCATACTGTTCGGGCATATACTCACTCGAGTTCCGTTGAAAGTCGATGTCATGCGTGACCGTGGTGCACTTTCGCGCGAAGTCAAAAATGGCGTCATTGAAAACGTCTATCGTGTCATGCTTATCAATAGTGTTGAGAAAGAGCGAACGTTTACTATTGTCGTTGAAGGAATGCCCACATTGCGTATTGATTCTGAGGCTCAGGTGGCGGTTGCACCGGCATCAAACAGAATGATTGCCGTGCGGGTGCGAGCTGAACCTGATGCCGGTAAGGCCGGTAGCAATCGCATAGAATTTCTGGTCACCGCCGAAGACGATCCCACTGTCGTACAGCGTGCCAAAGCATCTTTCTTTTTGCCAGATCTATTTCCGGGGCTGGATAATCAATGAGTGTCACTATCGCTACTACAAACGACTTTTCAAAGCAGACCCTGCCGTGGTATCGCTACGGGTGGCCATGGTTTCTGATCAGCATACCGTTAGTGTCTGTCTGTCTCGGTAGCGTCATGCTCTATCTGGCATTGAATGCTAATAACTCGCTGGTGGTTGATGACTACTACAAGGAAGGCAAGGCGTATAACTTACGTATTGAGCGTGACCGGCTTGCCAGTTTGTTAGGACTTGAGGCAGTGGTTACCCAAACCTCAGAAGGGCTGATTCTGGAGCTGGATCAGAAGACACCCACTGTGCTGCCCCAAAGCCTGAAGGCAAGTGCACAATCTGCACAACTTGCGTACGTAATGCCTGAGGTACTCAGATTGCGCTGGATCCATGTTACTCAAGAGGCCCGTGACGGTGATACCCGCGTAGACTTCATCGGCGCTAATCGATACATCGCTCCCGGTGTCTCTCTTCCTGAACATGGGAAATATCGCTTACATATTGAACCAGCCCCAGTCGGTTCTGCCACCGACGCTAAGGTTCTGCCGGAAAGCGACTGGCGACTTACCAGCGCTCTTGTCGGATTTGAGAGCGGACGAGCTACTGTTGTCCCTGCGCCCCAACCTGAAAAGGTATTTGGTCGCGACCTGTTCAAGTAAATGGTATTTTGCTCTACGCTATGATTTCAGACATCAAATATCAGTCGTTCTTCGTGTCAGGGAATCTCGTTGCATGACGAACAAACTCGACAATCAGCCGTCGCACGAGCGTGCTGAAAATCACGTGACGCCGGGTCTGCGCGAAGTGCCGGATCCGGGACGAAAGTGGTGGGTGCGCTGTCTGATGCAAGTGCTGTGGCCAGCCTTTCTTGGTGCGTCCATTACCGTGGGTCTGATTTTTTCCCTGATCGATCCGTTGCAGATCGAATGGGTTCACATCTACTTGCATGATAGTCGTGAAGCCGCCTACACCGCAGGGTTTATTCTGTTTTGGATCGTGTATGCCCTTGCCTGTACGTTGACCTGGTTTCTGGCAACCACAGAGACACCAGCGGATCGGGTTGGTCACCAGCGGCGTTCATGATCCAGTCAGGACTATGCGTGCTGTTTCTACCGTTTCTGTTGGATGCCTGCAAACGATCAGGCCTCGACCAATTCGACCCCCTCGATCTGGCTATCTGGTTTGCCCTCACGATTTTCATATTTGCGGCTATTGCGTTGACGGTTAACATGCCGGAGGGGGTCACCCTGCAGTACTCCGGGGCTGCGTTTCTGGCATTGACGCTTGGGTACAGCCGCGCACTGTTGTCGATGGGGTTGCTTCTATTGATCACTCAGTCATGGTCAACCGTCGGACAGGCCTTGTTCATTGATGCCTTGCTGCCCATCTGGCTCATGGTGAGTATTGTCAAGCTCAGTCGTCAGTATCTACCCCCCAATCCTTTCGTGTTTCTTCTTGGCTGCAGCTTTATCGGTCTTTTTTTCGTTTATGCCCTTCAGGAAATTGCAGGTTCGATTACTACTGCCGTCTTGCTTGGGCTACCGGTGGGTTCGCTGGTATTTGCAGAGCAAACGGCCTGGAGTCTGTTACTGGCCAGTGGTGAGGCAACCCTGGAAGGCATGATTATTACCATTCTGGTGGTTTATCTCCCCAGAGCCGTGGCATTGTTTGACGACAAGTTCTATCTCTCGAAACCTTCTGTCTGATGCCAGCAGCATGTTCAGGGCTGCTGTTGTGGTGCAGAGGTGATGAAAACTTGACACGGTAAGCCTACTCGTCACACTATCCGTTCACGGATCATGATCGCGAGTCGTATGCCAAAATTCTTTTCCAGATTTGTCAAGGTCGTAGAAGCTATCAACTATGGCCTCGGCCGAGTAATGATGTACTTCATCTTTGTGATGATTGGCATACTGCTCTGGTCGTCAGTATCCAAGACATTCTTTCTGCCATCGCTGTGGACGCTGGAGCTTGCCCAGTTTTCCATGGTCGCGTATTTTCTGCTGGGCGGGCCCTATGCCATGCAGATGGGGGCCAACGTACGGATGGACCTGCTCTACGGTAACTGGTCCGATCTGCAGAAGGCCTGGGTAGACGCCTTTACGGTATTCTTTCTGTTGATCTATCTTGGCGTGCTTCTCTACGGTGGAATCGAGAGTCTTGCGTATGCGCTGGAATACAAGGAGCGCAGTTCCAGCGCCTGGCGCCCATATATGTGGCCCATAAAATCCCTGATGTGCATCGGCGTCTTCCTCATGCTGATGCAGGCACTGGCAGAGCTCATAAAAGACGTCGCCCGCATTCGTAAGGTGAGTCTGTGATGGCGTACTACTTTTTTTCGAGGGTGGATAGTTAGATGTCTTACGAACTCATCGCCCTCACCATGTTTTCATCAATGATGCTGATGTTGCTCACTGGGCAGCGTGTGTTTGCGGCTATTGGCGCTGTGGGTGTTATCGCTGCAATACTGCTTTATGGCACTGGCGGGTCAGATTTTGCGTTTTCAGCGGCCATGAAACTCATGAAGTGGTATCCGCTATTAACCTTGCCCATGTTTATTTTCATGGGCTACGTGTTGTCCGAGTCAGGACTGGCCGATGACCTTTATCGGATGTTCCATGTCTGGATGGGATCATTAAACGGCGGTCTTGCCATCGGCACCATTGGGCTTATGGTGCTTGTGTCTGCCATGAACGGCTTATCGGTTGCGGGTATGGCCATCGGTGCCACCATTGCGCTTCCAGAGTTGCTGCGGCGGGGCTACGATAAACAGATGGTGACGGGTGTTGTTCAGGCAGGTTCGTCGCTGGGCATACTTGTGCCTCCTTCTGTCGTACTTGTTTTATATGCCATGATTGCACGACAGCCAGTAGGGCAGTTGTGGCTTGCTGGTGTGCTACCCGGGTTGATGATGGCAGCCATGTTCGTGGTGTACATTGCTGTTCGATGCAAACTTCAGCCGCACCTTGGGCCGGCTTTGCCATTAGAAGAAAGACAAGTGCCCAGAGCAGAGAAAATCAGGTTGTTGGGTGCCGGGCTCCTGCCGCTTGGCATTTTTGCGGCAATGATGGTGCCGTTTGTCAATGGCTGGACCAGCCTTGTCGAGAGTTCTGCCATCGGTGCCCTGGCAGCGCTGTTTGCTGCCATCGTCAAAGGTCGTATGAGCAAGGTGGTGTTGGAGACGTCGGTGCGTCAGACACTTGCGATCAGTTGTATGTTCATGTGGATCATCATGGCGGCGCTTTGCTTCGGTGCCGTGTTCGATGGTCTTGGCGCGGTACGAGCGATTGAGAACCTGTTTACCGAACAGTTTGGTCTCAATCCATGGACTATTCTGATACTCATGCAGTTGTCGTTTATTCTCATGGGCACGTTTCTCGATGACACGGCCATGCTGGTCATTGTCGCACCCTTGTATGTACCGCTGGTAAGTTCGTTAGGGTTTGATCTTATCTGGTATGGCGTTTTGTACACAATGACAACACAAATCGCCTACATGACACCACCATTCGGTTATAACCTGTTTCTCATGCGTGCCATGGCACCGCCAGAGGTAACGCTACGCGATATCTATCGATCTATCGTACCGTTCGTTATCATCATGATCGTCGGGCTTGCCGTTATCATGCGGTTTCCACAGATTGCTCTGTGGCTGCCGGAATTTGTCTATGCCAGATAGACTGTGTGCAAGCCCTAGTGTAGTGTGACCTTCAAACGCTTCGAACAGAGACCACCAAAACGCCCTCAGCAAGGCGCTGTTCGCAGGCAAGGTCGGGATCCTTGTCAAGAACAGCAACGCGGCGGAGGGTGTTTTGGTGGTCTCCCGAGGGGCGGCTCGTCCAAGGGTCATCCGCGTTGTTGCT
>JBGCGC010000200.1:0-39341 GCA_045110475.1 Granulosicoccus sp.
CTAGCAGTTACCGTTGGGAGGAGTGGTTTGTCATTTAAGCGCCCTATTAATGTGGCACTTGACCGACAGTCACTTACCATGGTGTCTGTGGCAGCTGAGAAGCTTTGGGAGGATGGTTCAGAGAGTCCGACTGGAAGATCATGCGCTACTTGTCACAGTACAGATGCTCTATACAACGATTCATTTGTGAAGGATTATCCACATACCGTGGCTCGGGTTGCCGATAATTCAGGGGATGGTCTGGTAGACGTTGATGAAATGGTTAATTTCTGCAGGGAGTTCTCAATGGGCGCGCCGACGTTGAAATGGAACTCGAATGAGTTATTGGGACTGTCTGCGTTGGTTCTTAAGAAACAAGAAGAATATCGGATGAGTCTTGAGTCAATGAAGAATTGATGGTTTTCATTGCTGTCGACTGACACTTGTCATCGAAGTATTTGTTATAGCTACAAGGAAAGTGTGTTAAGCGGTCTCGTTAACCTTGTATTTCGGATCAATGACAACACAGCGATCACTCTATCGAGTGAGAAATAGTGTGAGAATTGCTTTTTATTTCAGGGTAACTGACCTATATGAAACTAATCTTCCTCTCTTTTCTGTTGATATTTTCAACATCGGCATTCTCACAGTCCATCAGTGGTGAAATATCTATCGGTGGTGAATACAATTATTGGAGTCCCCTCGATCTGGCGGCGGTAGAGGTTAATACAGAAGGATTCCAGGTTGGGTTTGTTGAGCTTGGGTTCGATTTAGTAGGATTCTCAATTCCCGTGCTTAGATATGAGACGAATTTCGGTGGATCTTATCAAGACGAGATCATCATGCTGCAAGAAGGTGAAGGTGAATTTGCAAAGTATGAAAATCTTATAGGTATTCTGGATGTTAGTAGTTTTGTTGTTAAGTACAACAAGGAAACCTACATATCAGATGTGTCTGCAATAAACAACTTCAATTACATAGATAGACGAGGGCGTGTCGAGCAATTTGTTGTCGGTCAACAGGCTTCTTTCTCTACTCAGTTTGAATCATTGTTTTTGGGAAAGGATTTCGGAACGACAACAGGAGGAGTGTTTTATGCAACATACAAAAAACCCTATTTCTTCACTGATAATGAGCTTCAAGACCGGAGTACACTGTTTTTTGGAGAATTCAAATCTTTCGGCATTGAGGGGTTTGGTTCAGCTTCAAATGAAGGATTACCTTTTCAATTAGATTACGGGTTTAAATTTGGGCTCGGTGATGTGGATTTAGGTTTAGTCGGAGCAATCGATGACACATTGAACAATGGTGAAAGAGTCGGATATTTCGAGCTGAGCCTGCTGCCACGATGGACTAAAGCCTTTGGGAAAAGCACTGCATTTAATCTAGGAATTGAAGCTGTATACCGCTATTTCTATAAGGCTACTGCCGGCGGTACGACAACACTTGGAGAAGATCGTGGATTTAATTCGGATCTGACAGTGAAGATATTGGCATCAGTAATGTACAGATTTTGATCAGGTTACACACCGGGCTAGCGTGAAATCAGCTCCTACCCTGTGAGCCTGTTAGCAAGCCTCAAGCATGCATTGTAGAAATGCTGTTGAATGGCTATTGATATTGATTTTTATAGGCGTAGCTTGCGGACAAACAAAAATAGCCCATGATTTAATTATTAAATCTATCGATAGATATAATTATCGTTAATTATTAGAAACCACATACATACAGTACATGAGTGAATCGTGCTAATTGCTTCTGGCTCTGGATTTAAAAACCCCATTTATGACACCGACACCGATAGTGCCCAGAACCAATGAGAACAAACTGAAGTATGTGGGTACTTCTTTCAACCAGGCCCAAGCGAAAAACGATCCCAGGATCGGCAATAAAACGCTGAAGCTTGCTGATCGAACCGGGCCTAGTCGGCCTATGGCAATAGTGTACAAAAGAACCGCAGCGAAGCCGGAAATCAATCCTTGTGATATTGCATTGAACACTATTTGATCAGTTGTCAGTGGAAGTAGCGCAGAGCCTGTTACCAGTTTCACGAGAACAATGACGACAGTTGACGCAACGCTTACCCAGGCTGCTCCCTGAGCCGCTGTGAGGCCGGTATGGCGAAAAGACACAACGTAACAAGCCCAGCCTCCAGCTGCCAAAAACATGAGCCCCAAACTGGACAGGCTGGTGCCTCCACCTGAAACGGCACGAGCGGTTACCAACAATGCAGCAGTTCCGATGAGTACAAAACCGATAATTTGTGTTCGCGTAGGCTGTTGTTTGAAAAACACTCGTTCTGCAATAACGGCAAAGATAGGCATGGTGCACGGAACGATGGTCGCAAAATAGACAACATCAGATTCCTTCAGGGATGCGGTGACTAACCATAAAAAGGGCGCTCCCCACCCGAGCATGGCAATGATGGACCATCGTGGGGCATGCTTGAGTTTTCGAAGTGTTGATAACCAAACCGGCAGTAGTAAAAGTGCTGGTACTGAATACCGCATGAACGCAACATCCAGTGGTGCGATACCTTGCTGTGCCGCCAGCCTGGTGGCGGACATCCACCAACCCCAGATGGCTACAGCGGTGATGGCGCACAGGATTGCCAGCCAGTCCTGCTTTGTGGGTTTTGAATCAGTAATCCAGCATCTCCGGTTGCGTCTGGCGCGTTTCAGTGTCTTAGGGTTTTGCGAATTGCTGCTTTCTGACCGTCTCAGCCGTCTGTCCAAACGACACGTTGCGCTCCTCATCCGTCATCGGTTTATTGGCATTCAGCTCCTTACCCAGATCGACCCCACGACGCACGGCTGCTCTGTCCTTGATTGTCGAACGCCAGCGAGTGACATTCGGAAATTCATCCAGTGGCTGCCCCATCGCTTTTGCGATCAGTATCCAGGGCCAGGAGCACATATCTGCGATGGAGTAGCCTGAATCGAGTACATACTCACGTCCCTCCAACCGTCTTTCGAGCACGCCGATACAGCGGTTGTATTCATTTTTGTACCGCTCTGCACTGTAGGTATCGTCTCCTTGGGCATAGTTGAAAAAGTGACTGTGCTGGCCGGCCATCGGACCCAGATTGCCAACCTGCCAGTACAGCCATTCATCAAGGCGTATACGCTCACGAATGTCAGTGGGAATAAACTGCCTGTGCTTTTGGGCAAGGTAGGTCATGATGGCGCCACTTTCAAACACGCTTATGGGTTCGCCATCCACATTATGGTCAACGATGGCTGGCATACGGTTATTTGGGCTAATGGCCAGGAAATCCGGCTTGAACTGATCTCCGGATCGGATGTTGACCGGGATCATGTTGTACGCAATTCCCAATTCCTCCAAAAGAATTGAAACTTTCCAGCCGTTCGGTGTCGGCCAATAATAGAAGTCAATCATGGTGTTTTTTTCCTACCGCTACGGGAGAGGCAAACGTAAATCAGGTGTGTTTATGATTCGTACAGGCCATTGCAGCACCGGAGTCGAGCAGTTTTCGAACACCGCTTTGGTCTATGCCCGCTTCGCTGAGTACTTCAAGCGTATGTTGTCCGAGGCGTGGTCCACCCATGCGATGTTCGTTGGGCGTACCACCAAACAGCGCGGGTGGTCGAGTCTGGCGCAGACGCCCCGCATCGGCGTGATTATGTTCGACAATCAGCTTGTTCGCCACAATCTGAGGATGCTTGATCATGTCGCCACGTGTCAGCACGGGCGCGTGTGGTACATCGTGTTTATCGAGCAGATCAATCCATTCAGCGGTACTCCGTTGACGAAGGGCATCCTGAGTCAGCTGTAATCGCTCATTCTTGAACTCTTCAAGCCCCGGTGTCGTGAGAAAACGCTTATCTGTTTTCCATTCTGGTTGTGCGCAGGCATCGGCCAGTTTCTCCCAATCGACGCGCCTGAATGCCGCGACAGAAATATACCCATCGGCGGTCTCGTATATCAGATCAATGAAACTTTGTGCCGTTTCGGTTTCAAGTTCGTCGCCGATAAAGGTATGTCCACCCATGTCTGAAGACCACAGAAAACTAACGACTGTATCCAGCATGCTGAGCTGAATATGCTGCCCTTCACCTGTGCGCTCGCGTGCAAATAGTGCAGCGGTAACTGCTTGTGCCACCGTGAAACCGGTTAGTTTGTCGGGTACGATGGTGCGCACAAGGGTAGGGCGCACATCATCTGATCCTGCTTGTACAGTCGTTAATCCGGACAATGATTGCACCAATGGGTCGAATACCGGCTTGTGCGCATATGGGCCCGTTTGGCCAAATCCACTGATGGAGGCATAGATGATCTTGGAATTGAGTGCTTTGGCGGATTCGTAGCCAATACCTAGTCGGTCTACCACGCCTGGCCTGAAATTCTGAATCAGTACATCGGCTGTACTGATAAGTTGATGTAATACCTCGGTAGCGCCCTGTTTTTTCAAATCAAGCACCACAGACCTTTTGTTGCGATTGTTGTTCAGGAACGATGCGGAAAACCCACCACGTCTTGTAGCAACATGACGAGAAGAATCCCCCACTGGGCTTTCAATCTTGATGACGTCAGCACCCTGATCGGCCAATATCATTGCCCCGAGCGGGCCGGAAATCATGCTGCTAAGGTCAAGTATGCGAATCGAACTGAGCGGACCAGCCATGCTGTGATTCCTTTTTATAAGAGAAACGAACAGAAAGACAAATGATTAGCGGCAAATTTTAATAACGACAGCCGGCAAAGAAAAACCAGGATGTTAAGTCAGCCGCTAACAGAACAACTGGGTATTAACGAGTGGCGATTCAGATACCAAAAACATCTGTGTTAACCTGCCGGGATACAGTGGACCAGTTAGGTGATATGGACAGTTCCTTTCTGCGTCGTTAGCACAAAAGACAGACTCATTTCACCCGCACTCACTTGCGCCAGATGATCAACGTGTAGCGTCCTGAGTATGGCAGCCAAGGTATCAGGATCAGGGTGCGAAAGTTGCACTCTGTCCAGACGAACGCCGAGATCTTGCTGTACGGTGCTCGGGTGAGGGCCTGGAGACCATTCAATGAAGGCTGGCAACAATCCGCTCATCGGAAGACTGCCGTCTTTTGGCACCGTCAAGCGCCACGAACGATCTCCACGCTTAAAGTGCACGATTTCGCCAAGGTCTACTGGGCTTGCTGCTATGACCCTGTCAAGATCGTCAGTTCCTACAACCCAGCAAAGAGCACGAGGTCGCTCAGACAACCGCTCTTGAGTTATGGGGTCATCGAGTGTGAACCAACGTGGTCTTCCGGGGTCTGCAGGTGCATCGGGATCAATGGCAATGAGTTCAAGGAAACTTTCATTGCCAGACTGCATCACGCAGTTATGAGTGTTCATCGTATCGTGTTTGCCACCGCGTGGGATGGTTACCCCAAGCTGGGTTTCCATGCTGGTGATACCCTGATCCAGATTGTTTGCGCCAATTGCAAAGTGGTCGATCTTGTTGTTCATTGTTTAGTCCTCCGCTGAGTTGAGAGTCTGAAGCTCTATCGCCAGATTGGATTTTGGGCTGTTTGTTTCGGTAATCCTATCGTATTTTGCAGCGACAACAAGTAGCGATATCAGGAAATTCGCGTTGGTAATTCGGTGAAAGCCCAAGCGTCAATTTGTACTGTCTTACTCAGTTCCGCCCTTTCACTAAAAACCTCCTTGTTCCCTTTTTTGCAGGTACTATGTTATCCACATCAGATGTGAAGCGTGAGTCGTGCCGGCGATAGACCGACCCAACATCCTGATTTGTCTCTTCGATTCGCTCAGTGCAGCAGATTGCGGATTGCCTGATTCTGCAGGCAATTTGTCAGCACTTTCACACCTTTGCTCGAGTGGTGCATTTTTCAACCGAGTTTATACCCCGTGCCCTGAGAGTAGTCCGGCCCGTGCGAGCTTTTTTACCGGGCTAGATCCCTGTGTTCACGGTTTGTGGACTAACGGTGTCACGTTATCCGATAACGAGCAGACGTTTGCTCAGCGACTCACACAAGCTGGTTATTCCAACTATTTGGCAGGCCGCTATCAATTGGCGGGATTGTCTCGTTGGACCACGGAGAAGCAGCGAAAAGACGAATTTTCGCTAATGGATTGGGCCCATGGCCCATTGCACCGGTCTAGACAAAACGCTTATCTCAACTGGTTGAACGATGTCGCACCTGATCACTATTCGCAAATATTTGTTGTTCAGGCTAACCCTGACGATACGATGGCAACAAATCATCAACGTGAAGCTCTGATGGCAATGCCTGAATCATTGAGCTTTAATTACTGGGTCGCACAGCGTGTTGGAGACTGGATCGATGCTCAATCGAACGATAAACCATTCATGGCGATAGCCGGTTTTTGCATTGGTGATCTGATGGGGGCAGAACCACATCCAACAACTGATGGCGAGACAACCAATGCGCAGGCACTAAAGGAAGCTGACCTTGCAATTGGTCGATTGCTGGAATTGTCACGCAATAATAAATGTTCACGAGATACCGTTGTCATTGTCACCTCAGCTCGTGGCAGTGCCAACTCGACAAGCTCCGATTCTGCCCTGCATGAAAAAGCCATTCGAGTACCGCTAGTATTTTTTGGTGCTGATATCGAGCAGCAAATTGTGGATCAACCCGTATCAACGATTGATATTGCTCCCACCATTTTAGATATGGCAAAGTTGCCAATTGGGCCACGTCTGCAAGAAAAATCGTTGCTTGGCGTGCTCACTGAAGAATATCCAGCCAGAGGTTGGGCGATGAGCCGAATCCGGAAAATATTGCCATCAGGTGTACACGATTGGCAAACCGCCCTGTGTTCCGGCAGTATAAAGCTGGTGGTTCGTCATGACGAGCAGCAACGGGAAAAAGTAGAGTTGTTTGATCTGAGCAAAGACCCATTGGAACGGCAAAATTTGGCGGGCATGGAATTGCACGCTATCCAATTGGAACAGATGATTGATCAAATGATTGATGCAAGATGCGCTTTGGAAGACCGAACAGAACCACGGATCGCTGAGTTTTAGACCACGGCACGGAGTTACTAACCATGACCTCTAATAATAGACGTCCGAGCGTGTTATTTATTTGCACTGATCAACAGCGCGGCGATAGCCTGAATTGCACGGGATCACCATGGGCAGTAACGCCCAACCTTGATAGGCTAGCGGGAGAGGGCGCACTGTTCAATAATTGTTATGTGCAAAACCCGGTTTGTAGTCCATCCAGAGCATCGCTGTTTACGGGTAAGTACGTCGCAAATCATGGCTTGCACGCCAATGGTGTGCCTTTACCTGCTCGCCACAAGTTATTTACTCGCACACTTGCAGATGCTGGTTATTACTGCGGCATGATTGGCAAGCAGCATCTATCGCCATGCGATAACTGGCAAACCGAACCACGCTTTGACGATGGCTATCGCTTTTTTCAATGGGCGCATGGGCCTAACCATCGGGCACTGGAAAATGACTATCATGCGTGGTTGCGAAAAATGCATCCTGACATCTATGCAGACATTTTTCTTGATAAGGGGGCAAACGAAAGCACAGCTTATAGCAACAAAGCCAACACCGGCACACCCATAGATCACGTAAAAAAAGAAGCGCACTATTCTCACTGGGTAGCAGAATGCGCACAGGATTTCATAAAGCACGCTGACAACCAGAATGAACCTTTTTGTCTAGTGGCTAACTTTTTTGATCCGCACCATTCCTTTGGAGCACCGCGGGAGTTTCGAGATCTCATTGATTCGGATGCCATTCCGGTACCAGTGACGCGCGACGATGAACTGATTAGCAAACCGAGCGAACAAACGGTGTACTCCAGAACAAGTTACGCCGGTGTTGCACCTGGATTCCTCGACTATACTGCCGCACAGATCCGTGAAATTCGCGCTCAGTACTGGGCGATGATTGCATTGGTCGACTATGAAGTTGGAAGAATCCTGCAAGCACTGGATGAGGCTGATCTGGCGAAGGACACGCTGGTGGTATTCACATCTGATCATGGTGAGATGCTTGGTAATCATCAACAGCTATTGAAGGGACCTCAGTTATATGATGATTTAACGCATGTGCCGTTGATAATGCGTTGGCCTGCCAAGGTAGCAGCCGGGCAAAGCATTGACGAACGCGTGCAGTGAATAGACCTACCTGCCACCTTTCTTGATGTGGCTGCTTGTTCGCCAGGCTTGGCAGTACAGGGGACTTCCCTGTTACCCATGATTAATGGGCTGCATCCTCCATGGCGTGATTGGGCATTGAGCGAATACCGGGACTCGGGATTTACAACAGATCCGCAGATCATGACAACCATGCTCAGGCACGAGCACTGGAAACTCATAATCTGGCATGGGAGTCCTGCTACACAAGGGAAGCGTGACGGTGAGTTATATGATCTTTCAGCTGATCCACATGAGCTTCAAAACCTTTTTCATGAGCCGGAACATGCGACGGTACGCAGGCGTCTGAAGCTAAAACTACTTGATGTGATGGCTGAAACCGAGGACCGCAGTTTTCCACAACTTCGGGATTGGTAGCGAGGTCGGTAGTTCAATTCTTCTTGACCATAAATTCCATATATGGCGTTCTAAATTTCATATATGGAAAGTTCTGCCCTGAAGTCAGACGCTCAGGCTATGAGCCCCACTGCCCGTACTCTGCAAGTACTGGAGTTCGTCATGGCGGCTGGTCCCGGGCCAATTAAGCAAGTTGATATTGCTCGCGAGTGCGGGCTTTCGCAATCAACACTGCATCGCATCGTTAAAACGTTGTCGGACTGGGGTTATCTTTCGGACCAGTGAAAAATATATCATCAAAAATTTTCGGCTGGAGCGCAAGGTTCCAATGTCGGAAACCTATCTGGCGAAATTGGACGAAACCATGCGAGCTATGTCAGAACGGCTCTGTACATCCGCGGAGGTGGTCGTAGTTGCAGGTCATGAGTTGCTTTGGCATTCGAAAACAGAACACCCCGACTCTAACGTTCTGAATCGGGCTAACGTAGGGTTCCGGCGGTCCCTCTATGAGCTGGATGCTTTGTCTCGGCTCTATTTAAGTCGACTTGACTGGAACGAACTCGAATCACGGTTTTATACTGACGGATTCTTTGCCACAGGACGCGATGTTAACGAAAAGACGCGAGGCTTGTCAGCCAAAGCGGTAAGGCAACAGCTTGAGTCAGTAAAAACACAATCCTTCGCGGCTGATATCGCAGGTAACTATATGGGCATACGTCGCTTCGCTACCGTGGTTGAAGATCCTGAAGGCAAGTTTTTACATTTGCTGACGCTTGCAGAACCTGTTGGCCGTCTGGCCAACGAGAAAGAGTATATAAAGCGCTATCGTAAAGCACTGCTCGAAGCGCGCGATGGCCTTTTTGAATTGATGTGTAAAGAAAGTCAGGCCTACAGACCAAGTCCGAAGCACCATGTATTGCCGCAAAGGGGCGGCTAGCCCTAAAAAGACCTTACCTTTTGGAGGAGAGAAAACTAATGAAGAGATATCTATCAACGCTGCTTTCAGTTGCCGTCATGATAGGAGCTGCAGGCACATCGACATTTTCCAGTGCTGCTGATGAGGTGAATGTTGTCATGTTTGGCATGCCTTACACCAAAGGATTAGCCGCACTCGCAGACGATTTCGAAGCGCAGACCGGCATCAAAGCAAATATTGACGTGATTGGTCAGGATGTATTTGAAAACCGAATCACACTGTCGTTTACAGGTAAGTCGGGTGACATTGATGTTGTGCACAGCCTGTCATTCAAGTGCAACGTTGGGTTTCTGCTGATTGGCTAAGGCCGATCACGGCCGAGGTCGATGCCATGGCTGTGAAAGCGGACATCATGGAAGGTCCACTGGATGCCTACAAAATTAATGGTGAGCAGTGGGCAGTACCGTATATGGCAGCCACAGGACTCATGACCTATCGAAAAGACATTCTCGAAAAAGCAGGTGCAGACGTACCGCAAACGTGGGAAGAAATGCTGGATGTTGCTGGCAAAATTCACAACGACGACACCGCAGCGATTGCCATGCGTGCCGTACCTGGTCAGGGTTTCAATATGTTTATCTTTCCGATGGTGATGCGCGCCTATGGAGGCAAGTTCTTTGAAGACTACACAGCGGGTGATCTCACACCTGCTATAAACTCACCGGAAACGCTTGAAGCACTGAATGTTTATATGACGCTGTTGAATGAGTATGGGCCGCAAGGTGCAGGTAACTTTAACTTTGCTGAAGTTCAGGCTGCCGCTCAAAATGGTCAGATCGCTTTTGCAGTGGAAGGAACTGGAATAGCAGCGTCACTGGTCGATCCGGAAAAAAGCAAGTTTGCAGAACAGACGTGGTATCACGTTGCCACCGGGCGGACCGGCAGGCCGTTCTCCGGCGATTGCCGTACATGGGCTGGGAATTCCTGCCTCAGCAAAGAACCCCGAATTGTCCGCCAAGTTCATTGAGTGGGCGGTTAGCGCTGAAACAATGACCAAGATTGCGCTTGCTCAGCCATTCTCAAATTTTACAACCCAATCAGTGGCAAAGAATGCGGACGTTATCGCCAAGTACTCAAAGATACATCCTGACTTTCTAGATGTGCAAGCGGAAGCACTTAACCTTGCGATTGGTCACTACCGGCCGCTGCTTCCCGAATGGCCAGCGCTTGGTCAGGCAATTGGTGAGAATATCAACGCGGCTTTAAATGGCTTGATGTCGCCTGAAGACGCACTTGAAGCTGCAGAACTGGAAATGCAGGACATTCTTGGTAACTAGGAGCCTCCGGCCGCGCAGGCTAGAAACTGCATCGTGGACGCTCGGTATTGGCAACTCTACCGAGCGTTTTGTATAGGGTTATCTGCTGGATGAATTCCAAACCGAAAAAGCAACTTACTGCGACCGCAGATATCGAACGCGGCTATCGCAATATGTTGTTGCCTGCTGTTCTGGCTGTTGGCATATTCGCCATCGTACCATTGGCCGGTATGCTGGCCTTGTCGGTTAGTGACTATCACTTGTTGCGCGGCACTAGCTGGGATTTTGGTCTTAAAAACTTTGTGCGCCTTGTTTCAGACAAGCGGTTGATGAATTCAGTTTATGCTATGTCTGTACTGTCATTTTTTGGTGTAGCAACTCAGGTGTTAATCGGTGCAGCCATTGCGGTGGGTTTGAGTAAAATTGTTGGTAAGTGGCGTTTGGGGCGTGTATTGTTTTTGTTACCTTACGCTGTGCCTCATGTGGCGGTTGCGTTAATCTGGTTGTCATTGTTTACTCCGACCTTGTCACCGGTCAATGCTTTTTTTGATCTGTTCGGAATTACGGTTCCATCGTTCCTGACCACAAAAAATGGTGCTCTGTTCGCGATTGTTATGGCAGACACATGGACTAACTTTCCATTTGCGATGTTGATCATACTGGCAGCACTGCAAGGAATATCGTCAGACCTTGATGAGGCTGCGGCACTTGATGGCGCAACTCGGGTGCAGACGTTTTTCTATGTGACTCTCCCTTTGCTTATACCAGCATTTTTATTGGTAACGCTGTTTCGATTTATAGATTCGCTAAAGCACTTTCCGATGATTTTTGTGATGACCAAAGGCGGTCCGGGCAGATCAACCCAGGCAACCAAATATTATGCTTACATTCAAACATTCCAGAATTCCAACGTTGCCTACGGTGCTGCAATTGCTGTGACGCTCTTTCTCGTGGCTGCAATTATCAGTTTTTACGTTGCAAGACTTAATCAGCGCGTGACATCGTGATTGACAATACGAATGCGTATCGCGTTAAGAAAGCACTCGGAACTACAGTGATGCTAACGCTGCTATTATTTGCTGCATTGCCCACGGCATGGGTGCTGATCATGTCTTTTCGCGAACAGTCAGTGATCTTCGAACCGTTTTGGGAAAGCCCGCTGGTAGTTACATTAGATAACTACCTCAGCATTACTCGCTCTGACTTCCCCAAAGCGTTACTGAACAGTTTTATTTGCGCAGCTAGCGCTACCTTGCTTTCGATGATTGTTGGCGTACCTGCAGGATTTGCATTAGCTAAATCGCGCTTGTCCGGTAAGTTCTATGCCTCCTGGCTGCTTTTACTGTTGCGGATGGCACCTCCTGTTGGTTTCGTCATACCCTTGTTTTTACTTTATGTTAACGCGGGTTTGATCGATTCCTATTTTGGATTAATCATGGCATATATGACCTTGACACTGCCTTTAATTGTTTGGTCAATGTGGAATTCGTTCTCGCAGGTCCCGGATGAACTAATCTAGGCTGCAATTATGGACGGGGCTTCGTTGGGCAAGGCTTTATTGCTGGTTGCGCTTCCTGCGGCTAGGCCTGGAGCGGTAGCGGCTGCGATCCTTGGTTTTTTGATTGTATGGAATGATTTCTTTTATGCGCTGATTATCACTCGTTCATCGACAGTTACAGCGCCTGTTGCTGTAATGAATTTTATCTCTTACGATAGTGTTGATTGGGGTTCCATTGCCGTTGCGAGAATTGCGCTGACATTGCCGATTCTGCCACTCATGGTCTTGGCCAATCGTTGTATTGTTCAATCACTTTCTGGTGCTGTTAAGGGGTAGTTATGTCAGAGCGTCCGAACATTGTATTTATCCTGACGGATCAGCAGCGATACGACACGATCGCTGCCATGGGGTTTACGCATATGAATACGCCAAACCTTGACAGGCTTGCGCGTGAAGGGACTACGTTTGAGAACATGTATATCACTGCGCCTTCGTGCGCGCCTTCTCGAGCATCGTTGTTCAGTGGTGTATACCCACATACCAATGGAGTATTCCGAAACGATGAGCCTTGGAACTATTGTTGGGTCAAAGATCTTGCCGAAGGGGGTTATCACACAGTTAACGTAGGCAAGATGCACACTATGCCAGTAGAAGGGCCGTTTGGTTTTCACGAGCGACATGTAGTAGAAAACAAGGATCGCGATCACCCCAATCTGCCATTCTACTTGGATAATTGGGACAAAGCTTATTTTTTACGTGGGCTGCAAAAGCCATCACGTGTATCGCAACGCGAACGGCCCGACTACGAAAATCTACTGGGCGCCTGGGTATGGGAGCATGATGAAATATTGCACCCAGATGCTTTCGTCGGTCAGATGGCGTGTTGGTGGATCGATCGTTACACTGGCAATGATCCGTTTTTTTTACAGATAGGAATGCCAGGGCCACATCCACCATACGATCCCACTCAGGAATACCTTGACTTGTATAAAGACAAGGAATTACCAAAACCCATACCAACAGACATAGCCACTCAGCCTGATGCTATGCGCAAGCTACGGGAGTTTCATCTCGGCGAAGATGCTGACGGAATAGTTCACCTCGAAAACCCGACAACGGAGCAGTCAAGACGCCAACGGGCACACTACTATGCGAACGTGACGATGATAGATAGACAGGTAGGTGAGATCCTTGATGCGCTTGAACAGCGTGGAGTGCTTGATAACACGATAATAATATTCACATCCGATCACGGCGATTGTCTAGGCGATCACGGTCATTCGCAAAAATGGAATATGTATGAACCGACGGTACGCGTGCCTGCTCTGATTTCGTGGCCGGGCCGTATTCCTGCAGGCCAGCGTGTTACTGATCTAGTTGCGTTGTTTGATCTGGGGCCAACAATTCTGGAATACGCAGGTATTGAGCCACCCTCGTGGATGGAAGCGACATCATTACAACCCTATCTTGTACAAGTTGATGGACACAGGGACGTAGAAGTTGAGCGGCAAAGGGTTTATGCAGAACATTCAAATGATGCGTTGTTGACGGGCACACGATTCATGACAATGATTCGTGATGGCACAATGAAGCTTGTGCATTTTGTTGACTCAGACTTTGGCCAGTTGTACGACCTTAACAACGACCCCGATGAGCAGATCAATCTATGGTACGTGGCAGAATACGTCGAAATACGCGCCTGGATGGTTAATGAGATTCTGAAATGGAGATTGGAAAGTAGTCTTAATACACAGGGTTTTGTCGAAGCTTGCAGAAAAGGTGAGCAGGCTCTGATGACACCACCCTCTGGTAGTCCTGCTCGAGGTCAGCACCGGGAAGGTAGTCGGTAAGTAATGGTATTTAATGGTTTTAAATTCGATAGTATAGCGGTTAGAAATTTGAAAATATGGCAACCATTGAACTATGAAAAAGAAGAGACACCTGGGATAGGTATTGTGATCAGTACAGAGCATTCTGGTAGTCAGGCATGACATGCTGTCCTCCAACAATGACAGAACCCTCCGATTTTTGTCCATCGTTTTTTATTCCAGCTCGATCAACGGTAAGACCGGCAAGTGTGTCGATTCCAGAGGGCATGGGTTTGCTTGTAACATCCAAACCCATGATTCGCTTTGATGGCGAAGGGCCGTTGCGTAAAGGTTTGGTTCGATCTATATCCATGTCAGCAGGAGCGATCACCAATGCTGAATTTGCTGCCTTTGTAGCTGCTACCGGTTATATCACCGAAGCCGAGCATCTGGGATGGTCGTTTGTATTTTGGAGCCAGGTGTCTGAATACGCTGGAAAGACTCAGAGCGTACCTGGGTCGCCCTGGTGGCACCGGGTTGATGGTGCGTCGTGGCAATGTATCAGCGGGCCAAAATGTTCCCGGATGAATGAGCTGCTTGATCATCCAGTGGTGCACGTTTCCTGGAACGATGCAACGGCGTATGCTTCGTGGGTGGGCGGTCGATTGCCGACTGAACTGGAATGGGAGCATGCTGCACGTGGTCGACTGGGTGATGTGCGCTTTCCCTGGGGCGACGCTGAACCTGACGATGAGCAGAATATCATGTGCAATATTTGGCACGGGCGGTTTCCCATGGTAAATACGAAAAATGACAGGAATTTCACCACAGCACCTTCTATTTCGTTTGCGCCGAACGGATTCGGTTTGTTCAATATGGTCGGCAATGTATGGGACTGGACTGCTGAAACGTTTCGCCGACCTTCTAAATCTGTCAGACCTGTGCCCAGAAGGAAAGCCGAGCCGGACGTGATGAAACTTGCCAAGGGTGGTTCATTTCTGTGTCATAAAAGTTACTGCTATCGCTATCGAATTGCAGCGCGAATTGCAATCCCATTAGACAGCGCAACGACGCATATGAGCTTTCGGGTGGTGTGGGATAATTGCAATTCAGCCGTTCTTTGATTTATCCTCTGTCCAAGGTATTACTTGCAACCAGTCGATAAAGTCATGCCGCTTCTGCGCTGATGTCTTTTTGACTACGCTACGTGCAACAAAGTATGAACATATTGCGTTAAATGTTCCCTGATTTCCGGATTGCTCGGGGCGGGTTTTCCAGCATCAGAGGGTGGTGTTTTCTGTATCTGTAATTTTGTGCCTTCAGCGAGCGTTATGACCATTTGGTCTTCCATGCGTTATGTCAGAATTTCTGATCGAAGTCCTTCTCGCTTTGCCCGGTTGTTCTCGATCTTGTGACGTTCCGGATTGATCTCTGCCATCCGACTCACCCGATAAAGGTGGGTATGGCGCAACTTCACTACGCTGCCCGATCACCCTATCAGCCCTCAGACGGGGCGATGAGCAGTTTCGATTGGAGCGTTCCGACGATTAAAAAACGAAATAGAAATTGACGTACATTTTCATGTATGGATACTAGTGTAGTGTGACCTTCAAACAGAGACCACCAAAACGCCCTCAGCAAGGCGCTGTTCGCAGGCAAGGTCGGGATCCTTGTCAAGAACAGCAACGCGGCGGAGGGTGTTTTGGTGGTCTCCCGAAGGGCGGCTCGTCCAGGGGGTCATCCGCGTTGTTGCTCGCTCTCAAGGTATACCCGATACCTTTTCGAGCTCGCGCCTAGCGGCTGACCCCTGGACAAACCGCTGTTTGAAGCGTTTGAAGGTCACACTACACTAGTGGTTACATGATTCCATGTTTTTGCTAGTTCTATCCGCAGAATAGTCCGGGCGGAGACTCTAACCAAACGAAACAGGAGAAATTTTCAATGCTAAAACACTCACTTATTTCTGGTGTCTATTTTGTCGCCACATGGGCCGCCTTGAGCGTTCCTGCCATGGCAGAGACGCTTACCGTGTCCAATTGGGATGGCTACATGGCGCCCGATGCGATAGAAAAATTCAACGCCGAATCCGGCAATCAGGCCGAACTGGTACTGCATGCAACCAATGAAGAAATCATGGGCAAGCTTATTGCGTCTAAAGGTGTTGGCTATGATGTGGTGTTTGTGTCATCCCCGTTTGCTGAAGTACTGCATAACCTGGGCCTTGCCGAAACGCTCGATCATGCGAAAATCCCCAACGTTGCCAACCTGTTTCCTGAAGCGACATCGCTGCCCCACGATACGGGTAACACTTTTTCAGTACCTTATGCTTGGGGCACCACGGGTCTTTGCTATCGTTCCGATCTGGTGGATGCGCCGGACTCCTGGAACGCTTTATTGAAACCTGCCGATGATATTGCTGGCAAGACTACCATGCTGGCAACCGATCGCTGGTTATTGGCCGCAGGTCAGCTGGCACTGGGCTATTCAGTCAATGAAACTGATGAAACTAAAATGGGCGAGGTGCGTGACCTTTTGATCGACGCCAAGCGTACGCTCCTGTCTTATGATGATACAACTTTCTATGCCAAGCTTGTATCAGGAGAGGCTGAGCTGGTACACGCCTGGGATGGCTGGTGTAACTACGGTATTGGAGAAAATGCTGATATCAAGTACGTCGTACCTTCAGAAGGCTCGGACCTTTGGGTGGACACAATGGTTATCCTTAAAGCGTCGGAAAACAAGGATGCCGCTTATGCATTTGTCAATTATATCCTTGATGCTGACAACCATCGGTGGGCGGCAGAAAACATTTTGTACAAGGTGCCAAATGAGGCGGCGATGAGTGGTGTTTCAGCGGATCTGATTGCTGCCTATCCCAACATGGGTATGAAGCCTGCGGACATGTTGGGTTTTGAGCAACTGCGTGATGTGGGAGCAGCACAGCGTGACTACTCGCGACTTGTTTCTGAAATCAA
Source organism: Granulosicoccus sp. (assembly GCA_045110475.1). GTDB lineage: Bacteria > Pseudomonadota > Gammaproteobacteria > Granulosicoccales > Granulosicoccaceae > Granulosicoccus. The sequence goes on from JBGCGC010000200.1 coordinate 17,001, forward strand.
GGCGGCTGATTGATAGTTGCGTGATGATGAAGGTGCGGGTATGACGGGTATGACCGGTGGGATGGATGATGACGTTGTCGTGTATTGAGTGCGTTGACACTGACTCTGGATTTCAGGTACAACCCTGAGCTATGCACAGTGACAAGCGACCGCTATTACTGATCTCGCCGGCACTGCTGTGGTTGTTCGCATTGATGGTTGTGCCGTGTGTGCTGATTCTGACGTTGGCATTTTTTCGCAGAGGCGTATACGGCGGTATTGAATATACATGGACGTTTGAGAATATCGTGCTGGTCTTTGATCCGTTGTATTTCGGCATATTCATGAAGTCTGCTGGCATCGCCGGGCTTGCTGCAGGCATTGCATCGGTGGTGGGCTATGCCGCGGCTTATGCCATTGCATCCATGCCACGCCGGCATCAGCCCATGCTGTTGTTTCTTGCGGTGTTGCCGTTCTGGTCAAACTATCTTGTGCGTACCTACGCATGGATTGTCTTGCTAAATCGTGAAGGGCTTATTGTGAATCTTGCGAGGTGGTTCGGGTTTGAAGGAGAGTTGCCCAAAATGCTTTACACCGAACCTGCTGTATTAATCGGGCTTGTTTATAACTATCTGCCGTTTGTCATTCTGAGCTGTTATGCACCTTTGTCCCGTCTCAATCCTGAGATATCGGAGGCCTCACGCGATCTGGGTGCCTCCGCCTGGACCACATTCCGGCGCATTACCCTGCCGATGACAGTGCCGGGCATTGCTACTGGATTCGTTTTTGTCTTTGTCTTGTCTATTGGTAATTTCGTCACCCCGGCGTTGTTAGGTGGTGGTCAGTTTCAGATGATTGGCAACCTGGTGTACGCGCAATTCCTGACTGCCAACGACTGGCCATTCGGAGCTGCCTTGTCCATGGTGTTAATCATGGTCATGCTGGGGCTTCTGTTAATACAAGCGGTGATCACTGAACGTGCTTCCGGGGCAAGGCGGCATGTCGATGGCTGATCGCAACACCCCCCGGCTGATGCTGCTGATACTCGGTGTGGTATTCGCGTTTCTCTACATTCCTATTTCAGTTCTGGTGGCCTTGTCGTTTAACGAAGGTGGGCTTCCTACCGCCTGGACAGGGTTTTCAGTGAAATGGTATGGCGTGTTGTTGCAGAATAATGACATCCTTCAAGCGGCAGGAAATACACTGGTTGTCGCTGTTTTTTCGACCCTGCTGTCAACGATATTAGGGACGCTACTGGCCGTGGGTGTAGAAATTCGCCGGCGTAACGGCAAGTGGCTGGAGACGATTATTTTTGCACCCATGATTATTCCGGATATCGTGCTGGCTATTGCATTGCTCAGCTTTTTCTCCCTGTTGGGAGTCAAAATGGGATTACATACCATTGTTGTCAGCCACGTTGTTTTTAATCTGGCTTTTGTCTGCGCGGTGGTGCGTGCACGTTTAAAAAACTTCGACTGGTCTATCGTTGAGGCTTCGGCCGATCTGGGTGCTACAACGTTCACGACCTTGGTTCGTATCATACTGCCCATGCTGATGCCAGCTATTCTTGCGGGTGCTTTGCTGGCCTTTACCTTGTCGGTGGATGAGTTCATTATTGCTTTTTTTACTGCCGGGGCAGGGCGATCATCCATTACGCTGCCCATGCAGATTTTTGCCATGATCCGTTTTGGCGTCACACCGGAAATCAATGCACTAGCCACGCTGGTGATGGCTGTCTCCGTGGTGGCATTGACATTGTCGCAACGTCTTAACCGGGGAGGCTTGCCAGGACAATGAGGCAACCTTTGCTAACCGTCAACAACGCCAGGAAGTTCTTCGGGCCAACCTGTGCCGTTGATGGCGTAACGCTGGACATTCAGGAGAACGAATTTTTTGCGCTTCTGGGTGCCTCGGGAAGCGGCAAGACCACGCTGCTGCGAATGCTTGCAGGTTTCGAAGCGTTGTCCTCGGGTGATGTTGTGCTCGAAGGACGCTCTATTGCACATCTGGCACCCAATCAGCGTCCGGTAAACCTGATGTTTCAGTCTTATGCCTTGTTCCCGCATATGAGCGTTGCGCAGAATATTGCCTATGGCCTGCAAATGGATAAGCTACCTCGAAAACAGATCAACTCATATGTGGCTGATATTCTGGATGTTGTACAACTTGCCCATCTATCCAAGCGTAAGCCTGAGCAATTGTCAGGTGGCCAGCGGCAGAGGGTAGCGCTTGCGCGTGCACTGGTTAAGCGCCCTCGGGTGCTGTTGCTTGATGAGCCATTAGGCGCTCTGGACAAGAAGCTGCGCAGTGAGATGCAATTGGAACTCAAACGCCTGCAACACGAGTTTGGAATCACCTTCATCATGGTGACTCATGATCAGGAGGAAGCGCTGGTCATGGCAGACCGCGTCGCCATCATGCATGAGGGCAAGCTTTTACAGGTTGGAACACCACACGAGATTTATGAATTCCCCGAGTCCCGGTTTGCGGCTGGCTTTATTGGTGTGATGAACTTTATGCCGGCAACCCTCAAAGATTCAGGTGTAACGTCAATAGATGGGACGATCATCGCGATCAGTCAGGCGATTGACCTACCCGCGAGTGGGGATGTCATCGTCGCTGTCAGGCCCGAGCGGATGCATGTCGGGATGCCTTCAGACAATACACTGGCAGGAGAGATCACCGACATTGCCTACCATGGGCTGGATCTGCTACTACACGTCAAAACACCACTGTCGCAGACTCCTGTCATCTCTCGCATGACAGCTGATGTAGCTGACCAGCAGCGGCCAGCAATAGGGCATCAGGTCAGTGTTGGATGGTCAGCAGAAAATACGCGTATATTTCCGGCTTGAGCGCTGCTACTTGCTTTTCTATTTACTATTTTTAAGGAAACACTATGGATAAGAAAACATTCGCCTTCTTCCCGGAAGCGGCCTTCGGCCCGGCCTTGAACTCTGTGGGCATCGCACAGGCTGTTACCGCGCTCGGTCACAAGGCGGTTTTTCTTTCAGATCCTGGTTTTGTGGAAATCTACGAAGGCTACGGATTCGAAGCGCATCCAGTAGCGTTGTCCGAGCCCATGCCGCCGGAACAGATGGCAAAGTTCTGGGAAGACTTTATTAATGGTCACATTCCCAACTTCCGAAAAGCACCTATCGATCAGATTGATAATTACGTTAAGGAATGCTGGGAGGCAATTGTCGATAGTGCCAAGTGGGCAGAGAAAGATCTGCCGGCCGTGCTGGACAAGATAAAACCGGATGTTATTGCGGTTGATAATGTCATCCTCTTTCCAGCGATAAAACAATACGGTGTGCCCTGGGTTCGAATAATTTCCTGTTCGGAGAACGAGATAGATGATCCTGCCATTCCGCCACATTTGTCCGGCATGTCGGTCAATGATCTAGATGGCCATCAAGCTTTTCGTGCAAGGTTTGAAGAAGTGATAGCGCCGATCCACGCTGACTTCAACGAATTTCTGGCAAGTTGCGGCGAAGATGCCTATGAGCTGGGTGAGTTTTTTGAAGCCTCACCCTTCATGAACATGATGCTATACCCACAGCCGTTGACGTATGATCGGCAAACACCGCTTGATCCTGCGCGATTCCAGTATCTGGAAGGATGTGTACGCGAAGATGCAGCCTACGAGGTCCCTGAGTTTGCAGCTAACAATGATGCCCCTCTGCTTTACATATCATTTGGATCTCTAGGGGCTGGAGATACCGATTTATTAAAACGACTGATCTCTCTGGTTGGCAAAAGCCGTTACCGGGCGTTAGTCAATGTTGGCGACTACAAGGACGAGTACAGTGATATTCCTCCTAACGTATTGATTGAGGGCTGGTATCCGCAACCGTCGGTCATTCCACAAGTAGATGCGGTAATCCACCATGGCGGCAACAACTCGTTTACAGAGTGCCTGTACTTCGGCAAACCCGCGATCATCATGCCTTACGTCTGGGATGGACACGACAATGCAACACGTGTTCAGGAAACAGGATACGGCTTCCATTCCGATCGATATGACTGGACTGATGATGAGATCATTGCCAAGCTGGAGAAATGTTTGTCCGATGAAGACATGCGCACTAGACTTGCAAGCTTGTCCCGGCATATGCAAAGTTGTGAAGGCTCGGTAAAAGCGGCGCGACTACTGACAGGGTTGTTGACATGACAAACCTTGCATCATCGGCACCGCACATGCATGATCCCTGTGAGTTCGACGATCTGGTGGATTGGGGTGTCATCCCCACCATGATTGAAGGTGAGTCGCATACCTCTGGAAAGATTCTGCACAAAGGACCCGATGGTCGATCGGAAAGTGGACTCTGGATTTGCACACCCGGCAAATGGAATTGCCATGTTACCAAGGACGAGTTCTGCCATTTTCTGGAGGGACGCTGTACCTATGAGCATGAAAGTGGCGATGTTATAGAGGTGACTCCGGACACGGCGGCATTTTTTCCGCAAGACTGGAAAGGCGTCTGCACGGTTTATGAGACGATAAAAAAGGTTTATATGATCCGATGACCGGTGCCAGGCAAGTGCATAGCACAAAAGCAATCACTCATGGACAACATCCGGAATCGCAAACCGATGGCTGAATCAACCAAAGCTTCGTATTACTTATCACCGGCTCTTTTTCCCGGTAACGGCGAAGTGTGTGATGTGATTGATCCAGCGACGTTGGATGTCGTGGGGCAACGTGCCGTGGTGACGCACGATGAAATACAACTGGCTCTGACGACAGTCAATGCCGCACAGTCACTGTGGGCAGAGGTTGATGCGAAGACGCGCGCAAAACAGCTACATGAGCTTGCCAGCCGAATCGAAACCGCTGATCTGAGTACCTGCGCTATCTTGATGAGCCGGGAGATGGGCAAGCCTTATCCGGAAGCTATTGGTGAACTGGCAAACTGTGCACCCATATTTCGGTACTATGCAGAAATGGCTCGTGATGAAGCAGGCAAAATTGCTGGCACCACACAACAGGGATCATTCCAGTTCGCAAGGTATGAGCCGCTTGGCGTATCGGTGCACATCATGCCGTTCAATTTCCCGGTGTTATTAATGTGCTGGACAGTAGCAGCATCACTGGCTGCTGGAAACGGATGTGTGATCAAGCCTGCTGAAGCGACAACCTTATCAACGCTGGAATTCATGAAAGTCTTTACCGGGCTTCCTGATGGGCTTGTTGCCTGTCTACCGGGTGGAGCAGACACGGGCAAGGCTCTGGTGGAAGACCCTATGACTCATGCGGTAGCATTCACAGGCTCAGTCGATGCTGGTCGCGCGGTTGCCATTGCCGCTGCCGCCAACATGAAACCTGCCGTGATAGAAGCGGGAGGTTCTGATCCGATGATCGTGACAGCGCATGCTCCCATTGACGTTGCGGCTGCTGGTGCGGTTACCGGGGCGTTTCATATGACCGGACAGGTCTGTACGTCAACCGAACGCCTGTACGTTGTGGATAGTGTTCACGATATATTCATTGACGCCTTTGCCGCGGAAACCCGGCGGTTGCGGATAGGCAATGGATTGGAAAAGTCAGAAATCGGCCCGCTGGTGAGTAAAGCTGCGCGTGACAAGGTTGAACGACTGGTGGCCGATGCTATCGCCAAAGGTGCCACCGTGGTGTGCGGTGCGCGTATTCCACCCGATCAGCCAACAGGCTGGTTCTATGAGCCGACGATTCTGACCAATTGCAACAGCGATATGGACATACTGCACGAGGAATGCTTTGGTCCGGTTGTCGCCGTGGTCCGTGTCCCTGACTTTGACAAGGCCATAGCACGTGCCAACGCATCACGGTTTGGTCTTGGTGCATCGATCTTTACCACCTCCTTAGAAGAAGCGCACGAGGCTTATGAGCGGCTGGAATCGGGCATGGTGTGGATTAATAATCCGTTAATTGATAACGATGCCTTACCGTTTGGCGGCTGGAAAGCATCTGGTATCGGGCGTGAATTAGGGCGTCAGGGGCTTGATACGTTCCGCCGCTCTAAGATGGTCATCATGGATCACAAACCCGTCCGACAGGACTGGTGGTATCCCTATCAGGACGACTGGTTTCTGGAAACCGGTGGACGCAAGCTGACATGATGGAGCGTTTGCTGTAAGTGGCTGTTTTCGATAAATTTGAACACGCAAGCCAAACACCCTATTGGTCAACAACACTAGACAACGTTGATACTCAGGCGTCGGCAAGTGGTGATCTTCGTTGTGATCTTGCCATCATCGGGGGTGGCTTCACGGGGCTATGGAGTGCACTGAAAGCTCGTGATCGCAATCCCGATGCACACATCGTACTGCTGGAGGCTAGTCATTGCGGAAGGGCTGCCTCAGGACAAAACGGTGGCTTTTGTGCGCCTTCCATTTCGCATGGAGTATCCAATGCCTTGGCCCGCTGGCCACACGAGGCCGACGCACTGATCAGTCTGGGTCGGGAGAATTTAGCTGCTCTTGCCCAAGATCTCGATACCTATGAGATTGACGCTCAGTATTCACTTGCTGGAAAACTGAATGTTGCAGCCACTGCCTGGCAAGTGGAAGGGCTACGTTCAATGGCGAAAAACTATGGAAAGTTTGGTATCAAACATACCTTACTTGAGGGTGAAGCGTTAAAAGAAAAATTGAACAGCCCGACGTATTCCGCAGGTTTGTTTGAGCCGAATTATGGTCTGGTCAATCCCGGAAAACTTGCCGCAGGATTGCGTCAGGCCTGCCTGTCCAAAGGTGTGAGTATCTACGAAAACACGCAAGTGACATCGCTGCGAAAACATGGCACATCAATGATGCTGGAAACGCACGATGCAACGATAAGCGCGCAGCGGGTGATTATGGCAACCAATGCCGCCCAGCCACTGTTAAAACGCCTGCGTCTGGCCATCATTCCGATCTATGATTATTCATTGATGACGGAACCTTTGTCCGATTCACAACTGGCTAGTATCGGCTGGACTGAATCGTACGGTGTTGCAGATACAGGTAATCAGTTTCACTATTCGCGTAAAACGGCAGATAATCGCATTCTCTGGGCCGGTTTTGATGCCATCTACTATTACGGCAGCAATCGTGATTCATCTAACCTGCAGCGCCCTGAATCGTTTGCACTATTGGCGCAGCAGTTTGCGCAGAGCTTTCCCTCGCTTGCCGATGTGCGTTTCGATTTCAAATGGGGCGGTGTCATTGATACATCAGCACGCACGACGTTTTTTACAGGAACAGCATGCGAGGGCCGCTTAGCCTACGCAATGGGCTTTACAGGACAGGGAGTGTCCGCCAGCCGCTTTGCCGCGCTGACCATGCTGGACTTGCTCGATGGTGTGGAAACAGAGCGCACCAGTTTGCAAATGTTACGTCGACGTCCCCCACCGCTTCCACCGGAGCCTTTGCGTACACTGTTAGTGGGTATGGTGCAAAAACGTCTTGCACATGAGGATCGCACAGGGCATCGCTCAATGTTGCTGCGTACGCTTGATGCCTTCGGTATCGGTTTTGATTCTTAGGTGCCAGGTTAACATTCGATTGTGCTGGCAGATGTTCAGTAAACACAATCAGGAAGTGTAGTAATACCGCTGTCGGGAACCGTGTTCTGCTCTGACATCGCCTGACAACCCACGGACATGGCCATGGTAGTTAGTCATTATGGCGTGTCACTCGACGGTTAAATTACGCTAGTCTTACTCGGTATACGACTGGAAAGGTATTGCGCGAAATCGTAGTTTGGTCGTTCCAGATGCGATAGCGGACCGGGAACGGCACGCTCCGAACATAAGCCTTTGTATACTTTCTCTGTGCATCCACGATCTTCGACATTCACATCATCCAGCAGGCTTTTGAGGGTGGCGAAGTTCTGTTGTGCATCGGTATCATTGGCATATTCTGTTGACATGCCACCACCGAACATGATGCGCACCTTGCCAACTCCTTGCGGATGTAATGACAGGTACCAGAAGTAACCGGGCGTCAGTGTGATCATCAGGCTGGGGTAGATCGCGAGTAAATAGGTGGTTCGGCGTCGATCCCCCTGCATGCGCTGATTGTCTGGATGCGCCATGGCAATCTTCAACGAATCATCCTTGAGAATGGTGTGATAGTTGAACGCAGGCTCCCCTGGCGGGCAGACCATTTCATCAAGGCGGGACAACCCACCGATCGTGCCGCGATGACAGACTGGCAGGTGATAGCTTTCCATAAAGTTTTCGGCTAGCACTTTCCAGTTGGTGTCCCAAAGGTGCGTTTCGAAAAATGATTCCTGATAGTCAGTCACGCCATAATCGCCAATCATGGCTTCTACATCGTCTAGTTGCTCATTGACAGGTGCGGCATTCGGATTAAGGGAAACCATGATCCAGCCGAGCCACTCTTCACAGCGAACCTCAGGCAAACGCATGCCTTGCTTGCAGAAGGATTGATTCTGTTCCATGGCAGGTGCACCGCGTAACTGGCCATCCAGCTCGTACGTCCAGGCGTGATACGGACAGACAATAGCGCGGGTATTGCCACGCCCCTCAAGCAGTGTAGACATGCGGTGCAAACAAACGTTGGATTGCGCGCGCAGTTGTCCGCTGGCCTCACGTACGACCATCACGGGTTGCCCTGCAAGTTCCAGAGTTAAATAGTCCCCTGCGGCGCGTAGGGAACTCGCACGCCCTGCACAAAACCAGTCGTGACTGAAAACATGTTCAAGCTCACTAGCTAGAAACTCCTCGCTGGTGTATACACTCTTGGGCATGGCAAACGCTTGTTCGAAGGGCAGTGCGGCATTGGCAGCGAGTTGCGCGGCGGCACTGCCGGTATTGTGGGCTGCTGGGGTGTCTTCGGTCTGTGTCAAGTCGCTCATAAAGGTCGCTATAATGCCTGCAATTTCGTCAGAAACCGAGTTTGCATCTTATTGGCAGTCAGGTAAACAAAGAAACACAAAACTTGTGCTTCGAATTTACTGATTCAGCTGATTGCCGGCCGGGAAATGAGCGAGTAGCGACAACACAATCAGCGCTTTTTAAGAAAATAAACTGCTCCCCGGCAGGGCGATCTTTTAGACTACGTATTAACATCGGGACAGGTTAATAAAATGCCAGTAGAACAGATCGACACGCTCGTCGTCGGGGGCGGCCAGGCAGGCCTTGCCATGAGTGAGCACCTGAGCAACTGTGGCGTGCAGCATCTGGTACTGGAGCGACACCGCATCGCCGAACGCTGGCGCTCTGAACGATGGGATTCACTTGTGGCCAATGGTCCGGCCTGGCATGATCGTTTTCCCGGAATGAAATTTTCCGATCTAGACGCCGATATTCATGACAATGCGTTTGCCACCAAGGAGCAAGTGGCCGATTACTTTGTCGCCTACGCCAATCAGATTAATGCGCCAGTGCGAAGTGGTGTTGAGGTTAGCTGTGTACAACGGCTGGAGGGCGCGCCGGGTTTTCGGGTTGAGACTTCCGCTGGTGTCATTGAGGCGCTGAGTGTTGTTGCGGCCACAGGTGCTTTCCAGCATCCGGTTATGCCTGCGCTGGTGCCTGAGCAATCCGGGCTAATGCAGATGCATTCAACAGCGTACCGTAACCCTGCGCAGTTACCCGACGGAAGTGTTCTGGTCGTTGGTGCTGGATCTTCCGGCTCCCAGATAGCCACTGAACTACTAGGATCGGGCAAACGCGTGTATTTATCCGTTGGTCCGCATGAAAGACCACCAAGGAGTTATCGAGGGCGAGACTTCTGCTGGTGGCTGGGTGTTCTGGGCAAGTGGGATGCAGCCGCCTCGGCGCCGGGTACCGAGCACGTGACCATAGCGGTCAGTGGCGCCAACGGTGGCTGCACCGTTGATTTCAGGCAGCTGGCGGCCGAGGGTATGACGCTGCTTGGCCGCACTGAATCTTTCGATAAGGGTGTTTTTTCATTCGCGCAAAACGTTGCGCAGAATATTGAGATGGGTGATAACTACTATCTGGCCTTGCTCGACGAAGCGGATGCCTATGTTCAGGCTAATGGGCTTGATCTTCCTGAAGAGCCCGAGGCGCGATTATTTCCTGAGGTTCCCGAGTGTGTCAGTAATCCCTTGTTAACGCTGGATTTGCAGCAGGCTGGAATAACGTCGATTATCTGGGCCACTGGATTTTCGGTTGATTATGATTGGCTGCAGATCGATACGTTTGACGCTAACGGAAAACCTCGCCATCAGAGAGGCGTATCTCAGCAGCCTGGCATTTATTTTCTGGGCTTGGCCTGGCAATCCCGGCGTGGCTCATCTTTCATCTGGGGTGTGTGGCATGATGCCAAATTTCTTGCCGATCATATCGTCACTCAGCGATCCTACTCGCAGCACCATTTATCCAACGTTCCTGAAAGCCAGAGAGTCCTATGATTCATCAACGCCTTCGTACATTCAACACCACTGATACTTATCCCGAACAGAATCTGGATAACGACCTGTGTCAAGCGGTAATCACTCGTGGTGGCAGCACAGTGTATATGCGTGGGCAATGTCCGCAAGATCTGGATTCTGCGATCAATATCGAAAGCCACGATCCGGTCGAGCAAACCCACAAGGTAATGCAGAACATCAAACAGTTGATAGAGGAGGCTGGCGGTAGCATGCAGCATCTGGTAAAGATCGTTGTGTACATAACGGATGTGCGCCATCGTGAAGCCATCTATCGCACCCTCGGTGAATATATCAAAGGTGTTCATCCTTGCTCTACCGGGCTAGTGGTGCAGGCGCTTGCACGTCCTGAGTGGCTGGTTGAAATAGACGCCACAGCGGTTATACCGGACTAGACCATGACATTTTCTCTTGTTGCCCGCTGCACAGAAACAGGCATGTTCGGGACTGCTATTTCGTCCTCTTCACCTGCGGTTGCGGCCCGTTGCTCGTTTGCCAGAGCAGGGGTGGGTGCGGTGTCGTCACAGAACATTACCGATCCTGCGCTAGGGACGCTCTGTCTGGATCTAATGGAACGGGGGTTAAATGCAAGCCTGGCTATTGAAGAGATGCAACGCCTTGCACAGCATCTGGACTATCGACAAGTATTGTGCGTGGATACTTCCGGTGGTACTGCCATTCATTCAGGACCGAACTCTTTAGGTATCTGGGATCAGGCTAGTTCAGTAAATGTGGCCTCAGGTGGCAACCTTCTGGATAATAAAGATGTTCCGCAAGCTATCGTTGATGCTTTTGTATCATGCAATGGCCATCTGGGTGATCGTCTGATATCGGCAATGCGCGCAGGGCTTGCAGCGGGCGGCGAGGCCGGGCCTGTACATTCTGCGGGTATGAAAGTCGTCGACAAGCATGCATGGCCGATTGTGGATTTACGCTGTGACTGGACTGAGCAGTGCCCCATCGAAGCTATAGCTACAGCATGGGATATTTACAAACCGCAAGTCGATGCCTATGTTCAACGGGCGCTTGATCCACGAGAAGCGCCTTCCTACGGTGTTCCGGGTGATGATTAGTCACGTTGTTTCGTATGGCACTTTGCTTCACGTAAAGACAGCTTGAGTACTTTGTGGCAGTCGGTGAATCAAGCTTGATTCTTCAGGACGTTGGCTTCTACCTAAGCTTCGCTCAGTTCATCTCTCTGCTGTAAATGATTCTTTACCTTATCGATTAATACTCATGCAGCAAGAAATGCTATGGGCTTTCGTTATGATCTTCGCAATTGACTCCATTGTCTCAAGACCCGCGGTGGCAATGGTTATGTCACGAGGCACCTCTATTGTACTTGCGGGGACGTTACCCTTCATAGCAGGCCTTGTGATTGGAGATATGCTCTTGTTTTGTGCGGCCTTGTTGGGTCTCGTAGCGTTAGCGAAGTCTTTTGTCACGCTCTTTTTCTTCATCAAGTGGGTTGGGGTTTGATATCTGCTTTACCTTGCCTATGTATCTTGGACGGAGATGCCTGCGACTATTGAAGTAACTCCAACAGGTGGTACTGGTATTCGCAGTTATTTGCTGGCACTCTTGCTACCACTTGGCAACCCAAAAGCGGTCGGTTTCTTTGTAGCACTCTTGCCAGCATTTTTTGATGTCGAATTACTGTCGCTGGCCTCAGCAATGTACTTCAGTTTGGCAATCGTTATTATCTGGAGCCTTGTTTTAATCTTTTACACGGCCCTAGCTGGTCAAGGTCGCCGCTATCTTCAAAAAACAAGCGCATTGAAATGGCTAAACAGAGGTGCCGCTGGAGCGACGGTTGGTGCAGCAGGGACAGTGGCCTTTCGTGATTAAATTGTGCGAGTGAGAACGCTCACAAACTGCAACTTTGAACCTGCGTCCACAGATTGAAACAACCAGAATGAATACAGCATCAAACGTTAACATTATAGTTAAGTGATAACTCGTCCCCCGGTTTGCCTCGAATCCCCCAGTGGTGCTTTGGCGTTTCTATTATCGTTAGCTCAACATCCTGTTCAGCGATTCCTGTTGATAATTTTATATCTTCGAAAAGCTGCCGTATCAGTTGCTTTTTTGTCTCTTTACTGCGACCTTCAAATAGACTGATCTCCAGAATAATGTACTCATCACTACGATCAGATGGAAAAATAAAGATGGAAAAATAAAATCGTTGTCATCGAGCGATATAAACCGGTGAAATCGCTTTTCTTCAGGATATTCAAGAGCAGTCATAACCGACTTGTGAATCGCATCCGAAAGCTCAGACCGAACACTTTCGAGAGGTTTCCTCAATCCATATATCTTTATCTGTGCCATCAATCAATAGCTCGTGTGTGATTTTGTATGTACGATTATCCTGTCTTATACCGTAGCATAAAATAAATTTCCCCTGCGCCTACTAAACGATTTAAAACAATAGTACGAGCTACTGAGTAGTTAATATTATACTTAACGAATAATACTATTAATATATACAGTATATTGACTAATTTCTACACAAATTCACCCAAGGAAGCGTTATTCTAAGCGCTTACAAGGAGCTTCAAAAATGGCCGATGTCGATATAAATGCAGACACTAAAGAACCCAGCCGTCTGTCACTTGGTATGAGTGCTTTCGGCCCGGCAGAAAGAGAAGAATTTGGTCAGAAAGTACGCCTGGCCATGGCCTGTATCGAAGGCAATCTACCACTCGAACACTCTGATGAAATACCGTCAGATGTCGCCACCATCCGTCAACGTTTGTTAGCACTCGTTCAGCACACCACCTCAAATCACGCTGACATGCTTGAACTGCTAGTCAGGTTTGATGATCTTGAGGGTTATAAAACCAGCGGAGCCAGTCACTGTGCGGCATGGATGAATCTTGAAGCTGGCTTAAGCCTTCAATTAGGCTGGGAGTACCTGAGAGTTGGGCGTAAGCTCAGATTGCTCCCGATTGCTGCATCCCTGTTTCGTGCCGGCAGGCTTTCGTGGTCAAAGATTCGCCTGCTGGTCACCGTGGCTGACAAGGATAACGAAAAGACCTTGTGCCACGCTGCACTCGATGCCTCCGTGACTGACGTGGTAAAGCTGTGCAAAAACTACAGATGGAACGAAGATGATTCAGAAGGGCAGGAGAATCAACGGGCTATCAAGCAATGGGAATCAAGATCACTAACCTGGAGCGAAGCAAGCAGCGGGAGCACTCGCATTCAACTTGTCCTGCCACCTGAAGTTGCACAAGCATTCCTCAACAGTGTGGATCATTCGCTCACCTTACTTGATGATTCTGACGAGAAGTATACCCAGCGCCGAGCCGATGCTGCGGTACGCATGGCAGAAAACAGCCTGCAAACTGCCGGGCGTGATGTTGCCAACGCTGATCGATATCAGGTCATCTTGTCAGTAGACGCTGCTGATTTAAAAAGCACAGCTACAACATCTCAGTCAGATTCAAATCTGAATCAACATGTAAAGTCAGGTGTAAAGTCAGGTGTAAAGTCAGGTGTCAATCTACCTACAGAATCATATACTAAGGTGCCTCCAAATCCTGACACAAACATACAAGAAGAAACACACTTTGATTTTGCTCTACCTTCACCACAAAGAGAATTAGGTGACAAAAATCGCATCCCGTCAAAACGTCCTACTATCAAAGGTGCTGGAGCCGTTGCGCGTGAAACTGCAAGGCGTATTGCCTGCGATTGCTGCGTCACTACCAATACGCTTTCCAAAGGCGAACCCACTGACATTGGTCGTAAATCCAGACTATGGACGCCTTCCATGGCCCGTGCCATAAAAAACCGTGATCAGCATTGTCAATACTACGGCTGCGCGCAAACTTATAATTTACAGATACATCACATCAAGCACTGGGCTGATGGCGGAACTACGTCGGTGGACAATGGTGTGTGTCTGTGTCAATACCATCACACTATGGTTCACGAGGGTGGCTGTTCCATCGAAAAAGTAGAGAATCATGATCAGCGTCTGGATGATCAGTTTGTATTTCAGCAACGCTCGACCGATACCAGCATGTCAGCGTTAGAAAAATCACTGCGTGATGATAGAGCATCGTTTAACACCGTTCGCAAACTGTCGCCTACCCGCTACAGGTTTCGTATTGTTGACAGCAATGGCGTTGACATCCGCAATCAACAATACGGTGGAGCAAACGTGCATGACAATGACTATTCAATGAAATCAGGCGACTCTACACATGTGGAGTGTGCAGAACAGAAGCCGCCACCTTATGATTGTCTGCGAAACGGAAAATATACTCCAATGATGTGTAAATATACTATTCCAGATGCCTATCGAGCGGTTTCGAAAGAGTCATACCTATCGAGCGGATCCGAAAGAGTCGTACCTATCGAGAGGTTTCGAAAGAGTCTCACACGGTAATTCCAATAGAGTTTATTTTTAAACTCAGGATTTGGTACCCACGGCTTCTGGGGCACGCATCCCGCATGTGTCGATGTCGGCTCCACGCGTAGTGTCAGTTCTGGATGAGGCAGCTAGTGGGCCACGCGGGTAATTCGTCAACACATTTCGTCCCCACCGCCGCCAGCCCAGCGTTAGAAAAGCTCCCCGTATAACCCAGTACGAGTCGTTTTTCTGCCTTGTTCTGACGACGGTGGAAACGAAATCTCTGTTACCGAATTATCCGCGTGACCCACTACACAAGCGCTTGTCACTCCGGACGCGGCCCCAGAAATCCCGGCGTAGGGCTTCCTTGTACATCGCCAAAATACACAGCGAAAATAGACTTCCAGCGTTCTACCTCTGCCCGATCCGACATAAACTCAATAAAGCCTTCAACGTTTGAGTTCGGGTATTCCCAGAGTTGCTGAAGAGCTTCAGCAGCCTTGACATCAGTGCGCACAGACCAGCCGTTATAGTTAGCGGACTGCACAGCGTTCGACGTCGCCCAGCTCATGTAGAGCTTTGCAGCACTTTTGTTTCTGGCAGAAGCCATGATAGCGGCCCGTTGACCCCAAGCCACAAAGGGTTCATCTTCTGCGATGGTCCAGCGTACAGGCGCATCCACTGCCGTGAGAGTTCCCGAGGCACCAACGCCGATTAGCTTCTCGCCACCATTGACTTTCACACCCGCCATGTGTGAACCGCGATTGAATTGTATGTTCTGTTTGACCAACGCATCCAGCCATTCCCAGCCGTAGGTATCGACATACAGTTTATACAGGTACAAAACGGCATCATCATCATGTGGGTATGAAGACACTATCTGATCTTTCCAGCGAGGGTCGGCCAGATTACGTGGCGACATAGGTGGATGATTGCCTACACCCTCTACGTAATACATATAACTGAACGCTAGTGGCAGCACTGCCATCCACGCACCGTCTGGGTCTTTGAAACTCTCATAGATATGTTCGAACCCCACAGGTTTGAAGCGCTCGAGGGCATCCATTTCTGCCCAGCGTGGAAAATTCTGAATGGTTTGTAGTTGCACCACATCAGGGATGACATTGCCCCGAGCAATCTGGGCGTTGACCCGTGCATCATGGAATTTGCTGTAGTCGACGACGATATCCAATTTGATATCAGGAAACATGGCGGCGAAAGCAGCACGCGGTGCATCTGCCTGACTGTCAACATCACCACCCGCATAGATTACAAGGTTGCCACCTTCGGCGACCGCTGTCGCGTAAAGCTCTTTTATTGCTGATGCTTCGGCGTCTTGCACTGAGGCAACGTCTGTATCGCTTTGTGCAACCGCACGCGTGGCCGATAGTGCCAACGCTGCTTTGAGTAGCGTCCTACGGCCGAGGTTCGTGGTGTGAGGCATTGGTAGTTATCCGGTAAGTTGGCTGTGCAGATGAGTCAAGCTTCTTGTCTAGCGAAGCCATAAAGGGTGTAATGGAAATATTCAGGAGAATGGCAGCTCCGGCGATTCGCGAAACATTCATTGTCAAAGTTACCGACGCCGACCACCATAACCCAAATACAAGCCAGGCAAACCTGAATTGCCAATTCACAATTTGCGTTTATGTGGCACATAATTTTTTCGACGATCCGGACACAAGTTCCTGTAACTTGAATTCATCGTAGCTCATCAAAACAGTCGATCACCATGCACAATATTACAACGACGATTGCAGCGTATGTATCCGTCCTGTTATTAACAATGATTAGTCTGTCTGGGGGCGCAATTGCGGATACCGGCGAATCTCTTCTCGAACAATTCCCGACACCACAGCAAGACTTTCAAAAACATATTGAAGAAGTGCGTGACTACCTGCTTGATACACAACTGGAAAGCCGTACACCGGCCGATGTCAACTACAACCTGCCATTTGAAATTCGCGCTGACCAATCGGTGCCATACCGTGGCAAATACTTGCTGATTCACGGGCTAAATGACTCCCCTGCAGTGTGGCATGATGGAGCCAGGGCGCTGGTTGAACGTGGCTACGATGTTCGCGCCATTTTGCTGCCTGGTCATGGCAATACGCCAGAAACACAACTTGATGTCTCGTACGAGCAGTGGCTGGATGTGGCCAGAGCGCAACTTGCATATTGGCGTTCTCCCGATACACCGCTACATATCGGCGGGTTTTCTTTAGGTGGTGTGATAGCGACAATTCTCGCTCTGGAAAACGATGATATCCAAGGCTTGTTTCTGTTTGCACCTGCGTATTACAGCACTAAAAACAGCTTGCTACGCTGGGCATCATTGGTATCGCATTTCAAGCCCTGGGTGTTTGGCGGAATGATTACCGAAGACAACCCAACCAAGTACAACTCCATACCCATCAATGCTGCGGCGCAATACTATAAATCTGCACAATACCTGCAGGAAATCTGGGGACGTAGAAAGCTGAGCATGCCAGTATTAATGATAGCTACGTTTGATGATTCGGTTGTGCGGGTTAACAGCCTCAGGGCAATATTTCAAAGACACTTTTCTTCAAAAAAAAGACGCCTTGTGTTGTATGGAAACGATCCTCACGAAGTGCAACCGTTTGAAATCATGCAAACCAGCCACTACCCGGAGTACCGGATTCTTAATCAATCCCATATGAGCATGATGATGGCGCCAGATAATGCGCTGTTTGGCACTGACGGTACGCAGCTTGTATGCAATGGCAACGAATGGCCTGTGTACAGTGCGTGCCTGTTTTACGAAGGCCAGCCACCACGCTGGCATGGTGCTGAGGGTACGGAATCACCCGATGATGTGCCTATGGCACGCACTACGTTCAACCCCGATTTTGCTGAGGTTTTTAAACTGCATGATGAGGTATTTGAGTAGGTGATGGTTTAATTGAAAGCTTGAGAACGACAACGGGCACACCCACATATAGAATAGAGTACTGGCAAGCATGGGCGAGACTTGCCTGTGAGTTCAAAGAATTCCCCGTTCTTTGGTGACTCGTTTCAGGTAAATTGCCAAGGCATACTAAAGCACACAGTGTAAGTTCTCCATCATCAAGTCAGCCAATACGGATGCGCGCTTTCCAATGACTAACAATAATTACGTTATATTTCAGATGATTCGATTTAATGCTTTGTTTGCCGCCTTAGCACTCCAACTCTTGTTTTCTTTCCCCACTATTGCCGGTCAGGTTACCCTTGAAGACCGACAATGGTCGCTTCTCACTATCCCCGCAAATGCCGAGGCACAGACCGTAGAGTCCTTGTTCGCAGATGACTTACCGATAAATTCACTGGGGGCAAGCTGGGCGATTTATCTTTTTGATCAGGAGAGTCAAAGCTATACATCCTTGTCGCAATTTGATTCACTTCCTCAAGGAAAAGGATTCTGGATAGTTCAGGCAACAGATGCCTCGGTAGTGATCGATGTACCGGATATATTGCCATCGGGAACTGCGCTGATATCCAGCGCGTGTGCATCCATGGCGGGTTGTTTTCCTGTGAATTTATCAGAATCGAACGGTGCTGCCTGGGCGATTGTAGGTGCGCCTTTCAATCAGGCGGTAAAAGTTAATGACATTCGCTTGCAAAGCAACGAACAACAATGCGCTAACGGTTGCTCTTTGAGTGAAGCCCGAAACGCAGGTTTACTGTCAAACAATCAGTGGGTGTATACCGCTGGTTACACACCGCTATCTGAGCTTATAGAACTACAACCCTGGCAGGCTTTCTGGATTTATTCAACGCCTGATTCGTCCGATATCGCGCTAACCCTGTTGTTACCGGCCCCGGACCCAGAGCCAGTCGCAGGTTTTACGAAAGCTGATTTTCTTGATGGATATCGAGGAGCGTTCCGGTTGCCACCAGGAAGCTATTTTAGCGAATCCTACGGCTCCACTGGATTGGCAGTAAGCACTGATGGGCAGTATCTATTCATGATGGGTTTCCAGAGCACGCCTGTTGACGGGGGAACGACCAATGGCGCACCAATTCTTACAAAAATTGCGATACCGCAGGGCGATCTGAGCGCTTTGCCGAGCGCAACGTTAGTCGATGAACTGGATTTAGGTGGTCGGCTTCAAACTGGTGCGAACGGTTCGCAGTTGGGAGTGCCGGGTTTCGGGTTTGAAGGACCTTACGACAATACCGATAGTTACAATGTCGTGGTTGATGATCTTGTCGTAATTGATGAAAAAATAATCGGTTCTGCCTATATTGGGTATGACGCTGCAAGAGTAGCATCTCACTCTCATTTCATTGTTGACAGCCTGGATGTTAGCTCAGCCAATGTGACCGGTCTGTTTAACATCGCACAAGGACTACCGTCTTCACTGTCATTGCTTACGGGAAACGATGCCGGGTATATTGCCGGGTACATGGCTGAGGTTCCTGATCAATGGCGCACTGTACTGGGTGGGAAGACACTTCTTGGAGGTCAGGCCGGGCTAAGCATTGCCGGTCGCACCAATGCAGGACCGGCTGCATACCTATTTAATGCCAGTGACGTTGGAGATGCATCTATTTCTGTGTCTCCGCTAGCTCATTACTCGCTAAACAATCCACTAGAATATAATTACCCCGTGGGCGATCCCAGTCCGGTAATAGACGAATCGGCGTTGTTTAACGTGGGAAGTTATATAGAAGGTGTGTTCTTCGCTCCAGGTACAGATTCAGTCGTATTTATTGGTTCAACTGCTGCAGAGGGTGAGAATTCCGACACCGCTAAGGTATATTACGGAAGCGCCAACGTCTATGAAGATCAAGGTGGTGCTGATTTCTACCGATTAGGTAAGGGTCCTCATTCATTCGGGGGTAAATATGAATATCAGGCATGGATTTACAATATAAATGACTATGCCAGTGTCTTGAATGGTGAGCTAAGCCCGGAGGCACTTGGTGAGCCAGAAGATTATTTTCGTTTCCGGTTTGGCAATGATGTCTTTGGAGAGGCTTCAAAGGCTCGCTATATTGGAGGTGTGTCGCTACATCAGGCTAGCGGCCGACTGTACGTGACTGAAAAGCTTCAGGGGCAAACTGATGTCGTGCATGTCTTCGACATGTGACGGATTTTTTGTCAACACACAGGCTGAACTAGGCAGCTCGATCCGATCATTAAATCCGTCTCCATCGGTATCTGCCAGCAACAGATTGGTGCGGTATGTGATGATCTCTTCACAGTCGGTTAATCCATCATTATCAGTATCCGTTGGTGAAGCATCCAGAGTGCAATCAAACTGAGAAAAACCGTCACCCATGCCGCTGCCGCTGTCCATGCCGCCGTCCATGTTGCCACTGCCGTCGTCTATGGTGGCGTCGGCGATTCCCCTGACAATGTACTTGCTGAGATTACTAACGGCTTGTATAAGACAGAGCTACTGTATAACCTTGGACCTTGGCGAAACATTGAGCAACCTGGACTGACTACCTTGAGGCCGCTGATAGCAAACCGCTGTGAATTTTGCTGGGACTGGCGCTGTGCAAAGACATGTCGTTTCTCACACTAGCCGGACCCTTTCTCCAACTGAGAGCACGCCGCCGTGCGTAACCTCAGCATAAACACCCATATCCATGTGTCCGTAGTTCTCGCGCAACAGCCTTGGCGTCTTCATATCGCGCTCACCAGTTTTCAGATTCACCTCTGTCGCCGGGCATCGCCTTGTACGCCTCACGATTTTCAGTCGCGCCGAGCCCAAGCTGATTTCCTGGCCGATCATGTCCAGCTCGGAAAATGGCGCGAGGCCTGTTAACTGGATATTGCCCCTAAATCGTCGTGGATCGACATCCTGCCCGATGGCCTTTGCAAACGTATCAACACTGGCCTGGTTGATGATTGATACTGCATTCATCATCTCTTGTGAGTCTACAGACACATCCGTAAAGCGGTGAGGTGAGGCTTCATGGAGTTGTGGGGTTTCGTCATCAGGTAGCAATAGATACGCTTTGAGGAACTGACTGGCCTTTTGTTTACCATGCGGTGTGTTGATGTCAAAACGTCCGTTAGCATAGGGGGATGTTAACGAGAGTATGCCAGTGTCCTCGTCATAAACTGTATTCAGCAGTGCCAAAGTGGCATCCCGCGCCAGCATGTAAAATTTCGTCTTTGGCAGAGGCTTCGGGTCGGCAGGATCAAAGCCACTGTTCGGGCGTGTAAAGCCGAATTTGCGATCGGCCGGAAACCCTTGGCCAGCTTCAAGTTTCACGCTGTCCAGCGACTGACCACTCAGGCCTTTGATGGGAAATCGTGTTAACGCGTCAATTTTCATTGCCATGGTATGAAGGATTTCCTGCTTGATCCCATATTGTTAATCTGTATCGTTATCGATGATACGGAAATTGTCGTAACTGGCTTCGGTATTATTGAGTTTGACCCTCAAAGCCACTTTCTGCCACCGACCTGGCTTAAAGACGCCAATGCCGCTGGTCTGCCCGTCACCACAATTTCCTGATCGGTCCTGCCCGTAGTAGTAGCCTTGTGCTGCACCTTCAACACGCCACATTGGTCTTGCACTCCATTTTTCTGGATGCGCTGATTTACAACCCGTCGTGTGGTTCTCTGGGGACAGACCAGGGAGTTTTCCACCACGCACAAATTCGAAATCGCTACCGAAGCGTATATCGTACTGAAGCGTGTAGTGTGTACCGGGAGGAATATCGACAGATGTTTGCAGCCGATCAGACCCCCGGCTGGTTGGTCCATAGGTTACCTCAAGGCATTGACCACGATCGCCACCGCAATCGGCAACGATGCGCGTATCTTCCAGCCGCCGCCAGCGCTGCCCTGCTAAGCCTGCATCAATCTCATCGTCGCGCCAAACAACGCCATCATTTATTGGTAGAGGTTCGTCAACTTCTTCTTCTGGTAGCTGACAAGTCACCCCGTCCGCACGACCAACCCCTTTGAAGCCGAAGCGTGCCGAACCGCCCGGTTTCACGATTGAGTTGTAGCCGTTTCCAGTGAGGATAACGTCAACGCCGGCTTGCTCGGCTATAGCTCCCCATACACTTTGTACCCCTACCTCCTCGCTGAATACAAGTCTGATGCGAGGTGAGCTGACCACTCGATCAGAGTCATTATGGAAGACGACATCTCGTACAACAAAGCCGGACGCCCATTGCTTGATATCACCAATGGAACATTCTGGAGCCGCTTGAGCATCGCGTATGGAAGGAATAAGGCTGATTGAGCTGAGTGTAAAGAAAACAACCTTAAAAAGAGTCAAAAATTTCATCGCAAACCTCGCTACCAGAATCCTTCTACAAAGAATAGCCTTTTTACAGGTAGTTCAACAGGTTCTTATGTTGCAAGTTGAGGATGGTGATGATGTTTGTTTGGCCTGAATGATGATGACCGGATGGATGGTAGGTTGGGCAATGATGAGCTAGTGGGTGGTTCAGGCAACGATGTTTTGATTGGTCGTGCAGGCATTGATCGACTGCACGGAGGGCCCGATAACGACAGACTCTTTGGAGGCGCTGACGACGATGATCTGCAGGGCGAGGATGGCGATGATGTGCTGTTTGGTCTGAGTGGCAATGACGTGATGGATGGTGGATCGGGCAATGATGATCTAGCGGGAGG
>JBGCGC010000201.1:0-7805 GCA_045110475.1 Granulosicoccus sp.
CCCACAAGCACTGCAGATACTCACATCAATACCTGCGCGGCCCGACCTAAGCGGCCCCACCTACGCGGCCCGGACAGGTTGGTTCGTGGCCTTGGCACCAAGGCTGCCAGCCGTTTTGAATCCGTTAAAGATTCTTTGCCGCGTGATCTTTGCGAATCCTCAGTCATGTAAACATATCGAATTTCGCAACATACTTCGGTGATGGGCAATTAATTATTGTCTCTGTGGGGGCCAAGAGCAATCCCCAATGGTCAGCGTTTTTCGTAATGATGAGTGTTTGCGGCCTTTAAACGTTTGCCAGGTTTTGATGTAGTTTGGGTCATTGGGAATAAATGTTTTTGTTGCTGATACTCCAGAGCCAACCTTAGCCGATCGGTTTTGCAAAACAATAAGGACGATAAGCGCTGAAAATTCACACAATTCTCCCCTAGGCTAATACTAAGTTACTGATATTCTTGTATGAAACGGAGACGAAATAAGGAAAAAAAGAGTCTCAGGTATCCCTGACCGTTTTAGATCCTGAAAAATTTCGATTATTTACAGACGGTAGCTGTCGCTATTCGGCTCTCAGTTGAAAGGTGCAGCGGGCCCCGAAAGTGATATCGACCTTTTGGTAGAGTTCGATTCTGCACACGTTTCCGGATTAATGGACGTAGCCGGAATGGCAACAGAATTGTCGGAGTTGCCAGGTCAAAAAGTGGACTTGCGCACCGCCGGTGATCTCTCGCGATATTTTCAGGACGAGGTTTTGTTAATGGCGCAGGTGCAGTATGCCGCCTAAGGACCGGATTAGCATCGATCACATGATTGACGCAGCAGGTGATGTAGCTCGACTTATAGCTGATCGCCACTTTTCAGTCTCTACATTTTTTCCGCGTCTTCGCGTAAGGATGCGCAGCTCATAAAATTGAAGGGTGAACACTTTAGTAGTGAGTTGGCTAGTGTGCGGGCACAATTCATTCGCTAGTTCTTACAAAAAAAAATATTTTTTTGAAGATCTATCACAAGACTTATCTAGTATTGATTACTATCGGCTCGGCTTTTTTTCGAGTTATTCAAACACGAATAGAATTTACCTAACCGGAGGCTTAAAATGATCAGGAAGTCAGTGAAATTATTTGCCGCCACTATGTCACTAGTGGCAGGTGGTTTTGCAACTCTGACAGTTTCTCAAGGCGTGCATGCTCAGGAGACCCAGTATTTTCCTGTCGCCAGCAGTCGGGTGGGTCCTTACTCCGCCATGGGAACAGGCTACTACGGTGCTCAGATTGACTACATGAACTATGTCAACATGAACGGCGGTGTTAACGGTGTGATGTTGTCTTGGCAGGAATGCGAGACTGAGTACAACGCGGTAAAGACCGTGGAGTGCTACCAGAGATTGCAAGAGAACGATGGTCAACGCATCGTTGTATTCGACACGCTGGGAACGCCAGGTGCCTACGCGGTTATCAACCGAATGGCCGATGACGAGGTGGTGCTTGCACAGTATGGCTATGGCAGAACCGATGCTGCAGACGGAAGGGTTTGGCCATGGGTGTTCAATGCAGCCAGTCACTACTGGTCCCAGATAGCCGTAAAACTGAAGTTGATGGCAGAGATAGAGGGTGGTGTGGAAGCGATGCGAGGCAAGAAAATCGTACACCTGCATATTGACTCCGCCTATGGTCGTGAGCCACTACCGGCAATGCGTCAGATCACGTCAGACTGGGGTGTTGAACTGGTTGAAATTTCTATTCCGCCCCCTGGTCTTGAGCAACAGTCTCAATGGTTGCAGGTCCGTCGTGAGAAGCCAGACTGGGTGACATTCTGGGGAGCAGGATCCGGTATGAATTCAACTGGCATGACTAACGCTGCGCGCGTAGGCTTCCCACGCGATCGATTGATGTATGTGACTTTCGGGGCAGCGGAAGAGGATATGTATCCTGCGGGTGACGCGGCAGTCGGCACGTACGCCATGGCTAATGCCTTGCCCGGGAATGAATTCCCGCTTGTCCAGCGAATCACGGAGCAAGTGTATGGTGCGGGCGAGGGCAACCTCAATGACCCTGACCGAATAGGTACAGTTTATTGGAATCGTGGGTTGGGCGCTGCTGTGATGTGGATCGAGGCGATGAAGAACGCGCAAGAGATCCACGACAAGGTGGGTCAGGCCGTCACAGGGGCCGAGTTCCGGGATGGGTATGAAGCCTTGAATCTCACTGAGGCGAGGTTGGAAGAGATTGGCATTGGCGGGATGATAGCGCCGTTCGCCATGTCGTGTGAGAACCATGAGGGCGCAGGAAAGTTTGCTCTCATGCAATGGGATGGTGAGCAATTCCAACAAGTCACTGGTTGGGAAGAACCGCTTGATCCTGCATTTATCCGTACACTGGTCGAAGAGTCCGCTGCCAAGTTTGCAGAGGAAAATAAAATCACACCTAAAGATTGTGCATAAGAGTTACCTTGTTACCGTCCTGAAAACAGCTGTTCAGTTGCGTTAGTTGCTGCAGCTTGTCTTAGCAGTTTCAGCACACGGCCGCAACGAGTTGTTGCGTAAGCAGCTCGCTGCGGCCGATTGATTCTCACAATGGTGACTTAAATGAACCCGCCTTCGGATAATATTCTCGAACTTACGAACCTGGAAGTCGTATACGACAACGTCATTTCGGCGCTACATGACGTTTCTCTGTGTGTGCCTAGAGGAAAGATTGTGGCGTTGCTGGGCGGAAATGGTGCTGGCAAGAGTACGACGTTGAAGGCGATATCCACCATGCTGTCATTTGAACGGGGCAAGGTGACCAACGGTACTATCAACTACGACGGCAGTTCGATTGATAAGGCCGAACCCTCGGATATGGTGGGCAGGGGTCTTGTGCAGGTGCTGGAAGGGCGCCGGTGCTTTGGTCATTTGACGGTCGAGGAAAACATAATTGCCGGGGCCTACTCCAGGAAGCTTTCCAAAGTGGAGATAAGACAGGAACTGGAACGCATGTACAGTTATTTCCAGCGACTGAAGGAGCGACGCAAAAGTCAGGCAGGATTCACCTCGGGTGGTGAGCAGCAAATGGTGGCAGTGGCAAGAGCCATGATGGCAAAACCGAAAATGCTTCTGCTTGACGAACCGTCAATGGGTCTGGCGCCACAGCTTGTTGCAGAGATTTTCAACATCGTGCGGGAGCTCAATCAGAAAGAGGGAGTGAGCATTCTGCTCGCCGAGCAGAATACTAATGTGGCTCTGCGGAATTCCGACCATGGGTACATCATCGAGACAGGGCGAGTTGTCCTTGACGGACCGGCGCAGGATCTATTGAACGATGACAAAGTGAAGGAGTTCTATCTGGGCGTGTCGAAGGAGGGTCGCAAGAACTTTCGCGACGTGCTCAAGACAGAGCAAAGCCAATAGATATCCCGCTAACGATGTCTGACAGATTACATTGTTGTCGAGCAAATGCGCTAAGAGATAGGAGTCTTTGACACAGATGACGGAACCGAGAAAATTTCCTGTTGGTGGCCCGATTATCGAAATTCATAATGTGTCGCTAAACTTTGGCGGCGTGAAGGCGATCGTCGATACCTCTTTTGCCATCCGAGAACACGAGATACGCGCCATTATCGGGCCTAACGGTGCGGGTAAGAGTTCTTTGCTGAATTGCATAAACGGTATCTACACACCTTCTGAAGGACACATCGCTTATCGCGGTGAGGCACTTGAACACAATACCCCCAATCTGTCGGCCCGCAGGGGTGTTTCACGAACCTTTCAGAATCTGGCGCTGTTCAAACGCATGTCGGTTCTGGACAATATCCTTGTCGGTAGAAATCTGTTCGCTCAATCAAATTTTTTACAGGTGGCGCTTCAGTTACCGCAGGCTCAGCGGGAGGAACGTGAAAACAAGGCCAGGTGTGTAGAGATCGTCGAGTTCCTTGACTTGGGTGCCATCAAGAATTTGCCGGTAGGCAAGTTGCCTTATGGTTTGCAGAAGAAAGTTGAACTAGGGCGGGCTCTGGCAACGGAGGCGAGTGTCCTGCTTCTTGATGAACCTATGGCAGGTATGAACGTCGAGGAAAAGCGCGAGATGTGTCGTTTCATTCTTAAAGTGAATGACGAGTTGGGAACAACCATGGTACTTATCGAACATGACATGGGTGTGGTCATGGATATCTCTGACAGTGTCGTTGTTCTCGACTACGGAAAAATCATTGCTGATGGACCGCCGGAAGAGGTGAGATCAAATCAGGGAGTAATTGATGCTTATCTGGGGATAGCCCATGAATAGTGAGGTTCTGTTTTTCATTGAAGTGCTTGTGGGTGGTCTGCTGGCAGGCACCATGTATTCTCTGGTTGCACTCGGTTTCGTTCTCATTTACAAGGCGTCTTCCACTTTCAATTTTGCGCAAGGTGCGATGGTCTTTTTCGCGGTTCTTGCGTTTGTCGGGTTCATGGAACTGGGCCTGCCGTTTTTCGCAGCGTTTATCGTGACAGTTTTGCTGATGGTTCTGGTTGGTTATTGCACAGAGCGCCTGGTACTGAAACCGCTGATGAACCAGAACGAAGACACACTGCTTATGGCGACCATCGGGCTTGGGTTTGTTCTGGAGGGCCTGGCGCAGGCAGTATGGGGAGTGGAGGTGCGGCGACTGGATCTTGGCATCGGCGATTTCCCGATCCCATGGATAGCGGACAATACCGGCATGTTCATCAGTGCCCTTGATCTGACTGCCGGTCTTCTGGCGGCACTCATGATCACAATTCTGGCTCTGTTGTTCAAGTTCACCAAAATCGGGCTCGGCTTGCGTGCCGTGGCAGATGATGCCGGGGCGGCCAGTTCAATAGGCATTCCATTGAATCACATCATGCTGCTTGTTTGGTCGGCGGCGGGTGTGGTGGCACTGTTGGCCGGCATGATGTGGGGTGCTCGAGCAGGGGTTCAATTTGCATTGGTGGATCTGGCGTTGAAAGCGCTACCGGTGCTGATCATCGGCGGTTTTTCATCCATCCCTGGTGCTATTGTCGGAGGTCTTATTATCGGGGCCAGCGAAAAGATACTTGAGGTTTATCTTGGACCATTTGTCGGTGGCGGGATAGAAGGCTGGGCGCCATATGTATTGGCAATCTTCTTTTTGCTCTGGCGGCCGGAAGGCTTGTTTGGCGAGAAAATCATTCGACGGGTTTGAGGTGGAGAAAGCCAAGTGAACAAGACACCGATATTCATGACATTTACCAGGAGTGATGTCGTCAACTTTATTGTGTTGATGTCTATCGCCTATCTGGTGTTGCCTGGCCTTGTCAGCAGCGAATACTGGTACACATCCATTCTGATTCCGTGGTTGTGTCTGGCACTAGCGGCAATCGGTCAGCAGATCGTAATGGGTTATGCCGGGCAACTGTCGCTCGGGGCGGCAGGTTTCATGGCGGCTGGAGCGTTTGCCTGTTTTAACCTGATTCTTCGAGTGCCTGGTATACCGTTCCCTGTGGCCTTGGTACTCTCGGGTTTGGTTGCCGCAGCATTCGGCGTTCTGTTTGGATTGCCCAGTCTTCGTGTCAGAGGCATTTACCTGATGGTTGCTACACTGGCATCCCAGTTCTTCATCATCTGGATGATCGATAAGTTTGGCTGGTTTAAAAACTACGATACCTCGGGCATTATCACTGCTCAGGATATTGTAATTTTTGGAAAGCAGTTCACCAGTCCACTTGATATGTTCATGGTGGTGGTGGCCGTGGTCACGGTGCTAACCTTACTGGCGATAAATATGTCGCGAGGCAGTACTGGCAGAAGCTGGATGGCGGTTCGCGATGTGGATATCGCCGCTGAATCCATGGGAATCTCATTGCTGAGGACCAAGCTGCAGGCATTTGCGATTAGTGCTTTTTATTGTGGAGTAGCAGGGGCCCTTTTCGCTTTCACCTATTTGAAGTCGCTAGAGCCAGTTGCTTTCGATATCAAGCTCTCGTTCGAGATTTTGTTTATGGTCATTCTCGGAGGCCTCGGCACGATAAACGGTGCTTTCATCGGCGCTGCCTTTATATTGCTCTTTCCCGTACTCCTCAACAGTGTAGGCAACAATCTTTTTCACGGAGCGATTGACGCCACCATTATTTCAGCGACTGAGCAGGTAGTGTTCGGTGTGCTTATCATCCTGTTCATGATCTACGAGCCGCTGGGTATTGCGAAGCTGTGGGAAAACATCAAACAGCGGCTTTCGCGTTCAGGCAAACCAGGCGTAGAGGCGGTGCGATCAACAAACTCGAGCGGATGAGTTTGCCCGGGATGTCGCCGCAGGGTGGAGAGTATCAGTCTTGTCGCACCGACTGGTTGCTATCCAGATACTCTTCGACCCAGGCGGGTACTTTCATCCCCTCGGTAACCTCCTTGTCCAGCGATGCCTCCAATTCAGTGATTCGTGCAAGGCTTTGGATGACTTGATCCAATCTCTCAAAAGGGACAACTACAACACCGTCCTGATCCGCGATGATCATATCTCCGGTCTCGACTTCCTGCCCACCAATTTGTACGGGGAATCCGACGGATCCCGGTCCGGACATGTGAGGTGAAGCTGGGGTAAGGCCACAGCACCAGACCGGCAAGCCGACGGGTACGATGCCTTGATAGTCGCGGACGGGTCCATCAGTCACGAAACCGGCGGCGCTGCAGTTTTTCATCATGCCGATCACACGATCACCTGCCGCAGCACATCCTGTGTATCCGGCAAACGCAGACACGACGATGTCGCCGTGTCGAATGAACTTAAGGGCAGCAAATGTCGCGAGGACGTCGGCGGGTCCGCAATCGGCGGTTAAGGCAGGGCCTGCAGCGACACAGTGCAAATCCCGTCCAGCGCCAATCGGCTGAATTGTGGAGGACAGTGCGCCACCTCCAAACAGTGCGTCAACGACAAATCCTGTAGGCACACCTTGAAAGGCAGAAATCTGAGCATCCGTTGGACGTCTGAATAACTTTTTTATCGTCAGGTTTGGTGGGGCGTCTATCATGTTCTCATCCAGGTTGTAGTGATGGTTATAAATGCTTTATGTGTAGAGGGCTGCTGGATAAACGTGCTTGTTAATTCGCCTGGAAAAATGTCCAGACCTCCTCGCACGACAATTCCATGGCTGGCGGTTCAGAAGCATAGCGTTGACACGCACCGCCGCGCCACCAGAGGTGACGATGCCCAAATCGTTTCACCGGATACTCCAGTATTTATTGTGTCGTGCATTGTTGCTCAGGCGAGCAAGTGGGCTACACTGTTTATCGCAATAGCTGACAGAATAGCGCCACAGATGCCTGTGGTCCGCAAATATTACCTCCACTTTGATTTTAAAGAGTTTCTTGCCGATCATCAAAACGTCGGTTAACTTACGGTCATGCACATAGATCGCTTTCTTATCATTTGTAAATTATTCGGCGATATTGCAAAATACCTGTGGCTTTGCACGAAATCTTCAAAGAGTCTGGCTGCAGAGAACTTGTTTCTTAGAAAACAGCTTGCCCTCTACCAGGAGCGACAGATCAAGCCGAGATCAACTGACCTGGCAACACGCTTTACCATGGCGCTCCTGTCTAAGCGATTCAACTGGCATGATGCATTAGTGATTGTTAAGCCAAGCACTCTCATGAGATGGCATCAACACTGCGCCCGCGACTTCTGGCGAAAGAAATCACAGGCTGGCAGCCCCCCCCATTCCGCCAGAACTTCAGCGACTCATTCGTCGCATGACGAACGAGAACTTTACCTGAGGCGAGGAACGCATAGCCAACGAATTACTGGTAAAACTCGGCATATCAGTTTCGCCTCGGACCGTCAGAAAATACATGCCAAAA
>JBGCGC010000202.1:0-29736 GCA_045110475.1 Granulosicoccus sp.
ATGAGTAAATAATGTTTCATCAAATTTTTCTTGATGGAATTTTTCCTTGATGGTTTGTAACAATTTTACAGGTGGTTGATTGAACTAAATTTGCCGAACACGGGTGTTATTACCACTCAAAAGTGTCTCGCAACAGTACTCAGTGCAGTCATGGTCTCGCTAATCTACAAGTAAGCTGGTGGAGAGGTGGCTAGTGTAGTGTGACCTTCAAACGCTTCAAACAGAGACCACCAAAACGCCCTCAGCAAGGCGCTGTTCGCAGGCAAGGTCAGGATCCTTGTCAAGAACAGCAACGCGGCGGAGGGTGTTTTGGTGGTCTCCCGAAGGGCGGCTCGTCCAGGGCTCACCCGCGTTGTTGCTCGCTCTCAAGGTATACCCGATACCTTTTCGAGCTCGCGCCTAGCGGCTGACCCCTGGACAAACCGCTGTTTGAAGCGTTTGAAGGTCACACTACACTATACTCGGAGACAGTCTGGTTTCCCAAAAACTACTCGACTACACACCACAACAAGAGGCAACTATGAAAAAAAGATTCCTGTATAGCATCATCGCTGGCAGCATGATGTCAAGCGCGACAGTCTTTGCTGAAGAGACCCTGTCCGCTGTCCACGCATTTCCCGAAACTCTCATTTACACACAAAGTTTTCTAGGCTTTGTCGACAAGGTAAATGAAGCCGGCAAAGGCGTCGTGCAAATTGAAGTTCGTGGCGGCCCAGAAGCCATTGGCATGTTTCAGCAGCCCGATGCCGTTCGCGATGGCATTGTCGATATGGTCTATACCCCCGGTAGTTTTTACGGTGGCACCGTACCGGAAAAAGATGCAATGGTCGCATCCAACCTCAACGCGGTTGACACGCGTGCCAATGGTGGCACCGATCTGATGGACCAGATTCATCAGGAAAAGATGGGCGTAAAATATCTTGGCTGGTTTGACAGTGGCGTGTGCTACAACCTGTGGACTCGAGACGCACCTGAGTTTGACGATGCTGGAAACCTGAAAGTGGACGGCCTGAAACTTCGCGGAAACGCCGTGTATAACGCATTTTTCACCAACTATCTCAATGCCCAGGTTATTGATCTTCCAACCGGTGAAGTGTATTCGGCACTGCAACGCGGTGTTGTCGATGCCACCGGCTGGACTCAGATCGGTCTCATTGATCTGAAATGGAATGAATTTCTTAACTATCGGATAGAACCCTGCTTTTTCTCTACTGATCTGGGCGTCATCGTAAACCTCGAAAAGTGGAACTCTCTGAGTGATGAAGCAAAAACCGTCCTGAATGATGTGGCTATCCAGCATGAAAAAGACAGTGTCATGGCCTTGCAAGGCAAGCGTGACGAAGACTTTGCAGCACTGGATGAGGCTGGCATGCAGGTTGTCAATCTGGAAGGCGAAGCCAAGGCAAATTATCTGGCAGCAGCGCGCGAGAAAACCTGGGAGCGCATGCAAGGTCTTATGGCAGAAAGTCCACAGGGTGATGGAAACTATGACAAGCTGATCGAACTCTACTACAACACCTCCGCCGATTAAGAGAAATAGGTAGCGGCAAAAAACGGCCAGCAATGACCTTAATCAGCATGCAACTACTCAATAGCATCTACACCAGACTGCTGTACGGTATGGCTGTCATTGCAGGTGCGACATTGCTGTGGTTAATGGTGTCAGTGATTGTTTCAGTGCTGATGCGCAACGCCGGGCTGCAACCCTTCGCCTGGCTTTTTACGTCCGCCGAGTATGGTCTGCTCTATATGACCATGCTTGGCGCACCATGGCTGGTTCGCGAAAAAGGCCATGTGCATATCGAATTGGTAACCGCCGTACTACCCACTTTTTTGCGGCAAATTGTTAGCCGTCTGGTCGCTTTGCTATGCGTGGTTGTATGCCTGATACTGGCTTACAAGGGCTTTGAGTTGTTTCTAATCAATATAGAACGCAACGATTTTGATGTCAGGGCCTACTACTATCCGCGCTGGCTACTGACCATCACCTTCCCATTGAGTTTCGGGTTTATGGTGATTGAGTTTGGTCGTTATGTATTTGGCAAGGATCTTCTGCATTCGGGCGAAGCGGGGATACACGAATAATGGAATGGTATGCAGCACTCGGACTGCTGCTAGGAACCATCATCTTGCTCATGGCCATAGGCATGCCAGTGGCTCTGGCGTTTCTGGCTGCAAACATCATCGGCGCCTGGATATTCATGGGTGGCGAACGCGGTGTTGTCCAGCTACTGAACAATGGACTCGGTTCGCTGACAAAGTACGCGCTTGTACCCATCCCCTTGTTCTTGTTGATGGGTGAGATATTTTTTTATACCGGGCTTGGTGGGCGGATGTTCTCCGCCATAGATCGCCTGCTGGGTCGTTTGCCGGGTCGACTCAGTTATGTCACCGTAATCGGCGGTACCGCTTTCTCCACGCTGTCAGGATCATCAATGGGATCGACTGCGTTACTCGGCTCTTTGATGGTTCCGGAGATGAACAAACGCGGATACAAGACACACATGAGTATAGGCCCGATATTGGGTACAGGCGGCTTGGCCATCATTATCCCGCCTTCCGCGTTGGCAGTCCTGCTTGCCACGCTTGCACAGATTGATGTTGCTGCCCTGTTGATAGCCGGTGTCATTCCGGGCCTGTTGCTGGCGCTGTTTTATATTGGAATGATCACCTTGCAAACACGTATGGATCCTTCCGCGGCACCTGCCTACGATGTCTCGCCTATGTCGATCGTTGCGCGCATCAGGCTCCTGGTGACAGATGTCGTGCCTATGGTTGGTGTCATGGTTTTAATCATCGTCTTGATGATTAACGGAATCGTCACACCGTCGGAGGCTGCGGCCTTCGGTGCCTCAGGTGTGCTAATCCTTGCTGTTGTGTATCGGTGCCTCACCATCGACGCTTTCAGAAAATCTGTTACCGGCACCTTGCGTGTCACCTTGATGGCCTACCTTATCGTGTTTGGCTCTGCCACATTCAGCCAGTTACTGGCGTTCTCTGGCGCATCCAGAGGGCTGATTAACTGGGCAACAGGTTACGATTTAGATCCTCTCGCCATGTTGCTGGTGATGTTTGCCGTGCTGTTGCTTCTGGGCATGTTTATGGAACAGATTTCCATAATGCTGTTGACGGTACCCATCTTTTTTCCATTAGCACAGACGCTGGGTTTCGATCCAATCTGGTTTGGGCTAATCATGCTGCTGGCGCTTGAAATCAGCTTTACCACCCCACCCTTCGGTTTGTTGTTGTTTGTAATGAAAGGCGTGTCTCCACCACAAACCACGATGCGTGAGATTTATTCTGCCGCCATACCCTACATCGGTTGTTCACTGGCACTGGTGGGTTTGCTGGTCGCCTTCCCACAAATCGCATTGTGGTTGACCTACTTATAATTCCCTTGCAGATCAGGCAGCTGCTCACACGTCTCAACGTGTGATTCAGACCACACTCGATTCGACTCCAATGAGCAGTCTGCCTGTTGCAAACCCACCATTGTCACTTGACGGTGTTAAGCGTAGGAGCTCATTGCTTCGGTTGATGATGCGTTGTTAACGCGCTTGGCAACTCCGATACTCAGCTTTCCACTCTGGTAGTGCGTCATGATGGTGTCTCCATTTATCTCAAAGTCCAAAGGAATAACACGCTTGTAGATCTCTGGATCCACCTCCCCCAGGTAATAGCTTTGCGCCGGGCGATCTTCGCGTCTCATTTCCACGACAAGCGAGTCTTGCCACGAGGTGACACGGACATTCTTGGCTCGGAATCCTGTTATGTCAGCTCTGACGTTGCAGTGATCTTCAGTCTCGGCAATCTTGACGTTCAACAGAACTGGGAATTCGGTTTTACTAGACATGGTTAGGTTTTGGTCTCACAATCTGGCGCCTGTTTGAAATGGCGAGGCGCTTGGCCATCAAATCAGGGCAAAGATTAACACCGTTGATTGCTCGAGAAATTCAGATTGTCCCTACGCATCAATACGGCAATACCGGATATTTGTCAGCGGAACGATGATGCCTTGTGCAGTCGAATCAAACCGCAGAAATGAAGGTTTGCTGTTGTTCCGCTTACCACCGTATTACGCACCCACGGCGATATGGTCAGCATCAATCCACGCCATTGTTACGGGCACCGAGCACCCAGACTTGGACTGGAGTCGTCGTCGACAATACATTTTCCGTCAGGCACCGAGTCGGGCTGATATCTGCGCAGATCAGGATCGTACAGCGCTTCGGCAACAAATGCTGTTAGTGCAGCTTCCTGTTTTTCATCAAGACCCAACGGCTGGAAGCGGTAATCCAGAAAATCCTGCGCCGGCACGTGCTGGGCAACTGCCTCATTCTTGTATTCGACAACGTCACGTACAGAGGTAAAACTTCCACCGTGCCCCATAATATTAGCGTCGGTCAGGTTGTAAAGCTGCGGGATCTTGAATTTGAAGTTATCAACAGAATCACCCGTAAAACCCCCACGCCCGAGACGGTCATTGTCGCCCACACCGCCATGCACGATGGCGACCCCTTCATCAATGTCGTTAAAACCTAACGCAAAAAACATCTGGTCGGCCGTCGCATCGACATCGGAGCCCAGTCCCGGTCCCTGATGACAATCAGCACATCCAGCGTTACCGAAGAATAGCTCGGCACCTTTTTTCTGCTCACTATTCATCGCCGATAAATCTCCCCGCAACCAGCGCTGGAAAGGGGCTTGATTTGCAATAACCGTTCGCTCGTAGGCTGCCATGGCCTTACCAGCACCTATCAAAGGGGATACCGACTCACTGCCATAAGCTGCATCCCATAAACGTTGATAGTCAGGGTTTGTCTGCAAAGGCGAATCGTCTTCAAACCTGAGTCGGTGAACTCCAGATCCGGCGATAGCCTGAACTTCCACACCTGACAGTTCCATGTTGTTGATCTCTTTCGGTGTGTCCGGTGTAGCTAAAAGAGACGCATCAACCCCGACATTGACAATACCATTTGCGCTATTGCCAAACTGACCGTTCCACAACATCACATCCTGCCAGGCAACGTGCAATATCGATGGGGATGCAAACGGCTGTAAATCCGGTTTGTTTTCGGCGTCGGACAAAGCATCGCCATCAAAACCCGCCGCCAGCAGACGATCAGCGCCGTTCGGCCCAAATCCTGTGCCTCCATTGCCTATTCCCTGCACCGTGCCAGACTTGAAACCTGCTGCCGCGTGATGACAAGTCGCACACGACCATGACTGCTGTTCGTCCATACGCCCATTCAATGCAAACGCCGTATCATGAAATAGCAACTGACCCAGCTCAACTTTGGCTGATGTTATCGGGTTATTGGGATCCTGCGGTATCGAGGCAAAGTCACCGTCCTCTGGCAAGGTAAAGGCTGATAAACCACGACCACCTGAAGCCGCTGTTATTAACGTTTTGATTCGCTCGTCAAGATTGTCTTCGGAACCATTGTTTTCGTGATCAATGAATTCCGGTTGCTGCTCACTGACACTCGGTGCATCGTTGCCAATTTGCTCACTGGAACAATGCCATCGACCGTCAACCTGATCGCAATCGCGTCTAGGCAAAGTACACTGCGCGGCGTAAGCCTCCCTTGCTGCCTGCAAAGTTGCAGCGCTAGCTTCACAGATACCGGAAACCTCTGCCTGATCATCATCAACAGCTTGTGGAGGTGGTGCACTTAAACCCAGAACACGACTGGAGCATCGCCACTGACCGTTGACGGGATCACAATCACGCGGTTGGGAGTCGCAGGTTCGTGAAAAGACGCGACGTGCCTGTTCGAGAGTATCAGCTGTAACTTCGCAGTGATTGAGTAATCGCTGCGTTAGTAATAAAGGTTCTGATGTAATTTGATCAGAAGCAGAAGCAGGCTCTTTGTGCGCACTATTGTCGCAAGCAGAAAGAGTAATCGCGATCAAACAAACAACAGTAAATCGAAACAGCATCGCCTGACTCTCTTGGCACTCCATTGGCTTGACGTACAAAGACATCCACATCCGTGCGTTCACAATCTGACAGGCGACATTTTACTGCTTTGTTACAGTCTTGCAACCTTCGAATCCGTTTGATTTGTAAACAATTGCGCATCCTGTCCCCAGAGCGGCAGAATTTGCGAAACATATCACTCTGGTGAAACGACCCCGGACAGTTCAACGGTGGATGAGCTTGTCCGGGTACTTGCTTAGTCTGAATTATTCATGAGAAGGCCGGCCATACCCGCTGACACGCCCAGGTTAATGGACCAGACCATCATTCCCCAGATGCCCACCCCAAAGGTCAAACCGTAGGCACACAAGTAGCGCAACTGCACCGATGGACGCCTGACAAAAAAAAGACCGGAAACAGCGCAAAAATAAAGCGGAGCGCTGTTAACAAAATGGGATTGGTTTGCTCTGCGCCGAGCTTGGTGGCAGAAAAATTAAATCCCCATAAACACATAAGGGCAAGTGCGATGCCCATATCTTTGAACTTCATGGTAGAGAGCTGCCAGCCAAGCGATACGTTGAGTTCAGTATCAGGCCTCGTTCATTTCGATAACAGATACAGAAATGACAAAATAAAAAGAGTACAAACCACATTGTCCATGAGCAGTTGCTTTCACACGCTATTAGAAAGGCGTAACCGATTGCAGCGTAGTCTCCAGCGAGCCATGAACGCGCGTGACGGTGAGTTTCTTCGACACATTGATCGCCGTTCAACGCTGAAGTTCGCAATAGCAGCCAGTGTGGTGCATACATCAGGGGTGGCCCCACAAACAGCATGCAATAAGTTACCTGAGTCGATTAGATCACTAAATCATGCTTGCGTGCGGAGTATCGCAGTGCTTCACATATTCTTAGCAGTAATAACGCATCAGTTCAAAAGTAACCTGCTGGATTTTTTCAGAAACACTAATTTACAGGTTAATAGTGGCTATACGGCTAACCTGATAATTCAGAGTTGTGACATCACTGTGGCGTCGTGTTTTCACCTCAGTGACTTTTAAAGCGAAATAAAGCATCTCATGCACTTCAGCGTTGGATGCTTGACACTTAAAAGTAATTTTTTAACCTTTAACTTGGGGAATACATGATGTACGGAAGAGCATTAGCGGCAGAGGTTTTTGGTACGTTCTGGTTAGTACTGGGAGGTTGTGGCGCGGCCATTATGGCTGCAGATTTCGGAACTGGCGGAAACGGTACAAGTCTGGGGCTCGGATTTCTTGGTGTCAGCCTTGCATTTGGGTTGACAGTTGTGACCGGCGCTTATGCTGTTGGTCATATCTCCGGAGGGCATTTTAATCCTGCAGTAACACTGCGTCTGGTAGCCGGTGGCCGATTTTCTGCTGCAAAGGCGCCGGGTTACATCATCGCCCAGGTAATAGGCGGCGTATTAGGCGCCTTGGCAATCTATTACATGGTATCCGGACGACCTGACTTTGCCATTACCGCCGGAGCCGGCACATTCGCCACCAACGGCTTTGGCCCTGACGGCTCGCCTGGCGGATACAGCATGACGTCTGCTTTCTTAACAGAAGCAATACTAACGGCTGTATTTTTGGTAGTGATCATGGGAGCTACTGCCAAACGTGCCTCGGCCGCTATGGGTGGCCTGACTATCGGTTTGTCGCTGGTACTCATTCATCTTGTAAGCATTCCTATTACAAACACCAGCGTTAATCCGGCTCGCTCTACTTCGCAGGCGTTAATTGCTAACGTGTTTGGCGATGGTGCAAGCTTGCCAATGGCACAGCTTTGGCTTTTCTGGGTAGCACCTATCGTTGGCGCTATCGTGGGTGCGATCATTTATCGCGTGTTGCTGGACTCTAACGCCGATCTGCCTGAAGAGACGCCTGAGTTGCGATTGGATGCCAGTGATGCTGCGAGCCGGGCTGACATCGAGCGTACTCGGCAGCTACAGGCTGATGCCGAAGCAAGACGCAGGGCTAGCGCCACATAAACAACACATCTATTGTTGTCTTGATATTCAGGGCTACGCCGGAGGAGTTTTCCGGCGTAGCCCTTTTGCATTCTGGGCTGCCATTATTTTTCATACACCAGCCATCTGTTAAACATTTTATGGTCACCATGCGCACGCACTAATGCTGACAGCAAGCCCACAGCATCCGCCCACCGTCCACTCAAAATAGCTCGTAGGTTGAAGAACAGGGACGTAAAAATCTAACAGGAAAGCCCTGATTTTGTGCGACTTTAATCGGTGCGCACGAAAGAAGAGCGGCGACCGGGATCAGAGCACATGTGGAGTGTTGTATCTAGCTGTTTTTAAACAATTATGTTGACTGGCACGTACAATGCGTTTACGTTACATCCACACGCCAACTAACTGTTATTTTTCATGAAAACCATGCACTACTTTGCTGATTCTTCCGCACTCAGGATGAAGCAGAAAATCGGGAAATCAGCGCTTTGCGCGTTGCTGATGCTGGGCCTGTCGAGTGTGGCGCATGCCGCCACCAAGGTTCCTTTTGCGCTGGACTGGAAGTTCGAGGGACCTTCTGCAGGCTTCTTTGCGGGAATTGATAATGGCCATTTCGAAAAAGCCGGCCTCGACGTTGAAATATCACCCGGTCAGGGCTCGCTTGCAGCAATCCCGAAAGTCGCCACCGGCGCTTTTCCTTTCGGGTTTGCTGACATCAACTCGCTTATCCAGTTTCTGGACAAGAATCCGGGGGCCCCAGTAACCGCTGTCATGATGATCTATGACAAGCCGCCCTTTGCTGTTATTGGCAGAAAATCGCAGGGGGTCAGTTCACCCGCGGATCTCGAAGGACGCGTCTTGGGAGCTCCACCTCCTGATGGTGCCTGGGCACAGTTCCCGGCATTCGCATCGGCCGCGGGGATTGATATGGATGCCATCAAGGTTGAACCGGTTGGCTTTCCCACTCGAGAACCTATGCTTGCTGAAGGGAAGGTTGATGCGGTCTCCGGCTTTTCATTTTCCTCGTTTCTTAATCTTGTGCGTCTGGGCGTACCAGAAGAAGACATCACAACCATCTTGATGGCTGATCACGGCTTACAGTTGTATGGCAATGCCATCATTGTCAATACCGACTACGCAAGTGCAAATCCTGACATTGTAAAAGGGTTTTTAGCCGGTGTTGCGGCAGGCTGGAAAGATGTCATTGCTGACCCGGAAATGGGCGCCAAAGCAGTTGCGCAACGCAACCCTGCAGCAGATGTCGCACTTGAAAAGCGTCGGCTGCAACTCGCCATCGATGCCAATGTTGTAACTGACTACACCTTGAAAAATGGGATGGGTGGAATCGATTCTGTCCGGATGGAAGCAGCCATAGAGCAACTTCAGCAAAATATGGAATTCGAAAATGCCCCTGAGACGGCATTGTATTTTGACGATAGCTTCTTGCCAGACGAGAATTTCAGTTTGCAGTAATCGGTGTCATATTGACGCTTTCCAGTACCGATTCAATCGTGCAAAACACTCAGAATTCACTGATAGAAATCCGGTCTGTCAGCCACACGTTCCACACCGACAGCGGACCGCTGCCGGTGCTGGATTCACTGGACCTTACCATCGCTGAAGGCCAGTTCGTGGCAGTCGTCGGCCCGTCAGGTTGCGGTAAGTCAACGCTTACCAGACTGGTAGCCGGCTTACTCATTCCCGATAGCGGTGAAGTTCTGCTGGGTGGCGAACCGATAAAAGGCCCACGGTCTACGGTGGGCATGGCATTTCAGAATCCAGTGCTACTGGAATGGCGATCAATCCTTAACAACGTAATGCTGCCGCTGGAGATTGTTCCTGACAGAGTGCCAGCAGCTGAACACAAGGAACGAGCGCGCGCCTTGTTGTCTTTGGTTGGCCTTGAAGGGTTCGAGGACAAGCGGCCCTCGGAGTTGTCCGGAGGCATGCGTCAGCGGGCGTCTTTGTGTCGTGCCCTCGTACATAAACCTGAAGTATTGATTCTTGATGAGCCCTTTGGTGCACTGGATGCGTTCACACGCGAGGATCTGTGGCAGATCATGCATGCTCTGCGTGCGGAGGAAGCCTTTACAACCCTGCTCATCACCCATGACTTACGTGAGAGTGTATTTCTGGCAGATGAGGTCGTGGTGTTGTCTGGCCGACCGGCAAGCGCACAGTTTTCCCTGCCGGTGAAGACCGACCATAGCCGTACCCTTGATGATCTCTATACGCAGGAAGCGATCGAGATGTTGGCTATTCTGCGTCATCAGATTCAGCTCGCTCAAGGACGTGAGCCGACAGAAGCGCCATGAGAATTCGACAAGTTCTGGTACCACTTTCCGCCATCGTCGTCTTTCTGTTGCTGTGGGAATTGCTGGTATGGGTCAACCAGTGGCCCGATTACAAAATGGCGTCACCTTCTGACTTATGGCCTGCGTTTGTTCAATACAAATCGCTATTTGTTACCTATGGGTGGCAAACCTTATGGCGCACCGTGGCAGGTTTGTTACTGGCTGTGGTTTTCGGCACGCTTCTGGGTATGCTGATGGGCTTGTCGAGAACTGCGCGTGATGCCTTGTATCCATTGCTGGTTGGTTTTAATGCCGTACCAAAAGCCACCGTGGTCCCAATCATTGCGTTGATGTTTGTTGGCCAGCACGATATGAACACCATCCTGCTGGCATTTATGATTTCGTTTTTCCCCATTGCGGTCTCTGTGTCCATCGGGTTAAGCACTCTGGAGCCTGAATACCGCGACATCCTGCGCGCCCTGGGCGCATCCAAGCTGATGATCTTTCGCAAGATAGCACTGCCTAAAACGCTACCTGAATTTTTCGGCGCGCTAAAGGTTTCAGTTACCCTTGCGTTCATCGGCACTAACCTTGTCGAAATTATCGAACCCCACGGACGAGGGTTGGGGCACTTGTTTGATAGTGCAAAAATCAGTTCGGACTATCCGCTGATGTTTGCGGTGCTGATCGTCCTGGCATTTATGGGGATAGTGCTGTACTACGTTGTTGTCGCACTGGAACGCATATTTGCCGGGTGGGCGGAACGTAGTTCTGACTAGTGGGGCACGCGGGTACGATATACCGAGCATGATTCTAGTTTGAACAGATTGATTGCCAGCCACGCAGGCTGACGTTTCCTACTATTGATTTCAAGCTTTGCGGCGCATACTTCCTTATTTTCCAGAAGATGCGCAAACGCGCAGGTACAGCCCTATGTCCATACGTCCGGTCAAGTCAGAATCCATGGCACAGCCAACAATGGAAGGCGCGGGAGTTCATCTGCACCGGGTGTTCGGCTTTGGAGACACGTCGCAAACCGACCCATTTCTGATGATGGACGACTTCAGAAACGACGACCCAGCGAGCTATTCCGCCGGTTTCCCGTGGCACCCACACCGCGGCATCGAAACCATTACCTATGTACTGGCAGGCTCGGTGGAGCATGCAGACAGTTTGGGTAATTCCGGCTTGCTGGGCCCAGGCAGCGTTCAATGGATGACAGCTGGCAGTGGCATTTTGCATCAGGAAATGCCAAAAGGTGATGCAGCAGGTCATATGCATGGTTTTCAACTATGGGCCAATTTGCCAGCCTCAATGAAAATGAGTTCGCCACGATATCAGGATATCGAGGGTAACGAGATCACCGAATTGCATGAGGACGATGGATGCGTTATCCGTATTGTCGTCGGAAGCTGGCGCGGCAAGAAAGGACCTGTTGATGGTATTGCAGCGGACCCTCAATATCTTGATGTTTCAGTACCTGCCAATACGCGCAAGGTTATTCCAATAGATGCTTACCGCAATGCCTTTGCTTACGTGTTCCAGGGAAGCGCTTCATTTCGCAATGCATCCGATCCGATGGGTATCAAGATAGAAAAAGAAATTGATGGCGAGGAGATTTTCCTGCGCGATCGTTCAGGCAATCGAACGCTAGTGCTTTTTGACACTGGCGATGAGATCGTTGTGGAAACACGCGATGAACCAGTTCGGTTCCTGCTTATTTCAGGTAAGGCGATAAAGGAACCCGTCGCCTGGCACGGGCCTATCGTCATGAATACTCAACAGGAAATTCGACAAGCGCTCAAAGACCTGAACGACGGCAGTTTCATCAAGGAGTCAGCGCGCGTTTAAGTCCTGCCTGCTTGAATTTGCAAAGCTGATGGGAATCTGGAAAACAAAAAGAAGAGATGAATTCCAACAAGTGAGATTGCAAACGGTTTATTAGATAATACTGCAGGTAGTAGGGTCAAAAACTTTTCACACAGTTGCACAAGTTACTCGCTCAAGACGTTGCATCCAGCGCAGCCAGATAGGCATCCAGCCGCTCACGTCGTTCGGCGTAGGGCAACTCACCGGTAACCCGCGCAACATCATAAAACTTCTGCAAATCCTCGCCAGCCTCCAGATACATCGCATAGAACGCGGGCACGTACTTTCGATAGGTAGAAACAGCAACCAGCCTTGCATTATTCAGATCACGCTTAAACCAGTTGTCATACCCGGAAAAGCCACTCCAATCCTCTTTAAGCAACTCGTAGTCTGCCCTCATTTGCTCAAACACAGCAGCCTTCTCGGCTCGCATGGTGTCCTCGTCAAGCTCTTTGGCAAACGTCACCTGCAGGTTTTTTCGGGTATCCTGCAACAGATTTACAAATTCTTCCACACGTTTTAGTGAGGCATCGTATTGTGCGATGCGCTCAGACTCACCTCGGTGCTCCAGCCACATGCGCGTGCCCACCTGCTCAACGAACGAGGCATAAGCTTCATTGAAATTGCTGTCGTCCTTGACGTACAGCACCTGATGAGCAAGCTCGTGAAACAGGGTACTCACGTAGCGTGTGTCGTTACCCCGCAGCATGGTATCAAGGATGGGATCATCGAACCAACCCAGTGTAGAGTACGCCGACGCTCCTCCAATAGTGACATCGAAGTTTTCATCGGCTAATGCTGCAGCGTAGGCATCGGCATCTGCGCGATCAAAGTAACCACGATAACTGACACAACCAGCAATGGGAAAACACCAGGTTTTCGGGCTGACAGAAAATTCACTGGCTGCCACCACATTCCATGTCACGGCATCTCTGCCCGTTTCTACAAAAGTGCTGTAACTGTCGTTATCAGGCAAACCGAGCTCTGTCACGGCGAACTGTCTGG
This sequence comes from Granulosicoccus sp., assembly GCA_045110475.1. GTDB lineage: Bacteria > Pseudomonadota > Gammaproteobacteria > Granulosicoccales > Granulosicoccaceae > Granulosicoccus. The sequence continues at coordinate 13,084 of JBGCGC010000202.1, forward strand.
CATCAATCAGCGTTTGAAGTTTGCCGCGTAGTTCTGGCGACGTCGCCTCGTCCGCCAGAACCTCATCAATAGGTTGCCGCGCGCGCATGAGCTTCAGGTGCCCACCTACGGCCTGCGAGTAGTATCCAACCGTACTGCACCCGGTACTGAGCGCCAATGTGGCCGACGCCAACAATAGAGTTAGAACCTTGTAAGAGAGAAATTTCACGCGCTGAGGAAATCGATGAATCATGCTGATGAGTGTACCATCGGCACTTATGAAATCAGGAACTACACAGCTACCCGGTAACACCTACCTTGTGGGTGGAGCGGTGCGCGATGAACTGCTGGGTCTGGATACACTGGATCGTGACTATGTTGTAGTTGGCACGACACCTGATGCCATGCTGGATGCCGGGTTCAAGCCGGTAGGCAAGGACTTCCCGGTGTTCCTTCATCCACAAAGCCATGAGGAATACGCGCTTGCACGTGTCGAGCGCAAGACCGGTGCGGGTTATCACGGCTTCGCCTTCAATACCGATTCCTCCGTAACGCTAGAGGAGGATCTGAGTCGTCGCGATCTGACGATCAATGCCATGGCCAGAGCGGCAGACGGCGAGCTGATCGATCCATATAACGGGAAAAGTGATCTGAAAAACCGGGTACTCAGACATGTATCCAGTGCATTTGTTGAAGATCCGGTACGTGTTCTACGCATTGCGAAGTTCATGGCACGTTTCGCACATTTGGGATTTACTGTCGCCAAAGATACTCAGGCCCTGATGCAATCGATGGTGCATAACGGTGAGGTGGACAATCTGGTCGCGGAACGCGTCTGGCAGGAAATGAATGGCGCCTTGAAAGCGCAGACCCCACGATCGTTCTTCGATACGCTCAATGCCTGTGACGCATTAAAGGTAATTCTGCCTGAGGTTCAGGCACTGGATGGCATACCGCAGAAAGCCGAATGGCACCCGGAAATTGATTGTTATATCCACACCATGATGGTGCTCGAACAAACAACGCGGCTGAGTACGGATGTGAGTACTCGTTTCGCCGCAGTTTGTCATGACCTTGGCAAGGCAACAACGCCATCGGATGTTCTGCCTGCACACCACGGGCATGAAGATCGTGGAGCAAAAATTACCGAAAATTTGTGTGCACGCCTGCGTGTGCCCAAAAACCCACGAGACCTTGCGATCATGACGGCTCGCTTCCATACACATTGCCACAGAGCAAAAGAGCTGAAAGCGACAACACTCGTGAAGACCTTGAAGTCTCTGGATGTCATTCGAAAGCCAGACAGGTTCAGGGAGTTTGTCGTGGTCTGCGAGGCAGACAAGCGTGGTCGTCTGGGGTTTGAAGACAAGCCCTACCCACAGGCTAAATTCATGACAGACGCAGCAGCTGTATTCACAGGCGTTGACACAGCATCGGTGGCCCGGTCAATCACCGACAAATCGCGTATTGCAGAAGAAATTACGCTTGCTCAGGTTAATAGTGTAAAAGAGTGGTTGCGGGCAAAGGCCTGTTAAATGTAATCCACCAAACGGTTTTCAAGGACTCCACCGATGCTGGAAGAAGCAAGAATTCGTACGCAAACTCTTCAACAGCGTATGCGCGATGAAGGTATTGAACAGGCGGTGTTCACTGATGAAAGCTCCATAGCGTATCTATCAGGATTCTGGGGATACCTGGGAATCGAATTTGGTCGCCCTACCATGCTGCTTGTCCACGCAACGGAGGCGCCTATGGTCATCACCCCCATGATGGAATCAGAAATGGTCAGAGCGATGACATGGGTAGACAACGTCCAGACATGGGAAGACACCGGCCCGCGCAGCTGGGGCAACGCGCTAAAGAGCGCACTGGGAGACAAGCCCTCTGCAATCTGGATTGAACGACCGTCCCTGCCAGCTATTGTCAGAAACTTTCTTGACGATAACTACGCAGCTGTGCCTCTTAACGACATTTCCCCTGTTCTGGGTGCCATGCGCGTTATCAAGTCACCGTTTGAAGTGGCGGTGATGAAGGAGGCAGGAGAAATAGCCGGAGCGATGATGGCTGCTGCACATCAAAGCCTGCAGGAAGGCGTGCCGGAATATGAATCGGCGCTGGCTGTAATCAACGCAGGGTCGCGCAAGGCCGCCTCATTTCTGACCAACAAGGGCTGGGAGCGTTTTGTATCACCGATGATACATAACTTACAGATTCTGCAAAGCGGTGCTGACGCCTCCATGGTGCATAGACGCGCAAGCGTAAAGCCGTACGAAAAATTTGATCCCGTGTATTTCTGCTTTTGTAACATGGCGCAATTCAAGCAATACAAACTGGGCTTTGATCGCATGTTTCATATCGGTGATGTAAGAGATGCAGACCGTATCGTTCAGCAAGCTGCAATAGATGCGCAACAGGCAGCTATCTCGGTTATTAGACCAGGCATAAAAGCCGAGGATGTAGCAGCCGCAGCGGATGAAATTTACAAGGAACGCGGTTATGAGACCGGCTATCGCACTGGCCGCTCTATTGGCGTCTCTTATCTGGAGTCGCCAGAGCTAAAAGTCGGTGACAAGACAGCTCTAGAGGCCGGGATGACGTTTGCCGTCGATGGTGGAATTTCCGTTGATGGACAGACTGCCGGGAGAATTGGCGACTCAGTTGTCGTCACGCAGACAGGCTGTGACTACATCACGAATTATCCACGAGAAATTCTGTTAGGTACGGGATAACACATGGGCGAGACACTCGATATTGTCGTTCTACAGCCTCCAGGAAATCTGGATGGAGCAGCCAGACGACTGGAATGGCTGGACATGCATATCCAGCAAAGCCCTGTTACCACTGCCGATCTGCTTGTGCTGCCTGAGTTGTTTCACTGCGGCTACCACACGTCCCGGGCCATAGCGGACGTTGCTGAATCCTCTGATGGTCCATTCGCATCGCATATCAAACAACTTGCAAAAGAGCACAGTATTGCCGTTGTTTATGGCTATGCCGAAAAAACGGCTGAAGGCATCTACAACTCTGCACAATGTATCGATAAAAAAGGGCATACGATTGGGCACCATCGCAAACTGTTGCTACCACCCGGAATTGAACAATCCGTTTTTACCCAAGGCAACGGTTGCAGCGTTTTCCAGCTTGGCAAATTCACCGTGAGCATCCTCATTTGCTACGACGCTGAGTTCCCTGAATCTGTACGCCACGTGGCAAATGCTGGCGCAGAGCTGGTTATTGTTCCTACTGCACTGGCACAAGAATGGGCTGTGATATCAGAGAAAATCATACCTGCGCGGGCTTTCGAAAACGGTGTATACATCGCTTATGCAAACCATTGCGGGTTAGAAAACAATCTCATGTATTTTGGTGGGAGTTGTATCATCGCGCCTACCGGAAACGAACTGGCCAGAGCGTGTGAAGCTACAGCAACGTTAACTGCCACAATTGACAAAAACACGCTGCGTCAGGCTCAAAAACGGCTACCGTATCTGAAGGATTGCCAGCGCCTCCCATTGTCTTAAGAGTAGAAACCTGGACTTGATCTGACGGACACCGTATGACCAGTTTCAGCCAGCTTTCAGCCAAAGGCTGGGCTTGAGCCTGCCAGATATTCACGATCTATAGATCCTTGTCATCTTCTCAAAGATGGGGATTTATGTATGGCGTACCAAAACTCCCACCTACCAGGGAATGACAGTGGGAGAAGCTTGTTGGACGATTTCGGGCATTTTGCGGAGATACAAGTTCATGTCTGCTATTTCTGACTCGAATGTAAAAGTGCCCCATACTGCCAATTGTCGGCAAATATCAAGACTCTACCGAAAGTGATGAGCGCACCGGAAAAACAACCGCTATCCAAAGACACACCAACGCTATCTGAAGCCACACATGTGTGGTGGCGGATTGGCCTGTTGTCATTCGGCGGACCAGCCGCACAGATCGCTCTTATGCACAGGGAAATCGTCGAGAAACGGCAGTGGCTCTCCGAACAGCAATTTCTCAACGCACTAAGCTTTTGCATGTTGTTACCAGGGCCAGAAGCCATGCAATTATCAACCTACGCCGGTTGGCGTCTACACGGAACACTGGGCGGGCTCATCGCAGGACTCCTGTTTGTCATACCCGGAGCAGTAGTTATCATGGCACTGGCTGCAACGTACAGTCTATTCGGTGATGTGCCTTTGGTATCCGCCCTTTTCTATGGAATCAAGGCTGCTGTTCTGGTTATTGTTGTTGAGGCCTTACTGCGCGTTTCAAAAAAAGCGTTGTTACAAAGGTTGCACTGGATGATTGCAGGCCTGGCTTTCACCGGAATTTTCTTTTTATCCATTCCCTACCCATTGATCATTCTGGCTGCCGGCCTGCTTGGATGGTTTTTGGGTAGTGAAGCGGAACAACCTCAGACAATAGAAAGCAAGCGAGTAACAAACAGGCAATCCCTGCTAACCGTTGTTACCTGGCTTGCAATCTGGTGGATTCCCCTGCTCGCACTTGGATGGCTTGGCGCACCGGAACTTTTCATCGACATTGGAAAGTTCTTTTCGACGCTTGCCGTCGTGACATTCGGAGGTGCCTATGCAGTGCTTGCCTATATGGCGCAGGATGTTGTGGTTCAGTTTGGCTGGCTCAATCCAGCGGAGATGATCGACGCACTGGGCCTTGCAGAAACAACGCCCGGACCATTGATTCTAGTGACCCAGTTTGTCGCATTTCTTACCGGTTTCAAGGATGGCGGACTCATTCCGGGCTTCAGCGCCGCTCTCATTGCTCTATGGGCGACTTTCGCACCCTGCTTTCTGTGGATATTCGCAGGCGCACCCTACATTGACTGGATATCAAACCAGGCAAGACTTAGAGGCGCTCTGCAAGCTATTACAGCAGCAGTGGTTGGCGTGATTCTAAATCTCTCCATCTGGTTTGCCTTGCACGTACTGTTCACTAACGTACAACGTGACGCCCTGGGCCCACTCACACTTTGGTTACCAGAACTGGCATCCATCGAATGGCCAGCGGTGGGATTGTTTGTATTCAGCTGCGTTCTGGCGTTCCGTCTGCACTGGGGCATTCCCGGAATCTTGCTGCTTGCATCGCTTCTCGGAGCAATAGTGCGTTTGCTACAGTAAGTGGCGCTATCTGCTTTGAAACCTTGAACGATAAGTCCCCGGTGCGATACCTACAACGCGTTTAAACGCAACCCTGAATGTTTCGCTGGATTGGTAGCCCGCCTCTGCGGCCACTTTTTCCATTGACTGTTGGGTGTTTTCCAATAATTCCTGAGCTTTGATAACACGATTTTTCTGCAACCATTCTAACGGTGTATTACCCGATGCTTCGCGAAATCTGCGTAAAAATGTACGCTCGCTCATGAAAGCATGCGCAGCCATGTCTCTAACTGTAATTTTATCAGCCATATTTGCCAACGCCCAATCCATTGACTGGCTGATGCCATGACGCTCAGTGTGTTGTACCGGATTTGGGATAAACTGCACCTGACCACCGTCCCGATGAGGGTGAGCCACCAGACGACGGGCGACATCGTTTGCCACTTTGGCTCCAAAGTCTTTGCGCACCAGATGCAGACACGCATCAATGCCTGCTGAACTACCCGCCGAACAGATAACGTTGCCCTGATCTATGTAAAGCGCATCGTCTTCGACATTAATTTGGGGGAAAAGAGCTTTTAACCGCGGAATATGCTTCCAGTGAGTCGTCGCTTTTTTCCCGTCCAGCACACCAGCGAATGCCAGCAGAAAAACTCCGGAACAAATCGAAAGAAAGCGCACACCTCGTTTCGCAGCTTTCTGTATTTCCCGGATAACGGCCTCTGATTCATCGTCGACGGAATCGCGCCAGCTGGGGATGACAATGGTATCTACCTTTCTAAGTGCTGTGAGACCTGCATCTGCACTGATGCGAACACCGCCTGTTGCCTGTACCGGCAATTTTTGCGTATTCACGACCTTAAAGTCGTACCACGGAAAGTTGAATTCTGGACGCGACAGACCGAAGACTTCAACAGCAATGCCGAACTCGAAGGTCCCCAAGCCATCGCTGATGATGACAGCCACCGAATGGGCAAATTGATGGTTAGGCTTGTTTTTCATTGTTGGCGGAATATTACCATTGATTGTCATTTACGCCACTGTTGAAGTACCCGCTATGTCAGTAAAATTCAACCCAGGCCCACCAATGAGACAATTATGCCCACTCCAGTCACACAAACGCCCGCCGCCCAATCCGATGTTGCACTCGAACACTTCAACCGGCTTCTTCAGTTCGAGACCGATTGTTGGGACACACATGAAAGCCTCAAGGCAGATGAGCCAGATTTCATTCTGGTAGATGTTCGATCACCGGATTTGTTTGCATCAGGACATATCGATGGAGCCATTAACATTCCACACGGCAAAATGATTGCCTCCTACATGAAGCGCTATGAGGATGGCAAATTATTTGTTGTGTACTGTGCAGGACCACATTGCAACGGAGCAGACAAGGCGGCTGCTCGCCTCGCAGGTCTTGGCTTACCCGTCAAGCTGATGATAGGTGGGATAACCGGTTGGCAGGATGAAGGATTTAATCTGGTATCGAGTGACTAGTCTGCGCGGCCGGAGGCAGCCGCGCAGACTAGTGGACCACACGGCCCTGCACCTTCCCGGTTCATTACGTTCGGAACAAAGCGAGCTCACCACTCACAAGCCCACTACTCAGTAGAGGCGAGTAAGCTTGCGTTCCCACCAGCAGCAGTCGTATCGATACATAAATGTCGTTCGATGATGTAGCGCGATGGAGCTACAACCTGAGTCTCCAGAGGCACGATAGCGCCATCGCGTCGTGCGAGAGCCTGCCGTATTGCACCAGTCCAGTCAGCACTACCCGCTGCAGCTACCGCGGCAATACCCTCAAGAGTGACAAGCGTGTCCGCTTCAACGATTCCGTCCAGAACCTCGAGCGGTAGTCCAGCGGCAAGCATGGGCTCAGCCAGCTTTGTCACATCAGGGGCCACGATAACTACCGGACAACCGGCACCCAGTGCCTGCACAGCCTGCGCTACGGCAAGCTCGGCTGTGGGACCAAGACATAACACCGGACCTTTCGGATGCATACTGAGTCGATTGCTTTCACCAGTGGGCCCCGGCAAGGACAAAGGTGTCGTGTCGAAGGCCGCGGTAGCAGAAAGCGCCTTTTTGATCGTACTTGTCGCCACGCCTTGAAGACTTTTGCGCAGCACCGCAACTCGATCAGGACGCGCAGCCCAGTGACGTGCATCCAGAGACTTGAAGGCTTGCTGCAAGGCATTGGCTGACACCTGTTCACCTGTTGGCGCTGGCAAGGTTCCGGGCTGACCAGTACTGCGGAAACGTGTCAGGTATTGCGGGCCACCTGCTTTGGGACCTGTCCCGGACAGACCTTCACCGCCAAACGGCTGTGAACCCACGATTGCGCCGATCTGGTTGCGGTTAACGTAGGCATTGCCCACCTCCAGACGTTCAACAATCTGCTGTACGCGATCATCGATACGCGTATGCAGTCCAAATGTCAGCCCATAACCACGCGCATTGATGTCGTCCACAATCTTGTCAATATCGCGGGCCTTGAAGGTCGCAATGTGAAGGACAGGACCGAAAATTTCCCGATCCATATCACCGATGCCACCCACCTTGACGGCAGCAGGTGTCACATAGGTGCCCTCCGAAGGAACATCCAGTTGTTTCAGCAAAGTGCCTGCCTCAGCATGCCTTGCGACATAGGCGCTGATGTCATCACGCGCCTCAGCGTCAATAACCGGTGATACATCGGTAGCAGGATGCCATGGGTCGCCAATGGTTAATGAGTCCATGGCACCAAACAGCATCTCAAGTAGACGATCGCGCGCCTCTTCCTGCACGTACAGCAAACGCAAAGCTGAACAACGCTGTCCTGCAGATTGAAAAGATGACATAAGGATATCCCGTACAGCTTGTTCGGGTAGCGCAGTACTGTCAACGATCATAGCGTTGAGTCCACCCGTTTCTGCAATCAACACAGCATCCGGGCCAGCATTGTCTGCCAGAGCCTTGTGAATGATCTGTGCTACCTCGGTGGATCCTGTGAAACACACGCCGGCGATGCGCGAATCAGATGTTAGTGGGCCACCCACTGTTGGTCCATCACCAGGAAGGAGCTGCAGAGCATCCTCCGGTAATCCCGCCTCACGCATCAACTCAACCGCACGACACGCGATAAGCGCTGTTTGTTCTGCTGGCTTTGCCAGTACCGCGTTGCCTGCTGCAAGCGCTGCTGCAACCTGACCACTGAATATGGCCAATGGAAAATTCCAGGGACTGATACACACGAAAACGCCCATTGCAGAACCTGGCTCCTCTTCCTCCAGCCGCTCTGCTTCATTAGCGTAGTACCGCAGGAAATCCACGGCTTCGCGCACTTCGGCGATACCGTCGAGAATCATCTTGCCAGCTTCTCGTGTTGTGATCGACGTCAGCTCTGCAATATGCTCCTCATACAGGTCAGCGGTTTTGCGCAAGACATCGGCACGGTCAGCTACCGGCGTCGCTGACCATGAGCTAAAACCACCTTGTGCAGCAGTGATAGCCAGTTCGACCTCGGCCGGTGTGCATTCGTAAACCGTTCCAACAATCCTGTCAGCGTCAGCAGGCGATACGACGTCGCGCGGTTGGCCCTGAGGTTCTCTCTCACCGGCAATCATGGGTTGAGCTACCCACTTGTGATCCGCCCACTCTTCACGACCCTCAAGCAATGAGGTGATCGATGCGGGTTCGTTGATACGATAGCCCTTCGAGTTACGCCTGTACGGTGAAAACAGCTCGCCAGGCAAGCGAATACTGTCATTGGCTATATCAGCGCCCAGCTCGATGACTTCATCCACCGGATCGCGCGTGATTTCTGCAGAAGGGATGCTTTCATCGACGACCTGATTGACGAATGAGCTGTTCGCTCCATTCTCAAGCAATCGCCTGACAAGATACGCAAGCAGATCTCTATGTGCGCCTACGGGTGCATAAACACGACAGCGGGTGCCATGATTCTGTCTAACAATGCTATGCAGCGATTCGCCCATGCCATGAAGACGCTGGAACTCGAATCCTTCTTTGTCATTGCCTGCCAGCTCAAGCACCGCAGCGCACGTATGTGCGTTGTGCGTAGCAAACTGCGGGTAGATTCGATCGCGCCTGTCCATCAGATGTTGCGCACAGGCCATATAGCTCACATCGGTATTTATCTTGCGGGTAAACACGGGGAAGGCATTAACACCTAGCTCTTGCGCAAGCTTGACCTCCGTGTCCCAGTAAGCACCTTTGACCAAACGAACCATGATCTTGCGGTCCAGTTTTTCGGCCAGCTGATACAGGGTGTCAATTACTGGCAAGGCGCGCTTGCCGTAAGACTGCACCACCACGCCGAAGCCATCCCATCCGTTCAGCTCGGGGTCTGCCAGCAGTGCCTCAATGATATCAAGCGATAAATCGAGTCGATCTTGTTCTTCTGCATCGATGTTAAAGCCGATATTGGCTTTCGCAGCCTGCCGGACAAGCTCCCGCGCACGAGGAACCAGCGTACACATCACATCCTCGCGATGCGTGTACTCGTACCTTGCATGCAGTGCTGACAGCTTGACCGAAATACCCGGACTGGAACGTACATCACCCTTGGACTGACTGGCGATAGCGGCAATTGCCTTGGCATAAGAGGCGTGATAGCGAACAGCATCATCATCAGTTCGAGCAGCTTCACCCAGCATGTCGTAAGAGAACGTATAGCCCTCGGTTTCAAGATCACGTGCAGCCTTCATGCCCTCGTCTATGCTTTGGCCAAGTACAAATTGCTTGCCCAGCAACTTCATCGATTGACCGACTGCTGTACGAACGACGGGCTCACCCACTCGGCGCACGAGCCCGCGCAATGCAGCCGCTGGGCCTGTCTGGTCATCGTTTAGCACCTTGCCCGTCAACATTAGAGCCCACGTAGATGCGTTGATCAGGGAGGAGGAGGAGTGACCGAGATGCGAACCCCAGTCCGAGGGTTCGATCTTGTCGTGAATCAACTCATCAATGGTTTCAGCATCAGGAACCCGGAGCAGAGCTTCGGCAAGGCACATAAGACCTACACCTTCCGACGTCGAAAGGCCATACTCCGCCAAAAAGCTCTCCATCATCGAAGGCGTGGTGTCACGCCTCACTCGATCGACGATATCCGCGCCAACAGCGGCGATTCGAGTTCGCGCGTCCTGGTCAAGTTTTACAAGCTCCAGAAGTTGACCAACCACCGTGGCCTCATCAGCGGCGTAGTTGGCTCTGACGGCAAGTCGGCCCGGAGACAAAGGGGGGTTGATGGTCGCAGCTTTATTCATGACAACTCCGTTGGTGAGCGAATACGGGCGATGAAACTGGGTGAATGTAGAGGCGCTTTAGAAACTATACGAACTCCGCATTCCGATAGGCTATGCGAGATTTCAGGAAGCGCCTGAAGGCTGGGAGACGCTACCATCAAACGGCGTACTTTTGCTGATTGAATCAATTTTTTCATGATGCTAACACCGTCTAATATATTCTACAAACAATAGTAATATCTGAAAAGCACTTGCGGTCTTACAGAAGCCCCCCCGACGAAGGCCACTAAGCACTGATTTATTGGGCTTTCAGGAAGTTCCTGTAGTGCAATACAACAACGGTATCCATCAGATAACAGTTGACGTGCAACGTAGCAGACAAAACAGAATTCTTGTTTCAATAGATGATTTTTTGTTTAATTTTTTAAACAATTACACCGGCACTGCCACTTTGCAGATCAGAGCAACACCCATAAGCCATTACCTGCCACGAAAAAGCGCCTTCGTATCACACCCACAGCTCTTTCAAATAACCGACGACAGGCAGGCCAGCATTGCGACCCTTATTCAATCACCAAAAACGGAATATTAGCCGTTGCGCCTCCCCCATTCCCGTCTACTGCATACACGAAAAGTCGGTACTCACCCGGTGATGATGGCGCATCGAACGATAGCCTCGCCGTATCGCCATCTATGCTCGAGATCGCTGCGCTCAAGGCAACCGCCGCAGGCCTGCGCTCAAAATGTCCGCCATGACTGCGCTCATCGACCTCTTGAAGCAGCTCCCAGCGAACATGCAATGGATCACCTTCCGGGTCCTCGATAACGGCATTGGCAAGCAAAGCTCTGGATGCTTGCACCCTGACACTTTTGTCAGGCAACTGATCTTGTAGCGTGATCGACCAGGCAGACGGTGCACGGTTTTTCGGCCAGCTCCCTGTCCATACCTTTGTCAGCTCATCAACTGAGGCCGTTCGCTCACCAGAGTCCAGAAACAGTCCGTACCAGGTTGGCGTGCGCTCTTGTTTATGCCCCCAGAGAAAAGCGAAGCTACCCAATAGCTTTCCGCTGGGATCATCGATAACACTTCCTGCCATACGTGCGAGCATACCTTGCGCCTTGTGGCCGCTCGGTTCCTCGATCTCCCGGCCCCATTGTGTTGCCGGCATTTCCCAGTGCCCCAGCGGTCCGAACTCTGTAATCATGAATGGCAGAGGCAATTTCATATCTTCAACAACTTGAGGAATCACTGGCAACGCCCCATAAGCTTGCAACGATACAAAATCCAGATCAGGACCGGCTTGAATCGCAGCACGGATGTCGTCAGCCAATGTTGCCGTAAACGCAAACGCGACAGTGGTGGGATGGTCTGGATCAAGGTGCTGGATGTCACGAGCCAGCTTGCCGATTGCGGAATAGACGCTGGGGTCAGCCGGTATCACCTGACCTTCACTATTCACCATAAGGTTAGGTTCGTTGCCAAGAATCCAGCCAAGTACGCTGGGGTGATGTTGATACTTCGCAACAATCGCCAGCAAGCGCTGATGCTGCTGGTTAACCAGAGTGGCGTTACCATAATCAAAACCCTGCAACTGCTTGCCAACATCAAGACCGATCAGCACCATCAGCTCATTGCGCAAGGCTGCCTCCAACTGAACATCAAGTGAGGCGGTATCCCATGTTCGAAATGCGTTACCACCCGCTAATGCAAGGCTGGCAACTCCAGACTCGTCCGAATAACCCATGCCCGCACCGTTTACCACAAACGGTTGACCATTGACCGTCAGCACGGCTTGATCATCCTGCACGGTAACGCTTACCACCGATGGCTTGATCGCAGAGGCGTCCGCCTCTAAGGGTTCTGCGCTCATTGCACACGGTGAAACAAGAGCTAGCAAGAGCACAAGGAACCTTGCGCTTGGCGACTGGACAGGCATCGGCATCTACCCGGATTTTCAGGTGCTGGTGGGGCCTGTAATCATGACAGTAAACAACAATTCACGGAAGCCACTCAGGCTTTTAACAGAACCTTGCAAAAACACTGCTCTGTCCAGGCCAGCACGTTACCAACCCGCGTGTAAGCAAGTGCCCAAGCCAGTAGCACCCCGGATGTGTTGGCAACCATGTCCATGACATCAAACTGACGATAACCCGTGGTGCCTTGAACAAACTCGATGGATACACCCAACCCCGTTAGACCAATAACGAGAACAAGGCGTGTCAGGTCATGGCGATAGATTTGCGCAAACCATCCCATCAGACAGGCGTAGGCCAGTGTGTGCAAGACCTTGTCTTGCAGCATCACAGCCGTCAGCGGTGGGGGCAGGGATATCACCGAACCGATTGTCACCGCCAGTATCAGCAAGATACCGATGCTTATCCACAATCGCTTGAAGCGCAGGTGTCTAACAGCGAATAATCCTGATGGTGAAAAATCAAACGGCATGGTGTCGTTGGGTCGCGTTGGCAATATTGAACTGTCTGTACTAGTGTAGTGTGACCTTCAAACGCTTCAAACAGCGGTTTGAAGGTCACACTACACTAGGTAGCGGCTTTTGACTTCGGTTCATGAATCACTGTTACACGCTAACCGTAGCAAAAATCGATACTGTCAGTGACAGTGCGATGAGAATGTGAACAACGCTCGAGACCGACAAGGGATGCCAGAAGCTTCCACCGCGCCAGCGGACGTAGCCAAGCACAAGCGCACAGTATAAGAGCATACCTGCACACACCCAGATTCCCACAGTCGGCGCTTCAAGAGACCAGTTGAGCTTGTCCCGCCCATCGATTACCCAGCCGGCAAGCGAATACACCATGTAAAAACAATTCATCACGATTGGCACGATGAACAGGGAGAACTGCAGGACAGGACCAACAATACGTGGGTCTCCACCAATTTGTCGGGTAATAACAGGCGGTGTTGGTTGTACAGGCATGACAATCAGTTCCAGCAACAGTAAGTATTGGATACGCTTGACGTGGAGGGGAGATTATACTCAAACGTAAACTCAGGGTGCTGACGGACTACCAGTGAACTTTCACCTTAGAACCCTGCACAAAGACACAAGCGCGCAACTGTATCGCAATTAGATATTTTCGAGACAATTTCCAAGATATCGTTAATCAGAAAAAGACTAGAGGGAATACAAGAGATGCAGTATCAATCGCTTACCGCCAACCGTAGAAACGGCAATTTTTGCCCTCCACTGTACCGCCTGGGACTTGCTGGACTAGTCGCAGCGATAGTGGTTGCTCTTGGCTTGAGTGGCACGGCGTACGCTGGAGAGGCCGATGTTGTCGGGGGGCGCATTACTGCCCTGGGGGATGGCCGGTATCAAATCGACGCCACCGTAGAACATACCGATGAGGGCTGGGACCATTATGCCGATCGTTGGGACGTGTTAAGCCCCGATGGTAAGGTGTTGGGCGTCCGCGAACTCGCTCACCCACATGTCAATGAGCAACCTTTTACCCGCTCACTGACGCTTGAAATCCCATCAGGGATCAAATCGGTAATTTTGCGGGCAAATGACTCTGTACACGGCCTGGGCGGGAAGACCTTCGAGTTACAGATACCTTGATGCGTGGGCCAGGCGTGATACCCGGAAAGCTGCCCAGTGCAGATTCTTTAACTGGAAGTATCTGCACCAGACTGCCCCGTGGCTTCATGAATAATCCAGACTTGGGAACCTATAAAAACACCCAAAGCAACAACGCACCCAACAACAGCCGATAAATGACAAACGGGGTCATGCCCATCCTGTTGATGTAGGCAAGGAAATAATGGATGCACACAAAGGCACTTAACGCCGCTATGGTGGTACCCAGAAGCAAAGTGCCCCACTCAACGGGCAGCGGGCTTGTGACAAGATCCTTTGTCACGCCCAGTCCTGAGAGCACAATAATCGGAATGGACAACAGGAATGAGTAGCGGGCAGAAGCCTCTCGAGTCAGTCCCAGTAAAAGTCCTGCTGTGATGGTAATGCCAGAACGCGAAGTACCCGGAATCAGTGCCATGGCCTGAGCGCCACCGATAACCAGAAAATCCTGCCAGCTCAGGGTGTATTCGTCCCTTTCCAGACGACTGCGCTTGTCGGCGTACCACAGCAGGAGTCCAAATATGATGGTGGTGGCAGCGATGACCAACGGCGAGCGCAAGTGCACCTCGATAACATCCTTGAAAGCCAGCCCCACCAGCCCGGCCGGAATTGTCCCCAGAATGACACCCCAGGCAAGGCGTGCCTCCGGTGTCATGTTGCCCGGCTTCATCGACCCAATCCAGGCAAAGAACAGGGTGACGATATCCCGCCTGAAATACGCCACGACCGCAATCAGTGTGCCCAGATGCACAGCAACGTCGAAGGCAAGTCCCTGATCAGGCCAACCCAGCAAACTGGGTACAAGAATCAGATGTGCTGAACTGGAAACAGGTAAAAATTCTGTCAACCCTTGCACAAGGGCTAACCAGATAATGTGAGATAGTTCCATTTAAAAGTTCCAGCGCCCGCTTTAAAGGCGATCTGAGTAGTATGCGACCGCGGTTAAAAGCAGCCCGGGTTAAAAACAACCTGAATTAAAGACGGTAAGCGAGATCCTGCGTGCGGAAACCTTGAAGCGCGTGATCATAGCCTTTGCCCAGTACCATTACCTGAAACCGTTCACCCATTTCACCAGGAAGTGTCAGTGTCTTAATCGCACGGGCAAGCATGATTCTATCTGCCTCACTGGTCGTACCGGCACGCATAGTATCGGCCAATCCCAGCAAATCATTGTCTAACAGGAATGCTGACTGCGAGGCATAGCCAATGAGTTCTAACTCGTTTGCCAGACCCGCCTCTACTACTGCAGTGAAATCAACGTGGGCTGTCAGGTCCTGAAGGCCGGGCAAGAAAAGCGGGTCGTCATGCGTGCGATGACGGTAAAAACACGCAAGTGTGCCGCGATTGCGCTCTTCAGAATAGTATTCGTGTCTTGGGTAACCGTAGTCAACCAGCAAAAGGATGCCTTTTTGCAGCGTAGCTGCGAGCGATCCGACCCAGGGTGTCAGCAACATGCAGATTTCCGATTCATAACCTTCCGGCATTGGCTGCCCTATATCAGTCTCGATCGCAGCAACCGCCTTTACCAGCGCGTCATTGGCAGGCCGCGCCTCTATCGCAAACCGATTAGAAACACAGAGTTGTTGCGGTAAGCCATCCACCACCCGAAACCGCTCCACCGGCAAGGCATCCATGACCTCATTGGCAATAATTACACCGTCAAAAGTGGCCGGCAATGCGTCAAGCCAGGCAATCGATGAAAAAATTTCAGCGGACAATGTGGTTTGCAGAAGCTGTTTCTGGCGCTGCATCAGCTCTGCACTAGGCTCAAGAATAAAATAGGAAAAATCAGGGCGTGAGCCTAGAGAATCGATAATGCTCAACGCCAGTTTGCCGCTGCCTGCCCCAAGCTCGAGTACCGAGCCCCCGACTCTATCCAGCACCTCAGCGATTTGAACCGCCATGGTTTGACCGAAAAGCGGTGACACTTCCGGGGCGGTAATGAAATCCCCTTCAGCACCAAACTTTGCGGCACCTGCCATGTAGTAGCCCAGCCCAGGTTCATACAGGACGCTATTCATGTACTCAGCGAAGGATATAACCCCGCCAGCCGCGGACGCAGACGCAGCAATCAGCGCCTTGAGTCGCTCGCTATGCGCAAGGGCAAGCTCGTCAGGTTCCGGAAGCTCGCTGTTTGCCATCAGCCTCGGCTGCCCCGCTCAATAATGACCCCGACATCAATATCACCGGGCAAGGCATCCGGCTTGTGGAGCGTCAATTTGACCCATTGCACCCCGAAATCATCGCGAATTATCTCGCTCACCCGCTCCGCCATTGTCTCAATCAACTGGAAGCTGCTTTGCTGCAGGTAGTGTGTCAGTGTCTCGCTCAAAGTCTTGTAGTTCAGCGTTGACGCAATGTCCTCGGTGGCGGCCGCACGAGCGATATCGGCTGACATTTCCAGATCCAGAATCACGCGTTGAGGCGTAATTCGCTCTCTATCGTAGATCCCGATGATGGTTTCCACAGTCAGATTATTGATGAAAATACGGTCCATGATCAATTATTTTGCTGATAAGGTTAAATAGTAGTCGCTAGCACCTTGAGCGTTGGCCAGAATTTCGCTACACTTCTCAGGCTAAGCTTTGTGTAAGTCCTAATTCGGAGTAGTCTCGCATGTCCAGAGTGTGCCAGGTCACCGGCAAGAGCCCAATGTCAGGTAACAACGTGTCGCACGCCAAGAATCGTCGGCGCCGTCGCTTCTTGCCTAATCTTCACACCCAT
>JBGCGC010000203.1:0-13153 GCA_045110475.1 Granulosicoccus sp.
GTCGTCACATTTCGTCCCCATCGCCGCCAGCCCAGCGTTAGAAAAGCTCCCCGTATACCCAATACGCGTCGCTTTTCTGCCTTGTTCTGACGACGGTGGAAACGACATGTCTGTTACCGAATTACCCGCGTGACCCACTAGCACTGACGTGATGCGAATACAGGCACATCGTTCTGACTTAAGATTGATCATTCCCGATATAATACGTGGTTGTTCGAGCTGAGCATTCTCAAGACATCGCAGTGCCTGTCTATTGTGCCATGCTCTATCCGTCATCGAGACGCCAACAGGACTATAGACATCGTGGATTTGAAATTGGAAGATGCAAAACGCATCATTGATCATGCGCTTGCAGAGCAGCAAAAACAGAGCTTTAAACCCATGGCGGTGGTGGTGTTGGGTGCTCAAGGTACTATCAAGGCCAGTGAAAGTCAGGACGGCACCAGCCTTGTTCGTCCAAAGATTGCTCATGGCAAGGCATTTGGTGCGATATCAATGGGGCTGGGTTCGCGTGCACTGTTTGAGCGGGCTAAAGTGGAACCTTTTTTTATTCAAGCCATGAATTCCTTGTGCGATGGTGCGTTGGTTCCGGTTCCGGGTGGTGTGTTGATTCGATCGTCAGACGGAGAATTGATGGGTGCCGTCGGTATTACCGGCGACACGTCCGACAACGATGAACATTGTGCGGTAGTCGCTATCGAGGCTGCTGGTTTCAAGGCTGATACCGGGGCGGCTTAACCTCGCTCCAGCGCCATACTTGATACCTGTGCGCTGTCGCTAACGCCAGCTTCCTCGGCAATGCGTTCTGCCACAGCGATTTGCAAAAGACGCTCGGATGTGCCCTGCGTCAGATTTTTCATATCGTGAAGAATCATCTTGCCGATCAGCTGGCGACCCTTATCCACCGCCGCCGCCCTGTGCGGTGACAGAATAAGGTGAGGGTTGCTTCTCGCCCGATGATTCCGAGCTAACGGTTCGACAGGAAATACATCAACTGCGGCTCGGAATCTGCCCTGTGCAGTAGCTTCTACCAATGCATCGAAGTCAACCAGATGTGCGCGACTGACAACCACCAGGAGTGAGCCATCCTGCAGATAAGACATCAGGTTGGCGTTGACCATCTGATAGTTGTTTTTGGTGGGTGATGCCATGACAAATACAAGACGACAACCACTCATCAGATCTTCAAGAGACTTCAGATTCACATTGCTAGCGGTTGCTTTGGCGTCACTTAACCAGGGGTCGAAAGCCGACACCTGCGCATTGAACGGTTTGAGCAGTTGATGAGTTGCCCGTGCAATGGATCCGTAACCGATAAACCCTATATGGCAACCAAACAAGCTGAAGTCGGATGCCGCATTGTCATTCAGCCAGCGTTCGTTTCCTCGGCGAAACCGCTCGTGCTCATCCACCAGACCTCTGGCACCTCCCACAGCCAGACCAAGTGACATCTCTGCAACGCTTTGCTGAAAACCCGGTGCGCAACTGAGCACCTGAACATTGCGTCGATCACAGGCTTCGTAGTCAATCGTTGACGGAAAAGCGCCTGACACTTCGATGATGCACTTCAGATTGACGGCTGTTGACAAAAGCATCTCGTCAATACGAGGCTCTGCAGCCACCAGAACAGATGCTTGCTTGAGTGACTCATTAAGCAGATCATCAGGTATCGGTTCGTCTTTTGCCCAGATAATCTGAAAGTAATTGCCAAGTTCAAGGAGATCAGCTTCAGAAAACAGCTCATCTATTTTGCGCCAGTGTGCATCAAGAATCAGCCTTGGCTTTTCGGTCATGGGTTGCTCTCGAGATGTTTGCAGCGGGTTATCCAAGGGTCGCATAAACTGGATCTATCACGTCCCCTGCCAGTCGTTCTGGTTGATACGAAAGACAACGTGTTTTCGTAGTCGGCTGTCAGTGCTTATATGTGGATGTTCAAATCCCCGGTGATCCTGATGCATTCCAATCTTCTTCATAACCTGAATTGATGGAAAGTTGCATGCAGAGGTGAATGACACCAGGCTTGCAAATCCGATTGAACCAAACCCGGTGCTCAGGACCTGTCTGGCGGCTTCAGTGGCGTAGCCAAGCCCCCAGTGATTCTTGTTCAGGCGCCAGCCGATATCAACATTGCCAGCGCAGGGATGCCAGCTTGCAGGATGTGAAAATCCGACAAAACCTATGAACGTTTCCAGCTCCACAACGTCTACAGCCCAGGCCCCCCAGCCATGGTTTGCAATGAGTTCGATGTTCTGGTCAATAAACGAATTGGATTCTCTGGTCGTGAACGTGCGCGGAAAGTAGCGCATGACCTCCGGGTCCGTATTCATCTGTGCGAAGGGCATACGGTCGGTCTCTTTCCATTGACGCAGTTGCAGCCTTGTGGTCCTGATAGATTCGTTCAAGCAGCCTTGCCCAGAAATTCCATGACCATTGCTGCTGTCCAGGTAAACGTACTGCCCCCGCACGGCTCTCCCGAAACCGGATCGTAGTATTCAGCAAAACCTGATTCCCTGATCAGCTCAAGGCTGGCAGATTCGATGCGCAATGCCAGCTCTTCATGTCCGGAATGGCGCAAGCCATCGACGATCAGGTAATTGATGATTAACCAGGAGGGGCCTCGCCAGTAACGTTTGGCATCGTAGTGAGTAGATTCAGGGTCGTGACTGGGTACGAGGTAGTTGACCGATTTGCCCCAACGTTCTATTCGTTGGGCTAAGGCCGCTGACCTCTGTGCAGGAAGTGCGGCGAGAACCGGAAGTATCCCGCCAACAGAGGCGCTGTCTACGAGCGTGTTACAGGCTCGATCGTAGCAGGCGTACTGCTGCATTTCGTCACTCCACAAACTCTCCAGTGCCGCCAGACCAGCAGCTGCCCACTGATTATTTCGTAGCGCTGTTTCCTTGTCACCCAACAGCTCGGCAAGCTTCGCCAGATCAGAGCATGAACGAATAAGGATGGCATTGAAACCCGGATCAACGACCTTGAACGGTGAGGCATCATGCAGTCTTGTGTTGTCCCATTCCAGACTACGAAAATGCTGTACCAACCAGATATAGCGATCGTATTGCGCAGTGGTAGGTCGGTGTGCGGCATCGGCATGCTGAAGATCGCGTCGTTGGTAAGGTTGTACATCGTTGGTTGGCACACGATCGAATGCAGCATCCCAGTCTACTGAATTATCGCGACCGGACTCCCAGGGGTGAATCAATGCAACAAGGCCTGTCCCTTCGGGGTCTCTGTGATTATGGAACCATTCGTGCCAGCGATCAATTTTTGAGAGAAGTTCGGATGCCTTCAGCGATGCCAGATTCTGGTCTTTGGCTCGTTCGAAGAGTTTTAACGCAGCGAATCCCGCAACGGGCGGTTGTGTAATGCCGGTTGTGGGGACATCTCTTCCCGTTCCCCATACATCGGGGCCGGGAAAATATCCATCGTCCCTGGCATGGAACACGATATGCGGAACCATGCCGTCATCCCACTGATGATCAAACAGCGTACTGATTTCTTTCCAGGCGCGCTCCTCATCGACGTGCTGCTGACCTATCGATACCAGACACGAATCCCAGTTCCATTGAAACGGGTAGAGACCGCTGGTTGGAACCGTGTAGGTGCCGCGATCATTGAGCTTGAGAATGTCCACCGCCCGATCGTATAGATCCTGTTGTCTGTTCTTGTTGGTCATGATTGTCTCAAGGAAAAAAATGAATTGAAAATATCGGGTCGTCTTGATATCCGGCTATTGATACTGCCAGCCACGGCTTCTACCCATCAGGGGATTGCAAGCTGTGTTTCAGGGTCAAACCAGCGAACGCGATCTGCCTGCGGTGACCACCGTAAAGTATCACCGGGTTTTACCTTTGCGTCACTATCCAGTACTACTCTGAATAGTTGTTCATCGACCTTGCAGCTTGCTAACAAGTGCGAGCCAAGGGGTTCCAGAATTCTTACCCCGGCAGTAAAGCCATTGTCATCGCCTTGACTACCGTCACCGATTTCGCCATGGATAACAATATCCTCGGGTCTGATCGCGAATTGCACGATTTTCTTGTTGCTGTCTGGTCCTTTCACTCGTACATCGCCAACATTCCACCATCCATCACCACGATTGGTAGCGTTCAGGAAGTTCATGGGTGGGTTGCCAATGAACGATCCGACAAAGTGCGCCGCAGGATTTCGATAGACATCGACTGCCGATGATGCCTGAACAATCTTGCCACCATTCATGATGGCTAT
Source organism: Granulosicoccus sp. (assembly GCA_045110475.1). GTDB lineage: Bacteria > Pseudomonadota > Gammaproteobacteria > Granulosicoccales > Granulosicoccaceae > Granulosicoccus. The sequence goes on from JBGCGC010000203.1 coordinate 4,234, forward strand.
TCGATCGGCCATACTCATTGCCTCAACCTGATCGTGCGTGACATAGATTGTGGTTGTTTTACTCTCGGCGAGAACCGTTTTTAGCTCTGCACGCATTTCCATTCGCAATAGTGCATCAAGGTTTGACAAAGGTTCATCCATCAACAGCACTTCGGGTTCGGTGGCAAGAGCGCGTGCCACGGCAACACGCTGTCGCTGGCCACCACTGAGCTGCCCCGAATAACGGCTCAGCAAGCCCTCGATGTGCATGAGGGTGGCTGTGCGCTCAACTCGCTTATCCACCTCTGCGTTGTCAAGTTTGGCCATGCGCAGACCAAAAGCGATGTTCTCATATACCGTCAGGTGAGGAAATACTGCGTAGTTCTGAAAGACCATGGCGATACCACGATCCTTTGGAGCTAGTTTGTCGACCCGCTTATCCCCGATCCAGACTTCACCGGTGGTCGCAGTTTCCAGGCCGGCGACAATCCGCAGCAGGGTAGTTTTGCCACATCCCGATGCGCCAAGCAATACCATGAATTCCTGGTCTGCAATGGTCATGTCGATTGAATGCAGTGCATGCGTTTTGCCATATTGTTTGGCGACTTGCTTGATTTTTATTTCAGCCATCGGGAGTCAGTAAAATCCGGGTGGGTTGCGAAAAAAGCTGTCAGGCATTTGCTAGTGGGCCACGCGGGTAATTCGTTAACACACTCGTTCCCACCGCCGCTAGCCCAGCGTTAGAAAAGCTCCCCGTATACCCAATACGCGTCGCTTTTCTGCCTTGTTCTGACGACGGTGGAAACGACATGTCTGTTACCGAATTACCCGCGTGTTCCACTAGCGATTTGCAATGCCCCACATAGAAAAGAGGTACTTGCGTACCATGAAAATAAATAATAGTGCCGGAAGTACAAGAACAGCCCCACCGGCAAATTTCAGGTGCAGCGGCGAATCGCTCAGTCCTTGCAGGAGAAAAGCGGGAAGTGTGCGGTTTTCAATCGTGAGAACGGCGGCTGCAAACACCTCGTTCCATGAAATGACAAAAGCAAATATTGCCGATGCGGCAATACCCGGTAACACCAGTGGAAAGATAACTTTGAAAAACGCTTCAAGGCGATTGCAGCCCAGGGTCCATGCCGCTTCTTCCAACTCGACGGGGATGCCGGAAAACAGTGAGTACGTGATCAGCACTGCAAAGGGCAAGGCAAGTGTTGTGTGGACAAAGGCCAGACCAAGTACGGAATCATCCAGACCGATACGGATGTAAAGCACAGCGAGAGGCAAGGCGAGTAAGGGTAATGGAAACGCACGTGTCATCAGGACCAATATGCGAAAAGTGTCTTTGCCTCTGAAGTCAAAACGCGAAAGGGCATACCCTGCAGGTGCGCCCGCTGTTATGGACAGGATCATGGTAACGGTGGCTACCTTGACTGAATTCCACAACGCCTGCCCAACACCGGCGTAGTTCATGAAGAATCTGAGGCTCTCGGTATCAACGTCGGGAAAGGCCTTTTTCGGGTATGCAGCTACCGCTTCTGGCGAGGACAAGGTATTGACCATCAGGAGATAGATAGGTACCAGCACCCATAGACAGAGCAATATCACGGCACCGGTGAACAGGTAGCGATGCCAGGGCCCGGTTTTCTGTACAGGGCCTGATCCAAAACGATGCGCCTCGCTCATATCCTTGCTCCTTTTGGCGTCCTGAGCCCCCACATGATTAGCAAGGTGCATGCAATGGAAATGGCGAGGATGACCATTGCATAGGCCGCCGCTACATTCGCATCCTGCAAGTCAAACTGCCATGTGTAGATTTCCCCCATCAATACAGGTAGGTTAGTCCCTCCGAGCGCAACGACAACCGCGAAGACTTCAAAGGCCATGATGACTCGCAATATCATTGCCGTCTGCAAGCTGGGCTTTAGCATGGGCAGTGTGATTCTGGTAAAACGCTTCCAGCCACTTGCGCCAAAGACCTCGGCTGCCTCGTAGTATTCCTTGGGAATCAGTCCCATACCGGACACCAGTATCACCAGCACAATCGCCGTAGCGCGCCATATTTCGGCAACCATGATCGCCAGAAAAATCGTGGTTTTATTCTGGTAGCCCAACAGACTGGCAGGTTGATCGATAAGCCCCAACCCTTGCATCATACTATTCAGGAATCCGGTCTGATCCAGAATAGCCAGCCATATGATACCGGCGGCCAGATCTGATATGCCAAGAGGTATTGTCCAGATGTAGAGAACAAGATCGCGCCCTCGCTTCATACCATTGACAAGCGTGGCCATATACAAGGCGAGGCAAATTTGAAATGGCACAACGGCAAGCGCCAGAAGAAGTGTATTAGTCAGCGCAGTGTTGAATTTCCAATGCGATTTCATCTCGATGAAAAACTCGGATGTGAACTGACCGGTATCAGAATAAAAAGCCTGCCATGCGACTAATCCAAATGGATAAAGGAAAAATACGCACAGTAAAAGCGTTGAAGGCAATAACAAAAGGTAGGGAAGACTTCTTGGATACATGCAATTTCCCCGGTGCCTTGTTCAGTGGCGCCATTGGTTCAAGTAACGTATCTGTCCAATCAGGTAGGCAATAGGATCAGACGGTGATATCGGTTTGTTGCTTCAAGCAATGCGTTGAGATTGAGACTTTTGTTAGAACGACCAGCGCGACTCTGACCATGCGGGTCGCCTGTCGATAGTTCAAAAGGGACCCGCTTTTCATGGATTGCCGTTGTAAACCTGCATTGGGGCGCGGTTCAGGCTGAGCCACGTTGCCCCAATGCGAAAAAACCAACGCGCAACACAATAGATGAGCAGGAGTCTGCAAGGCCACTGTCGACTGCGCAGACCCCTTGCTCGGTTTAATCAACCGGGCACGCACCATCGGATGGAGCATCAGGTGCCCAGCACGGGGCTCCGGCTTCTTCCATCAGCTTGCGAAGCGAATCGGCTTGATCATCCAGTACTGTTCGTACATCTTGTCCAGCAAGAACAATCCTTTCGAACGAGTCAACGTACACGGCGTTGAATTTTCCGCCAAGCTCTCCCAGTCCTACGGGTAACAAGCCAGGATTGGCATCAGAGGACCCTGACATGGTGGCTATTGCTGCACCTGATTTCTGTACTGCGTCTGGCATGTCATCCGGCAACTCTACATCGACCACAGGGAAAAAATTGGTCGCTTTCAGCGTTTCGATTTGTGTGGACGGCTCAAGCAAGTAAGACAACAAGGCCTTCGACTCGTCCATGTCAGGAGAAGTGCCAGGGACTGCTATGCCCACGACAACAGGCATGAATCCGCGACCAGTCGGTCCGGCAGGAGCCGGGAATGCAATGAAATCATCAGGACGTGTATTGAAGGCATCAGCCAGTCGTGCAGTGTGATCAAATACAACCCAGACCTCTTCGGTGAGCAGTTGCTCTTGCATGAAGGAGAATCCAGTAGAGCCCGGGTTGGTATAGCTCCAGAGTTCCTTGAACTTGTTCCAGGCGAGTTCGGCTTCGGCTGAGCGAAATTTGGTGACCATGCTGTTCGTATACGATGGGTACATATACCCCTGGAAGAAGCGATGCTTTAATCCTTTGGGGCCTGCTGGAAAACCGAATTTTGGTGAGCCGGTTTTTTCAGCCATTGTCTTTGACCATTCGATCAACTGGTCGTAGGTCAGTGCGTTTATATCGGCACCTTCAGGTAGGTGTTCCAGTGCTTTTTTATTGGCAGCCATGATGTAGGTGGCTTGCATCCAGGGGATATACTTTTGCTGGTCAGTACCGAGTTTACCCAGCTCCAGAAACGTGGAATTAACGCCTTCAACGTCTATGTCAGACAGATCGGAAAGGTTTTCGGATAAGGAGATCATGTTGCCGTGCAATGTGCCCAACAATCCGATCTTGCCAGAGCCTGCTTGAGATTCGGCATTGATCCGAGTCAGCCATGGTCCATCGTCATTGGGCTGAAAATCAACGTCGCCGGAAAACCCTGCCAGTACCTGATCGCGCATGGCTTGCGCTTCTTCGACAGGTTTTGCCTGGGTTGACCAGAACAGCACTTCTGCCGAGGCAGAACCTGCAGTCAGAAGGGTTGCCCCGGTTGCCAATGCAGCAATCAGGGATTTTCGCTTGTTTATCATCGTTCTCTCCGTACGGGTGGCGACCTTGGTTTGCAAGGCCGATTAAATAAACACATGTCAGGATTTCTTTATCCTTACATGCCTTGTAAATTTCATGTCGGGTTCGGGGCAGGGCCGTGACTACCTCGTTCTATCAACGTTGGTGATACCAGTTGCTGCTGAATAGCTTGAGGAGAGTCCACCGAGTCCAAAAGTAACCCCGCCATCTGCTGAGCGGTTTTTCTGATTGACTGGTCGAAGGTGGTTAGCGCAGGTGTCGAAAAGCGTGCTGCGGGTATGTTGTCAAAACCGATGACTGTCAAGGCATCAGGGACATTGATACCCAGCGTTGTCGCTTGCTCAAGAACACTGATGGCAAGTTCATCCGTTAACGCAACAATCGCTGTTGGACGATTATCACTGCTGAGCATGGTGTCTATGGCGGCCTCCCACGATTCGGTATCGAAGCGCGGTACGCGTTGGGTGGTTAACGTGACATCTTTATCGTCACAATCGCGAATGGCTGCGCTCAGGCCTTCTTCGCGATATCGGCGGAAGGTCATGGGCTCTGTTATTGATAACAAGCCGATACGTCGATGACCCAGATCATACAACTTTGTAAACAGGTCGGAAAAGGCCTGCTTTCCGTCAGAGTCGATCCAGTTGTAATTGCTGTGATTGATCGTTCTGCCGTGAGCGACAAAGGGAAACTGGCGATTAAGCAGATAATCGACTCGTTCATCCTGTTCCGAGATCCGGGTGAGCACCATCGCATCGGCTTGACCTGATTCGACCATATGCTGGAGAACGGTTAATTCAGTTTGCGTACCGGATACTGTGGTCATGAACAAATGGCGACCACGTTCTGCAAGCCCGGCACTCAGGCCGACTATGTATTCACCGAGGAAGGGATCAATGATCGGCGATTCGCGCAGTGGCAACAGGAAACCGACAAAGCCACTGCGTCCGCTGACCAGCATTTTGCCTGCCATATTTGGAACGTAGGCAGCCGCTTCTGCTGCAGCCAGCACGCGTTTGCGCGTGGTTTCTGCCACATCCGAGTAGCCCCCCAGTGCACGGGATACGGTGGTTATGGACAACCCCAACTCGGCAGCCAAAGCCTTTAACGAGCCTTTTTTCTGTGTGGCTACTTCCATGAACATTTGGCTTTTGTTTGCGATAAAAGTGAATAATCGACAGTATTTGTGCCAAAAATTCACAGGAATTTGCTTCCAAAACGTTTTGGATTGCAAGTTAACACGATTATTTCCTTTTGCAAATGCTGGTTGTTGACTATTTCTAGTCAGGAGCTGTGGCAAACGAATTCAGGCCTGTTCAAGCGACCAATTCGAGTCAACCAAAATACTGATCTGCGAATTCTTGCGATTCGGCGCAGGAGGGTCTACGGTAGCGTATGAATTCGGGCTTGCGTCAGGGTGGTGCGTCCTATCGTTTCATCGTTCTCACGCTACTCGGGTGTGGGCTCGGAACGGTAGTGTCACTGTCTGCCTTGCTGTTCGTCGAGTGCGTATCGTGGCTGAACACCTGGCTGCTGATTTCACCTCGCGCGCGAGTACAGTTTCTTGATCCATCGCTTCTCGCGGTGTTGACGGTGTTGGTACCGGCAATCGGCGGGTTATTGGTCGGTGTGCTGATCCAGAGCTTGTCACCTGTCAAGCGAGTACTGGGGCCACCTGATGTCATTTTATCTGCCCAGATGCGGCAGCCTTTACCAGATGTACGCTCTGGTGTTGTATCAACAGGTGCTGCGGTGATTTCCCTCGGATGTGGTGCATCAGTTGGCCAGTATGGTCCTCTGGTCTATTTGGGTGCCTTGCAGGCAAGCTTGATGGATCGTTTGAAATTGCATATTCCCAATGTGCGTTCGGTAGCAATTGCCTGCGGGGTGGCGGCTGCCATATCGACAGCCTTCAACGCACCTATTGCCGGTCTCGTGTTTGCTCATGAAGTCATTTTGCGGCACTACTCTTTGCAAGCTTTCGCACCCACCACCGTCGCCTCTGCCAGTGGCTTTGTCGTCGCCAACGTTTTATTTGAACGACCACCCTTGTTTCTTGTCGCGTTTGAAGGTGTGGGGTACGCCTATGAATTCGCTCTCTTTGCGTTGTTGGGAATGCTCTGCGCATTGGTAGCCATCGTCTTCATGAAGTGCGTTATTGGCAGTGCCCGGCTGGCAGTCAAGAGTGGGCTGCCTGCGTTTGCGCGTCCAGCTTTCGCCGGCCTTATCATTGGTATTGTTGCGCTTGAAGTACCTGATGTACTGGGTATAGGCTCGGAATTGTTACGCTTCGCAACCATAGAAGGTGCATTCAGTAATCAGGAATTGGCTTTACTGGTCATTGCCAAATTGCTACTGACTGCCTTGTGTCTGGGCTTCGGTTTCGCGGGAGGCATTTTCAGCCCGTCGCTTCTTGTCGGTATTTTGTTTGGGGCTCTGTGCTGGAATTTGCTGGGCGCTGTGGGAATTGCGTCATCTGGTATCGCGGTTTACGCAATCAGTAGCATGGTGGCCTTATCCAGTGCCGTTATCGGTGCTCCGCTGACAGCGATACTGATCGTGTTCGAACTAACACGCAACTATGAACTCACTATAGCTGCAATGGTGTCAGTGGTCTTTGCTAATCTGATTGTTTTCAGGCTGGCGGGGCGCTCCTTGTTCGATATCCAGTTGGCTTCCCGTGGTGTGGACTTGTCTGGTGGACGCGACAAGGCAAAAATGCAGCAGATAAAAGTTGCCGAGCTTCCGATGTCAGAAGCGGTGACTGTGTTGCCACAGGATATTCAGAGCACAGCTTGCTCAAAGCTGAAAACCAGCAAGCGTGCTGAGGCGATTGTTGTGGATGCCTCATACCGATTTGTCGGGATACTACGATTACAGGATCTGGACGTACAATCCGGCGAGTCGGTAACGCAGGTGCTGATATCCGATTCGTTCAGTTTGTTTGATGATGCATCCCTTTGGGATGCGATGAATGAAATGGCGGGTTTTGTTGGTGAGTCCATACCGGTGATATCGCGCAGTGATCAAAAATTTCTGGGTGTGATTAGTGAAAGCACGATAGTTTCTGTGTATCTGGATGCCGTGCACCAGTCTCGGCAGGAAGAGAACGATGCGTTGTAGCCGTTACACGGCATGCACTGTCGTGTCGGTCATTCTGTTGGCGGTAGGGGGATCATCGCCAGGGTATTCGCAGGAGTCCGACGAATCTTTGCTTGTCGGTACCTGGGGCGGCCCTTACGAGGCGGCGCAACGTGCTGCATTGTTCCGCCCGTTTGAAGAGGCGAGTGGTATCCGCGTCATGACCCGTGAGTATTCCGGTGGACTGGAGATTTTGGACCAAGCCGCGCCCCCCGACATTCTTGACATGCTGGAAGAGGAGGCTGAAGTCGCCTGCAGGGCGGGACTTTTGAAGTCGTTCGATCACGCCACTGTGTCCGAAGCAACGATGCCGATTTTCGCTGAAAACACTGGCGTGCTCCATGAAGATGACTTCGCCAAACAAGATTTTCATAAAGGCTCTTTTGCAGGGTGCAGTGTTGCCCACTTGACATTCTCAACTGTTCTGGCCTATGACGAGCGTGCCTTCACCGGGGAAAAACCCAACAGTATCAGCGCTCTTTTTGATTTGCAGCGCTTTCCTGGTAAACGGGCTTTGCAACGCAGCCCGGCTGCTCTTTTTGAGTGGGCCATGATGACGGAAGGCGTACCTGTCAGTCAGATTTATGACTTATTGAGTACCGAACGCGGATTGCAACTTGTTCTCAAAAGACTTGAAAGCTTGCGTGGTCACGTGCTCTGGTGGGATAAACCTGCCGAAGCGGTTGCCTTGCTGGAGCAAGGGGATGTAGTGATGGCATCGGGGTACAACGGACGATTTTTTGAAGCCTGGAGTCGTGGCGTACCCATCAACATGATATGGGATGGACAGATTATCGATCGCAGCGTTTGGACGGTTCCTGCTGCATCGAAAGCTGACAAGGCATCAGCGTTGTCATTCCTGAGATTTGTATTGCACCCGGAAAGACTGGCACATATCTCACGGCAGATTCCCTATGGGCCTCTGCGCAGTAGCGCTTTTCGCTACATCGGGTTGCATCCGGAGTCAGGCATTGTCATGAGTGACCACTTGCCAACGGCCAAACACCATCTGGCAAACGCGCTACACCGGGATACCCGGTGGTACGCAAGAACGTCAAGGTTGCGCGAGGCGTATTTTTCGCGCTGGCTTACGGGCACGCAGTAAGCAAGGGTTTAAGGCACTCCACTACTGTTTCTCAAGCAGGGTATGGCAGATTTGTAGGGACTCCTATTCCATCTGAGAAGAGTTGAAGTGCCTGAAAAACGGACTGAGGCGAACAAAATCTGGAATCCAATTGCAAAGCGAACTTTTTTCACAACCGCTGAATCTTTATGGATTGGCGGTGCGTAGCTTGGTATAAGACACGGTAAAAATTACATATATTCTGAAGTAACCTCTGAGAAGTTAGACCATGGGGCACGGGAAAAAGGGTTTGTGGCAGTCGTTAATTTTTATATTGGAATGTTTTCCGAAACCGACGTTGACCTGCAGGCTCAAGAAGATAGAACACCGTGCGGGACGATGTAAACCTTTTTTCAAGTAGTCAATGGTATACCCTAGTGATACATAAAATTTCGGTCCAGAACCGCTTCGCTGCTTCTATAGCAGCATCTAAGACGCTGTACTCGTTTTTCCTGGATCTCACCTAGAGTGACTAGGCTCAACCCAGTAAAAACTCCGTGCAGCGCCTTACATACTGCTCTATAAGCTTCTGGACTCA
>JBGCGC010000204.1:0-9194 GCA_045110475.1 Granulosicoccus sp.
AGCCGCCAGGCTTCCTATGCCTGCCCTTTTCGATAAACAGTATGCTCTGATGTATAGAACTGCATGACAGAAGGTCCATTGGATCCCCCAACTCCAAGCGCACTATCTTTTGCTCCTACGAACGGAAGATGGTTTTCAGGAAAGGTTCCAGAGTTCACGTGCAACATACCGCTGTCAATGTGTTGCAGGAAAGTATCTATGATCGGCGCTTGCTCGGAGTAAAGGCTGCACGTCAGGCCGTAGGCAGTGCTATTGGCGATCTCCAGCGCCTTGTCTATGTCTGAATAGGGAATAACGGCAAGTACCGGCCCAAACACCTCTTCCTGAGCCACTTCCATATCACTACTCACTCCCGACAGAATGGTGGGAAGGTAGTAATAACCACCTTCTTCATTGGGCATTGCCATACCTCCTGCGGCAATACTCGCGCCTTCCGCCTGCGCACGCTCAACAAAGCCGACCACTTCATCCAGCTGTTGTTTACTGGATAGGGGACCAAACGTTGCACCGGCCTTGCTGCCATCACTCGGTGTAACAGCCGCTGCAAGTTTGGCAAGGCCGGCAACGACATCTTTTTCGATTGCCTCATTGACAAGCACCCGGCTGATCGCTGTACATCGTTGCCCGCCTATTGCAAATGCTGCTTTGAACACTTGGCCCAGTGCTTCATCCAGATTACTTGCGTCATTAAAAACTACCGGATTTTTTCCACCCAGTTCAAGGTTAACCTCCGCAAGATGTGAGGATGCAGCCGCAGCAACTATTTTTCCGACCTTGACAGAACCTGTGAACGTCACCGCATCAATACCTTCATGCTCACACATCGCCTGACCTACCGTCCCTGAGCCGATAGCAGCCTGTATCAGGTTATCAGGTAATATACCTTTTGCGATTTCCACCATCATAGCTACAGCGCCAGGTGCGATTGTTGCCGGTTTCAGAATTATGGAATTGCCGTACAACATCGCTGGAATAGATTTGCGCACAGGTGTACCAAACGGGAAATTCCAGGGAGTAATTCCCAGAACAACGCCTCTTGGTCGGCGCATTGTATAAGCCATAACGCCACTGAACTGAGAGGGAAACACTTCACCGATGGGAGCGCTGGCTCTATCTACCGCAGCATGCCCTTCGGCAATCGACTTTGCCACTTCACCCTCACTCTCTGCCCGAATCTTGCCCATTTCTGCAGTGATGGATTGAGATATCCTGTCAGCATTCGCACTCAGTGCATCAAGGTAGCGCCTTAGCAAACGACCTCGCTCAGGTTGCGGAATGTCCTTCCATGTTGCTTGTGCAGCCGTTGCTTTTTCAATAATCTCATCAATCTCACCTACACCAATGGTGGCGTAAGTGGCGACTACCGTGGCTGGCTTTGCAGGGTTTGTTATTTCTAGTGTCATTTTTCTTAAGATCTTATCGTTCTGGATTACCATCGTATTTAATGTACCTGCTTGAGAAGCTGTGCTGCTTTTTCAGCAATCATATAAGTGGCAGCATTGGTATTAGCAGATGTAATTTTAGGCATCACAGAAGCATCTATCGTCCACAACCCTTCTACACCGTTAACTCGCAACGACGGGTCAACCACAGCATTCGCATCGCTACCCATGCGACAGGTTCCTACAAGGTGATAGACGGTGGTTGCGCCTTTTCTAATCGCCTCAAGAATCTGGGCATCAGTTCGAGCCCCTTCTCCAGGCACGACTTCTTTTGACCAACGGTTTTTGAAAGCTGACTGGCCAAATATCTCTCGTACCGTTTTGATACCTTCCACCATCACATCACGGTCTCGCTGAGCGCTCAGGTAGTTTGTTCTAATCGACGGATCTGTTGCCGGATCTTTAGAATTTATTCGTACAGTGCCACGACTTTCCGGATGACATTGCCAAACCGAGGTTGTAAAGCCCGAGTAGTCATGCAACGGCTTACCGGGTTTATCAACCGAAAGCGGCATGACAAACAATTGAATATCCGGACGTCCGTTTTCCGCATATTGGGTACAGGCAGCACCTCCAAACTGGCCCGCCCCCACAGTCAACGGACCTTTGGCGCTGATTAGCCAGTCAAGCCCCATCTTGGCTAATTTAAAGGGGTTGCGCATATGATCGTTTATAGAATCTCCATGGTTGTTCAAGACAACGATTGAACGCATTTGCAAATGATCCTGGAGATTTTCACCTACTTCAGGAGAATCATGAATAACATCGATGCCCAAGCCTTCAAGATGTGCTGCCGGGCCTATGCCTGACAGTTGTAGCAACTGAGGCGATTGCACAGCGCCTGCGCTCAGTACGACACCCGTGCTGGCGTGAACCTTCTCGGCCGCGCCATCTTTGACATACTCAACACCAACCGCTCGGTTGCCTTTGAATATTAGCCGTGTCACGTGCGATCTCAATGAGACCGTCAGGTTGGATCGTTGCATGGCAGGCTTGAGAAAAGCAGTGGCAGCACTGTCTCGCCAACGACCTCGCAATGTCAATTGATATCGACCTACCCCGTAGGTACTTTCACCATTAAAGTCATCGTTTTCCGGTAATCCCCACTGCTTTGCTGCCGCTAGCCAATCTCGGCAAGCCGGGTTATCCATCCTTAGTTCAGACACCTGTAGTGGTCCATGCGCTCCGCGATACTGACTGGGATTACCACTAAAGGTTTCAACACTGCGGAAATATGGAAGCACATCTCGATAACCCCAACCGGTTGCGCCCATAGACTCCCAGTCGTTAAAGTCATGATGCTGCCCTCGTATATAGATCAACCCGTTGATGGAACTCGAACCACCCAGCACACGACCTCTTGGACAGTCCATCTGTCGATCTGCAATACCAGGATCATTGTCCCCCTTGTAGAGATGTGACACTCTCTGGTTATAGATGGATTTGTAATAGCCAATAGGCAATTTAAGCCACATCCCGTTGTCTTTACCACCGGCCTCAAGCACCAGAACACGGCAGGTATTATCTTCGGTAAGCCGGCTGGCGAGAGTTGACCCTGCTGTCCCCGAGCCTATTACAATATAGTCGAACTCAGACATCCGCTTGATCCTCTGCTCTGCTCTCTGGTGGGTTTACATGCATGCACCGATATTGCCTTTCAACTCTTCTCGAATCAGGTGATGTTTTTTTAGTACAGCCTTTCCTGTTCAAAACACATCCAGTACAAATAACGAAATCTGTGGAAACACGATGATAAGAATAAGAACTGCCATCAATATAAAAATGAACGGCCATGTTTCGCGCAATATTGAAGGGTAACTGGCCCCCGATACCTGTTGAACAATGAACAAGTTTAAGCCGAACGGCGGAGTAAGCAAACCGATCATCAAGGTCAGGATAGCCACAATACCGAAGTGGATAATATCTACACCCGACGCCAGCGCGATGGGTAGAAAAACAGGAACCGCAATTGTCAATATGGCAATCAGTTCCATGAACATTCCCATGACCAGCAACACGCAAGCAATTACCAGCAACAACACGGTTGGATCTGTTGAAATACCTTCCATCCAACCCTGCACCACTTGCGGAATTTGCTGGGTAGAAACCAACCAGCCATAAATACTGGCTGACGCCACAATCAACATGATGCTGGCTGTTGATTGTGCGCCAAGTCTGAAGCTGCCAATCACATCCGAAAACGACATACTTCGGTGAACAATCAGACCCAGAATCAACGAGTAAACAACCGCTGCTCCTGCCGCCTCCGTCGGGCTCATGATTCCGCCCCAGATTCCACCGAGAATGATGACAGGCAAAAGTAGTGAGGGTAAAGCTTCAACGAAAGCTTTTCCGATCTCTCCGAAGCCTGCAAATTTTTCATCGCGAGGAAAGCCACGCTTTTTTGCAATGACAGCAATGTAAGCCATCATTGCAAGACCCATGATAACGCCAGGCACAAATCCAGCAAGAAAAAGTTCGCCTATCGCAGCACCGGAGATAACGCCGTATATGACAATAGGCACCGATGGCGGAATGATTGGCCCGATCGTGGAGGAAGCCGCAGTTACCGCGGCAGCAAATCCTGCATCATAGCCCTGTTTTTTCATCGCACGGATTTCTATTGCACCAAGACCAGCAGCATCTGCAACAGCGGAACCGGACATACCAGAAAACAACATGGACGCAGCGATATTAACGTGGCCCAAACCTCCATGTATCCGCCCCAATACTACGTTAGCCAGACGGAATATGCGTTCGGTTGCCCCTGAATGATTCATGATCTCGGCGGCGAGTATGAACAAAGGGATAGCGAGCAGTGGGAAGCTGTCCAATGCATTTGCAAGGCGTTGTGACACTATCAAAAGCGGTAAAGTGCCCTGCCACAATACCAGAGCCAAACTCGACAATAATAATGCAAAGGCAATTGGCACTCCGACAAGCAAGAGGAAAAGCAACCCGCCAACAAGTATGAAAGTTGCCATGCTCAGAACATCTCGCTTTCTTTTTCGATGCTACCGGCATAACTGCCCGATACCAGGCTTCCACGCGTCACACAGTAGAACAGGTTTATTGAGGTCACTATTACCATCAAAATAGAACCAACAAATACTGGCCAGTACATCCATGCAGTGGAAAGCCGCGTAGCCGGCCGTTGCATATTGGATACAACTGGAATGATCTGCCAGGCCCCCCAAGCAACAACCGCGAGTACAGCGATACACCCCAGCATTCTGAAGCAGTCCAGTACACGATCCAAATTTGCGGACACGCCAAAGGTTCCCTTCAAATCTACTGATATATGCGCATGACGGGCCGAAGGCTCCGCGGCTCCTATGAATACAAGGTAGATAAAAAACAGGCGAGCGAGCTCATCAGACCATGTCAGTGAATCTCCAGTGAAGACTCTCATTCCGATTTGCCCGGCGACCAGCGCCAGAATGGCCACGAGCGCGATCCCGGCAACCAGGATCGACACCCGTCCGATGATTCGACTGATCATCTGCATCCTATCTACTTCCACTCAGCCTTGATTGCGTCAACCAGCTCTGGCGAATAACCAACAATATCAACAATGGTGTCGAAATTAGCTCGGAAATGCTCTTTCCACGCAGGAATATCAACGTCTATCATAGCGATGCCTTCTTCGGCCATTTTCTTCTCTGCTTCTGCAATCTGAACAGCAACCTGCTCGTTGTGCCAATCGGTAACTTCATCTATGGCCTGCACGATCGCCTTGCGCTGATCTTCAGTCAATGATTGAAAAACAGGCTCGGAAATCATCACCCCGGTTTCCTCATAGTTGTGGTTGGTACGAGTCAGATGGGCGGCGATCGTGTGGTACTTGTTGCCATAGAGCCAGTTTGAAGCTTGCTCGGTAGATTCCACAATTCCCTGCTGTAATCCGGTAAACGTTTCAGACAGTGGCATGGGCGTCGCTGCAGCCCCCGCTAGCTTGAAGTTTTCTATCCAGCTTTCCTGGGGAGGAACACGTATTTTCAACCCTTTAAGGTCTTCAATTGTTTCAACCGGACGAGTCGCTATAAAGTTACGGGGTCCACGATCCCAGTTTTGCGCCAATACCCTGATGCCATGATTGGTAACAAGACTATCTGTCATGTCTTGAAACGCCTCACTTTCATGCATGGCCCTGGCCTGTTCCTGATCGTTAAACACATACAATGTGCCCGAAATCCAGAAGTCTGTTTCAAACGCACCGAGCCACGTTGTGGCACCGATAAACATCTCTACTGTGCCTAGTTTCAGACCTGATAGCATGTCACTGGCAAAGCCCAATTGAGCAGCTGGATAGATTTCCATTTTGACTTCACCACCGGTCAGCTCAGCTACTCTTTCCGCAACACGTTCTGACGCCACTACATCGATGTGCGCAGGAGGGTCAATCAAACCAACTTTGAGAACTGTTTCGGCAAGTGCATTACTTTGTACTGCAATGCTCCCTGCTGCTGTGATAGCAAGCATTCCAAGTGTTTTTACCAACTTCATAAGTATTACTTCCGTTTGTTGAGGACGAGAATGAGTTTTATTTCCTGGCTTTTCTTATCTGATGGCAGCTACTCATTGATTGCCAGCATCTACACGTTGAGTTGTGTCAAGCTGGCGGTGACAAATCCATTTCCATGCGAACAACATCGCCGCGATAGACGACATTTGCCAGATAGATGACATTACCTCCAGTGTCACAAATTGTTCGACGTACCCGAACGACAGGTGCGGCAACAGGTACTTCCAAGAGCTTTGCAGTTTCTGCATCAGCCACATCAAAACTAAGCGACTGCCGAACACGTCCGATGTGCAGATCTTCCATCTCGTCCAGCAAAGAGATGATAACTTTTGATCGGAAATCCTCAGGACGGTGAATATAGATCTCACTAGCCAGATTGATTGCAATCACGCAGAAGGGCTCATGTCCTCTAGAGTGAACGCGGCGAAGATACTTGTAAGCGCTTAACGCTTTACCTTCACCGGGCAATAAATCGGCTGTACCTTCGGCAGACTCAACTACCAGACGCTGTACTTCCAACTGGTCAAAAAAGGTAAGCAGACTTTGCCAATCGGTCGGTAGCTGCAACCATCTCAGCTCACGGCTCTTGGCGATGACAATGGTGCCAACCCCTTGCTTGCGAGTAACCATTCCATCACTTTCCAGCACCCCGAGGGCCTGCCTAACTGTTTCTGGTGCAGCATCATATTCAACGGCCAGCGCCTGAATGGAAGACAGTGATTCACCGGTATCAAACTCAGCACTGTCGATGCGGGCTCTGAGTCCATTGGCTATTTGCATATACCTTTGCAGACCACGATGGTTACTGATGGCGTTCACTAGGCTCTCGCTGACTGCTGAAACTTTGTGTAGTGATGTTTTTGTTATCTACTCATATAAACATCTAGTAGACTATGTGATTATGTTAATACCTGGAAAAATAACCTGTCAAGCTATATTAGAGAGAAAATCTGGGTACGGTCGACAGACGATCGGCATCGCGCCGACTAATTCTGGCAATTGATCTCCATTAAACAGCGTCTACATCAGAACCTTTGTCAAAATGAGTATCATGCAAGCTACTGAATTTAATGCCAAAATCGCCAGAATCGATGTTAGTGCTTTCCGTGTACCGATTGCCCGTCCCGTTATTACATCGTTTGGAGCCATGACCAGTCGGCCTGCAGTGTTCGTTCGACTGGAAGATTCAGAGGGCGCTTTTGGTTGGGGAGAAATTTTTGCCAACTGGCCGGCGGCAGGTGCTGAACACCGTGCTCGCCTCGTCATCGAGGACATAGCCGATCTGGTTCTCGACAAGGTGTTCTGCCAGCCATCGTCGCTAGTCGAAACGCTTTCAATCAAAACGCATATACGTGCACTCCAATGCGGCGAATGGGGGCCATTTGCACATGCCATTGCAGGGCTGGATATAGCTTTTAACGACCTGTTGGCTCATCGGGCCGGCTTGCCGTTGGCAAAATTTCTTAACCCGTCGGCAAGCATGTCAGTGCCTGCCTATTGCAGTGGTATTCATATTCGGGATGCAGCAAGTGCGATTAAAGATAATCGCGTGCTAGGCTACAATGCGTTTAAAGTGAAAGTAGGTTTTGACCTTGAGTCGGACATTTCCCTTACTCACGAAGCTATCGCGTCACTCGGTCCGTCCGAGAAGTTATTTGCAGATGCCAATCAGGCATGGAATACCGATTCCGCTATCGCTTTTTTACGCAAGATGGAAGATCAGCCTCTTGGCTGGGTTGAGGAACCTCTCGCTGCGGACTCTCCTATTCAAAGTTGGCATGACGTTGCGGCGTCAACAGCTATACCCTTGGCAGGAGGCGAGAACATCGCAGGCGATGCGAATTTCGACAATGCGATCGCAGCTGGATTTTTGAGTGTTCTTCAACCCGATGTTGCAAAATGGGGTGGAGTTTCCAAATGCCGCGAAGTTGCCGTTAAAGCGACAAGCGCCGGGCGACTTTTTTGCCCACATTTCTTGGGTGGTGGCATTGGCCTCGCCGCTTCCGCAGCTGTATTGGCATCGGTGCCAGGCAATGGTCTGCTTGAAGTGGATAGCAACTTGAACCCTTTGCGTGAGGCTTTCAACTTATGGCCTGAAAACGCGCCACGTAATCAATTCCCTATTTGCGACAAACCCGGCTTGGGTATTGTTGAACTACCGGAAGAGATCGCTCGGTATAAGACCTTTTCGGCTACAGCAACAACATAGAATCTGACTAAGCAATCAACGGTGTTAAAAGTATTTGCCAAAACGATCACGCAAAGGCAAAAGTAATATTCTGGAAGGCTTCCTGAACAGTTGACGTTGCCTTCTTTCGAGACGACTGTGCTACCCGCGCCGGCACCAGTGCGTATACCAGTGAAAGCTGCCACCCATTCCAGTCGAAGGCTGCCACCCGGACCAGGGCAAAGCTGCCACCCAATCGGAGCGTAGCTACGCTGAGTGATGGTGTTACCCGTTATCGGTATCAACGGTCAAGGCGGCGTTATGTTTTCGCATCGAGTCGCCATCGAGTTTGAACTTGTAGGCACCGTGAACAAGGCGGTCCAGAATGGCATCGGCCAAGGTGGGATCGCCGATGATGTCATGCCATTTTTCGATCGGTACCTGACTGGTGACAATGGTGGATCGTGAGCCATGCCGATCCTCGAGAATCTCCAAAAGATCTCGTCGTTGCTCAGCCGTGAGAGGGGCAAGACCCCAATCGTCCAAAATAATGACGCTGGTGCGTGCCAGTCGAGTCATCTGCTTGGCGTAGCTGCCATCTCCGCGGGCCAATGCCAGTGATTGCAACAACCGTGGCAATCGGCAATACAAGGCGGCGTGGCCGCTCTGACAGGCTTTGTGTGCAAACGCACAGGCAAGCCACGTCTTGCCGACACCGGTGGGCCCTGTCAACAATAAATTCAACTGTTGGTTTACCCAGTGACAATCGCTCAGACTCAGCGTCATGGATTTATCCAGTTTGCGTGGATGTCGATAATCAATATCTTCCATACAGGCGGTGTGCCTGAGCTTTGCCTGACGCAGCCGGGTAGACAATCGCTTGCTGTCGCGCTCGGTGATTTCGCGATCAATGAGAAGTCCCAGTCGTTCGTCGAAGCTCAGTTGATTGATGTTCTTTTGTGATTGTTGCTCGTTCAATGCGGCGAGCATGCCGGTGAATTTCAGCTGGCCTAATTTCTCGATAGTCGGGTGGTGCAACATGAAGTTTTCCTTTGTATTA
>JBGCGC010000205.1:0-30678 GCA_045110475.1 Granulosicoccus sp.
TAACGACGCACCCGCTCTTGCGCAGGCCGATATTGGCATTGCCATAGGAACAGGTACAGACGTTGCTATCGAGGCTGCTGATGTTGTACTCATGTCAGGCGATCTACGAGGTATTGTAGACGCACTTCACATAAGCAAGCGTACGCTAAACAATATCAGACAGAATCTGGTCTGGGCCTTTGGCTATAACATCCTGCTTATTCCAGTTGCCGCTGGATGTCTATACCCTCTGTTCGGAATCATGCTTTCACCCATGCTTGCTGCCGGAGCGATGTCACTATCAAGTATTCTGGTACTGGGTAACGCTTTGCGATTACGTTATCTGTCTTCACCCATGAGAGAGCAAGCTCCTGCAACACTGACAAACTTTACAGCTAATACGAATTCCTGTTGCACATCCGACACTAGTGTAGTGTGACCTTCAAACGCTTCAAACAGCGGTTTGTCCAGGGGTCAGCCGCTAGACGCGAGCTCGAAAAGGTATCGGGTATACCTTGAGAGCGAGCAACAACGCGGATGAGCCCTGGACGAGCCGCCCTTCGGGAGACCACCAAAACACCCTCCGCCGCGTTGCTGTTCTTGACAAGGATCCCGAGCTTGCCTGCGAACAGCGCCTTGCTGAGGGCGTTTTGGCGGTCTCTGTTTGAAGCGTTTGAAGGTCACACTACACTAGAACTTAGTGATATAAAATCTCGACCCAGAACCGCTTCGCTGCTTATATAGAAGCATCTGAGGAGCTGTACTCATTTTTGCTGGATTTCACCTGATGTGATATTTCCGACTGAGCAGGTTTCGCTACAAAAAAAGGGGATGCGCGGGGCCGGCCTTCCGGAAGAACCCGGACTGGGTGTCCCCGTGGCTTCATGAATTATCCAGGCTTGCCCTTCCCGAGCTGTGCCTGTACGTGATCCAAGTCACGAGAAAAAACTTATAGCGTGCGCGCTATCACTTACTGGTTGTGATGCAAATCATCTTAACTAAAACGTAACACGTGTATACACACCTTTCGTAAAACAGGTCTCTACAATTCGTTCTGCGGTCATGAATGATGAGTAGATACCGGGATAGTGATGACTCCCACTCCGGTGTCGGCAGCAATGCAGTGCTTCAAAGAAGTGCTTAACTGCTCACACACTAATACCGCTCTACCCACTTGCAAAACATGGAGCAATAATGTCAATCAGCCAAAAGGGCGTTGCAAACGTCCTGCCTCTAGCAACTGTATTTTTTATAGGAGTGGCTATTGGCATACCCGATATCGCCAGTGCGCAAGAACTGGCTGTTTGTACAGCAAGTGGAAACACACTGGGTGAAGCCAACGAGGAATTCGAAAAATCATGCCCTGGACGCATCCGCGTGGATTGTGATCCTTCCGGTAATGGTTGGCAGTGTTCAACACAAACTATTGCGTCTGTTTCTTCTCCATCAACATTGATACCAACGTCGTCAGCACCTGTGACCGGTTCTCAACTCCTGACTATACAAGCGGAGAACGCAAGCCAGACAAATGGCTCAGGTTGGTCCACAGAAAGCGCGCTCAATGGTTTTTCCGGCTCCGGCTACATCATATGGCGTGGTCAGGATGATTTTCGAGCCAGCGAAAACGAGCCGCCTGTCGGAATTAAAGCCTATGACTTTGCCGTGACGCAAGCTGGCACCTACGAATTTACTGCCCGTGTACAAGCCAGAGTGGGGAACGGCTCAGCAGCTGCTGACAAGGACAATGACGCCTGGGTGCGATTTACCAGTGGCTCTGCGACATCCGGTGTGCCCGGCAATGCCGCCAAGTGGACCAAGTTTTTTGTCTCGGGCGACGATGAAAACTGGAAGAACTACAGCAGTGGAGAGCAATACGATCCAACGTTCTTTACGTCCATTCAGCGCGACTTGCCTGCTGGCAATCATCGCGTTCTTATCGGTGGACGATCAGCGCGTTTTGCCATTGACACTGTCGGTCTGAAATTGATCCGCACTTCTGGCGGCAACACACCCGTCAGCGCCGCACCACCAGTTGCACCAGCACCTGATACAACAGCTTCGGTGGATGGTAGCTGCATTGCGCAGGGTAGTTCATTGGCACAAGCACGGGCCAACTACAGCAGCAGTTGTCCGACACTTCCCAGACAGGATTGTGACCCTGTAAATGGCGGTCAATGGATTTGCTCTTCCGATAATATTGTGAGCGGCGCTTTCCCGGTTGCCAGCAATCCAGTATCAGCAACAGAGCCACCACAAAGCCAGGAAAACACAGTGTCGCCTCCATCCACCGGCGCATGTTCGGCACAGGGCGCCTCACTGGCACAGGCTCGTACCAATTATGCCAACAGTTGTCCAACCATTGCGCGTCAGGATTGCGATCCCATCAGGGGTGGCAACTGGATCTGTTCTTCAGAAAGCATGAACAACGGAACACCCTCACCTGCTTCGGTGCCGACGCCTGCAAACTTGCAAGCACCAACCCCGACGGCACTACTGACTCTTGCACCTCCAGCACCAGCACCTACGGGTGCAGACGCAACAGGTCGCATCTCCGCCAGTGATCTTCTGGCCTTGCATTATGACAACTGCCCGGATCGTGACGACGGCCATGCAATAGTTGCTGGAAAAGCGGTGGTTGACCAAAATAATCTGCAAAACATCATCGTTGTTAATGGCACTTGCGGTGCTGGCATACGCGACAGATATCAGCCGAGTAGTGCTGAGGTCTTGAATGCTGTATGGGGTAATGACTGGCTTGATAGTTTTAATCAGGAAACCCTTTCGGTTAACACCTCAGCCGAGCGATGGGCGGCAACGCTTGCCAACGGTGATGATGTTTGGGTCGCTGAAGGAGGCCCTTCCGATTTTACTGCCAAGGTTCTGCAACGCATTGGCGATCTTTACCCGTCAGTGGACAGAAAACGCATACGTGTCGTACAACATAGTACGGTTCCACGCTTTAATGAAACAGTGACCTCTCCTGCAGCGCTTGCGCTGGTCAAAAACGTTACTGACTACCGTCCGATACCCGACGGTAACTTTGCAAACAACGGATCAGGAAAGATGGCGGGAAGGTCTGCCTATTTTGTCACTACAGCCCGACAAAGCCGCTATGCCAGCGAGTGGGCCGTGGCTTTCAATTATTTGAATCCTGAAGAGCGACTGGACTTCAGCGATACTGTTGAAATGCTGTATATCGTTGATGATACGACCACGCTAACTGCCGACGACTTTGCCAATAACTATCTGCAATAACTACCTGCGTTAGTTAGCGGTTGCAAGTAACAAGGCGCGGGCACCTGTGTATGACACTACGCAGGTGCCCACAAATCAGGGTCAGTTACGCAAAGGTCGTCTACATCCGTTCAGTGTACTGATTCGTGGAATTACTCATCAGCGAAACGCTCACACATCCATCGCAAGATATCGTCAAACGCACGATCCGATCGATCAGTGGTCTCGTTCAGAATTTCATGAAAGCAATCGTCGTATTCGTGTGTTGTTATTTTGCTTGTAGAAACCGCAGCAGCAAACTCTCGGTTTCTGCTTGAATCCACTATGACGTCGCTTCCCGCAATCAGTAGCAAGGTATCTACATCCAACAGGCTTGCATTACTTAGCTGACGGGCGCCAGATTTTAAAATCCAATTTACAAGACCTGCCGACCTGAACCCATGATTTAAAGGATCAGCTTCAGCTTTTTTACCAATGTTGTCATTGTGGGTAAGACGACTTGCATCATACGGGCGCTCTATCGTAAACGTCGGTGCCAGATGAGCAAGCAGACTCACTTTTAGCTGATCACGCTTACGAATAAATGGAGCAAATGCCGGAGCTGACAGGATAAGTCCCGCCACTGGCAAGCCATGCTCTATCACCAGTTCGGTTGCTGCTACTCCACCCAGACTGTGGCCAAACAAGACTGGGGCGCAATCGGTTTCCGCTGCAAAACGCTGTACCTGAATAGCCGCCTGCGTGACCAGAGCGCCAGCCGGGTCCATGACCCCGCGCTTGCCATCAGACTGACCGTGCCCTGGGTGATCGTGCGCACCCACTCTGAATCCCGCTGCTGTCAAGCGTTTAGCCAGGTGTGCATAACGCGCTGCATGCTCACCGGTTCCGTGTAACA
Organism: Granulosicoccus sp.; assembly: GCA_045110475.1. Taxonomy (GTDB): domain Bacteria; phylum Pseudomonadota; class Gammaproteobacteria; order Granulosicoccales; family Granulosicoccaceae; genus Granulosicoccus. The sequence goes on from JBGCGC010000205.1 coordinate 4,109, forward strand.
AGTAGACACCCTGTTTAAACACCGGTGTATTCTCTGGCGGATCCCAGCGCAGGCTATGGGTATGGAATGTCATGGTAACGCGGAAACACTAGCGGTATCGACAAGCTCACACAGCACATCATATGCCGTGTCAATATCCGCCTCACTTGCATCAAACTGACCTACTTGAAAACGCACCGCCATGCGTTTGTCGACACGCGTCTGGGTAATGTAGATTCGTCCGTCGTTGTTAATTCGATTGACGTAATCAATTACCGCTTCATCAGAGGCGCCCTGCGGACGAAAACTGAACAGCGACAGCACGGGTTCCGTCACTATTTCAAAGCGTTGGTGCGCCGCTAAGCGCCTGGCCAGCGCCTCGCTCCAGCCAACATGATGACGAATGCGCTCGCGCAGACCTTCCAGTCCGTAGCTACGAATCAGAAACCACAGTTTCAACGCACGAAAGCGCCTGCCAAGAGGCACTGACCACTCGGAGTAATTGATGATTCCGTCAGTACCATGGGTTTTGAGGTACTCAGGCTGAATAGCCAGTGTGCGCACCAGATCTGCAGGGCTTGCAATGAAATGGGCAGAACAATCAAACTGTGCGCCGAGCCATTTGTGCGGATTGAAAACCACAGAGTCTGCCAGCTCAACGCCAGCCCACAACTCACGATATTCGGGACAGATCATTGCAGCACCCGCCCAGGCAGCGTCGACGTGAGAGTAAAGCCCGTGTGCACGCGCAACGCTTAATACTTGCGTGAGATCATCACAGGCACCAACGCCGGTACCACCCGTGCAGGCAATAACGCCGATAGGCAGATAACCAGCCTGTAAATCAGATTGTATGGCTTGCTCAAGTGATGCCGCATCCATGGAACGCAGACGCCCGGGTTGGACAGGAATGCGCACCAGATTGTCTTGCCCTACTCCCGACACCCATAATGCCCTGTCTATTGACGAATGCACCTCCGTGCTGGCGTAGACACGCAAACGTGGCTGTTGACTAAGCCCTTGCTGGTTACCCGTCCACTCCAGCGCTTTTTCTCGCATGGTCAGCACGGCTGCTAACGTCGCCGAGCTGGCAGAATCCTGAATGACGCCTGAGAAGGAATCCGGCAAACCTATGGACTGTTGGAGCCACTCCAGCATCCGCGTCTCCATCTCGGTTGCTGCCGGCGAGGTCTGCCACAGCATGCACTGCGGTGCGATAGTGGATACCAGCATCTCAGCCAGCATGGACGGAGGTGCGGCATTTGCCGGAAAGTAGGCGAAAAAACGCGGGTGTTGCCAGTGGGTAACACCGGGCATAACGATACGTTCAAAATCGTCAAGGATCCCCTGCATATCCTCACCCGCCTCTGGCGGGCTCTTTGGTAACAGGGCGATGATGTCACCGGGTTTGCTTTGCGCTCGCACCGGTCTTTCACGCAATGAGTTGTGATACCGGGCCGCCCAACGGGATATCCATGTGCCCCAACGTGTAAATTCAGTCCAGTTCATTATCTAGCACGTGTAATTCATGCCGAGACGACCGCCATCGACATAAATGGTTTCACCGGTAACGTAGCTGGCCTTGTCACTTGCCAGGAATGCAACAACATCGGCTATCTCCCGCGGAGTACCAACACGCTTGAGTGGCGTACGCGACAGTACTGTGTTCATGGCCTCGGGGTTGGCGTTGACACCCGCCATCATGGCAGTATCAATTGACCCCGGACCTACTGCATTCACCCTGATATTGTGAGGTGCCAACGCCAGTGCAGATGATTTGGTTAGCTGCATCACACCGCCTTTGGAGGCACAGTAGGCAGCAATGGAAGGAATGGCAACAACAGCATTAATCGAAGACATATTGACTATCGAGCCTTGCAGCTTGTGCTTTATCATTAATTTCGCGGCTCGCTGAGAAGCGACGAAGGTGGCTATCAGGTTCAGATCGATCACCTGACAGAATTGCTCTACCGAGGTTTCCAGAAAATCGCAAGGCGCGGCAATGCCTGCATTGTTGACCAGTACACTCGGGATGCCAATATCGTTTTCAATCAGATCAAACATGTCATTGACCTGAACGGTATCAGCCATATCGCAAGTAAGGGCAACGCTACCCTTGCCCAACTGAGTGGCGGCCGCTTCAACAGCCTCCTTGTTGATGTCGCACAATACGGTCAGGTAGCCATCGTTGGACAGCGCTTCTGCACAGGCATAGCCAATACCTTGCGCCGCTCCTGTTACCAATGCAATCGGTTCGTCTGTCATGGCATTCCTCATCATTTGTCTGAATAACGTTTGTCTGAATACAGGCTTTCATAATAGTACCTTAACCATCAAGGTACCAATGCATCAGGTCGTACGGTGTAAAACTGCACCTTGCGAATCTTGCGTTGAAGCGCCACTATGTCAAACTCCGCAGGATTCAGACTTGCCAGATACCATTAGGTACCATCAGATACCGCTGTCACAGCCAGAGACAATCCCATCATGAAATCACTCAAGAAGACTGCAGCTCAAATGGTCGATGAGGCACGGCGCCGCATTGAAGAGATCGAGACGCCAGCACTGATTGCCATGCTCGACGATCCGGATGTCGTCATTGTGGACATTCGTGATATCCGTGAACGGCAACGCAGCGGCTACATTCCCGGCAGTACGCATGCGCCACGCGGCATGATCGAGTTCTGGGTCGATCCAGACAGTCCGTACCACAAGGAAGTATTTGCGCAGGACAAAAAATACGTATTCCACTGTGCCTCAGGCTGGCGATCGGCTCTCACTGTAGCCACACTGCAAGACATGGGCTTTGAAGCTGCGCACCTCAAGGAAGGATTTTCGACCTGGGAAAAGCAAGGTGGGCCCGTCGAAAAAACACCCACAACCAGCCAGTAACATCGCCAGCCCATTCTCAAAATCCAATCGCGCTATACCTGAAAAGATTTACAGACACAATGAAGCTGTCCACCATAGAAACATTCACTAACCGGGACGTTGGTTTTGTGCGAATCACTGCCGAGGACGGATCGCAGGGTTGGGGACAGGTATCGACGTATCATTCTGATATCACCTGTCAGATCCTGCACAGACAAGTCGCCCCCTGGACTCTGGGGCAGGACACAACCGATCTGGATGATCTGCTGGATACGGTTACCGAGCGAGAACACAAGTTTCCCGGCTCTTACCTGCGGCGGGCGATGGCAGGACTGGATACTGCCATCTGGGATATGCGCGGCAAACAACAGGACAAACCGGTAACGGAATTGTTGGGTGGCTCTGCCGGTACACTACGCGCCTACGCCTCTTCAATGAAGCGCGATATCAAGCCTGCCGATGAGGCAAGCAGACTCCGGAGATTACGTGACAACCTTGGATTTGATGCATTCAAGGTCAGAGCCGGAGCAGAAGTCGGTCGTAACTGCGACGAATGGCCCGGACGAACAGAAGAAATTATCCCTGTCATGCGCCGCGAACTCGGTGCCGACGTTGATCTGCTTATCGATGCCAATAGCTGTTATTCACCGCTACGCGCTATCGAGATCGGCTACTTGTTGCAGGAGCACAACTACTGTCATTTTGAAGAACCCTGCCCTTACTGGGAACTTGAACAAACCCGACAAGTCACGCAGGCTCTGGAGATCGACGTGACTGGAGGTGAGCAGGATTGTGATTTACCCACATGGAAACGAATGATCGACATGCATGCCGTTAACATCGTGCAACCGGATATTCTGTATCTGGGAGGTATCAGTCGCACGTTACGTGTGGTCGACATGGCCAACGTTGCCCAAATGCCGGTAACGCCTCATTGTGCAAATCTGTCACTGGTGACGCTGTTTACGATGCACTTGCTACGCGCAATACCCAACGCCGGCAATTACCTGGAATTCTCCATTGAAGGGCCCGACTACTACCCGTGGCAAGAGGGTCTTTTTGTCGTCTCGCCTTATACGATTGAAGACGGGCACGTGCGTGTTAGCGAGGCACCCGGTTGGGGCGTCGAAATCAATCCAGAATGGCTCGCCCGTGCCACGTATCAAATGAGTTCGTCGTCTTGATAAACACCTGAGTACGGCTTCATGAATTCCAGCACGAAGCCCAAACCCGGCCTCACCGACTTTATCCTGCTAATCAGCCTGTCTGCCCTGTTCGGCACCAGCTTCATGTTCACAGAATTTGCAGTGACTGACATCCCGCCACTGACCTTGGCAACCGCGCGGGTATTTCTGGCTTTTCTCATCCTGTGCCCACTCATGCTCAACGCCGGGCAACGTTTGCCACGCCTTGGCATCATATGGCTGCCAGCGACGGCCTCGGCCATCTTCGGCTACGTATTACCGTTTGCACTGGTCAGCTGGGGGCAGCTAAGGGTAACGTCCAGCCTTGCTGCGATATTCATGGCTATCATGCCACTCTTTACCATTGTTCTGGCTCACGTATTCACCCGGGATGAAAAGCTCAACATCTGGAAAGTGGCGGGCGTTGCTTGCGGTCTAACTGGCGTGATCGTTCTCTTCGGTGTTGATGCCCTGAGTGATCTTGGTGGTGCCGATGCAATCGCCCAACTGGCCATTCTGGGTGCTGCGGTGTGCTACGCAATCAATGCACTCATCACGCGTTCGCTGGTCAACGCACCCCGGCTATCCATGCTAACAACACTGATGCTAATTGGCAGCACCATCATGCTGCCTGTGAGCTTCTGGTTCGAATCACCTTCGCATCTCAGTCCATCCTGGACAGCTCTGTGCGCACTGGCTGTTCTTGCGGTTGGCCCGACCGCTACTGCAACACTGATGATTCTGGTTATCATCAAACGTCAGGGTGCCAGTTTTCTCAGCCAGATTAACTTCATGGTGCCGTTATTTGGCGTCATGCTTGGCTGGATAGTATTGGACGAACGACTCACACCCGGTGACTGGCTTGCGCTAGGTATCATACTTACCGGGGTTGGCTTGTCACGCAGAGGCAATTGATAGTCCGGACAACTGCTAACGACAACCTGCCTGACTGTGCCTTAACAACAATGACCCGTGGGTGTAACACGATACAACCGGGTCAGGCATACATAAGACCTATAATGCATGCTCAAGCCGGGTGCGTCATTGTCCGCAAACAAAGGATATCACTCTCCACTCAATCGATTCGTCAGCCAGGTAATTTCTGTTGGCGAGTTACGTGGATCATCTGCGCTATACAAAAGACAGCTGGATTATTACAACGCGTTATTTCAAGGTGGGGATGACATAACACGTGAGGGGGTCATGATGAATACCAAACTAAACGCTTCCTATCATCTTGATATAGACCTGGGCAATCCTGTCTCGGATCTGGTCGATTCCGGCATAGTCGAACTTGGTGCATCGTTTAGCCGCATGTTAGCCGGTGTAACAGGACCTGTATTACTGGGTATTGGTTCGGGAATTTCCATCTCTGCAGGTTTTGGAAGTTTTGGCTTTTCAGTGTTGCTCGACGGACTGCACAATGTATGGGCTATTCCGCTATGGGTGTCGCAGGTAGCAATCACAATCCTGTTTTTTTGTATAGCCTGGGTTTGGGGGAAAATCAGACTGGGTTTAGGCACACTACCAGCTCTGTTACTGGTTGGACCGGCCATCAGTCTTGGTGCAAATGTAACACCTGATGTTCTACCGTTTGCATGGCATGTCATGGCCTTCATCACAGGTTTGTTCATGTTTGCTTTCGGAATTTCATTATCTGCAGCTGCTGCATTGGGCCCCGATGGTGTCACGGCTTTATCACTGGCTGCGGAGAAACGCTGGCGATGGCCTGTACCTAAAGCGAATTTCATCTGGAATCTGGCCGCTATTGCTTTGGGAGTGTGGATGGGTGGCAACATAGGCCCGGCGACCCTTGTCGGATTATTACTGACACCGGTTCTTATTCAATATTTCTTACCGAAACTACGCAAGCTAATGGTGTTTTAATTATCGGTGCGATGAATACTCCTGCCGTGCAAGCTCAATGTTTATTACACGAACGCATATACATCGATTGCAAGCTGTACCGGCAAGCTGTATCGATAGGGTGGACAACTCTCAATCAGATATCTTTCATCAAACGCAATGCATCATAAATTGCGGCATGGGTATTTCTTGCCGAAACTGCATCACCTATGCGGAAGAGTTGAAATGCACCATGACTGTTTCTCACGCGCCTCTGTATGTCTCCATTGATTAAGGCGTCATGATCAACCTCTCCAGAGTTGGTCGATAACGGCTTTAGCGAAAAATAGACATCATCCATGGGTAGAGTCCCATAGTTCACAACTACCTGATCGTAATTTACCTCATAGGAATGATCGCTATAGTCGGTACCGATGGTCGCTTTCAGCTTGTTGCCATCTCTTTGAACATCCAGTAATCGGCGAGTAAGCGTGAAGCTTACCTGCTTGTCTTGTAGAGATCTCATATAAGGGGTCAGATTCATTGCCATGATGTCTGGTGCAAGCGTTCGATCTGGCGTCATCACCTCGACCGTGGATCCGGCAGTTGCCGCAATTTCAGCAGCTTGCAAGCCCGGATGATCGCCACTTTCGTCGTATACCAGCACATGGTCAGCACAATTCACATCGCCAGAAATAATATCCCAGGCGCTGACCACGTTATCTTGTTCGTGTTTGGTCTCAAACAGCTTAAGGTTTGGCAAACCGCCAGTGGCAATCACAACGACATCAGGATTAAGGCTGGTGATGTCATCCGCTTCGGCGTAGAGATTGAATTGAAACTTCACGCCCTGTCTGGTGCATTGGTTTATTCGCCAGTCGATAATGGATATCATCTCTCGCCGACGAGGAGATTGTGCACTCAGGCGCACCTGCCCGCCTGCCTCCGGAGCGGCTTCCAATACGGTGACATCATGACCTCTTTCTGCGGCAACCCTGGCAGCTTCCAGACCGGCAGGGCCTGCACCGACAACAACCACTTTTTTCAGCAATGTCGCTTTCGGCACGACATGTGGCATGGTGAGTTCACGGCCAGTGGCTGCATTGTGTATGCACAAGGCCTCGCCTGCCTGATAGATTCTGTCAAGACAGTAGGTAGCACCGACACAGGGACGAATATCATCTTCTCGCTCTTCGATCACCTTGAGGACAATGTGCGGGTCAGCGATATGCGCGCGTGTCATCCCTACCATGTCGAGCAAGCCTTCGCGCACAGCGTGTCTTGCCGTTGCAACGTCTGGAATACGTCCTGCGTGAAAAACCGGCATTCCGGTTGCCTGCCGGACTGCTCCGGCAAAATCCAGGTGCGGCGCACTTTTCATGCCCTGTATGGGGATGACATCCGTCATCGCAGGGTCTGTATGAATCCGCCCCTTGATAACATTGAGAAAGTCAACTTGACTTGTCGCTGCTAACCGTCTGGATATTTCGATGCCCTCTTCCGCGCTGATACCGCCGTGTTGGCCTTCATCTGCGGTGTACCGAAAACCCACGATGAACTCATCTCCCACGCGCTTGCGAATCGCTGCAAGGACATCAAGCGGCAACTGCATGCGGGTCTCCAGCGTCTCACCACCATAGGGGCCTTCAAGATCATTGGTAAGAGGTGACCAGAACTGATCCAGAAGATGACCATAGACCTGAAGTTCGATACCGTCCATGCCACCCGCCTGCATGCGTTCGGCTGCATCAGCAAAGTCGTTGATGACACGTTCGATGTCCCAGTCTTCAGCCAGTTTGGGGAACGCCCGGTGTGCGGGTTCCCGATGGCGGGATGATGATATGGATGGCAACCATTCGCCTTTGTTCCAGCCGGTTCGACGCCCCAGATGCGTTAGCTGAATCATCACCGCACACCCGTGCTCATGACAGGCATCCGTGAGATTGCGAATCCATGGAACAACTTCATCCTTGTAGGCTAGAACGTTGTTGAACACAGGGGGACTGTCTCGTGACACAGCGGCAGAGCCTGCTGTCATGGCGAGCGCCACACCAGCTCTGGCACGCTCCTCATGGTAGGCCCGATAACGTTCAGTGGGCATACCGTTTTCAGGATAGGCCGGCTCATGGCTGGTTGTCATGAATCGGTTTTTCAGCGTCAGATGCTTGAGCTGAAAGGGTTGTAACAAGGGGTCGTTGCGCATATCAGGGTGGCCAGATTCCAATATGCCCATGGTACGGGTCTATCAGTTCAAAACACAAGCTGACGGGCCATCGGAGTCCGATCTACAACTTGCGCATTACACTTGCGCTGCACAAACCACGTTGATCAGTGCATGACCGTCATCAAGCGGATCCCATTGCACGCCCAAAGGCAAGCCCTGATCATCAAACTCCTGATCCATCGTCAGATCCGCACGACGATTTGAGCTGCAGTCCACCAGTTGCCGTGCACGAACCACAGGGCTAAACCGTTGCAGCAGCAACAGATCAATCATGGCCAGATCTGGTAAATCAGGGTTTCGCAGTATCGTCTGAGTATCAACCACAGATAATCGATCAGTTCTTGGAATGAGATACGACCAGGGAGAAAATGCCGAAGTACCTTGAAACTGATGAATGACCTCAATGGTATCTGGCATCTGGGCAAGGGTTCGTCCCTCCCATGTATATTCACTGTAAATGCCGTAGGAGATGGCGCTGATTGCCGCGATGGCGGGAATCATGGAGCGCGGCATAGGCCTCTTGAATGTCCTGAAACCCGCCCAGACAAACAATACGCACATGGCCGCCAGCACGATCGCTGTTATCAATTGAACAATCATAGTCTTGATCTCGGGTTATTCAGCACGATACATCGGTTGTGCGTTGTCACTAATCAAACGTGTCGGGGTCCATTGCATGCAATGAACCCCGATTTTTTCACTATAACTTCTGGCAGGCAGCCACCGCCGACAAGCGGTGACTGCAAACCGCAAGAGGTTTAGTGACCCGTCGCTGCACCGGCACCACGTGGCACCCTGATGCTCTGTACCAGATCCTGAATCTCCTTTGGCGGAGCGGCTGTTTTTCCGGACACGAAAAACGCTGAGGCAAAGTTGAGCATTGCTCCCACAGCACCAATGGACAGAGGCGATATGCCAAACACCCAGTTATCCGGTGTATCAGGCAACTGATTGGTTCCCGGGATAAAAAACCAGCCTTTGTAGACGAATATATACACCACAGTAAAAACAAGTCCGACCAGCATGCCGGTAACTGCGCCCTTGTCATTTACACGTGTTGAAAATATACCCATCATCAAAGCCGGGAATATGGTCGCTGCGGCCAGTCCAAACGCCAGTGCAACCGTTTGTGCAGCAAAACCAGGGGGATTAAGACCCAGATACGTTGCCACACCAATGGCCACCGCCATCGCCGCTCGTGCAGTAAGTAGTTCCCCTTTCTCCGAAATATTGGGCGCGAGTGTGCCTTTCACCACATCGTGACTAACCGCCCCGGAAATCGCCAGAAGCAATCCAGCGGCCGTTGACAGCGCAGCAGCCAGACCACCTGCGGCCACCAGAGCGATCACCCAGCCAGGAAGTTGTGCTATCTCCGGATTCGCCAGCACCAGAATGTCCCGATTGACAGTAAGCTCAGAGCCTTCCCAGCCAGCCGCTTCTGCAGTCGCTGCAAAGTCATCAGACTTATCGTTATAGAACTGGATTCTTCCGTCATTGTTTTTGTCTTCGAATTTCAACAAACCGGTAACTTCCCAGTTCTTCATCCAGTCAGGCCGCTCTTCGTACTGCAGGGATTCAGCTTGAGCACCACCCGGGTAGATAGTATCCATAAGATTCATGCGTGCCATGGCACCTACTGCCGGAGCAGTCAGATAAAGTAGCGCGATGAACACCAATGCCCAGCCTGCAGACCATCTGGCATCAGCAACTTTTGGCACGGTGAAAAAACGGATAATGACGTGCGGCAATCCGGCAGTACCGATCATCAAGGACAAAGTGAACAACACCATGTTCAAGGTATTGGTGTGATGCTCTGTGTATGACTGAAAGCCTAGCTCTGTCACGACCTGATCAAGCTTGGTCAGCAAAGGTACACCTGAAGCAACGTGATCGGAGAAGAGCCCCAGTGGTGGCAGTGCTACACCGGTCAGTTGCAGTGAAATAAATACTGCCGGTACGGTATACGCAAGAATCAATACACAATACTGTGCAACCTGGGTATATGTCACCCCTTTCATACCACCCAAAACTGCGTAGAAAAATACAATAGCAGCGCCAATGTACATACCCATCTCGTTACTAACTTCAAGAAATCGTGAAAATGCAACCCCGACACCAGTCATCTGACCAATGACATAAGTTACAGAAGCGACGATCAGGCAAAGCACAGCAACCATTCTTGCAGTACCGCTATAGAATCTGTCACCGATAAACTCTGGCACGGTAAACTTGCCAAACTTGCGCAGATAAGGCGCCAGCAAAAGGGCAAGAAGCACATAACCGCCTGTCCAGCCCATCAAAAATGATGAATTATCATATCCTGTAAAGGCGATAAGCCCCGCCATGGAGATAAACGATGCAGCAGACATCCAGTCCGCAGCCGTTGCCATACCGTTTACTACAGGGTTGACACCGCGGCCAGCAGCGTAAAATTCTGCGGTGGAACCGGCTCTTGCCCAGATAGCAATTCCGATGTAAAGCATGAACGTTGCGCCGACAAACAGCAGGTTCAATGTGTATTGTTCCATGATCTTATTCCTCGTCTACGCCGAACTTCTTGTCTAGCGCATTCATTCGCCAGGCATAGAAGAAAATGATAGCCATAAAAACAAGGATCGAACCCTGCTGGGCAAACCAGAAACCAAGATCGGTACCGCCGATGGTAATTCCGGATAACAACGGCCGCAAAAGTATGCCAAAGCCAAACGACACTAAAGCCCAGATGACAAGACACACTTTGACAAGTCGGATATTGGCCGCCCAATAACCTGACGAATCGCTTCCTTCAGACATAGCATAGACTCCTGAAGCCACTGGGGCCTCTAGTAAATGAAAAGATTGGTGGAGAAATAAAAGTACAAAAGGTTCTAATTAAAGCTGCACCATGAAGCCGCTGTTACACACACGACTCACCGCTCTCAAACCGTACTTTTAAAACTGTGCCTAGCCTGGTGGCACAGCGTCGAACGACCGGTATTCTCCCGGCATCTCCAGCAGATGCATCTGCCAGAGACCCGAGTCATTACAACCGGGAAAATGAGACGCTAACTAGGCGTTAGCGCGGTTCTCGATTAAGTCATCAACAACGCCCGGATCTGCCAGTGTGGACGTGTCGCCAAGCGAGCCATAGTCATTCTCGGCAATCTTGCGCAGGATACGCCGCATGATCTTGCCTGAGCGGGTTTTCGGTAGACCAGGGGCCCACTGGATTAGATCGGGCGATGCTATCGGACCTATTTCCTGCCTGACCCAGGCAATCAGTTCGCGACGCAATTCTTCACTGGGGTCATTGCCTTCCATTAAGGTCACATAAGCATATATACCCTGCCCCTTAATATCATGTGGAAACCCGACCACGGCAGCCTCGGATACCAGCTTGTGCGCGACAAGCGCTGATTCTACCTCTGCGGTGCCCATTCTATGACCCGATACATTGATAACATCATCAACACGGCCCGTTATCCAATAATAGCCGTCTGCGTCTCGCCGACATCCGTCGCCCGTGAAGTAATAGCCTTTGAATGTTTCAAAATAGGTTGACACGAAACGCTCATGGTCGCCGTAAACGGTGCGCATCTGACCCGGCCAGCTATCCCGAATGCAAAGCACACCCTCTGCAACATCGTCTGTCAGTTCGTTGCCCTCAGCATCAAGAATGACGGGTTGAACTCCAAAGAACGGACGTGTCGCCGAGCCGGGCTTGGTCGGTGTTGCACCGGGTAGAGGCGAGATGAGAATTCCGCCTGTCTCGGTTTGCCACCAGGTATCTACGATCGGGCAACGCCCCTTGCCAACAACCTTGTTGTACCAGTTCCATGCCTCGGGATTGATTGGCTCACCAACCGAGCCTAATAACCTCAACGACGATAGGTCAGCGCCGTTGACATGGGATTCACCTGCGCCCATCAGCGCCCTGATCGCTGTCGGCGCTGTATAAAAAATATTGACTTTGTGTTTTTCACAAACCTCCCAGAAGCGCGCCGGACTTGGATAGGTTGGCACGCCTTCGAACATCAGGGTAGTGGCGCCGTTTGCCAGAGGGCCATAAACGATGTAGCTATGACCTGTCACCCAGCCTACGTCCGCTGTGCACCAGTAGATATCGCCATCGTGATAGTCGAAAACGTATTCATGGGTCATGGATGCATAGACGAGATATCCGCCTGTGGTGTGCACAACACCTTTGGGCATGCCCGTAGACCCGGATGTATAGAGTATGAACAAGGGATCCTCGGCGTTCATTGGCTCAGGAGCACAATCAGCCGACACCTTGGCAGTCTCTTCGTGATACCAAAAATCAAGTCCGTCACGTGTGCCGACCTCACCGCCGGTATGCTTGACTACCAGCATTTTTACATCGTGGACAACCTTTGCGAGCGCCTTGTCGGCATTAGCCTTGAGTGGAACACTACGTCCGCCACGTAAGCCTTCGTCAGCAGTGACAAGCAACTTGGCGGAAGAGCCAGTTACTCTGTCTGCCAACGCGTCCGCGCTGAACCCGCCAAACACGATCGAGTGAATCGCACCTATTCTGGAACACGCCAACATGGCATAGGCCGCCTCGGGAATCATTGGCATGTACAGGATGACCCTGTCGCCCTTGCCGACTCCATGCGCCTTAAACGCATTAGCCAGACGACAGACTTTTTCGTGGAGTTCCCGGTAGGTGATCTTCTTGTCTACGGAGGGGTCATCGCCTTCCCAGATAATAGCTACCTGATCTGCACGTGTCGCTAGATGCCTGTCGATGCAATTGACGCTGACGTTTAGTTCGCCGTCCTCAAACCAGTTTATCGAGACATTCGGGTATTCATAAGTGGAATTTTTTACTTTTGTATAAGGTTTGATCCAGTCAAGGCGCTTGCCTTGTTCGGCCCAGAATGTATCCGGGTCGTTTACAGACTGTGCGTACAGTTCTTGATAACGAGCATCATTGATCAAGGTGTTTCTGGCAAAGTCTTTAGGCACCGCATGTAAGTCGTTACTCATGATTTCCCCTGTGATGGTAAAGTCTTGCAAGGTCTAATCATTCATGACCCTGTGTATGACGATCTATCGAGACGGAGAGCGACTGTGTTCCTGCACCGTTTTTAGCGTGCTATCAAGTTTCTGGTAGCCTGCTACAAGAACCTGATTCATTACACAAACGGTTTCGTCAAGTTCTTTGTTTCCGTCACAGGTATTGTAAAAAATGATGCACACCGACGGTGCAATAATTTATATCACATAAAATCAATAGCTTAAGGTTTATCTTCTGCAACCAGGCGCACTTGGGATGTGCAAGTGTGTCGAATTGTTACCAAAAGTAACAGTATTCCAGATCAGCACGATCAATTATTCTTGTGAAACCGCTTTACTAGCAATAACGGAAAAAAACAAAAGGTTGAAACCAGTACGGTGACACAAACAGGTCAGGTTTCAACTTTCCGGTTTTCGCAACACGCTACAGATCAAACGACCATTGCATATTTGTCCTGCTGTCAGTGTGGCTTACCTGCGACCGTACACTCTTACGTAGTCTATCTCGAGCGCTGGATTCTGAAACTGCGCGATATCACTATCGGTTGGAAAGCGTTGATCGGCAGGTCGACCCAATCCACCCGCAGTTACCGGGTAGTTTGTCCAGTTACCGCCCATGGCCAGATTGATCATGACGTAGAGATCTTCATAGTCCGCTTGTGAGTTTTCAAGGTGACCAACCTCTACTCCGTCAATTAACCAAGTGATCTTACCCGGTTCCCACTCGACAGCGTACACATGAAAGTCACTGCTGTAATCAATGCCTTCAGGCATCAGACCTGTTGGTTCAGGTTTTAACTGAGTGGCATCACCGCCGGAGTACTCGGTGACATTTTTCCAATAATGAAACGTGTTATAGATCGTCTGTGGCGCGTGGCCAAGATTTTCCATAATGTCAATTTCTGTTCTCTGTGTATCCCCTTCACTTCTACGGGTTTCATGGAACAACCAAAATGCAGGAAAAGTACCCTCGGCGCTGGGTATCTTGATCCTGGCTTCAAAGAATCCGTACTTACGACTGAACTTGTCGTGAGATGATATGGCACCTGACAAAAATTCCTGCTGTTTGGCAATATCCAGAAGCCGACCATAGGTCTTGTCATCATTACTTGACTTCAAAGGATTGACGGTCGCACGAATAGCCAGGCGGTTTCCGTCAAACTCAAACGGATTGGCAAGCGGCAAGATTTCGTTCTGATGTTCTTCGTCGGGACTGAGCACGTTAACGTAGAACTGGCTTTCGCCATTGATCAGACGATACTCATAGCGCTCGCCATTCCACTCTCCATCCCATCGCAACTGAGAATGCCATCTGGCAGGATTTAGAGCGTCTGCATTGAATTCATCACTGAACACCAGCTCGTACCCGGATTTGTCTGTCACCTCCGGATAGGCGAAGGATTCAGGATCGATCAGACCGTCATCGTCACTACTGGCAGGTGTTGGCAATGCTGCCTGCACATCGTTAATCTTTACGTCTTCCTCATTCAATACCTCGATTTTCAGCGTATCTGATCGCTCTGAAAAAACACCCGAATCGTCAACAGCCTTGACCGTCAGTGAATGAGTCCCGGCCCAAAGACCCTCACTTACCCATCTGGTTGAATCAGTGGAGCCAACATGGGCGCCATCGACAGTGACCTGGTATTCATCCGCATCGTCAGTGGCTTCCCATTCCCATTCAACGGTGCCGGATTCGGTTTCAACTCCTGACAAGTTACCTGGTGTAGTTACTGACAATGCAAGTCCGGGTAAAAATGCAAGACATAAAGATATAACAGCTGGAACAGTTTTTACAAATTTCATGAATAGACACATCTTGTACGGTTTTTCGATTTGCGAAATAAACCGGTGAGAAAGAAAAAGAACACATCGCTCTTTGTTGCCACGAGTTTAACGATCAATAAAAGTAAAGGAAGTGTTACCAGCATGAACGTTTTGACATGACTTGTACTTGCACCTGCTTGCGACCATGTTCGTAACCGAAATACTTCTCTAAAAGCGCTACCGCACGCGCTCCTCATTCGTTTTACTACCTTAAAATAACCCTCAGCTTGTGAATTCTGGCAATTCGGAAACCCTGACAAGTAACACATCAATAAATGGCAATTCACAAAAGGAATAACTTTTGTGAGTTGGCAAAAGAACGTTATCGGTTCACTATGACCCTTACCAACAATCCATAATGATAAAAACCAAGGTGCCCTCCAAAACCTGTGCCCGATAACTCCAAAGACAGCACTGACAAGACAAGTATCAGTCAATCCACAGCATCCACAGCATCCACAGCATCCACAGCTCTGGCACCGTTTTCTAACCCGGTCTTTCGCTCGCTGTGGCTGGCAACGCTGGTTTCCAACCTGGGTAGTCTGGTGCAAGCAGTAGCCGCTGGCTGGACAATGACGACATTGACCGATTCGGAACAGATGGTTGCACTGGTTACTGCTTCAACGACATTGCCTATTCTGGGTCTGTCGCTACTCGCCGGTGTCTTTGCAGACAACTACGATCGCCGAAAAATCATGCTCGCGGCACAGATACTGATGCTCATCGTCTCTGTCGCGCTGACCATAGCCACCTACTTCAACATGCTCACGCCCTGGTTATTACTGGCATTCACATTTGTCATTGGCTGTGGTGGTGCCTTGCACAACCCGTCCTGGCAAGCCACCGTTGGCGATATTGTCCCCAGACATCAAGTGGCTGCGGCGGTCACGGCTAACAGCATGTCTTTTAACCTGATGCGCAGCATCGGCCCTGCGCTGGGCGGATTGATTATCGTTATGGCAGGGGCGGCGGCCGCGTTCGCAGTCAATGCAATCAGTTATCTGGCGCTGATACTGGCCCTTCTCCTTTGGCACAAAAAAAAGGAAATCAGGAGTCTACCGCGCGAACCGCTTCGGCAAGCCGCCACCGCCGGGGTTCGCTATGTCGGTCTATCACCCAACCTCTTGCGAATAATTTTTCGAGGATTCCTGTTCGGTCTGACGGCTGTATCGGTGCTTGCCTTACTTCCACTGGTTGCGCGTGATCTATTGCAAGGCAGCGCATCAACGTACGGCATACTTCTGGGATGTTTTGGCATCGGAGCTGTTATCGGCGCCATCAGCAATGCCAGAACGCGCAAGATCTTCAGTACCGAAATAATTGTTAGAGCCGCTTTTGTCTCCATGGCATCAGGCGTTCTATTGCTCTCCATGGGGCACAACATGATGGTATCGGCGATGGCCTTGTTACTCTGTGGCGGTAGCTGGATGACCGTAAATTCATTGTTGAATGTATCGTTGCAACTTTCAACGCCTCGCTGGGTAGTCGGACGAGCATTGTCTTTTTATATGATGAGCAATGCATTCGGGATGGTCGTCGGTAGTTGGATTTGGGGACTGCTGGCTGAGTCGTACGGACTGCAAATGGCTTTTGTCGTGTCTGCTACAGCTCTTCTGGCAGGAGGCCTGATTGGCTATAAGCTACCGCTTCCAGAATTCGAACGCCTGAACCTCGATCCTTTAAATCGGTTCATCGAGCCAACGCTTGCACTTCAACTCAAACCGAGAACGGGTCCCATCATGGTCACCGTAGACTTTCAGATAAAAGAGACAGACATTCCTGAATTTCTGCAGACAATGTCCATGAGGCGAAGAATCCGACTACGTGATGGTGCGCGCAGATGGTCGTTACTTAGAGATCTTGAAAATCCGGGTATTTGGACAGAAAAATACTATGTTGCGACCTGGGTTGAATACGTCAGGCACAACCAGCGGCGAACAATATCTGACTCGGGAGTATCCGATGCACTACATGCCCTGCACCAGGGAGACGGTTTACCTCGGGTCCGCCGAATGATAGAACGCCAGACCGTTCCAAAACAGGCAGACCCACCTATAAAAATCTACGAAGACCCCCATTGAATCGATTTCACGTCACAGCTTTTTTTGCCATGTACTGAGGTTGTTCCCAGGTTTTGTTTCTGAGAATTTTCTCCAGTCTGTCTACGGCGACCACGATATCGATCTCGTCCAGATAAAGCGGCGTAAACCCGAAACGCATGATATCCGGCGCTCTGAAATCACCAATGACATCATCCGCTATCAACGCCTGAATTACCGCATACCCTTGCTCAAAGGAAAAAGACACTTGAGAACCACGCTGCCTGGGATCACGTGGACTGGCAAGCAGTAGCTCGGGGCAACGGGCCTCCACTTCGGCAATAAATAGCTCGGAAAGTACGATACTCGCCTCTCGAATAGCCGACATATCCACCTCATCCCAGACATTCAACGCCGCCTCCAGTGCTGCCATTTGCAATACCGGTGGTGTACCCACGCGCATTCGTTCAATGGACTTTGCCGGACGGTAGTCTCTGTCGAAGGCAAAGGGGGCTTCGTGACCTAGCCAGCCCGCAAGACCTGGCGCACTTTGCGAAACCAGATCGGGACGGATGTAAATGAACGCCGGTGCCCCCGGACCTCCATTCAGGTACTTGTAGGTACACCCCACCGCAAATTCACACTGACAGGCTTCAAGATGAATGGGAATGGCACCAGCGCTGTGTGCCAAATCCCAGATACTGACAGCACCCGCAGCGTGAGTTGCCTGCGTGACGACCTTCATGTCGTGCAGGCGTCCGGTGCGGTAGTCTACTTCAGTGAGCATGACCGCTGCCACGCTGTCGTCAATAGCCTGCAAAACTTCCGTGGGCTCAACCAGTTTCACCGTGTATTGCTGGTCAAGCAAGTCAACAAGACCTTGCGCCATATAAAGGTCAGTCGGGAAATTGCCAGTATCTGACAATATCACTCGACGTTCAGGTTTCATCTTCAACGCGGCACACAAGGCTTGATACACCTTGATTGACAAGGTGTCACCCATGACCACCGAGCCTTTTTCTGCACCGATCAACCTGGCGACCTTGTCGCCTACGCGGCCAGGTTGCTCCATCCATCCGCTTTCGTTCCAGCCACGGATAAGCTGCTTGCCCCATTGCGCGCGAACGACGCTTGCCACACGATCCGGCACCGCTGTGGGCAAGGGGCCCAGAGAATTGCCATCAAGATAGACAAGCCCTTCCGGAATATCGAATCGAGATTTTTTGGGAAGCCCATTTTTCATATCAGTGTTACTCATAAACTATAGCGCTCCACGCAAGTGCCAAAGTTCAGGAAACAGCTCTACTGCGAGCATTTTTCTCAAATACGAGACCCCACTGGTTCCACCTGTTCCGCGTTTGAAACCGATCACTCGCTCCACCGTGGTGACATGATTGAACCGCCAACGTCTGAAATAGTCTTCAAGATCCACCAGTTTCTCGGCAAGCTCATAGAGCATCCAGTGCTTCTGCGGCGAACGATAGATTGTGGTCCATGCATCGACGATCGCCGTGTCTGATTGATGAGGTTCATTTAAACGGAACGCCTCAGATGGTAGTTCCAGACCTAGCCCGCGCTCAAGCGCGTGGAGCGAAACATGATAGATGGACGGAAGCTCCAGTTCTGCGACAAGCATGCGGTGCAAGTTCGGACGATGCTCGTGTACCTTCATCATTCTGGAATTCCTGTTTCCCAGCATGAACTCGACAAGCCGGTATTGATGTGATTGAAAACCGGAAGATGCCCCCAGATCGTCACGAAATGCCGAGTAGTCACTGGGTGTCATTGTTCTTAAAACGTCCCAGGCATTATTCAATTGTTCGAAGATTCTGGCGACGCGCGATAACATCTTGAACGCCTCACTGAGCCGATCATCAATGATCAGCTTGCGAGCGGCATCGAGCTCATGGAGGATTAGTCGCATCCAGAGCTCCGACGTCTGGTGCTGAACAATAAACAACATCTCATCATGTGCCGAGCTAAGCGTCACCTGAGCATCGAGGATCCTGTCCATGCGCAGGTAATCAACGTAACTCATGTCATTAGCGAACGACATTTTTGCGCCATCAGCGGCTTTTTCGAAGTCCTCAGTCATGTGAAGACAAATTCACTGACGTAACAACAGGCATGACCCCGCGATCACGATGTCTGTGTTCAGTTTTCATAGACAGGCTGGCTCTGAAGAGGGTGTGCGCAAGCTTATCAAGCCACATCCATAAAACAAACTCTGTCTTCCTCGCTTGCCGGGGTCAAGGATAGAAAAACAGACACATGAAGGTTCGTCGCACGCCACGGCAGCACAGAAGAATCTAACGGATAAGTTGTGCAGTTATGCGCGAGTCCAGTCGGTTCCGTTTACACTATAAGCAGTAACGCAACTGGATCAGGAGCAAATACTCATGACAAAAGACCCCATATCTCTAAGCGGCCCTGAACTAGCGAGAGCCAAGCCTGCCTCTCTGGTCTGGGAAGACCCCTTCCTGCTCGATAGCCAACTGTCGGAAGAGGAGCGCATGATTCGCGATGCCGCTCACGCGTACTGTCAGGACCGCCTGATGAGCCGTGTTGTGCTTGCCAACCGACATGAGACCTTCGATCGGGAAATCATGAGTGAGATGGGGGAGCTCGGTCTGCTAGGTGCAACTATCCCTGAGGAATATGGTGGCGTGGGGGCAAATTATGTCTCCTATGGACTCGTAGCGCGTGAGGTGGAGCGCGTGGACAGTGGCTATCGATCAGCCATGTCTGTGCAAAGCTCATTGGTCATGCACCCCATCTATGCGTATGGATCGGACGAACAGCGCGAAAAGTATCTGCCTAAATTGGCCAGCGGCGAATGGGTGGGCTGCTTTGGTCTCACCGAGCCGGATCACGGCTCAGACCCCGGTTCCATGATTACACGGGCTAAACCGGTCGATGGCGGGTATTCCCTGTCTGGTGCCAAAAACTGGATTACCAACTCGCCGATTGCTGATGTCATGGTAGTTTGGGCCAAATCCGATCAACACGACGGCAAAATCAAGGGCTTTATCCTCGAAAAAGGCATGAAAGGCCTTGCTGCTCCCAAAATTGACGGCAAATTCTCTTTACGAGCTTCCATCACTGGCATGATTCAGATGGATGAGGTGTTCGTTCCCGAAGACAATCTGTTGCCAAACATCAGTGGCCTGGCCGGCCCGTTTGGCTGTCTGAATCGTGCACGTTATGGCATTAGCTGGGGCGCAATGGGTGCCGCCGAAGCCTGTTGGCATGCCGCCCGGACGTACACGATGGATCGCAAGCAATTTGGCCGTCCGCTGGCTGCGACTCAGTTGGTGCAGAAAAAACTGGCCGACATGCAAACGGAAATCTCACTGGGTCTGCTCGGCTCACTGCAATTGGGCAGAATGTTTGACAACCATACCGCCTCGGCTGAACTCATCAGTCTGATGAAACGCAACAACTGCGGCAAGGCAATCGCTATCGCCAGAGAATCACGAGACATGCATGGGGGCAATGGTATCAGCGATGAATATGGCGTCATCAGGCATGTTATGAACCTGGAGGCGGTCAACACTTACGAGGGCACCCATGATGTACATGCCCTGATCCTGGGTCGCGGAATGACAGGACTGCAAGCGTTTCAATAAAATCTTTGGTTTTCAGACATCCCGGGAGTCGCCTCAATGACATGCATTTTTGTACAGGTTCGCTGCACGCCTGGCCAGACCTACGCGGTTGCTGAGGCGATTGCCGATCAGGATATTCATTCGGAACTGTATTCCACCAGCGGTGAGTTCGATTTGCTTGTCAAACTCTACGTACCTGAAGGGCTCGACGTCGGACGATTCGTCAACGACAAGCTCGCCACCCTGGGCGGTATAGACAGAACCTTGACGACATTGACATTCAAGGCGTTCTGATTCGTCCGGCGGGCGACAATGATCCAGTGTCAGGTAGTTGGCTAACGCGCAGTTCAATCTGTCTCATCAGTAACTCAATATGTTGCCGAAGCGCGTAGAGCTCATGCGCATAAGCCAGGGGCACCTCCACCTCGCGAACATCATTTTCGATTCTCAACAACTCACCAAGACAGCGCTTCAGATTGTCCGCTTCACCATTGTCATTCGATGACTGGTCAAGGTCCTGCACCTCGTCGTACCAGCGATAGATCTTTTTTCTTACGCTCCATCGATAAGCTGGTGGCAGCATGCGCGACAATGGCAGCAACAATGCAAGCAACGGTAAGGCCAGGAGCTTGAGACGGTCCACAAGGTTGGCAATCCAGAATGGCAGGTACCGCTGCAGAAACGGTGGACCGAATTCATAATACCGTCCAGCAGCCGAAGACAATTCGAACTCCGACCCTACGGCCCGTGGAAACTCGCTCTTTGACGACAAAACAGTTGCGTTAGAAAACACCGCATCCGCGGCTTGTAGCAATAGATCGCGCAGAGCCGGGTGCAAATCCACGCTGGCAACCAGTGTTGCGTTCACTGCCAGCAGATCAATCGTTGCAGGCGGAATGTTCTTTTGCAGGTCGACAACACCTTCTGGCAAGGTAAGGTGCGTCAGCCAGGGTTCACGTCGCGCATAGGCGGGAGCTCTGGTCAATGTCGCCAGTTGTACCTGATCAGAGGCCAGTAACGATTTGATCATAGGAGCGCTAACCGATGCCACGCTGATTATCGCGTCAACATCTCCCGACTCAAGAGCGGCAATCGCCTGCTTGCCTGAGCTGTCCACTAGAGAAACGGCTCCCTGCATGAGTCCATTACTTTTCAGCAACTGCGTCGCCACGACACGCGATCCACTGCCTGCTCCACCAGCCGCGATCCGTCCGCCAGCCAACTCGCTGAGTCGGGTTATCGGCAGTTGTGCAGGAACAAAAATCCAGACTGGCTCATAGTACATCGCGCCAAGCGACTCCAGATCAGGAAAGGCCCTTGCATCGGCCAGCCCCGACTGCATGAACGCAACATCGACCTGCCCTTTGTCCAGCCGATCCAGATTGTCAACCGATCCATCGGTTTCGACAATTTCCAATTCCACGTCATTGTCAGCCAGACGCTGTTGCAACTGGCGACCAAATTCACGGTAGGCCCCGTCAGCGCTGCCGGTGGCAATGGTCAGGCTTCTCGGTGGCGCCGGTTCAACAAACTGATAGGTTACCCAGGTAGCGACTGCGACAAGAACTGCACCTAACCCGTAAACCAGGCCACTCTCTTTCAAGGTTCTGAACCAGGCAGGTTTCTTTTTCTGGCGAGGTTTCTTGCCCAAAGGAGTTTTCCATTGAATTTGTGAGACGCTACTCAAGAGGATAGTTCACTTATGCGGCATGGTAAGAGTCTGTGGACTAATCCCGTTCAAACTGTAGCGCTAAAGGTTTATCATCAGCTAAAGCAATATTTGTGAAAGCGCGACGTGCGCAAGGCACAGCAATTTTCGGGATCGGTAACCATGGGTTATGCCGCAGAAAAAGTAGATGGCGTAACGGCCCGCAGGCGACCTGGCAAGGTACTGCGGCACAATGGCAGGCACGCGTGCAATTTGAGCGCCTTTGAGTCCGTAAATTCACGTCATTCGCGTCTGAACAGCTCCTTGCAGAAGGCTATCAGTGAATCCGGCGAGCGCGTAAGCAAGCCCGAACAACGCGAAAACTTCGGTTCTCATCCGTCTGGTCAAATGACAGCAGATGGCAATCCGGCTATCGTACACACCACGACGACTCAACCGCTCGTTTCCAGAAATCTGCTGACCATGATCATACTCGGCTGTCTGTCTGTCGGAGTGCTGGTCGGCTACACGGTGTCCTCGAACACCCGTCACAATCAGATGCTGATCGAGCCTGTAGTCATTGCAAACCCGCAGGAGGGTTTAAACACGCCACGGCGCAGCGCCCAGGTCGCGGAAGAAGCTGGTGGAATCCTGACGATCGATCAGGTACCCGCCAGTACCGCAACTGCACTCACTCCTACCGAGAATAGCACTGAGTCCCAAAGTGCCTCACTTGACGAAATCAACTGGCTGGCCTCGCAAAATAAAGATCTAAAAAGCCAGGTGGAATCGTTAACGCGTGAATCACTTGATCTCAACAACGAACTTTTGCAACTTGAGCTGGAGGCCGCTGCGTTGAGATTGGCGTCAGAGCCACTCACCGAAACACGTACCGTGTACAACTTTATCAATGTGCCGATTGGTGGGGCAACCAATACACAAGGTACACAAAGCAGCTCACCGGTAACCAATACCTCAGTCGTTGTTGAACCATCCACTGCAAAAACCGCAAGCAGGCAAGGTCTGCCTCTCAATACACCGCAAGCACAGCAACAGTATCTGGACGATGAGCAATACCTGGATGAGGATGATTATCTGGAGGACGAGCAGTATCTGGACGAAGAGGACTATTTGGAGGATGAGCAGTATCTGGATGAAGACGATTACCTAGAGGATGAGCAGTATCTGGATGAGGACGACTACCCAGAGGAAGAAGACTATCTGAGCGGCCGGCAGTCGTGGGAGCAATACAAACGTCAAAGGCCGATCGATAACGAATTGAGCTTTGATCAGGAGACCGGTTTTTATGTCAATGGCCAGTACATAAACTATGAAACCCGAAACGAGACAGTCAACGGCGCACGCACTTACCCGCCTGCAAGATACCGATAGACAGAAAACAGACTGCCAAAAATCAGCACTGAACAAAAGTCGCCGATTGCGGCTTTGTGTCGGGAATATGTTGTCAAGTGAAGCCTCAATACAGTCTGTCGGCCGATTGATTGATAACGCCGCAGCAGACGGGCGAACACACACCAGTGGTGTCGGGGAAGCTTGAGGGTAATCCTCTTAACGCGCGCACAGCCAGATAAGCAAAGCACTCGGCCTCTATCGCGTCGCCGCGCCAGCCGACTGACTCCGCAGTGTCGACCTGAGTCTGTGTTCGATCTTTGAGTGCTTGCAAGAGTGTTTTATTGTGTCTCCCACCACCACAGACAATCAGTCTTTGTGGTCGGCGCGGTAGCAGATCCAGCGCAGAGCCGACAGCTGCCGCACTGAACGTCGTTAATAGTGACGCGCCGTCATGCAGATTGCAGCCTTCAGCCATCGTCGACGTGAAATCAAACCGATCCAGCGACTTGGGATACTGCACTTTGAAATAAGGATGGTCCAGTAAACTGGCCAAGCGCGTCTCATCAACAGTTCCCAGTGCCGCCAGCCGACCATCAACATCATAGTCACCGTAGCCGCTTGCCCTTACAAAGTCGTTGATTGGCGCATTGGCAGGACCCGTATCGAATGCAACGAGTTTTTCGGCACCATCCCACCAGCTAAGGTTGCCTACACCACCTAGATTGACGATCGCCGTATCACCGCAAGCTCTGATTTTTTTTAATAGACACTTATGGTACACGGCAGATAACGGTGCACCCTGCCCGCCTGCACGCATGTCAGCACTTCGAAAATCATGAACAACATCGATACCGAGCGTCCTTGCCATGAGCGATCCATCGCCTAGCTGCCGGGTTTTGCCACAGGTGGTACCCTCGGGTGGTCTATGCAGGACGGTCTGCCCATGAAAACCGACAACCGCTACGTCTTCCGCAGATAAGCCTGCGTTGTGGAGAAGCTCTAACACAGCCGCAGATTGTTCGAGCGTCAGCTGTTTTTCAGTTGTTGCAAATAGAGCTGGCTCTGGTCCATCGAATTGCCACTGCAGAGCTTGCGCCTGACATTCTCTTAACATATCGACCGTCTCGGCCAGATAAGGTGACAAAGCATAGCGCCCGAAACTTACAACATCCTGACCATCGGTCTGTAGCAGGGCAACATCGATATTGCCATCCAGCACGGTGCCAGTCATTAATCCTACTGCCCAGACAGGCCTGTCCAATGTCATATTGCTATCCTGAGAACCTGTAAATTTGCTGCTACCAGTGTGCGTTATTGGCAAAGCACACCGTATTGCAGATTGTTTGATCCGGGGTGTCCCGAGACCATGCCACAGGCTCAATCCATATCCGAAAAAACCTGATTGTCAGTCAGGTACAATTTACCAAACCATAAAATTTCGAGTCCAGAGGCTAATAGAGTGGTACGCAAGGGGCAGCACGGGTTTTTTGCTGGGTTGAGCCTGGCACTTCAGGTGAAATCCAGAAAAAAAAATGAGTACAGCCCCTTAGACCCAACTATGGATGCAGCGAAGCGGTTCTGGTCCGAGATTTAATACTTCACCAGACCTTAGTATAGCTGTCTCGTGTACTGAATGAACAAGGTCTATCTGTCAGCGCGTCAGCGGCCTGTTTTTTAACTCAATACCTGATTCAGTTCAACAAAATAAACCACTCAACCGCCCTATCTGCTTTAGTCTATGAGCACGGAGGTAGTGGTGCCCACGATAGCTAGTGGGCCACGTGGGCAACTAGCGGGTGAAAAACAACCACTATCCCCACTTTATACGTATGAAAAATATTGGTCGTCAGGCTTTCAACGATTGCCGACTGCTTCATGTTCTAGAACAGTACCCCCAACCTAACTCCTAGTGTATTAACAGGCAATGCGGTTAATTTTTCAACACACTCTCCCCGCCATCTGTCAGACAACAGAGATTTGTCCCTATACCCAATACGCGTCACTTTTCAGCCTTGTCCCCACAACGGTGGAAACGAAAAATCTGTTACCAAATTAGCCTCGGAACCAACAATCTGGACTATTTATCAAAAGGAAAACAGGAGCACAATGAAAATCTTATCTAAAGCAGGCATCATCACAGGCGCTGCACTTGGGCTGTTAGTCACACTGCCTGCCATGGCAGAAATGGCCCTTGATCCAGCACGCTCATCGGTGTCTCTGGTATCTGTAAAAGTCACCGGAGATGGCAGCACCAGCGCAGCAGAACTTTTTCGTTTCACCTCAATTGACGGCAGTGTCGATGGCAACGGAACTGCCGTTATCACCATCCCTCTTGAGAAAATCGAAACCGGCGTTGGAATACGCAACGAGAGAATGGCAGAGTTTCTGTTCGAAACGGACACGTACCCGGAAGCAACAGTCACTGCCACAATACCCGACAGTGCGTTGCAGGAAGGTTCCAGAGTTATAGACTTACCTGCCGTTCTGGATTTGCATGGAAAAACAAGCGATTTATCGCTGGCAGTGACGGTAAACGTTCAAGGCAATCAGGTTTTAGTCAATACAACTGAACCGGTATTGCTGGATACCAACGCCCATGAATTTTCAGGTGGCCTGGCAAAACTTGCTGACCTTGCCAAGGTCTTTCATATTCCTTCTACCGTTCCAGTGTCTTTCAATCTTGCGTTCACCAGGTGAAACAAGCTGTTTTTGTCGCTACTGCCACCGACGGCGCAAATTCGTGCTTGTCTGAATAATCCACGTTTGTGATACGTAATCCCCGCACAAGCGGGGATTACGTAAAAAAACTCACGGCCTAGGAGCCTGCGCGGTAGAAAGCGATCGAGCGAGAGTAGTCCAATTTTGAGTCAAATTTTGTGCTCATTTGAGGAGTTTAGCTGGCTAAGTGACGAAAATGAGCGCAAAATTTGGCCAAAAATGGGCTGCTCGTAGCCGATTGATTTCTGCCGCGCA
>JBGCGC010000206.1:0-26653 GCA_045110475.1 Granulosicoccus sp.
ATTTTGAGTCAAATTTTGTGCTCATTTGAGGAGTTTAGCTGGCTAAGTGACGAAAATGAGCGCAAAATTTGGCCAAAAGTGGGCTGCTCGTAGCCGATTGATTTCTGCGGGGCCGCCTCCGGCCGCGCAGGCTCCTAGCCAGATTGAATGCCTTGCTAACGCCAGCATGATTGCCGCCTGCTGAGCACACGCCTGAGCGCTTTTCTTGTCAGGAAGGCGTCTGCAGAGCGTTAGAATAACCGAAAGTTGTGTGATTAATACCTTTGGGTATTTATCTGCATACCCCGTAATGGCTTGCATGAGAGACTATATAGTGTTGGTGGGTGGGTCTCCTGGTGAGACGCGTATGACACACATTTGCATGTTCCGGAAGAGAGAGATAAACCCTATGGCTGGTATTTACAAAGCGGTAATTGCCGTGATCATGATGGTTGCACTGAGTAGTTGTGCAACGGTTGAATCCAACCGAACCATCGAAGCACAAACGGTGAAAACCTATAACACCAGTTATAGCGGCCCGCGCTATGCGCTCGTAATCGGTAACTTCCAGAACCGCTCGTCCTATCAACGAGGTCTGTTTTCCGATGGTACTGATCGCCTGGGGAGCCAGGCAAAGACGATTCTGAAAACACACTTGCAGCAGACCAACCGTTTTGATGTCGTTGATCGAGACAACATGGCAGAAATCGCCGAAGAGGCAAAATTGTCTGGTACAACTCAACAACTGGAAGGTGCTCAGGTTGCCGTGGGTGGGGATGTCACCGAGTTTGGTCGTAAAACTACCGGTGATCAGCAGCTGTTCGGTATCCTGGGTTCGGGAAAAAAACAGGTTGCCTACGCCAAGGTTGCCTTGAATCTTGTTGATGTCAGAACATCACGTGTCGTTTATTCCTCGCAGGGCGCAGGCGAGTACGCCTTGTCCAGTCGCGAAGTGGTTGGTTTTGGCAGCTCCGCAGGATATGACGCCACCCTGAATGGCAAAGTGCTCAATCTTGCGATAACCGAGGCTGTCAATAACATGGTTGAGGGGCTTGAGCGAGGGGCCTGGTCTCCGTCTCAGGAATAGGCAATGATCACTGCGAAGAGTCATCCACAACCATGGTTGCGTCTGGGTTTTGTGGTTGTGTCACTCACCATGCTGAGTGCCTGCGTAGCACCTGATCAGCCCTTGTATCGTTGGGGGCAATACGAAGATATCATCTACACCGGCTACAAGGATCCGGGCAGTTCCGATCCCGTCACCGATGCCAACCTGTTATCCGAAGACATGGCACGTACCGAAGCCGAGGGCAAACAGGTGCCGCCCGGTGTTCGAATACATTTGGGCTATCTGTACTACGCACAGGGTCGGGATAACGAAGCCCGTGCCTTGTTCGAACTGGAACGCGAGATCTTCCCCGAATCACAGGTTTTTGTGGATGGACTTCTATCGCGCATGGGGGCCCGACAATGAGCACGCGATTGAAAAGAACATGCTGCCTTTTTCTGATCGGCGTATCGGCCTTGCTCGGCGCTTGTGAAACTGTTCCCCGAGAAGACCCTTACCTATTATTTCGGGAGTTAATGCCGCGCTCTATTCTCGTATTGCCACCCATTAACGAGTCGGTGGATGTCAACGCTACGTATTCGTGGCTAACCACGGCATCAAAGCCTTTGGGCGAAAAAGGTTTCTACGTTTTCCCGGTCGCCGTCGTTGATGAATTCATGAAAGAAAATGGTCTACCTAATCCGGAAGACATGCATGCAGCTCCGCTGAACAAGATTGGCGAGATATTCGGGGCCGATGCCGTGATGTATGTGACGCTTGAGCAATACGGTCAGAAGTTCGAACTGATTCAGTCGGTCACACGCGTTACCGCCCGTGCCGAGCTGCTTGACGTAAAAACCGGTCAGGTCATATGGCAAGACCGTATTGCGTATTCGGAAACCAATTCAGACAATACTGGTGCCGGATTACTGGGTGCGCTGGTCAGTGCGGCGGTTGCCCAGATTGGCAACAGCCTGACTGATGCTGCGCACGATGCATCGCGCGTAGCCAACAATCTTTTGATCAATTCACAGTCGGGTTTGCTACTTGGTCCAGGCCATCCAGGTTTTGAAGCACAGATGATTGCAGCGGCCGAGCAGGCGCAGGCAGATCAGGCTGCCATCGATGCTGCGGCCGCGGTACCCGAGGTGGAATAGGGTCTGTTTGTCCAGTTTTTTTACAACCTGATAAAGCACAAGATCCGTCTCATGCCGGGTAACCACCGCGTTTCATGAACCTCCTGATGTGCGCAGTGTCGGGTGAGGCTATTGATGCCTGCGCGGCGGTAAGTGCCCAGTGTGTAGAGATTGACCTGGCAACGCTACAGTTGTCTCAGCAAGGTGGCCATCTCAATAGCTGCTAGAGCCGCCTCCGCGCCTTTGTTACCCGCTTTGCTACCAGCACGTTCAATGGCCTGTTCCATGGTTTCAGTGGTGATCACACCGAACGCGACGGGGATACCCGAATGCCATGCGGTATTGCTGATTCCCTTGCTGGCTTCACCGGCAATTAACTCAAAATGAATGGTGCCACCGCGAATCAGGACACCTAGACACACCAGTGCATCATACTTGCCGCTGTCGGCCATCTTCTTTGCAGCCAGTGGAATTTCAAAACAGCCGGGCACCATGGCGATGGTAATGTCATCGTCCGCGACGTCGTGCTGAATAAGCGCGCCTTTAGCACCGTCGAGCATGCGCTGTCCCATGAAGTCATTCCAGCGGGTGGCAACGATGCCAATTTTCAGACCGGTACCAATCAACTTTCCTTCCAGTAGATTTGCCATGTGTCATTCCTGAATAAGTGAGTCTGCGGTTGCGTCGTTTAGTGCTCTGTTAGCTGGACCGCTATACATCGTCTTCGTAGTTGTGTCCCATGCGCCGGGCTTTTGTTTCCAGATACTTTTCGTTGTACGATTGAGCGGCGGTAACCAGTGGCTGTCGCTGGGTAACCTGTATTCCAGCTTCAATGAGCGCTGCGCGTTTGGTCGGGTTGTTGCTCAATAACGTTACCGCTTTTGCACCGAGTGTTTTCAGAATATCAGCAGCCACATCGTAGGTCCTTGCATCCGCCGGAAACCCCAACGTCTGATTAGCGTCGACGGTATCCAGTCCCTGATCCTGCAGAGCGTAGGCGCGAATCTTGTTACCCAGTCCGATCCCTCGTCCTTCCTGGCGCAGATAGATGATCGCTCCATGGGTTTGCTCGCCGACGAGCTTGAGCGCAGATTGCAACTGCGGACCACAGTCACAACGAAGTGAGCCAAACGAATCGCCCGTCAGACATTCCGAATGCAGTCTGACCAATGGTGCACCTTGTGACAGATCGCCTCTGACCAGAGCTGTGTGCTCAAGACCTTGCTGATCACGAAATACCAGAATATCGAATTGTCCGTGTTCGGTGGGCAGCTGGCTTCGTCCTATTTCAGTCACGAGTGATTGGTCCGTGGCCAGCGTGGTACCGGTATGTTCGGCAATGGGTGTTGCCATATTGCCTTGCCCGTGTGTCAGTCGAAACTGAACCAGTTGTTCCACGGAAATGATAGGCAGCTCGTGTTGATGCCCGAAGGTTACCAGGTCTTGCAGTCGCATCATGGTGCCATCTTCGTGCATCACCTCGCAGATGACGCCTGCTGGTGTCAGGCCCGCCAGAGCAGAAATATCGACACTCGCCTCGGTCTGTCCCCGACGTTCAAGCACACCACCATCGCGTGCACGCAGGGGAAAAATATGGCCGGGCATGGCTATATCGTTGGGTGTGGTATCGGGATTGATCAGCGTCTTGATGGTCACTGCGCGATCTTCTGCCGAGATGCCGGTGGATACCCCGTGAACCGCCTCCACTGACAAGGTGAATCCTGTTCCGAAGCCACTGCGATTTTGCGCCTGTGGCACCATCATCGGTATCTGTAGTCTGTCCAGTAACTCACCGCGCATGGCTAGACAAACCAGCCCGCGACCATGGGTGACCATGAAGTTTATGGCTTCGGGTGTCACAAAGTCTGCGGCCAGTACCAGATCACCTTCGTTCTCACGATCCTCATCATCAACCACTATGACCATCTGACCCCGGCCATAGGCTTCAAGCGCCTGTTCGACACTGGATAAAACAGACTCAGTCATAGCCGTTCTCTTTCAGAAATTCAGCATTGATACCGGCTGATTGTGTGCCCGTGGCAATGGCACCTTGTTGCAGCAGTCGTTCAACGTATTTGCCCAGCACATCCACTTCAATGTTGATCTTGTCGCCGACGTTCTTGGTCGGCATGACAATATGTGCTTGCGTGTAGGCCACCAACGTGACACTGAACCAGTCATCACCGACACCGACTACCGTCAGGCTTGTGCCATCCAGCGTAATGTAGCCTTTGACCACGACATAGCGCATAAGGTCCATGGGCGCTGTAATGGTTACCCATAGTGCATCTTCGTCTCGACGAAACTCGCGTATCGATCCGGTGCCATCCACATGCCCTTGCACGAAATGCCCACCCATACGAGTGGAGGGGGTAACTGAGCGTTCAAGGTTGACCGGCGAGCCACTGATCAGTGATTCAAGTGCCGTCCGGTGGCGTGTCTCCGGTGCAAGACCTGTGACAAAGCCGTTGCTGTCCATAGCAGTGACCGTCAGGCAGACGCCATTGACGGCAATGCTGTCACCCAGGGCTGTGCCTTCAAGCACGGTATTGCAATCGACAGACAAGGTATAGCCCTCACCATCGCGATGGCAGTCTCTGACACGTCCAAGCTCTTCTACGATTCCGGTAAACATGGTTGTTTGCTGTCTTATTTATGATTCGTTGTGTTCACGCGTAACTAGGCCCCTGACCAGAACATCGTCACCGAGTGTCTCAAGACGCACATCATGAAGTCGTGTGGCATCGGCTAGGGTGGCGCTACCTGCAGCGGCGTAGGCTGCGGGGGCCTCCTGCCCACCGATAAGCATCGGTGCAAGAAACGCCCAGACTTCATCGATAAGCTGTGCATCGCGAAAACTTCCATGAACACGGGCGCCGCCTTCGAGCAGAACGCTCTGGATGCCTCGCTGGCCCAGCGCATCGAGCAACGCTGCGGGGTCCACTCCCATACCATGGGTGGTGCTTTCAACGATGATCACCTCAAGGCCTCGGGATTCCAATTGACGTCGATGATCGTCATCTAACTCTTTGCTGGCAGCGATAATGGTGCGGGTGTGCAGACTGTCGCTGCTGAGTAGTTGCGAGCTGAGCGGGACTCGTCCTGTGCTGTCAAGAATGACCGGCCGAGGGTGGCGAATGTTGTCGTTGCTGCATAGAGACTCTGGCAATCGAGTGGTTAGCGCGGGGTTGTCGGCAATGACGGTATCGGTGCCGACAATGATGGCGTCTACCGCTTGTCTGAGCTGGTGGGCACGCACCCGCGATTCAGGGCCGGTAATCCACTGACTGTCGCCTGTGTAAGTTGCGATACGGCCATCGAGACTGGTCGCTGATTTGGCAATGACGTAAGGTTTTTTTCTGGCAACATGAGATAAGAAGAAACGATTCTGGAAACGCGCTTCATTTTCAAGTACGCCATGTAGTACCTCAATGCCCTTGTCTTGCAGGTAAAGCGCACCACCTGCAGCCTTCGGGTTTGGGTCTGCCAATGCATACACGACTTTTGCAATGCCAGCGTCTTGCACGGCATGTGTGCAAGGTGGGGTCAGGCCGTGGTGGTTGCACGGCTCAAGTGTGACGTACAGAGTTGCACCCTGCAGTGGTTTGTCGGCGATCGGCGAAACGCCAGTGCTGAGTTGAGCCATGGCGTCCCTGATCGCGTTGACTTCGGCGTGCGCCTCACCATAGACCTGATGCCAGCCTTCACCGATGATGGCGCCATCGCGCACCACGACGCAGCCCACCAGTGGATTAGGGCTGGTACAACCGACTCCACGGCCTGCCAGCTCCAGCGCGCGGTGCATGAAATATTCGTGGGATAGCACTACTTTACTCTGTGACACTCGCCGTTGACTAAAAAACAAAAACGGGGCGACAGTGCACACTGTGCAGATACCTCGCAGCACCGGTAAGGACGCATCAAGGCACGCACGCCACAGGTCGCCCACGCAATACATCGCAGGCGCTACATGGCCACAGTGATTAACCTTCTCTCATCCGGACTCTAACCGTCGGCTCTGGATTCTGACCAGATCCACCGTTTGATTTGCTTCTGCTAAGGCTTTTTTGTCGTTGCAGAGCAAACTACGCGGGTCACGGGCTTGACTACAAGATAACCAGAGCGTGTTCGTGAAATGAACCTGCCATGATGGCCTGCAGCCCTACCGTCGGTGGGGAATTTCGCCCCGCCCCGAAGATCAATACTTAACGTGAACCTAACCTATTGTGCGCTGCATTGCAATGTCGGGGTGCGAATTTCTATGCAGATTTATCCGTATCGTTTTTTTGGCAAGTTTCCAGGTTACCGGAACGCTACGCCTGCAGGTTAGCGTGGATGGGCCATAGCGTTTGGTTCGTGATTGCACACACGGTGTGCGACAACTCAACAGCTAACCTGTAAAAGTCTGTTTTTTCCGAACGATGTCGATAAAGCCTTGGACAGCGCGCGACGAGCGGCGAGTGCCGTTCTCAGAAAGACACAAGAGTAGGTGTATGAAGATATCCTCCAAAATCAGTGTAGTCATGTTGCTTATTCTGAGCTTTATAGCCTGCACGCTGGCGGCTACGAAGCTGAACTCGGTACGAGGTGACAAGCTCAACGAAAAAGCACTTAACGATCTCACATTACTGCAGGTAACTGTGGGGGATATCGAACTGCTCTTCAAGATACAGCTACGCGAGTGGGATTTGCTGTTGCTGCGTGGACACAATGCTGATGATCTGCGCAACTACCAATCGCGGTTTCTTGCCACTCAGCGGGCAGTCACGACTGAAGTGCGTGCGCTGATGGATCAGACTGGAGACCCACAGGTGCGGGCGCGCTTGAACACGTTTGCCACGGAACACCAGCAATTAGCCAATCAGTATCGCTCCGCTCTGGAGCTGTTCACGGGTGCTGATGGCAAGAATCATTATGAGATTGACGCCAGTGTACGGGGTAAGGATGGGGTGGCCGTTGATATTCTGGATGCTCTGGCGACCCAGCTTACCGAAGATCTGGATGCTCTGCTGGAGCAGCAGTCAAAGGCGCAGGCGATTGATGATCGTAATGTGGTTATCGGTCTTTTTACTTTTCTTGGCTGCCTGGTTTTCTTTACCCACTGGATTTTTGGCCGGATCGTTGGCAGACCGTTGAATCATGCGCTGGAGTCGGTTAACAGATTAGCTCAGGGAGATGCAGAAACACCCGTTACAGGTCTGAAGCGCAAAGACGAGATTGGACAACTTGCCAAGGCTGTAGAGCTGTTCCGACAAAATACGCTGGAAAACCAACGTTTGACAACCGAGCAGCAAGCCCTCTCTGAATCAAAGGAAGCGGCACAGGCAGAACTTGCGGCCATCGAATCAGAGCGCCGGCTTGCCAGCGAAGCTGAGCAGCAACGCCAGCGCGAGCTTTCAGAACAGGACGCACAGCGGGCTGCCGTTCTGGCTGAACGCACAAACGGCTTGCTGCTGGCGGTGGATGCAGCAGCCAAAGGTGATCTTTACTATCCGATAACACCACCTGAGCCGGGTTGCAAGGATGATCTGTCGCGCATGGCCGTATCCTTGATTCGACTGTTTGAGGAGTTACGAAGAAACTTTCGTACCATTGATAACAATGCCTCCGAACTAAGCCATTCGGCTACCGCACTTGAACAGTTGGGTTCACAAATCATGTGTGGTGCTGCTCAGAATTCTGAAAATACGACCAATGCATCTGCGTCGGCAGCAGAAGTGACAGAGCTTGTCGGCTCTGTTGCTGTTGCTACTGATCAGATGGCTACCTCAATTCAGGAAATTGCCGATAGTGCTGACAATGCGGCACAGGTTGCAGAGCGTGCTGTCAGTCTGGTGGACAGTACCGATGCCAGTGTCAGGCAACTGGCAACGTCCTCTGCCGACATTGGTGCCGTTATCAAGGTCATCACGTCCATCGCTGAACAGACTAATCTGCTGGCGTTGAATGCCACAATTGAGGCCGCGCGTGCTGGCGAGGCCGGTAAAGGTTTTGCGGTTGTTGCCAACGAGGTCAAGGAGCTTGCGAAGGAGACCGCTCGCGCTACCGAGGAGATTGAAACCCGAATTGCATCGATCCAATCCGACACCCATCAGGCTGTGAACGCCATCGGTGATATCAATGAAATCGTGCGTGATATCAGTGCGACTCAAACCACAATTGCAGCCGCTGTTGAGCAGCAGAATGCAACAACGGCAGGCATCAATCAAACGGTTGAAAGAACGGTTGATCGCAATGCCACAATTTCGCGTGTGATTGGCACTGTGGCGGAAACCGCCGACAAGAATCAGGTATCGGCACAGGGTATACAGTCGTCAGCCATGGAGCTCAGTGCCATGGCGACGAAGTTGCAGTCATCAGTATCACGATTTGTAAAAGCGGCCTGATCTGTCGGATCGGGTTAACGAACAAAAGGCAGGTCTCAGACCGTTCTCATCCTGTGAATCCGCCGGAGCGTTCTGGCCTTGGCACCGTACGGTGCAATGCGTAACAGAAGCGTCAATAGTATAACCAGACTGGTTGGCCATGAGACAGCTCCACCGCCACCGCTACCGCCACTTCCGCCGCCACTTCCGCCTGAATTGACACCGTCGTTACCTGCCTCAACTTCAGGCATCTGCGGGATATTGTCAGTTGGTGTCATGCCGCCTAATTCCAGAATCCATTCTTCGAGCAAAGCAATTCCGGCATCATCGACTCGGTTCTTTGCCAGGGGAGGCATGGCGCCCGTCCCAATCAAGGCAGCCCGATGCAGGACAATCGAGCGCATCGGATCGCCGGGTACAACAACGGCTTCTCCATCGATTCCTACACCTTCCAGGAGCGATCCATCAATCAGATTCTGCTCGTCAAGCGGTGTCGTCAGACGCGCATCGAAGTTGGCGCGCACACCGTTGGGCATGTGGCAGTAGCCACAGTTTGCATCAAGGTAACTGCGCGCCCGATTTTCCACGCTGGCACTCAGATCGTCCGGAGCACTGGCGGTTATTACCGTGGGAAGCAAGCTGTCAAGATCAAGCGTCTTGTCAAACAAACCAAGACTTTCCAGTGTTTCAATCTGGTTTGCCTGCAGGCCGGTGCGTTGGTAGGTATGTAAACCATTCAACTGCCGTGTGTTGACACCTAGCGTACTACCAGCCTGTTCGGTATGACACTCCATGCACTGCGCGCGACTGGGGTATTCCCAGATACGCGACATGGCGCCTTCGGCCGAGATCTGGTTGAACGCTCTGGCATCACCTGTTGGCGAGACCAGTGTTGCCTCAGTACCAGCCTGGGTCCAGCGATAGCTCAGGCCATAGTAACCGTCAGTGCCCACCACGAAAAATCGCGTTTCGAGTGGAAACGCAGATTGCGGGTTGCCTTCTTCAGTCTCCATGTCGAAATGCTTGATCAGAACGCTGCCGACTGGGAAGGTCCACGGTTCGTTCTCGGAGAAAACAATCTGTTCATCGGGAGAGTCGTGGGTACCATCGTTGGGAATGCAGAGCCAGCGGGACTTGATGGCAGCATCGGACCAGAAGGGGGTGTTTTCTTCGTAGGAGATGCAGCCCTCAACGGCGACGCGCGACAACATGTCCGTGAAAGCACCGGTTTGTGAAAGTAACTGCGGTGCATCGGCAGATGCCTGAGTATTGCCTGCACGAACAAGAACATCGATACGACCGTCGTCGTCCAGAGCACCGCCGGTGCGGACCATCAGGATATCGCCGCGTGAATCGAACAGGTAGGAATTCACACCCTGGGTGTAGCCTGCACTGATCGTGGCGATTTGTTCGGTGTCATAGATTGCGCCGTTTTTTGTGGACGCCCAGAGTTGACCATTGACAAAGTCTGAAGACAGCACCTTGCCGACAAGCTCGGGGTAACGCGCACCGCGATAGACACCACCAAGAATAATGGCTCGCCCTGCATCGTGGTCATATTCAAACACGGGCCCGGTCTCGACACCACTGATGTTACCGGGTCGGCGGTCGGGGCCATTGACAGTGCCCTCTCTGTACGGCCACTCGTGATTGTCGCCTTTGGCGATCAGGTTAAGTTCTTCGCGCCGGAAGCGTCCGACATCACCCACCCATACGTCACCTGTGGCGTCGTCAACATCCATCGTCCATGGATGCCGCAGGCCCAGGCTGTAGAATTCTTCAAGAATGGATCCATCGGTGGACTGGAACGGATTGTCATTGGGGATTGAATAGCCTTGAGTAAACGAGGCAGGCCAGTTAGCACCAATCGTTGTGGGGTCGACCGCAGGGTGCAAAGGCTGACGTCTGATCGGGTGGCTACGCGAGGGGTCGTTGTCCACATCGATGCGCAGTATGCCACTCCACAAGCCGCCGTCCAGGCGTTGTGTCGAGTCGGCGCGATCACAACAAGTGGTAGGGGTCTCATCACCCATGGCAATATAAAGGAAGCCATCAGTACCAAATTCCAGATCCATGCCGATGTGCCAGAACTCGCGATCGTACTGATTGATTAACACCTCCTCGGTGGACAGATCAACCTGATTGGCACGCACTTGAAAACGCGACACGCGCATGTAGCCGTCGTCGCGTTCGCTGGTGGCGAGTTGCCCGCTGTCCACAGGAGACCACCAGTAGGATATGAACACGTCGCTGGCTCCGGGTAAGCCCGCGTTGCCAAAATCAGGGTGGAACTCAAGGTCAGAAATTCCCCCTTCGCCAGGACCATTACGCACGGCGACAATCGGACGCAAATCGAAGAACTGGCGCTTGTCGGTAGCGCCTTCTGCGTGCGTGATCACATGTCCCAGTGCATCCTTCCCGACGATGACGAGTTCGTTGCGTGTCGGGTGCTCAATAATGCGCAGGGGTTCGAAAAATCCGACACCGGGGAAGTAGTTACGCTGTGTATATCCACCCCCAGTGCCTACGGACGTACCGGGCGCTGTGTCCGGGAACACGCCGTTGAGAAACGGGGACAAGGGCTCTGCCTGTTCAAGGCCTGGTGATGCAACTGTGACACCGCTCAACATAGCGGCTATCAGCAAAGTGGCGATACGAGACATGATAATTCAATCCTTGGTGCTATCTTGTAATTACCGCAAGCATACGCCTCAATACACCGGAATTTATCGACCGGTTAAAAATACAGAGCATTCGTGGTGATGAAGGTAATATTACTGACAATGCGTGAGTGAAACGTTAGTACATAAATCACAGTCTGACATTACATCTGCCACTCAGGTCAGCTTTCTTGGCAAGTAAGTTATCTATTTTAACTTGGTTGTGCCATGGATAGAAGGTACCAAAATCGATGTTGGTAGTTTTAGAAGTAACCCTTTGTCACAGTAAAAAACAAGGTTTGAACTACGGGGTTTGCCTGATGTCCAGTCGGTGTAATCGCAGGGTCATGTGACGGTACATCCGCTACTACGGAATGATGACAACTTCGAGGATTACACCATGGCGTTGCATTAATTGCTCACGCGCCAGAGCGATCTGTGTCCAGTGTTCGGCACTGGCGATACCGTCCCGAATCACCAGTTGCAATGTGACCGGGCGCAACTGTTCAGCATGCAGCGTTGTTGTCTGACCAAGCTCGCTGGCGCTGATGCTACCTTGTTCTTCCAGCACATCGAGAAAGCGAGTTTGAATATCTTCGCCATCGTTCATCAGCTGGTTGAACAGTGCATTGGGTCTCGATGCTGAATTGAAGGTGCGGTTGCCGAGGTCACGACTGTGCACGACATACAGCGTCGATGCATCAACGAAGTCAATGATCGGGAAGGTTCTAAGGGTGGCTTGCATGTTGTCATAGGGGGGGTGCAGATGCAGGCCGGTTTCAATCTCGGAGCCACGACGTGTGCCGTAGTATTCGACAAAGTAGCTTTCGCAGGATTGCGGACGAGCATCAAGCGTGATCTGTGATCCTCCGTAAGGGTTAGGCTGGAATGTGTGAGAACCGGCGGTTTGTGTATCGCATTGTTCGGAAGGGTCGGATGATGCTGTTGTGGTGGGTGCTTCGTCTGTGTCGGTTGGTACTGTTGTGTCGGATGATTCCGATGGGGTGTCCTGTGTGCCGGGCGCCAGGGCAATCGGGGCCTCTGCGGTTTCAGGTCTCTGGCTGTTGTCCGGCGCTTGCGTGTCGGGCAGGGTGTTTATGCCCGGTGTGCACTCATTGGAGACTGCCCGTGTTGTTGTGCTGTTGAGTTGCCGCTGTGTGATTTGCTGTTTGATTTTTCGGGGAGGCTCTGACAGCAAGCCTTGTTCATCACTGCGGCCCGGTCGCATAGAAGACGTGGTGATCGAGCCTGAAAATAAGACTTGCTCGCTTGAGGTTTTTGTCCATCTTAATTGCCCATCGGCGGTTTTTTCCAACGTACCAGACCATGGATTTGGAGAACGAAAGCGACCATCGGGCTGTTGCCGGAAGCTGTGTTCACCTTGATGCAGATCAAAAATGGTGTAGACACCGTGCTCTTGTGTAATGACCGGTTCTGGATAGCGTTGATCAAGCGTGCCATTTTGTTGCGCCGGTATGCCTGTTTGCGGGCTATTGCCAGCAAGTTGGCCCTGATGAGCGAACTGCCCCGAAGGAAGCGATGTCTGGGGATACACAAGACACAGGCATATCAGACAACGTCTGCCAACCCTGTAAGCCGGCATGGACGGTAATCCGGGCCGAGCTCTACGGGTTGTGCTGTCGAAGCAGCGGTGCTTGTTTAAATTGATGTTCTGGTACAAAGGGTCTTCCTCCATGATGACCTTTACAGCGCTGAGCCACTGTTTCAGCTGGCTCAACCGTAGTGTGTTCATCCGCTTCGGACAAGCGTCCATCATTCGTCTGCTATACGCCTGTACAGTAAAATCTGGAAAATCGTGTTTCAGGCGTTGATCGTTTCCCGTCGTTTGAATAAAGTAGCCTCACTGATTTGCCACACGGATGTGAGCAGGATGTACAAGTCGCTATTGTCAAAATATAAAAGCCGTGAGTGTCTGGCTGTTTTCGTACTGGCCGCCGTCATTAAGCCGTTGTTTGGTGTGCCTGCGTTCGCCTCTACCCAAGATGACGGCTACGCCTTGCGTGCAACGCTGGAGCATCGCTTCAATCCGACACAACAGGTACTGGGACGATCTCGTGTGGTTTTCAACCGCGATGGCTACCGGCTCGACGCGCTACCGCTGGAGATGGGGCAGGCGATCATTGCTGATTCGCTAAATGGTCATACCTGGTTCGTTGATACTATCCGTTCGACCATCCACCAGGTGCCATCTCGTGTGGTTGAGGATGCCCCCACCTTGTCAGAACCTTTTATCAGTCTGCCGGGTTTCATCGATTCCATCGCCTGCGGCATGCAGGGTGGTCTGCACGTGGGTGATGTCACATTCAAGGGCTTGTCGTTGGAAAAATGGCAGTGTACAGCTGATCAATTCGATCTTGATGACATCGATGAGCTGGCCGTTGAACAGTACTATTCCCGCGAGTTAGGAATAGTGGTTTTTTCCCGCAGTCACAGCAATATTGTTTCCGAGTTGATCAACTTAAAAAGGATCCCTGTTGATCCTGATATTTTCAAAGCGCCAGAGGGATTGCATAACGTCACTATCGAGCAGTTTCTCGGGCAAGCTCAACCGCTGGCGCAATATCAGCAGTCACAAATTATCCCTACCGAATAACTGGCAGGGTCAGCATCAGGATACGTGGATGCTGCCAAGCCTCAAGCTGGAGACGCCTGATAGCAGGTGACCAATAAGCTGCTTCAGATTCTGGCAACAAGATCAAGGCTGAAAGGTATCGGCTTTGTAGTTCCCGGGCCATACGGTCCACTCAACCATTGCAATTGTAAAAGGAGTATTACATTGAAAATTTCTACAACATCGGCAACCGTCAAGAAAACCTCTGCTGTCTCAGGTCCAATCACAGGCCGAATCAAAGGGCAGGGCTTGACTGAGTACGCCATTATTCTCTCACTGGTGGCGATTGCAGCCATTGGCGCAACCAGTTTCTTCGGCGATTCTGTCAAGGCAAGTTTTGTTGCACTTGGATCCGAACTTACCGGCGGTACCCAGTACGACATGGTTGGCAAGACCGCTGCCAGCCTCAAAAAGGCTGACGGTGGAGTTAGCGGTACAACCACGCTGAAGAACTATCGCGACTAGTTTTTATCATCGCAGACCGGCTGTAAGAGGCCGGTTCTTACATTGCCTGAGGTTCTCATGCAAGTGTCGTTTTCCAATGGCACTTGCATGGCAAGTTCGGGCAAGGTGACCACAGGAAATGATCATGAAAAAATACGAACAAGGCCAAGTGCTGCCGTTGGGATTGGTGCTGGTTGTCTTGTGTGTCGTTGGCGCACTTGTTCTATTTAATACCTCACAGCTTGCCACGGACAAGATGCGGCTGGCTAACAGTGCAGATGCTGCTGCCTACAGTGGCGCCTTGTGGCAGGCTCGCGCATTGAACTATCAGGCGTATGCCAATCGCGCCATGGTCGCCAATCAGGTTGCCATTGGTCAGGCTATCAGCCTGCAAT
This sequence comes from Granulosicoccus sp., assembly GCA_045110475.1. Lineage (GTDB taxonomy): Bacteria > Pseudomonadota > Gammaproteobacteria > Granulosicoccales > Granulosicoccaceae > Granulosicoccus. The sequence continues at coordinate 14,660 of JBGCGC010000206.1, forward strand.
CGTGGATGACCTATGCGGCTATGACCAGCCAGAACCTTGCCACAGCATTAAAGCCCGTACCGGTTCTTAATATGGTGACCACGGGTATCGACACAGCCGTAGCGGTTGCAGAGAAGGCAGTCAGGCTTGGCGCAAAATCATTGTTGGTTGCAAGTAACGCAGCAACCAAAGCCTTGTCGGCGTCGCAGAGTGTCATGCATGCCGCAACCCTTGCCAACACGGCGGAGCTTATCTCGGTCGTAGCCAGAGAGTCAGACTCCCGTTTTACCACCAACTCGGCGTATGGCATCGGTAGCAAGGCGACCAATGCCGCGCAATGGCTGGCATTCAATAGTCAGTACACAAGAAAAAATACGAATGCCATGCTTGAGCGTCAGCGCTTGATTATGCAATCGCGTGACAAATTTACCCGTTCAAGAAACTGGAATCTGTTCGATTTCTGGGTGCCGTCGGGGTTCAGAACATTGCATAAACTTCGTCGACAGGGAACGACACAACTGCTGTCGATAAAAACGCCTCAGGGCTTGCAATGGGAATGGGTTGCCAAGGATACGATGTCTATCCATAACAAGAAGTATCGCTGGAGTGGAAAGTCATTGACCGAAACACCTGTCGCCTGGGCATCGGCTTTCACCAATTCGCGTGGAGCTCGTCGGCCCATCAACAAAAAGTCCTGTGCTCGTGTGCCCATTGTTCTGCTCAAACCGAACTGCACGCACTTCACAGCAGACAATCATCGATCCGAGTTGTTTGCCGATCTGTCAGTGCCCAACCTTCTTGGCAAGCGTACACTCGTGCCCCTGCAAGGCTATGGCGGCGTGCGTTCATTCTGGGGACTCAGTGACAAGGCTCAAGCTGCAGAAGATGCCCGTCTAACCGTCAGGGTAGAGGTGTCGTTACCCGCCGGGCAGGTGCGTGAGTCTGATGCCATCATGAGTTCCGAGCAACTGGCAGTACCGGTTGTGGTTGCCGGAAATACCTTGTCATCACTCAGCGCGGCAGATGTGTTCTATCGCCGACCGAAGCATCACTTCATTGATAAATCCCGACGTGAGAAGGCAAACGGCTACAACCCTTACTGGCAAGCCCAGCTTTCACCCGTCAGCAAACTGGAACGGTTGGCAGCGCTGGGTCTTCGATCCGGTGGCGCCGGACCGACATCACGTTCGCGTTCGACGACCGGGCACGACAAAATTCAAGGAGGTAACAAATAGTGAATACCATAATGTTCCGCGAGTGCTGTGAAAAAGGCAGTGCGCTTGTTGAGTTCAGCCTGTTACTCGGTGTGCTGTTACCTTTGGGTTTCGCCATGTCGATGATGGGCAAGATTACCGATCTAAAGAACACCACTGCACAGGCGAGCCGATACACCACCTGGGAGGCGACGGTCTACTCCCGCCAGCAATTGGCAGCACAGCAACCCGATGCGGTAGAGGCACGCTTTTTCGAAGCGCCCGAAGCGCGCATTGAAAGCAAGGCTCCGCAGGGCGACAGGACGCGCTCGGAAAATCCCTTGTGGGGCGCCTCGGCCTCCTCAGCTCAGGGCCTGCGTGCATGGGCCAACGTGTCGAGACAATCACAACACCGGGTCACCTCACGTTATGCGTTTGATACCGGTAAGGCAAGGGCGACGCTTGTGACCGGCGAGATAGTCGCTGCTGCGGGCAAGCCATTATCCGGCTTCAAGGATAACAGTTGGGGTATTGTTGCTGATGGTTTGTTGCGCTCACATGTGGACGTCGCGATTCAGCCAACCGGTTTGTTACGAGGTATGAGCGGTGCCTGTGGTACAGCCAGCACAACCTCATCCACGTCAAATCAGGGCAATGACAATAGTGAATCGGTTTGTATCAAAGGCGCGGGTGCCATCCTTGCCGATGGTTGGGCAGCATCCGGAGATGCACAGACCGTATCCCGCGTGCGCAGTCTGGTGCCAGCGTCCACCATGCAACGCGTGGGTGAAGGCGTTGGGAAACTTCTCGGCTCAGTGGTGTTCCCGGAGCTCGATCCTCTGGACAAGGCATTCGGTCATGTCGATATGCGCGCATTACCCAGGTATGCCCAGCCATGAACAATCAGCTATTGCAACGCGTTTGCTCTGATCGTCTCCTGTGTGCAGGCTTGTGCCTTGTCTGTTGCTGGCCCGCTATGTTGATGGCAGATAATCCTGTGGCGGTACTTGATCGACTGCCGACACCTGCTGGCGCTACGGTGCAAATGGTGACGTCTGATTCGGTGCACAATGGTATGCCGATAGCCATTGCGACTTTCAATTCGGCGCAAGCCAATGACAGTGTTATCAGCTTTTATCGTGATCAATGGAACAACAACGATAGCGACAAGCCGCCTGGCTTTGTCGAATCTGCTCTGCCTGACTGGCAGCTGATCAGCCGTGTTAACCAGGGTTTTAACATCGTTGTTCAGTTGCACTCGCAAGCGCAAGACGGTGCAGCGGGTTTTATTTCAGTCATGTCCATCAACGCGACCGCTACGGCTGAAGAGCACGATGAATTTGCTGATCTCAAGCCGTTGTCAAGTCATCGATCGGTTGATGGTGTGGACACCTCGCTAATGCGCGTTTACGCCTCACCTTCCTCCGTTTCGCTGACGCATCAACGTTATCGCAAGAGGCTAGTGAATAGAGGTTGGCAGATAGTGTCTGATAGTGATATCGAAAGTCATCGAGTTACGGTTCTGGCTCGCGATCAATCACGGCTTGAACTCAGTATCGTGGCGTCGCGCGACTATGGATCGGTGGTGGTGGCACATCAGGTGACATCGCAATGAGGTCGCTGATGATTCGGCCAGAAATAGCGTTTGCGAATGCATCCATGAATGCATCCATGAATCTGCAGGCTGTCAGCTCGCATCAGTCGGGCATTGTTCTGACAGAATACCTGATCGGCACATTGTTCGTGGCTCTTGCCTTGTTTGCGCCGATGCCCGGATTAGGTGAGTCAGCATTTACTTTTTTACTGGAATCCCTGCGTGGTTTTCAGGCTAACACCACGTATCTGATGTCGATGCCGTGATACAACCATTTAACAATACCCGGTGCGTACATCAACGCACGCGCCGGTAATTTTTCAGGTTTGAGATCTGTCAGGAGCGACAGGTCTGATATGTCAAAACAGCAAGGAGCTAAACAATGAAGCAGGTAGCTGAGTCGGATAAGACATCACGTCGCCCCATCAAGGGCATGGTGATGTTGCTGGTGTCTGTGGTAGCAGGCGCGGCCGGTGTGTATTACTCACAGCAATATATTGAAAATCAGGTGGCTGAACAAACGGCCGACGCTGTGGTTGAGGAGACTCTGGTGCCGGTGGTCGTCCCTGCGCGTGACATGCTGCGCGGCGAGCTGGTCTTTGATACTGACCTCGTGCTGCGTGACATTCCCGTGCAGTATGTGGATGTCAATACGGTTAATGAAGATAACTATGATCTGGCTTTGGGTCAGCGTCTGGATTTCGATATTGGCGAAGGGCGCCCGCTGTTGTGGGCGCATCTGGCAGGTGGTGTGACGCCCACTTTCAGTGGCAAGGTAAAGCCCGGCCTGCGTGCGATGACCGTCCGGGTAGATGATATCAATTCGATATCCGGATTTCTGCAACCCGGTGACCGTGTCGATCTTCTGATGAGCCATGGTACGGATAACGATCAGAAAATCGTACCGTTGATGGAACAGCTGAATGTTATCGCCACCGGCATACAAACCCAGACGGATAAAGTCTCTGATGGCACGCCACGCAGCTTCTCCACTATCACTGTACATGTGACGCCTGCTGATGCGCAAAAACTGACACTGGCCCAGCAGATTGGAAAACTGACTGCCATTCTCAGACACCCGGACGATGAAGGTGCGCTGAGCGACACCCCATTGTCGGTAGCCCAGCTACTGGCCAGTACCAACGTCACCCGACCTGCCAGGAAAAAGCAGCGTGTACAACCCATTGCCAAGGCACCGGCAATCGAATACATCATCGGGGGGCAATAGGCACATGTTTGATTTTCACTTTCAGACGGGCAATGCCCGCCGCAAGCTCTTTCAAGTGAAGGGCAGTCATTGTTCCATTGGCAGCGCCCGAGGTAACGATCTGGTTGTTGATAGTCGCCGAATGGCTAAGCGCCACGCCGAGTTGCGTGAAGACGTTGATGGTATTCACCTAAAGGATCTGGGTAGTCTTGGTGGTTGCAGGGTTAATGGCAAGCGCATTGTCGATCATGGACCCTTGTCCGAGTTTGACGAGATAGAAGTGGGTGACATTCGTGTCACTATCCGGCCAGATGACAGGTACAAGCTGGCGTCGCAATCACCTCGGCAGTTGCAACAGGCTGCCCTGCGAAACGATGAGGTATCCGGTACTGGTACTTCGTCGATCGGCAACACATCTACAACCCTGCAAGCCGAGTCACCCAATGTTGTAATGAATGCATCTACCAACCGGCTTGAGGAGAGCGCTGCGAATGCCAGCGGTATGACACGCTCATCTTCTGCTGGCCCTCATCGTGATAGCTTGCCAGATGCTATCTCAGATAATGAAGCAGGGATGCCAGCGCACGATGAAACCATGAGCTACTGGTGTGGTGTGGTGCATGAACAACTTCTGCTGCAGATGGATTTACGGCGCAAGGATGTTAATCGAATGTCCGATGCGCAACTTCGTGATGAGTCCACGCAGATTATCCGCGAGATCATTGCATCAATATCTGATCAGACACCACCCGATCTGGATATCGAGTTCCTCCACCAGAATGTGCTCAATGAAGCTGTGGGTCTCGGACCGCTAGAGCTTTTTCTGGAAGATGAATCCATTACTGAAATCATGGTGAACAATCACCGTGAAATCTTCGTCGAAAAGCAAGGCAAGCTTGTGCGGTCGCCGATGCAATTCAGCAGTGATGCTACCGTGTATGCTGTTATCGATCGTATCATCACGCCGCTGGGCAGACGTATTGATGAGAGTAGCCCGATCGTGGATGCCCGGCTCAAGGATGGCTCGCGGGTTAACGCGGTCATTCCGCCACTGGCTTTAAAAGGGCCAAGCCTTACGATCCGAAAATTTCCGAAGCACCGCATGCAGTTCAGTGAGCTGGTTGAGTTCGGCACGCTCAGCGAAGCTATGGTGTCGTTTCTGCGGGTGTGCGTTGAGCGACGCAAGAACATTATTGTTTCTGGCGGCACAGGCTCGGGTAAGACCACACTGTTGAACGTACTGTCCAGCTTCATTCCGGATTCGGATCGCATTGTGACCATTGAAGATGCGGCCGAGTTGAGTCTTGGGCAGCCAAATCTGGTCGCGCTTGAGTCGCGTCCAGCCAATCTTGACGACAAAGGCGAGGTTCCCATCAGGGACCTTGTAAAGAATGCGCTGCGCATGCGGCCAGACCGAATTGTGGTGGGCGAGTGTCGTGGTGGAGAAGCGCTTGACATGCTACAGGCCATGAACACCGGACACGATGGTTCACTAACGACCATCCATGCAAACACACCACGTGATGTGCTTTCCCGTCTGGAAGTTCTGGTTTTGATGGCGGGTATGGATCTGCCGGTCACAGCTATCCGCGAGCAAGTATCAGCCGCAGTGGATGTCATTATCCAGCAACATCGATTTACTTGCGGGTCACGAAAGATCACACGGATTACCGAGGTGGTGGGCATGGAGAGCGGCACCGTACAGCTACAGGATATCTTTCGTTACGAGCAGCGAGGCGTGGATGCGAATCACCGTGTGCTGGGCGACTTTGTGCCAACAGGGTCAGTGCCACATTTTTACGAAACACTGCGTGAGTTCGGCGTGGATCTAGACTTGTCGTTTTTTTCTGACGTTCAGGTACCTGAAACAATGAAAGGAGAGAGCTGGTGAATACGACAATGGTTGCCTTGATGTTGTTCATCGCATTTGCGATTGGCGCAAGTGCGTTGCTCAACGCTACCAGCAAGGGCATGGCTATCTTTCAACAGCGAATCGCCGAGCAGCTACAGAAACAGCTCACGGGTCTGTTCATGTTCAATGACGCTGCCAGGCTGTCCATCGTGTACTTGATAACGCTGGTGATTACGCCTTTACTGTTGTTTTTGGTCGGGGTCAGTGTCTTCATGGTTGTCGTGGTGTTCGTACTGTTGTTGCTCGCACCACGGCTGTTTTTTTCAGTGTTGCGTGCACGTAGGGCCAAGGCCATTAATGCAGCCTTACCCGACGCCCTGGCGCAACTGGCCTCAGCGATGCGGGCAGGTGCAACTTTTACTGTCGCGCTGCAAGGTTTTGTTGAAGAGGACAACGGGCCGCTCGGGGAGGAGCTATCCCTGATGCTGCGAGAACATCGCATTGGGGCACGGATGGAGGATGCTCTGGATAACCTGGCCGAGCGCGTGCGCAGCGAAGAGATCGATCTCGTCGTTTCTGCCGTGCTTATCGCCCAGGACGTTGGTGGCAATCTGGCAGAGATCCTTCAGGGCCTGTCAACAACCATTCGTCGAAAGCTGGATATGGAGGGAAAAATCAGCGCGCTGACCTCGCAAGGCATGATGCAAGGCTATGTTGTTTCCGCGTTACCGTTTGGGCTACTTGGGGCACTTGTTCTGATTGAACCTGAGGCCACGTTACCCATGTTCAACAGCGTGCTTGGCTGGATTGCCCTTGGCATCATGCTGATTCTCCAACTGTGCGGTGGCTTCATGATCAGGAAAATCGTGAGCATACAGATATGAACACATTGACTGCACCGTATTTAATTGGCGTGTGTATGGCCATTTGTTTGTGGTTATTGCTAAGTGTTGTGCTTCGTGTGCCGGCAGAGAATCGCTTGTATCGCGATGCACCGGCATCGGGATTCCGCATAATCTGGCCGCTGATACGTTTGCTGGTGTTCTATACCCAAAGCTATATGCCGGCGGCTCTGCAGGACACAATACAACTGAAACTTTCACGCGCTGGGGTTGAGTACAGTCTTAATGCGCAAGAGGTGATTGCAGCCAAGATTATCGCAGGCTGTCTGTTCGGTGCTATTTGTTCAACACTGGTGCTCATGCAGGGCACCTCCATGCTGGCGCTGGTCCCGCTAGCTTGTTTTCTTGGTTATGGCTATCCGGATAGCTGGCTGCGGATGAAAGCGGCGCACAGGCAGGCTGAAATGCTCAAGGCACTGCCTTTTTATCTGGATGTCATTACGCTGTCAGTAGAGGCGGGTAGTAACCTGACTGGTGGTATGACACAGGCGGTACAAAAAACAGCCGACTCTCCACTACGTCGCGAATTCAGCCGTGTACTTCGCGACATACGTTCGGGTAAGTCGCGCGCCGATGCGCTAAGGGATTTTGCCAGTCGGGCAGATAGCACTGCGGTAAATCAGGTGGTGTCTGGATTGATTCAGGGGGAGAAGGCAGGTGCCAACCTTGGCCCCATGTTGCGCGCCCAGGCAGAGCAACTTCGCACCCAGCGCTTTCAACTGGCAGAGAAAAAGGCCATGGAAGCACCGGTGAAATTGCTGGCGCCGTTGTTCATCTGTATCTTTCCCATGACGTTTGTCGCCTTGGGTTTTGTCATGCTCAGCAAGGCGATACAAGGTGGTTTTATCAACTCGCCGATGTTGCTTTGGGCGTATACCTGGCCGGGTGTTTGAGCATGCTGGTCATAGCCATCGTCAGTACATGATGGCTAGATAATTCACAATCAACACGAAAAACACAAGGATGTGTCCATGAACAACAAGGTCGTAAATACAGAGAAAACACACGCAGTCGGCATGAACACGCAGGCTGGCGCGGCTAACGATCCGCCGGTTACGGGCTCTGCTGCTGGTGCTTGCAAACGACGCACTCAAAATCACTGGCCTACACTGTCGGCAGTGAAAGGTCTTGGTGCTGCGACGAGTGCTGCAACAAAAACCGGTAGGGCAAAGCGTGAAATTGCAGGCAAGATCTGTAGGGCAGGTGCCCCATTGCTCTCTACCTACATTGCCAATACCAGTCTTTCCAGACTACGAGGGCTTTTTGCTCTCCCACCACTAACAGCTACGCAAGCTCTGATCATACATCCTTGCTCAGCTGTGCATACCTTTGGTTTCAAGCATGTCATCGATGTTGCATTCGTTGATGAATCCGGCTTTATTCTGAGGTGTGTCGAGATGTCGCCTCACTCAGTGAGACTATGTTGGGGATCTCGCAGCGTGGTTGAAATGGCGAGCGGCACCCTTCAACGACTGGACCTGCAAGTTGGACAGCAACTGGACATCCACCTGACTGGAGATGAGGATGAGTAGACTAAATTTTCATGAGAGTGGTCGTGTTCGCGCGCGTTCAGGTCACACTGCTCGAAGTAGTTACACCACCCGCAGACTTGCCAGACAGGGCCAATTAAACCGTGTGTCGGTCGGTCAGGGTGTCTGCAGACAACGTGGCGCATCGCTGGTGGAGTTTTCCATTGTCGCGCTCAGCGTCCTGTTGGTTGCTCTGTTTACCTTGCAGCTGGGACTTCTCTATCATGCCAGGACGACTGTCAACTATGCGGTATTCGAAGCGGCTCGTGCTGGCGCGGTTAATAATGCAAGCATGAGTGCCATTCGTACTGAGCTGGGTATTCGGCTGGCACCGTTGCAGGGTGGCGACGGTAGCGAGAACAAGGCATTGAGTGCTGTTGCGAGATCGTCGTTTAAAGTTCTGGATGCCTTCAACACAAGAATCGTTATTCTCAATCCAACTAAAGCTGCATTCAGGGATTGGGCTGTCAGAGACCCTGTCTCCGGAAAACGTTTTATTCCCGTAAATCACTTGCGCCACCAGACCTACGCCATTGGCAGACACTCCGGTCTGAGCTTGCGCGATGCCAACATTCTCAAGCTGCAAGTTACTCACGGTGTCGACCTGCATGTTCCGGTCGTTGGCAAGTTAATGGCCAGGTCAATGCGATGGCTTGATAGCGCGAATGCCGTTTATTACCTGCGAGGCAAGTGGCCGATTCAGTCGGTAGCAACCGTACGCATGCAAAGTGACAGTTTTGAAGCGGAGATTCTGAAAAGCGCCAGCAGTGGAGAAGGTACCGGTGGAAGTTCTGGCGGAAGTTCTGGTGGAAGTTCTGGTGGAAGTTCTGGTGGAGGCGGGGCGAGTGGTGGCAATGCGCCGACTGGCACGTCCGGTCCCGAATCAACGGAAGGTTCAGGTGGCTTGGACGCTACTCAGGTGGTAGATGCTTCCGAGTCTGCTCAGGACAGCACGGCTGGTCAGGCCACTGAAACCGTTGCGCATTTGCCGCCGGCTGGGGTTTCAGATTGTCAGGAGAGATCACTGACGCGCATTGCTATCAAGACAGCACAAGCGTATCCCAGTGAGCCCGGCGAGCTGATCAACACCAGCCAGTTTCGGCAGATGTTGGCTCAACACGATCATGGCATGCAGAGTTCGCACAAATTGCGCTGACTTTTCTGGTAAGAGTGCCAAAGCTGGTTGCAATGCCGAAAACCCGATCGCCGTCGATGACGTCAGTCATCTCAGTCGTCTCAGATAGCGCAGGTTTTAGTCAACGCATGGACGTTGCCTTCTCAACATGCTGTTTTTGTTTAACCCATCCTCTTTACCGTGTCGCAAATAGTGCAAATACCCCGTTTCAGCCTGACGTTACGGTAAAACAGAGGCCATTAAGACACAAAAAACACTTGCAGTTAAAGTCGTCCATTGGCATACTCGATACATATAAACATATCTTTATATGTATGACATGACTATGCCGAAAATTTCGTTTGAATTTTTTCCTCCACGTTCAGAAGCGCAGCAGCGCAGATTCTGGTCGACTCTTGGCTGCCTGCAAACACTTGACCCCGAGTATGTGTCGATGACATGGGGTGCGTTAGGCACGACCTCCCAGCCCAGCATCGATATTCTGGAAGCGATGAAAGTGGATGCCAGCGTGCCAGTGGCGGCCCACCTCACCTGTGTCGGCCACACGCAGGACAGTATTCGAGAGACCATTTCCCAGCTCGAAGCGCTGGGAATTCACCGCTTTGTCGCGTTGCGTGGTGATCAGCCTGATGGTGCCAATGGTGCTGGGTACTTGCAGCATGCTTCCGAGCTGGTTGCTATTCTTGCGGAAAATCCCGATCGGGACATCAGCGTTGCCGCTTATCCAGAGCTTCATCCGGAGTCAGGCACAGTGCAGGACGATTTGCACTGGTTGAAGCACAAACTGGATCACGGTGCACAGCGAGCAATCACGCAGTTCTTTTTTTCTGCAGACACGTTTCTGAGGTTTCGTGACAAGGCGGTTGCGATGGGCATACATCAGGAGCTTGTTCCCGGGATTTTACCGATTCATGATATCGACAAGGTATGCGGTTTCAGCGCGAAATGTGGCGCTCAGGTGCCCGATGCTCTGGTTAAGCGATTCAAAAAGGCGAAGGATGCCGAATCAGCCGAAAACTGCGCGGTCGATCAGTGTGCCGGGCTGATTCAAACCCTGCACAACGAGGGGGTTGAGAGCTTTCATTTGTATACGCTCAATCAATCAAAGCTGGCCTATCGGGTATGTCACGCACTTAAAAGCCCGGTAGCTGCCACAGCCGATGGTGCTACAGCTGATGATGCGGCAGTGGGCGCGGCAGCTTAATTGGTAGCCCAAGCCTGCTTGTGTTTTGATATACCCAGTTTTTGCTAACCAGCCTTCGGCGGCGCAGGCTTTCTGGCGCTGCATAGGGCTGGTTTTCCGTAACCGAAATATAAGCGCGATGCGGTCATCAGTGCAGCTTTGACGACGTATAATGATCGATTGCCCCAAAGCGCAGGTCTACACGCATGTCGTCCCCTCCAAAAGTCGGTTTTGTCAGTCTTGGCTGTCCTAAGGCGCTGGTTGACTCAGAGAGAATTCTTACTCAGCTTCGAACCGATGGATACGATGTAGTACCTGACTACGACTCCGCCGATCTTGTGGTGGTTAACACCTGCGGATTCATCGACAGCGCAGTGGCAGAATCCATGGATGCCATTGGCGAGGCACTGGATGAAAACGGTCGGGTCATTGTCACCGGTTGTCTGGGCGTCAAGGCGGAAGAAATACAGGTAAAGTATCCGAAGGTGCTTGCAGTCACCGGACCACAGGCCTATGAGGAGGTGGTGGGGGCAGTGCATACCCACTTGCCCAACGAGATAGAGCACAACCCGTTTTTGGATCTTGTGCCGCCACAGGGTATCAAGCTTACGCCGCGACATTACGCCTACCTGAAGATATCGGAGGGTTGTAACCACCGTTGCAGTTTTTGCATCATCCCGTCCATGCGCGGCAATCTGGTCAGTCGCGATGCCGGTGATGTCATGGCAGAGGCTAAGCGGCTTAAGGATGCCGGCGTTCGCGAACTTCTCATTGTGTCGCAGGACACCAGTGCGTACGGGGTTGATATTCGGTACCGCACCGCCTTCTGGGAAGGCCGCCCCATCAAGACCAAGCTCAAGGAGCTGTGCGAGGCACTGGGTGAGCTGGGTATCTGGGTAAGGCTGCACTACGTCTATCCGTATCCACATGTAGACCATATTATTCCGCTTATGGCTGAAGGAAAAATCCTTCCTTATCTGGATATTCCGTTTCAGCACGCCAGCCAGCGCATCCTGAAAAGCATGAAGCGACCTGCGGCTTCAGAGAATAACCTTACGCGCATCAAAGCCTGGCGAGAGATTTGCCCCGAGCTGACGATCCGCAGCACGTTCATCGTGGGGTTTCCGGGCGAGACCGAGGAAGATTTTCAGGAGCTGTTGCAGTTTCTGGATGATGCACAGCTGGATAGAGTGGGATGTTTTACCTACTCTCCCGTAGAAGGTGCGACCGCTAATGCGCTTGACAATCACGTGCCGGAAGAGGTTAAGGAAGAGCGTTTGCGGCTATTTATGGAAAAGCAGTCGGTTATCAGTGCACAACGACTTCAAGCCAAGGTTGGCTCACGGCAAGTTGTCTTGATAGATAGCGTTGAGGGTGATAGCGCCATTGCCCGCAGCAGTAGCAGTGCTCCTGAGATTGA
>JBGCGC010000207.1:0-31392 GCA_045110475.1 Granulosicoccus sp.
AGAACAGCAACGCGGCGGAGGGTGTTTTGGTGGTCTCCCGAAGGGCGGCTCGTCCAGGGGTCATCCGCGTTGTTGCTCGCTCTCAAGGTATACCCGATACCTTTTCGAGCTCGCGCCTAGCGGCTGACCCTGACCCCTGGACAAACCGCTGTTTGAAGCGTTTGAAGGTCACACTACACTAGAGACTCAAGTACGAGGTTTCAGATTATCCGGGTCGTACAAGGGCTTGTATCCAACAGACTCTACGACGACCGGATAGCTTTCGCCAAAGTATTCAATCAGAAGTTCCGTGCCAACCTTGCAATATTGATAAGGCAGGTACCCCAAGGCTATGTTCTTACCGATGTTCGGACCAAAAGCCATGCTCGTGGTATACGAACGTCTGCCTTTGTCGTCGATGAGAGTTTGTCCGGTTTGCTTGTCCATGATTGGGCAGGTGCCTACCGGGTAACGCGCGATGCCAAGAGCATCAAGATTATTCTGCATCGTGAGTGTGCATAAATAGGCGGGCTGATGTTCGAGCGCGCGTTGTGCAATATAGGCACTCTTGCCATGAAAGTTGGCGGCCTTGACTTTGGGGCGAGCAAGATCAGCCTCCAGCAAATTGTATTCGGTCAGCAGATCGGCATTCTGTAGCCTCAGGCTTTTTTCAAGTCGGCGACTGTTTGCATACGTCTCTACCCCGATGGGAGTGACACCCTGAGCGGCCAGTGAATCCCATACTGCCAGACCATCGTTATAGCTGAAGTGCAATTCCCAGCCTTGCTCACCGACGTAGGATATCCGGAACGCAGCCACGCTCGCACCGTTGATGACCAACGGACGTACGGCGGCAAATGGGAAGTTATCGACACTCAGAGCCTCTGGATCATCGACAACCCTCGCCAGTGTAGTACGTGCATTGGGCCCCCATATTCCCAGACAGGCGTAGTCGGTTGTACGATCTTCTATGGATAGATTGGTCAGTTCCTGGTCGTCGCTCATTCGCTTTAGCCAGATAAAATCACGGTTGCCGGAATCGCCGCCATCGATCACGCGGAAATGATCGCCTGCCATGCGTATGACGGTCAGGTCGGCTCGCACACCACCCGTATGATCAAGAAAATGGGTGTAGACGCCTTTGCCCACCGGGGTATCGGAACCTACCTTGGCCACGCAGACATATTCCATCAACGCCTCAGCATCGGTGCCTTTGATATCGTAAATGGCAAAATGAGACAGGTTAACCATCCCGACATCCTCAGATAGCTGCAGATGTTCTGCATTGGACACTCGCCAGAAGTGCCTGTTATCCCATTCGTTCTTACGTTGCGGTACTTGCCTTGCGAACTTTTCAAGCAGATGATCATTACTTGAGTAGCCATGTGCTCGCTCCCAGCCTGCCGCTTCCATGAAGTGAGCGCCCAGCGCGACCTCGCGTGCATGAAACGGGCTTTGACGCAGTCCGCGACCCTTGGTGTAGGGCTCTCGGTTATGCACTGCCGGGTTGTAGATCTTGAAAGCGGTTTCGTAGCAGCGATCGTGGATGTACTGTTCCTCTTGCTGAAACGGGTAATAACGCGATACGTCGACACCAAAGTGATCAAATTGAGTGACACCATCAGTCATCCAGTCAGCGATGAGCTTGCCGGTACCGGGGCCGTCCTTGACCCAAACCGAGACGGCGTACCACAAACCACGAACATTGGCCGATTCACCGACGGACGGTCCGCCATCTGCAGTAACTTGCAATAGTCCATTGAAGGAGCGTTTTTCGTCGTAGCCGAGTTCACCGAGAATGGGGGTTAGTTCCATCGCACGCTCCAGCGGTTCCATGATCTGTTCCATTTCCAGATCCCTTTGTGATGGGGACAGGCGGCAGTATTCCTTTTCCAGAATGTCCCGTGGATGGCAAAGTCGAGGCTCTGATTCTTCATAATAGCCCCACTCGATCATACCGCCTTCCGAGGTGGTCGGGTCACCCGTGTCACGCAGGTAGGCAGAGTTACCCTGATCGCGCAACAGGGGGTAGCCGATATCCTTGCCGGTGCCTGCAAATTCCTTATAGGGACCGAACCACAGCAGCGGATGGTCAACGGGCATGACTGGCAAATCCTCACCGGCCATCTGTGCAATCAATCGCCCCCAGAGACCCGCACAGACAACGACATAGTCAGCTTCTATATAGCCACGCGTAGTCTTGACGCCCTTGATGCGTCCGTTTTCAATGGTTAGATCGGTAGCGGATGTATTGGCAAAGGCTTTTAGTTTGCCAGTTTTTTCTGCCTGCTCCACCAGCTCACCCGTGACCACTTGAGAGCGTGGAACAACGAGCCCTGCATCAGGATCCCAAAGCGCACCCTGAATGACATCTTCCTCCAGAAGAGGCATTTTTTCCTTGGCTTCGGCGGCACTGATCATACGTGCATTAGTGCCAAACGCCTTGCCGGAAGCCACTTTGCGCTGGAGCTCTGCCATGCGTCCGTCATCATCCTTGCGTGCCACCTCCAGTCCGCCGACCTTGGCATAACGTCCCATCTTCTCAAAGAAATCGATGCTGTACATCGTTGTGTGACAGGTCATCTGATCGTGTGCGGTGGCGTAACAGAAATCCGATGCGTGCGCCGTCGAGCCGATATCAGTGGGAATGGCCGATTTATCGATACCGACAATGTCGTCCCAGCCTCTTTCAATCAAGTGGTGGGCCACCGAGGCGCCAACAATGCCACCTTGACCAATGATAACGACTTTAGCTTTTTCGGGGAATTGGGCCATCGGGGGGAACGCTCACTGATTTTTTCTGATTGGTTTCACCAGGCGCTGCGAGAAAGGCAGGCACCTTGGCAACGACACCACGACGCTGCACGGCACGTCGTAAGATTGCGTAATTCAAGCGGCAACTATAACCATTTCTGCAGCGCTATCCTGTTGCACTTGATGGTCACAGCGGCGTTGGCCTGTCACTGTGCGACGCGGATGAGGGCAGAATCTGACTGGTTTCCCAAAAGGCTTGTACCAGCGGATTACTCATGCTTTTATTCAGGGCAAACAGTCCCAGATCGAAGGGTTGCAATTGCGGCTCGACGGTCATCACCCTCACTCGATGTGACAATGGACTGTTTTGCAGGACGATTTCAGGTACCACACCAACGCCCAGGCCGAGACTGACCATACTGACTATTGCCTCGTTTCCAGCCACTTGCGCGTAAATTTTCGGGCTCACCTTTCTTGTCCTGAACCAGGCGTCCAGCCGCGTTCGTGCAATGCCGCTTATGGACAGTATCATCGGGACCTCAGACCAGTCGACGGGCTGCTCGTTATCAACTGCCGGGATATCCGGGTCGATGTGCTGAACCGGTGCGATGAACAGCAGCGGCGATCTGGACACCGGTTGATAGACCACGCCTCTCGGCAGGCTTTTGGGGTGAGCTGCGATTGTGATGTCCTCTTTGCCAGCGACGATGCGGTTGATGGCATCTTCCGGATCGCCTGTCTGAAGCTTGATTTCAACCTGTGGAAAATCCGGCCTGAATCGCTCGAGGAGATTAAAAAGGATGCTGTGGCTGGCTGTGACCGAGCAATACAGGCTCAGTTCGCCTTTCAATGGTCCGGCCGCATCATTAAGCTGGTGTTTGAGCATATTGAATCGGGTTAGCGCATCCCGGGCATATTGCTCAAACAGGTAGCCCTTGGGAGTCATTCTGACCGAGCGGTTGTCGCGAGTGAACAGGTCAACCCCCAGTTCAATTTCTAGTTGCCTGATGCTGCGCGACAGCGTTGACAGACTGACATTCGCTGCGACACTGGCACGCCCGTAGTGCAGGGCGTCGGCCAGAGCCAGAAACTGATGGAGGATTCTGGGATTCATGATCTGTATGTTGCAGAAAACGCAATGAAGTGTTTTAAATATATCAATTTACCGGACGAGGCATTTGCGTTATCTTGCGTCACGTTCCCTTAAGGAGAAACTGCGATGTCCAACAATTACTTCAATTCCTTGTCACTGCGCGAGCAACTTGCCCAGTTGGCCAAATGCCGCTTTATGCATCTGGATGAATTCGAGGACGGCGTCAATGCACTCAAGGGCAAGAAGATGGTCGTCATTGGCTGTGGCGCGCAAGGTCTTAATCAGGGGCTCAACCTTCGCGACAGTGGTCTGGATGTTTCCTACACGTTGCGGGCACAGGCTATTTCCGAAAAGCGTCAGTCATGGAAAAACGCTACCGAAAATGGCTTTACCGTCGGTACCTACGAGGAGCTCATTCCAACGGCAGATGTGGTGCTCAACCTGACGCCCGACAAGCAGCACACCTCAGTTGTCAATTCGGTGATGCCTCTAATGAAAAAAGGCGCTTGCCTTTCGTACTCGCACGGTTTCAATATCGTCGAAGAAGGCATGCAGATCCGCGACGATCTTACGGTCATCATGGTGGCTCCAAAATGTCCGGGGTCTGAGGTGCGTGCAGAGTATGTCCGCGGATTTGGTGTGCCGACGCTTATCGCCGTACACGAAGACAATGATCCGAACGGTGAGGGACTGGCACTGGCCAAGGCTTATGCGGTAGGTACTGGCGGGCACAAGGCAGGTGTTCTAATGTCGTCATTCATTGCCGAAGTCAAATCCGATCTGATGGGTGAACAAACCATCCTTTGCGGCATGTTACAAACCGGTTCGCTACTGTGTTTTGACAAGATGATTGAAGAGGGTGTAGACCCGGGGTATGCCTCAAAGCTCATTCAATATGGCTGGGAGACAACAACCGAAGCACTGAAGTACGGTGGTGTGACTAATATGATGGATCGCCTGTCCAATCCTGCAAAAATCCGTGCCTTTGATCTGGCAGAGCAAATGAAGGACATTATGCGTCCGCTCTACCAGAAGCATCAGGACGACATCATGACCGGACACTTTTCACAAACGATGATGGCTGACTGGGCAAACGATGACAAGGATCTGTTGAACTGGCGCGCTGAAACAGCAGAGACAGCTTTTGAGAAAACACCGGCAGGCGATGTTGAAATTTCGGAGCAGGAGTACTTCGATAACGGCATCCTGATGGTCGCCATGTGTAAGGCCGGGGTAGAGCTTGCGTTCGAAACCATGACATCAGCGGGCATCATTGCAGACTCTGCTTATTACGAATCCTTACACGAGACCCCGTTGATTGCCAATACCATTGCTCGCAAGAAACTCTACGAGATGAATGCCACGATCTCTGATACGGCAGAGTACGGTTGCTATTTGTACAACCATGCCTGCGTGCCGTTACTGAACGATTTCATGAAGCCAATAAAAAGTGATGTCATTGGTCGCGGTCTTCAGGTTAGTGATACTGGCGTTGACAACGCACGACTCATCGAAGTCAACCACGCCATCAGGTCACACCCGGTTGAAGCGATAGGGGCCGAGCTTCGTGGTTATATGGCGGACATGAAGCGCATCATCTGAGCCTGACGGATAGTCCATTGTCCAACAACCCGATAATCCTCGATCAGCTGTGCGTTGATTTTGATGCGCAATTCCAGCTGCACGATATCTGCTGGAGTATCGCCATAGACCAGCAATGGATGATTAGCGGTACCAATGGTTCCGGTAAATCTGCATTGGCAGCGGTTCTGGCCGGGGCAGGGGATATCGTTTCAGGGTCGTTGCTTGGGGTGCCGGCGCGCGTTGCCCTCGTCTCTTATGAGGCGCAAGCGGAATTAATCGCTGCTGAATTGCGCAAGGACGACGCTGACATCATGGATGTTATCTCGGAGGGAACACCCGTTCACGAGATCATCGATGCGGTCAGTGTCAATGCCACGCTTGCCAGAGAACTCGCTTCGCAGTTCGGTATCAGTCATCTGATGGATCGCTCATTTCGCAAGTTATCCACCGGTGAGACCCGGAAAGTGATGCTGATTCGTGCGCTTACCAGTGAGCCTGAGCTATTGGTGCTGGACGAGCCATTTGACGGTCTGGATGCCAACACGCATCAGCTACTACTGGAACATCTGCAGGCACTATCCAAAACCTTGCCCATGGTGCTGGTACTGAATCGCTTTGATGAGCGTCCCGGGTTCATCTCGCATATTGCCTATGTTGACGAAGGTCGGCTGGTCTCGAGTGTTGACTGCGCTGACAGAGCGGCTTACAACGATCTTTATCAGCTACTGCACATTAAAACCAGTGACCTGAGTGTGCCACCTGCCGACCCGGCGTTCCGCTTGCCCATTCTGGACCCTGCCCAGCCGCTGGTGCGTATCAGCAATGCCACCATTCAGTACAGTGATACGGTCATCTTCAAGGACCTGTCCTGGACTATCCAGGCAGGTGAGCATTGGCAACTTACCGGCCCGAACGGCAGCGGCAAGACCGGTCTGCTATCACTGATTACCGGCGATCACCCGCAGTGTTATGTTAATGACATTTTTGTTTTTGGCTATCAACGGGGTCAAGGTGAAACGATCTGGCAAATCAAGCAGTTCATCGGATACGTCTCAACAGCACTGCAGTGGGAGTACCGGGTAAGCACGAGCCTTCGCCATGTTGTGATCTCTGGCTTCTATGACAGTATCGGTCTATACAGCAAATACACGGATAATCAACGTAACATCGCTGATCAATGGCTGGGGCTGCTGGGCATGCATGCACGGGCGGACGACCCTTTCAATCAGTTATCTCACGGCGAGAAGCGTTTATTGCTAATTGCCAGAGCCATGGTCAAACACCCCCCTCTACTGATTCTCGATGAGCCTTGCCTCGGTCTTGATGACATGAACCGGCAGCTGGTGCTGGCCTTGATCGAGAAGATCTGCCGCAGTTCAACGACAACCGTTCTCTATGTCAATCATCATGCACACGACAGAATCCCGGGGATCGAACAACATCTGGCGCTCGGGGCTACAAACAGCGTTTGACGTCGCGGTTGAGACTGACTTAGCCACACCTGAGTGTGGTTAATTTGCCACCCATTTGGATACTCAAAAGTTCACTGGCGGACGTTGTGACGTAAATCGCAGTAACGCATCATGCACACATGGCGAACACCAGTCGCCTGTTCACTTTTTACAAAAAAGGTTTTGTCATGAGCAACTCAAATAGTGCAGCTGCACGACCACTGGATCAATTTCAATCGCCCACCGATCGTGGCGCGACAACCAGAACACGTCCCGTTCTTGTCGCCGACCTGAAGTCTGTGAAGCCCAATCGTATTCCTGTATCGCAAGAAGAAGCGCTCAGGCAGGCTATTCTTCGGACTGGGTAGGTTCTGACAGGCGCGCCTCTGGCCGGTTGTCATCTTTTAAGATGCCACAATGAGGCGCTGCCTGAAGAGCGCTAATGGGTGAAGGGAAGACGCTATTGCGCTGACTCCACGCCGACACGCGTAGCACTAATCGTCCGAATGGTCGTGCATGAGCTGGTTGGCCGACGAGTAGTAAAACGCAATGGCCTGCGCGCGATTTTTTACTGCCAGCTTGTCATAGAGATTGCGCAAATGAAACTTGACCGTGTTGATAGATATTGCATGATCAGAAGATAATTCCTTGTTGGTTCTGCCTGATGCAAGCGACACCAAGACGGCTTTTTCCATCCGCGTCAGTGCGCTTAGCGGATCATGCAGTTCGCGTACATCGAGGTAGGGGAAAACCATTTTGCCCTCCGCGATATCCATGATGCCTTCCAGAAGTTTTTGTGACGGCTCGGAATGGGAGAAAAACCCGGCAGCCCCCGCGGACATGGCGCGTTTGGGCACCTCGATGGAACTACTGTGTGTGCAAACGATGACTCGTGTTGGGCAATCCTGCTCGCGCATCATGTGAAGCAACCGTTCAGCACCCAGGGAGGGCAGGTTCCAGTCCACAACAGCGGTGGTACAGGGTACGGTCAGCGCAGTTTGCAGGAAAGACTCCGCCGATGCAGTGGTGCTCATCAAACTGAACCTGTCATCGTTTTCGATGATTTCTGCCAAAGCGCTCAACATCAGCGCGTTGGAGTCGGCAAGCGCCACATCAACTGTCATCACAACGGTCCCGGTGAACGTACGCCTCAGAAGATACCACACCAAGGGGTAGAGAAAAAACTATCCATCGACCAGAAATAGTGCAGGACGGATACGCTATGCTACCTGACATATCAGCTGTTGGCGTTCGCGCATGGACATACATGAATACCAGGCCAAAGAGATTCTCAGTGAGTTTGGCATCCGCATTCCACGTGGAGGATTAGCCTACAGTCCGGAGCAAGCCGCTTATCGTGCGCGTGAAATCGGAGGTGAGGAGTGGATTGTAAAAGCGCAGGTACATACTGGCGGACGCTACCATGCCAGTGGAATCGTCCGATGCCATTCAGAACACGATGTCTATGACGCAGCCGAGAGTCTTTTCGGCAAGCGAATCGTCACACCACAGTCCGGCTCGGCGGGAAAAGTAGTTTATCGCGTCTATGTAGAAGGCAGTATCGCCATAACCAAAGAGTTGTATCTTGGCTTTGCACTTGATCGCAAGGTAGAGCGAGTGATGGTCGTGGCGTCAGCGGCGGGCGGTATTGAAATCGAGGAAATTACGTCCAGTAATCCGGAGTCCATCATCAGAACCGTGGTCGAGCCCGCGGTTGGCATGCAAGCCTTTCAGGCCAGGCAGATTGCTTTCAAACTGGGAATCCCTGCCCCCCAAATCAACGAAGCAATGGCAACGATCCTTGGATGCTACAAGGCTTTCGAGCAGCTCGATGCCACGATGGTAGAGATAAATCCACTGGTTATTGCTGACAACGCTTCCATGTATGCCGTTGACGCAAAAATGACCTTTGACGACAACGCCCTGTTTCGGCGACCGGAGATTGCCGAGCTGCGCGATAAATCGCAGGAAGATCCGCTTGAATCAAGGGCATCAGACAGAGGGCTGAAATACGTTGGGCTTGATGGCGACATTGCTTGCGTTGTCAATGGCGGGGGATTGGCCATGGCGACCATCGACAGCATACAGTTGGCAGGTGGCGCTGCCGCCAACTTCATTGATATTGGCGGGGGAGCAACACCCGAGCGTGTGGCCAAGGCGGTGCGGCTGGTGGCACAGGATAAAAGGATCAACGCGGTGCTTGTCAGTATTTTTGCCGGTATCAACCGTTGCGACTGGATAGCACAAGGTATTGTCCAGGCGTTGGAAAAAGATGCGTTGGAGGTGCCTCTGGTCATAAGGCTTGCTGGCACGCGAGTTGAGGAAGGTCGCAAGCTGCTGGTACAAAGTGGCCTGCCCGTAGTTCGCGCAAATTCACTCAGCGAGGCAGCGCAACGAGTGGTCACTGCCGCAGAAACGAACGAAAAGCGCAGGGCCAAGGCTGACGATGTGACATTGACAACGCGAGAGCCAGCTCGATGAGTATCCTGATCGATCGCGACAGCAAAGTCATCGTCCAGGGAATCACCGGACGTATTGGTCAGTTTCATTGTGAGCAAATGCTGGCTTACGGCACACGCGTAGTGGCAGGGGTCACGCCTGGACGACTGGGTGATGAGGTACACGGTGTTCCCGTATTCAATACCGTGTGCGAAGCTGTGGAAGCCAGCGGTGCCACTGCCAGCTTGATCGTCGTGCCGCCACCTTTCGCTGCGGATGCCATTATGGAAGCAGCAGAATCCGGTATTCGTCTGGCGGTATCCATTACTGACGGCATTCCAGCTCAGGATATGATCAAGGTCAAACGCTATATGCGCAGATATCGCGAAGACAAATGCATGCGACTTCTCGGACCAAACGGCGCCGGCGTCATCAGTCCTGGAAAGTCATTACTGGGTATCATGCCGGCATCGATATTCTCCGCCGGTTCCGTTGGCCTTGTCGGTCGCTCAGGCACGCTGGGCTACGAGGCTGCTGCCCAGATGCAGGCACTAGGGGTGGGTATATCGTCCAGTGTCGGTATTGGCAGCGATCCGATCAGTGGCAGTACGTTCGTCGATATCCTTAAATTGTTCAATGAGGATGCTGAGACCGAAGCGGTCGTGTTGGTTGGAGAAATAGGCGGTTTCCAGGAGGATGAGGCGGCCGACTTTATTCAGAGTTCGATGAATAAGCCGGTTATTGCGTATGTGGCAGGAATCGGCTTGCCGCGCCATAGAACCATGGGTCATGCAGGCGCTATCATTTCAGCATTTGGTGAATCGGCAGGTGAGAAAATCGAACGGTTGAGAGAGGTCGGCGTGACGATTGCACCAGGGCCTTCCGATATAGGCAAAACGGTTGCTGATGTTCTGGCTGCCAGCAAGACATGACCTTGTTGCAAACAAGTGAGTGTCATGTTTCGTTGCGCAAGTGGTTGATGAACTCAGCGTCCAGATGATTGTCAGGTGCCAGATGTACGCTTTTTTTATAGGCCCTGACAGCGCGAAACGTCGCAGTACCTGGCAGACCATCAACAGCGCCATCATACAACCCCATTACTTTCATGGTTTCCTGCACCATCATGACATCCTCAGTCGATGCCGTGGGCCACACGGGTTGATTATCGGGCTTGCGCTTCATTATGGGTGTTGCCAGTGGCAGCTCTAGTGACTAGTTATAGTACGTGATCAGTTGTGTTGAAGCTGGCTGATCGGTTTTTTAAATCGTATTCGGATTGACATGGCCAAGCGCAAGATCGTCGGGTTTTATCTCGATGAAGAAAATCACTGGGTGGCGCAACTGGCTTGCGGGCACGCCCAGCATGTACGGCATACACCCCCCTGGCAGAATCGACCGTGGGTGATGCACGAAAAGGGGCGACAGGAAAAACTCGGCGTGACTCTCGACTGCGTCAGATGCGATCGAGGTGAGCCCGTTGATGGTGGCTTCATGAATAATCCAGGCAAGGCGCCAATTGTGTAAACAACGTGAAAATTCGCCATAACGTTGAAGAGTTATTCGTGTGTTCATACTCATTGGCCGCATACTGTGGAAAATCGAACTGCGAAATGGCCGGCACCAATGCGTCTGAAGTATCAGTTATTCATGGCACTATTGCTGGCCAGCGCGCTGCTGATCGTACTCATGTACGTTATCAGTAGCTGGAGTTTTAGCCGGGGCTTGCTCGGTTACGTCAACAAGAACACGCTGCAAAATGCCGAAACCATTGTCGCAGAGCTCGAAACCGTCTTCCAGGAACGGCAATCCTGGGACTGGGCAAAGGGATCCTCGCCTCAATGGCGCGCGCTTACGCGTGTTAGGGGGCCGGGTGAATCAGCTCCCCCGCCCAGAGGCAGACGCGGTCAGCGCTTCTTGCTTGCAGACGCATCGAAGCGTATCGTTGTCGGCCCTCCTGACATTGCGCCTGACATACAGTGGCTAGCGATTAATGGTCAGAACGGTGCTGTCGGTTATCTCGGCTATCGCAACCTGACCCGACTTGACTCTCAGCTCGACCGTGCTTTCGAATCCCAGCAAAAAAACAGTTTTGCCTACGCAGGCCTGGGCATGGTGCTGCTTTGCGCTTTTTTGTCAGTACCTATGGCGGCTTTATTGTTGAAGCCGCTTTTACGCATTGGTGATGCTGTCGAAAACATCCGTCAAGGAGACTACCATCATCGCGTAGCGTCCAAACGTCGTGATGAACTGGGACAGCTGGCTGAGGATATCAATCTGCTGGCACAGACGCTTGAGGATAACCGCGATGCGCGGCAACGCTGGATCGCCGAAATCTCCCATGAACTAAGAACACCGTTATCGGTGTTACGTGGTGAACTGGAAGCCATGCAGGATGGTATCCGACCATTCACCGCAGAAGCTGTGGAATCTCTGCACACAGAAATTCTGGGTCTGAATCGATTGGTTGATGATCTACACACCTTGTCGTTATCGGATGTGGGTGCGCTTGACTATCGTTTCGAACCGCTTGATATAGACTCTTTTATTATCGGGTTCCTGGAAAGTACTCATGCCGGCCTCGTCGCTGCATCGCTGTCATTAACAACGGATCTTGATGCAGGCCAAAACCTGATCAAGGCCGACACCCAGAGGCTGCAACAGTTGTTTTCCAATCTTTGTCAGAACTCGATCCGCTACACCGATGCCGGTGGGCAGCTGTTTGTGTCGACGCAGCGTCTTAACAAGACGGAGCTGCAAGTAAAATGGGCAGATTCATCACCCGGTGTGCCCATCGATGCGTTACCTAAACTATTTGACCCTCTGTTCAGAGTGGAGCAATCTCGCAACCGTGCGTCGGGCGGGGCAGGGCTTGGTTTGAGTATCGTCAACCGAATCGTGCAGGCACATGGCGGTACAATTGGCGCCGGGCAATCGCGATCCGGTGGGCTCGAAATTGACATTCGACTACCGCTGGCAATCGACTCGTTATGACTGTTTTCCCGGTATCTGGGCGTCTTCGCTGGCATGCCTGAAAACGCGCAGACGCTGCAGCGTTCATGAACTGTGAGCACCTATTTATGTTAGGTGACAATACTGGACTGTTATGGAAATT
This sequence comes from Granulosicoccus sp., assembly GCA_045110475.1. Lineage (GTDB taxonomy): Bacteria > Pseudomonadota > Gammaproteobacteria > Granulosicoccales > Granulosicoccaceae > Granulosicoccus. Next base: position 12,413 of record JBGCGC010000207.1, read on the forward strand.
GCTATTGTTGAAGATGAACCCAAGCTGGCTGCGTTGCTGGCTGAGTATCTGGAAAAGGAAAACTATGTGTGTACGATCTACGCGGATGGCAGTGAAGCACTGAGCGCTTTGCAGGACCGCATGCCTGACATGATCCTGCTCGATCTAATGCTGCCTGGTACTGATGGCTTGACTATTTGCCGCGAACTGCGCAAACACTCTGCAGTCCCTGTAATCATGCTGACCGCCCGGGTTGAAGAAATCGACAGGCTGCTGGGCCTCGAAATTGGCGCAGATGATTATTTGTGCAAACCTTATAGCCCGCGTGAGGTAGTAGCGCGAGTCAAGGCGCTATTTCGCAGAAGCTCTGGCGAGCTGGTCACATCTGACGATACAACTGTGCTACGCATTGATGAGCAACGTGCCAGTGTGACCATCGGCAATAGAGTGAGCCAACTGACTGCTGTAGAGCTGGGATTGCTTAAGGCCATGGTTGAATCACCCGGAAGAATTTTTAACCGCAACCAGTTGATGAATCGCATCTATCCTGACAATCGCATTGTCAGCGATCGCACGATCGACAGCCATGTTAAAAAGTTACGCCACAAGCTGGCGGCACTGGACCCTGAACAGGAGTGCATTCAATCAGTCTACGGTATTGGTTACAAATACGAGCCTGAATCGATTATGCCGATTGGATAACAGTGTTCCTTTTTGTCGTGTTATCCCGCCAGCGGATACAAATGCTCGAAGCTTCATTATTTGCCGTAATTTGTTTGCACAATTGCTGACGATACTTGTATGCAACCCAGCCAGCAGCCGTTCGTCTTTTGGTGATGGGCACATTCAAGACATAAAACATAAAGGCAAATAACATGAACGCTATTTTGAACCGTAACAATTCAGTCCTCGCCGTTATTCTTGGGGGCCTGTTGACTGGTCCTGCCGCCTTTGCCCAGCAAATGCCACAGTTGACAGATACTGATGGCGACGGGGTGATCTCCGCTGCAGAAATCAGGCAGGTTATAGAGGCGCGCAAACAGGCGAATCTGACTGAATTTGACACTGACGGCAACGGTGAGCTGTCCCGCGCCGAACGTCGTGTGATGAAAGATGCACGCTACGAGACGGTATTACTGCAGCACGATGCTGATGGTGATGGTGAACTGTCGCGCGATGAGAGACAGGCTTTCCGTCAGGCCCGCAAGGCAATGATTGAGCAGCAACTTGATGTCAATCAGGATGGTGAAGTCTCTGCTGAAGAAGGCGCTGGGTTAGCCGAAGTACGGAGTGAGCGCAACCATGGAGACGCAGATCACCGACACGACGGTAGTGGCAAAGGCGATAGAGATTCCGGTGGTAATGGACGAGGTAACCACGAGCGTGGCGAGCGTCAGAATCGCGGGTAGCCATTTCTTTAGCGCTTGTATCGAAGGTGCAAAGCTTGCCGGTTGAAAAATGACCGGCAAGCGAGTTCGAATTTTTCCGGTTAATCCGTTATTGTGTCTGCCTGCCATCGTTATTAATTTGAGCCAGCATCAGGCAGATGCAACGATTCGGAACATGAACCATGTTTAACCTTTCGATGAATTTTGCACTCGGTGAAGATATCGAAGCACTTCAGGATACTGTTCGCAAGTTTGCTCAAGAACAGATAGCCCCGCTAGCGGCGCAAATTGATGCGGATAATGATTTTCCATCAGAGTTGTGGCAAAAAATGGGCGATCTGGGTCTGCATGGCATCACCGTCTCCGATGAATACGGGGGCGCAGGTATGGGCTATCTCGCCCATAGCATTGCGATTGAGGAGATCAGTCGCGCCAGCGCATCAGTCGGTTTGAGCTATGGTGCGCATTCGAACCTGTGTATCAACCAGATCAACCGTTGGGGAACAGCTGCGCAGAAAAACAAATACCTGCCCCGGCTGATTGCTGGAGAACACGTTGGCTCGCTTGCCATGTCCGAGCCGTCCTCTGGCTCTGATGTCGTTTCCATGCAGCTAAAGTGCGAAAAGCACAATGATCGCTATGTGCTCAATGGCAACAAGATGTGGATCACCAACGGCCCGGACGCTGACACGCTGGTTGTTTATGGAAAAACCGACCCCTCGGCAGGCTCTCGTGGCATCACCGCGTTTCTCATTGAAAAAGACATGGCGGGGTTCTCTACCGGGGCCAAGCTGGACAAGCTGGGAATGCGGGGCTCCAATACCTGCGAGCTGGTGTTCGAGAACGTCGATGTACCGTTCGACCATGTCCTCGGCGAAGAAGGTCGTGGTGTCAACGTGCTGATGTCGGGGCTCGACTATGAACGTGTGGTGCTGGCTGCGGGTCCTCTGGGTATCATGGCCGCAGCCATGGATGTCGTTGTCCCCTATGTGCACGAGCGCACGCAGTTCGGGCAGCCCATTGGCAGCTTCCAGCTGATGCAGGGTAAGCTGGCTGATATGTATACCACCATGAATGCATGCAAGGCTTATGTTTACGCCGTAGCACGGGCCTGTGACATGGGTGAGACCACTCGCAAGGATTCGGCCGGTTGCATACTCTATGCAGCAGAGAAGGCAACGCTACTGGCGCTGGATGCAATCCAGTGTCTGGGAGGTAATGGGTATATCAACGACTACCCGACGGGTCGCCTGCTGCGTGATGCCAAACTCTATGAAATAGGCGCCGGTACCAGTGAAATACGTCGCATGCTCATCGGTCGTGAACTGTTTAATGAAACGGCCTGATTCATGTCAACAATAACTCTCACTGCCGTTCCTGATGTCAACAATGAGGCTGCCATGCAGGCCAAACTGGACATCGTAGTTGAAGAGGCATCGCGCATCCTTCTGGGTGGTTCGGAACGCTCGCGCAAACGTCATCTGGGTCGCGGCAAGTTGCTACCGCGTGATCGCGTCAATGGCTTGATAGACCCGGGCACCGCCTTTCTCGAGGTCGGCCTGTTTGCCGCCCATGAATGTTATGACGTGCCCATACCGGCGGCGGGTGTTATTGCAGGTATTGGCACGATTGAAGGCAGAGCCTGCATGATTATTTGCAATGATGCGACAGTTGCAGGTGGAACCTACTATCCATTGACGGTCAAGAAGCATCTCAGAGCTCAGGAAATTGCCAGTGAGAATCATCTACCTTGTCTTTATCTGGTAGACAGTGGTGGCGCCAATCTGCCGAACCAGGATGAGGTATTTGCCGACAAAGAACACTTTGGACGAATTTTCTACAATCAGGCACGAATGAGTGCTCGCGGGATCGCGCAGATAGCTGTCGTTATGGGTTCCTGCACCGCGGGTGGTGCCTATGTACCCGCAATGAGCGATCAAACCATCATCGTTAAGGAGCAGGGCACCATTTTTCTCGCAGGCCCGCCACTGGTCAAAGAGGCAACGGGTGAGATTGTCGATGCAGAAACACTCGGCGGCGGGGATACACACACGCGGCTTTCGGGAGTTGCAGACTACCTGGCAGATGATGATGATCATGCGCTCGCTCTGGCCAGACGTCTGGTGCGCAATCTGTCGCCGCCTACGCCTGCAATTCAGCCGAAGAACGAGGTTAAAGCGCCGCGCTATTCGCAGAACGACATCATGGGCCTTATACCAGTGGATACGCGACAACCGTTTGATATTCGCGACATCATCGCGAGCGTTATCGACGACTCCGATTTTGACGAATTCAAGGCGCGTTACGGCACAACACTGGTCTGTGGATTTGCCTTGATCGATGGCATGCGTGTAGGAATACTGGCCAACAACGGTGTTCTGTTTTCCGAGAGTTCCCTGAAGGGTGCCCATTTCATCCAGTTGTGTTGTCAGCAGAAAATCCCTTTACTTTTTCTACAAAACATCACAGGTTTCATGGTGGGTTCGAAGTATGAAGCGGGTGGAATTGCCAGTGATGGCGCTAAACTGGTGAACGCGGTTGCTACGGCCGAGGTGCCCAAGATAACCGTTATCGTTGGTGGTAGTTATGGCGCTGGCAATTACGGGATGTGCGGTCGTGCCTTTGGTCCACGCTTTGTCTGGATATGGCCGAACGCGCGCATTTCGGTAATGGGGGGTGCACAGGCAGCCGGTGTGCTCGCGAGTGTAAAGCGCGCTGGTATGGAGCAACGAGGTCAGTCATGGAGTGCTGAAGAAGAGGCTGCGTTCAAACAACCGGTTGTCGACCAGTTTGAGATGCAATCACACCCTTTGTATGCATCTGCACGGCTGTGGGACGACGGCATCATTGATCCGCGCAAAACACGAGAGGTCGTCACCTTGTCACTCAGAGCCTGCCTGAATGCACCCATCGCAGACACAGCTTTCGGCCTTTTCAGGATGTAGCAGATGTTTAATCGAATTCTGATAGCCAATCGTTCCGAAATCGCTGTACGAATTATTCGTACGGCACGTCGCCTGGGCATCGAGACCGTGGCCGTCTATTCGGATGCCGACGCTGATGCGCAGCACGTTAGACAAGCCGATCAGGCCATTCATATCGGGGCCTCATCGGTGGCAGACAGCTACCTCAAGGGTGATGTGATCATAGAGGCTGCATTACGCAGTGGTGCTCAGGCAATACATCCCGGATATGGCTTCCTCTCGGAGAATGCCGATTTTGTTGATGCGGTTATCGCAGCCGGGTTGATCTTTGTCGGTCCATCATCTAATGCGATACGTGCCATGGGACTGAAGGATGCTGCGAAAACCCTAATGCATGACGCCGGTGTTCCGGTTGTACCCGGCTATCATGGTGGTCAGCAGGAAGCTGACTTGTTGGCTGCAGAAGCTGCGCGTATTGGCTATCCGGTGATGATAAAGGCATGTGCTGGAGGCGGCGGCAAAGGCATGCGCCTGGTTGATGCTCCTGAGCAATTTCAGCTAGCGCTTGATAGTGCGGCTCGGGAGGCTGATGCCGCATTTGGCGACCGTTCTGTGCTGATCGAAAAATTCATCGTTCAGCCCCGGCACATTGAAGTGCAGTTGTTTGGCGACAATCATGGCAACGTTGTGCATTTGTTCGAACGTGACTGCTCACTGCAACGTCGACACCAGAAGGTTATTGAAGAAGCACCCGCTCCCGGAATGAGCTCTGTCGTTCGCGCCGCCATGACAGATGCCGCTATAACGGCAGCACGTGCGATTAACTACAGCGGTGCCGGTACGGTGGAGTTCATTGTCGATGGTTCCGGACCATTACGCCCTGATGGATTCTGGTTTATGGAGATGAACACGCGTTTGCAGGTAGAGCATCCGGTTACTGAGGCGATCACTGGCCTTGATCTTGTCGAGGCTCAGTTACGGGTCGCCTGCGGTGAGCCACTGCCATTCGATCAGAGAGATATCGCCATAAACGGTCATGCCGTCGAGGCGCGCCTGTACGCAGAAGATGTCGCCGCAGGGTTCCTTCCCGCCAGCGGGCAGATTCACCACTTGAGGTTTGATCCACAGATTCGTGTCGATACCGGTGTTTGTGCTGGCGATGCCATTACCCCGTTTTATGATCCCATGGTTGCAAAGCTCATAGCGCATGGTGCGACACGCTCTGATGCACTACGATCATTGCAAAGCGCTCTGCATAATACCCAGGTAGCAGGTACGACAACCAATATTGATTTCCTGCGACTGCTGATTGCTCATGAAAAATTTACGCAAGGTGGTTTCGATACCGGCCTTATCGAGCGCCACACGGCAGAACTTTGTACGACGGTTGAACCCGATTATCCTTCGCGACTGATCGCAACGCTGGTACTTGCCGGTATTAAGCCGATGGCGTCGTTATCAGGCTGGCGCTTGTTCGGCAACGCAAACCACCTGGTTCAGGTGTGTTTTCAACAGGAGTCCTGGCAATACAGAATCGTGTTTTCTGACAAGGGGGTGGTACAACTTCAGCCCATGCACGAAGACGAGATCCTCTGTCAATTACAGATCATCGACGTGGTCGACACAACCTGGAGTTTTTTCCTTGATGGTGGCAGGCAAACGGCTGAGGTGTTCGAGTGGCTGCAGGGCTCAGTGCGGATGGTTGCGGTGTTATTCGGCGGCATTAATCATGTTTTTGAGCGGCCTGACACGCTGGTTGATAGTGCCCAGACTGCATCAAGTGACGATGTGTTGCTTGCACCCATGACCGGCGTTGTTCGGCTGATCGATGCCGTTGTTGGTCAGACTGTGTGCAAGGGTGATCGCCTTTTGGTTCTGGAGGCCATGAAAATGGAAACCAGCCTTGTTGCTCCCCGTTCCGGAATCATCGAATCGATTGCGTGCGCGGCAGGCGATGGTGTCGAAGGCGGATCGGTGCTTGTCAGATTGAACGATGCCTGAAACAGGCTTATTGTTTTTAGGCTAACGACGGGTTGCTTCGAACGCAGGTCGCATAATGGCGGTACGAGGACAGGCATTAGGCAATGGTTTGTAACGAATTGATATCTGCCAGCGTGGTTTTGTAATCCGCCCGGAAGCGGATACAGTGCCACTGCGCGCTTTTATTTATTACATGTAAACTTGAGTGATTGTGAGCCGATACGCGGCTCATGAAGAACAAATTGGTAAAGGGCTTCACGCTTTTGGAATTGCTTATCGCGATGGCGGTAGCTGCGATTCTGTTGAGCGTGGCTGCACCAAGTTTCACGGCTGTGGTTCAAAATCAGCGGCTGCAGAGCTCACTGGGTCCTTTGTCGCTGGCCGCCTTTACTGCGCGATCAGAAGCGGCCAAATCAGGTGATACCCTGACGCTGTGTGCGCGAGCGAACGATACACAATGCGGTACGGACTGGAACAATGGCTCGTTGTTGTTCCGCGACAGCGTGATTGTCGGGGGGGAGGCACTGGCGGTCAGGGATCCCGTCGACGAAATCGTACGAATTTCACCGCCACACGGTCATAACGTGCAACTCAGAGCGATGGCGTCCTCTGACCGGACGGCGAGCTCAGCCTACGAACCTGCGTTTATCAGCTACGAGCCAGATGGTAGCTCAAACTGGAAAAACGGCACGTTCTACGTCTGCGATAGCAGGGGCGCAGATTATGCGCTTGCACTGCATATCACGATAACCGGCGATATCCGACCTGCCCGGCAGCCGGATTCGGATACTGACAATGTTGTCAAAGATGTTTTTGGTCGGGATATAACATGTCAGTAATCCCACAAGAGAGCATACGGTGCTGTTCGGCGCGGCAGCGTAGAGTGCCAGGAGCCGCGTATTTTACGGGCCGCCAGAAAGGCGTCGGGCTTATAGAAATCCTGATTGCAGTTGTCATTCTGGCGGTTGGATTTCTTGCGGCAGCAAGAATGCAGGTTACTGGCATGCGTTTCAGTCAGGGTGCCTATTTTGAATCGCAAGCCTACCTGATGGCTGGCGACATAATTGCTCGCATGCGAGCCAACGTTGCCGGAGTTCAAGCTGGAGGATACGATAATCTGAGCACCAGCGGTGAACTGCAGAGTCCCGGGTGTGCAACGCAAATGTGCACACCGGAGGCACTCGCAGAACAGGATATCTTTGACTGGAGCGAACACCTTCACAGAGAAAGCGACAACGCAACGTTCACACCTTTACTTCCCAGTAGTGCTGATGTTACCGCGCAGGGCACCGTTACCAGAATGGCAAATGGTGGTTTCAGTATTTCTATTGTATGGGCTGACGAGAATGCCAACGACATCGGTCAAGGCTCACTTCGTGTCGATATGTTTACGGAGAATTGAATTGAAGTCCTGCATTGAGGTTTATAGCGCAATCGGTCAACAGCGCCTACTGGCACGCGAACAGGGCTTTTCCTTAACCGAGTTGCTCATCGCTATGACACTTGGTCTGATTCTGACGAGTGGAATGTTCGTTGTTTTCTCTGGGAATCAGCGCTCCGCTGCACTCAATACCGAGATGTCAAACATGCAGGAGAGTATGCGCTTTGCCCTTAATGCCATGAGTGAAGATATTCGTATGGCAGGATATCAGGGCTGTGCAGATCTCAATAGTGGCACCGTTGAAATCATTGCCAACAACCCACCGTCAGCAGATTTGCGTTCTACCGTGATCAGCGGCGCGGTAATTCGTGACGATCAATCATGGGATCCCGCTCCGCAGCTTGGAACTGGCAGCGGTGCGTTTCAACCACCAGATGACATTACCCCTCGTGCTGGTACCCATACGATTGCGATGCAATACGCCAAGAACCCCGGTAGTGGGTTAACGGGTGAACAGTCGAGTAATGGAGTACCAAACTCAATTGGACCGCTGGTTCTTGAAAATGAAATAGACGTGCAGGAGGATGGTCTTGCTTTGGTGTCTACATGCGAATCAGGTGAGATTTTTCGTGTGTCGCAAACGAGTGTTCAAAACGATGGAACCATGATTCTGTCTCACGAGGCCAGCCACAATTCGCGTGATAGATTCCAACAGATTTACGGGATGCCAGCGAATATCGCACAAACACGAGTGATGCCATTCACCACTAATGTGTATTACATAGCTGATACGGGTGACAATAGACCGGACGGCACGCCGCTATTTGCACTCTACCAGCAGACGATGCCCTTTAATCAGGATGATAACCCGCCGGTGATGCTGATTGAGGGTGTCGAGAACATGCGCGTGCAGTTCGGCATAGGCGCACCCAATGGTCAGTTGCGGTATGTCACCGCCGATGACAACGCTTACGATTCTGTGCAAATACGCAGCGTAAGAATCGGATTGCTAATGTCGTCCTACAAGTCAATTCTGGATGCTGAAGATACCAGTACCTATGTACTCTCCGGCGAGACTGTATCACCCTCCGACACTGATACAACTGCTGCAGCTTATCCGAATGACAAGCGACTCCGGCTTGCCTTCAACACAACCGTGTCGGTGCGTAACCGGAGAGCACAAAACTGATGTTTATGGTATCGCAATCCAAGTCAGCGCAATCCAAGTCAGCGCAATCCAATCCTCGCGCCGAGAGAGGTGCTGCATTGATGGTGGCAATGGTAATGATATTCCTGCTGTCGTTAATGGGGGTGTCGTCGATGAGAAGTGCAACGCTTGAAAAGCAGATGGTCAGCAATGCTGTGCAGGCTCGGGATGTTTTCCAGGCGGCTGAATCATCCAATGAAATTGTTCTTAACTCGTTTGACAATCTGATACAGGCTTTCGAGTCAGGAAATAGTCAGATTGTTGTTGATACCACTATTCGTGACGATATAGGGCTTCAGAGTCAGGTGACTTTGCGATACGTAGGTGAGGGGAATGCATCGGGTGCTTCTCTGAGTGCCATGCAAGGGGCCAACTCCTTCGATGCGCTCAGATTCGTTGCAGAAGGGGTGGCCAAGGTTGATGCTATTCGGGCAAGCAGGCGGATAGATCAGGGTGCTACAAGAACGGTGCCGGCCAATTAATTATTACCGCGACCAGGAGTGTCATTGAATACCGTCGATATGATTGAACAACGATATGTGAGTAGATTGCGTGCCTTCACAGCAGGGGTGGTGCTGTGCTTGTTGTGTGGGTTTCCGGGCATGACTTTGGCTGATGACACTGAAGTGTTTTTCGGTAATGCATCCAGTAGTGGCGAAACTCGACCCAATGTCATGTTTGTTCTGGATACCTCAGGGTCGATGAGAAACACGGATGGTGGGAGTGAAAGCCGTCTTGAGCGGATGAAAGACGCTGTGCGACAGATGATAACTTCTGATCTTGACATGAATATTGGTTTGATGAACTACAGCGGGCAGGAAGGTGGTGGTCCGGTACTTTATCCAATTACAACGCTGACGCAGGTGGTGTGTGATGGGACAGATGGCATCACGGATTGTTCAGGCCCGCAAGAGCTAGCTGATAATATATACCTTGTTGATGGATCATACGGCGATGTTGAGCAGAACATAAACACAGGCGGTGTTAATGTTACAGATCCCATGACCGATCTGGGTTATTGGTCAACTGTCCCTGTGGACATCGGCTTGAGATACGCAGGTGTAAATATTGCCCGTGGCGCCACTATTCTGGGTGCCAGACTGGAGTTTGTGTCTTATGGCGACAGAACAGGCGACTCTAATCTAATTATAAAGATGGAGGACTCGGCTGATCCAGTGCCCTTCGAAAATACTGACAACACAGTGAGTAGTCGAAGCTTTCATAGCACCACCAAAAGCTGGCAACCAGACGATTGGTTTGAACAGTCTGTGTATCAGAGCCCTGATATATCAGAAATGGTGCAGGAAATTATTGACAAGAATGATTGGTGTACCGGCAACGCCATGGCTTTCAGTATTACCGGTAGCGGCAATCGTTCTGTCTATTCGTATGACAGCGCCATGCTAGAGAATGAAGACTACATACCCAAGCTCAGGATTATTCAGGATCCATCCACAGTTGTTGAAGAGGACAATTGTGACGATGTAAATGAAGTGACCCTGACAAAAAGAATATCGAAAAATTCTGATGATGCGGAACAGGAGGCGGATGGCGGGTCGGTTAGTCTGAATGGTAGCGACCTGGAAATAAAGTATCGCCCTAACGACAGCGAAACTGTTGGACTGCGTTTCTCCGGACTTGATATTCCCCAGGGATCGGTCATCAAGAGTGCGTTTCTTCGCGTGCGCTCCAACGGCTCGGACACCGGTAATCTGGATGTTGATATCCATGTTGAAGATTCCGTTAATCCACCCACTTACTCATACAACAGTAACCGGATTGTTCCCAATCACCGCGACTATCTACCCAGTCCGGTGGAGTGGGACATCCGCTCCAACTGGCAGGACAACGATACTCTGGAGACGCCAGATCTGACAGCGCTTGTACAGACACTGGTTTCCAGATCCAGCTGGAGCCAGAGCAGTAACGCCATTGGCTTCTGGTTGAAGCCCACGAGTGGCTCTGATAGAGGCATCAAATCGTACAATAACGATTCTCAGAAAGCACCTGAGCTTGTTATTACCTATGAGGGAGATCCGGCCAACCCTGCTATTGAAACCTTTGAGACAAGAATCGATGTGAGCAACAGTGATGCCATGCATGATTCGCGCGATGGCAGCGTAGATCGTAATGATGACGATCTGTGGTTGGAAAAACACAGCAATGGTATTAGAGCGGTCGGTCTACGATTCAGGCGTATTGAAGTTCCGCAAGGCGCCGTCATAGAAAGCGCGATTATTCGATTGGAATCCTCCGACAGTGATACGGGTAGTATCAGTGTTGATATTCTCGCTGAAGACACGGTGGCAGCGGCGAATTATAGCAATAGTAACGGACCTCTATCCTCTGCCCGCAATTATCTGGGCACACCGGTCGAATGGAATAATCTGCCAAATTGGTCGGATCATGAGATTATCTATACGCCAAACCTCAAGTCTCTGGTTCAGACGATTGTGTCCAAATCCAACTGGGATGGATCCAGCATTGACGACAATGCCATCGGTTTTCTTCTGAAACCAACCGGTGGGAGTAAAGATCGCCAGTTTTATTCGTCAGATAAATCGAGTAGCAAGTCTCCTCGACTGATCATAACCTACACAGCTTCTGGTTCGGGCTCTTCAACGACGACGACAACGACCGCCGCCATTCCTGCAAACGCGGGTGTATCAACGGTTCCGGTATACGGTACTGTGCAAGCACGCGAGGAGATGCTTGATGTCATCGATCAACTGACTGCCACTGGCTACACACCCACTGTCGATGCTTTTTATGAAGCTGCTCGCTACATGCGTGGTGAAAAAGTCGTTTATGGAAAACGAAGAGGAAAGCCCGATAATCCACGACGCGAATATTTCCGACTGTCACACCCAGATTCCTACACTGGGGGAACACTGATCCGTGATGCTAATTGTGATGAGAGTAATCTTTCCTCCGCTGTGTGTCAGGGGGAATATATCAGTGGCAACCCGGAATATATTTCGCCCATGATCGGAAGTTGTCAGGCTAATCACATCGTGCTTTTGTCTGATGGTGAAACCAACTACAACTCCTCATCGGCAGCAATCCGCTCAATGATTGGAAAAGGTTCCTGCACAGCGACGTCGGATTCTGATGAAGCGTGTGCAACAGACCTGGCAGAGTGGTTATCTACTACCGACCATAGCACTGGCCCCACTGGCCTTGGTGACTTCCAGGACATCATCACACATACCATTGCTTTCAATCTGGGTGGCAATGGAAAAGCATTTCTCGACCGGGTTGCTGCAGCGGGTGGTGGTACTGCCCATGAGGCAGATTCTGCTAAGGAACTACTTGATGTATTCAATGATCTGGTAACGACTATCGTTGATATAGAAACCGGGTTAACAGCACCGGCAACAACAGTCAATCAGTTTAATCGCCTGAATCATCGTGATGATTTGTATTTTGCGTTGTTCAAGCCGGAAGATTCGGCACGCTGGGATGGAAATATCAAACGGTTTCGACTAGGTAAAGACAGTAATGGCGGTGGCGATGTGATGATTCGTGATGTCAATGGCTTGCCTGCTATCAATACCAGTACAGGGTTCTTTAACGATGGCTCACGTAGTTGGTGGCCAGAGAAAACAGACGAAGGACTACTGCTTGCTGAGGCAGATGGAAATATGGCTGCACGTGGTGGTGCAGCTAATCAGCTTGCTCTGGATGGTATTAGCGGGATTGGCGAGCGACGAGTTTTTACGTGGCTGCAAGACGCATCAAGTACGATATCCACACCGATTACACTGAACACTGAAGGTAACAAGCTTCATGAGAGTAATCTGTCGATAAGCGATACAACTCTGGGTATCGCCGGACTGGATCTTGACGCTAACGATATGCAGATTTACAAATCACAGTTGCTGCAGTGGGCACGTGGCGTGGATGTTCTGGACAGCGACAAGGATGGCAGCACCATAGACGTCCGAAGAAGTATGGGTGATCCCATGCATTCACGCCCGGTTATCGTAAATTATGCTCCGTTGACTGCAGGTGGTGAAGCAAGATCACTGTTATATGTCGGTACCAATGAAGGTTTTTTGCATGCCATTGATACAAGTAACGGACAGGAGCAATTTGCCTATATACCTTATGAGCTGTTGGGAAATCTGAACACGTTTTTTGATGATGAAACCGGATTTGACCGCCCTTACGGCCTGGATGGCCCGCTTTCTGTTTGGCGACAGGACAGTAATGACAACCAGATGGTGGACAGCAATGAATCAGTCTACCTATTTGCAGGTATGCGTCGTGGTGGTAGTAGCTACTATGCGCTGGATATATCAGACCCGAAAAATCCTGCGCTTGTCTGGACAATTAAGGGTGGTCCTGGTGGTACAACGGGTTTTCAAGATATGGGGCAGTCCTGGTCGCGCATGACGCCAGTCAGAATGTACATAGCTGGAGTGGAGGAAGATGTGCTTGTATTTGGTGGAGGATATGATGTTAATCAGGATCGTGGACATCCCGCCTCTGACCGATCTCATACCAGCGATAGTGTAGGGAACGGTATTTACATTGTCAGGGCAACTACCGGGCAATTGCTGTGGTCGGGGCTTGGTTCAATTGGCGGCACCGAGTTTTTTTCGGATATGGAGTACGGGTTTAACGGAAATATTCGAACCATTGATATTAATCGTGATGGATTTGTTGATCAGATGTACGCAGCGGATGTGGGCGGACAGCTCTGGCGATTTGACATGAAACAATTTCATTCAAGCTCTTCTCAGGCGCTTGTGCAAGGCGGGGTTATTGCCGATTTTAGCGGAAGTGCTGAGGCAGATCATCGCCGTTTTTATAACGAGCCTGATGTCGCATTGATAGAAGGTGGTGGCGAACGTTTTCTCAGTGTCAGTATTGGGTCGGGATGGCGTGCTCACCCGTTAGATGAAGTCACTCAGGACCGTTTTTATATGGTCAAGCAATATGCTGTCTATGACAAACCTGATGGTTACGGTAAAAGCGTTGACGCAAACTATGTAGCACTGACTGAATCAGATCTGATCAACGTTACTAACAGCGTCAATCCGGAAATCAACCAATATGGTTGGTACTATGATTTTGGCTTCACTGGCGAGAAAGTTCTGGGTACCAGTATTACCTTCGATAATAGTGTCATCTTTACATCATACGTTCCTACTGCCCAGACCGCCGTCTGTGCAGCAGAGATTGGTTCTGGCAGAGCGTATGTCATGGATGTCACTAGCGGTGCACCGGCCGTGGATCTTGAAGGAAATGCTGACGCGGGTTCCGGTACGCCAGCGGATGTTCTGGCGCTTACCGACAGAAGCACTGAATTGAGTCGTAGCGGCATTCCGCCCGAAGCGATGATTATGCTGACAGAGGACTCAGGGGATATGCCACAAATTCTCATTGGTGGTGAGCAACTGGAAACAGGTATCACCAACAGGACACGCAGGACGTTCTGGTCCGATGAAGGGGTTGCAGGTCAGATTGTGGTGTCTGAAAACGAAGACAATGATAAGACTAACAATAACCAGTAACAGTGCAGCGCATAACGCTGTGGCTTTTGCAAGGTTAATCCCGTCGCTCTTAACGTTATTCAGTCATCTGATCTGATAGTCCGTCAGATACGTTGTTCGTATTGACAAAGACTGAAAAGGAGTTCACGAGTAAGTGTTACACCACTAGGAGCCTGCGCGGTAGAAAGCGATCGAGTGGGACTAGTCCAATTTTGGCCAAATTTTGTGCTCATTTGAGGAGTTTAGCTGGCTCAGTGACGAAAATGAGCGCAAAATTTGGCCAAAAGTGGGCTGCTCGTAGCCGATTGATTTCTGCGGGGTCGCCTCCGGCCGCGCAGGCTCCTGACCTGGACAATCAAGGGCGGCCTGGACGGTTCTGCCCAGTTTCAGGGTATGGGACAATCCTGGTTTCGCCTCACGCCAGTAAAAATGGTCATCAGAGGTGTGGCTGAGGACGTGCTTGTCTTCGGTGGTGGCTATGATGAGAATCAGGATCGAGGGAACCCGCGATTTGAGACAACGCATACCAGTGACAGCCGTGGCAGGGGGCTGAATATCGTTAGAGCAACCACTGGACAGCTACTCTGGTCTGGACTCGGATTGCCAGGAGGCTCGAAAACGTTTGCCGACATGAACTACGGGTTTAACGGAAATATCAGAACCATAGACATCAATCGGGATGGGTACGTTGATCAGATGTACGCTGCTGACGTCGGTGGGCAATTGTGGCGATTTGACATGACACCAAATCATGCTGATGCATCAGTTGATCTAGTGCACGGTGGCGTTATTGCCGATATCAGTAACGATACGCCTGTCAACCATCGCCGTTTCTACAATGAACCGGATGTTGCGCTGATTGAAGGCAACGGAGAGCGCTTTCTCAGTTTGAGTATTGGTTCGGGATGGCGTGCCAATCCGCTTGATGAACTCACCCAGGACAGGTTATACATGTTTCGCCAATATGCTGTGTACGAAAAACCGGCAGGTTATGGCAAGCTCAGTGATACCAGTTATATGCCCCTCGCAGAATCTGATCTGGTCAATGTCACAAGCAGCGTCAATCCTGAGGTGAACAAGTTTGGTTGGTTCCTTGATTTTCAACACAGCGGCGAGAAGGTTTTGGGTACAAGCGTAACGTTCGATAACACCGTCATTTTCACCACCTATGTACCAACAGCACAGACCAACGCCTGCGCTGCTGAAATTGGTTCGGGCCGAGCGTACGTCATGGATGTCGTCAACGGCGCGCCGGTTGCCAACCTCGATGGTAGTGGGTCCGAGGTGTTGTCAGTAAACGATCTGAGCAAGGGATTGACTCGCACCGGTATTCCACCCGACGCGATGATACTATTGACTGAAAGCGGCGGGGATGTGCCGCAAATACTAATCGGTGGTGAGAAACTGGATGCAGGCGTTTCCAACCGTACGCGCAGAACCTTCTGGTCTGATGAGGGCAAATCCGGTGAACTACTGGTGACGGGAGGTGAGGATGATTAAGCGTCATCCGGTTTGCCTATGTGCGCCATAGTGCGCGGAAACGAAAGTTTAAGTGCTGGATTGAACGCTGGAGAGCCTCGAATTTTATTGGGCAAAACTGACTCGAATTGGGACTGCTCTCGCGACGGTATTTTCTACCGCGCAGACTTCTGGCCTGATGCCGTAGTTCGTCATTTACCCATCCTGCAATAGCCGGTAAACTAGGAACAGCGATTTGCGGGCATTCACCCGACGGTGCTTTTTTCAGGCTTTTTTAGTCAGTCGATAAAATGAATATGAGTTCACTACCACTATCCATGCAAACACGGCCATCGGTAAAAGCGTTTTTTGATGAGGCGACCAATACGATCAGTTATGTCGTACGTGACCCTGCGACTACTGCCTGCGTTGTGGTGGATTCTGTCATGGACTTTGACTTTTCATCGGGACGTACAAGCTATGTGCACGCCGACAGAATGATCGACTACGTCTCGCAGGAAGCCCTGGACGTGGAGTGGTTGATCGAAACGCATGTGCATGCTGATCATCTTTCAGCCGCCCCCTACATTCAGGAAAAGTTGGGTGGCAAAATTGGTATCGGGCACAACATCACTGTTGTTCAGAATACCTTCGGCAAGATATTCAATGAAGGGACGCAATTTGAACGTGACGGTAGCCAGTTCGACGCCTTGTTTCACGATGGCGACAAGTATCAGGTTGGAACAATGAACGTTACCGTTATAGCGACACCAGGTCATACACCTGCCTGCATGACTCATATCATGGGTAATTGTGCGTTTGTAGGTGACACTCTGTTCATGCCCGATAGCGGCTCAGCGCGTGCTGATTTTCCGGGCGGCGATGCAGGAACATTGTTTGACTCTATTCAGAGACTCCTGGAGCTTCCCGAAGACATGCTGCTATACATGTGTCATGACTATGGTCCTGATGGACGTGACATCGAATGGCAGACCACGGTAGCCAATGAAAAGCGGGATAACATCCATGTCGGTGCCGGCAAGACCCGTGATGATTTCATTAAATTCCGAACTGAACGAGATGCCCAGCTCGCGGTGCCAAAGCTCATAATTCCCTCTTTGCAGGTAAATATGCGAGCCGGTGTGGTTCCACGAGACGAAAACGGAAACCCGGCAATACGCTTTCCTCTTAATTCGTTGTAAATCGAACAAACACGGCGTGAATAAAGCGCCATCTAGTAGTGCAGATCTGACAAAGCCAGCAGTAAATGGCGCGCCCGGATATCAACGTTTGTTTGATGACCGGCATGTCCACCACTACTCACCATCTTATCGCTCTGCGTTCAACAACTACCAATTTTCAAGGTACGCTGAGTCTGTTGCACGACTGCACGCCACATAAAGCAGCACAGTTTCTGACACTTTGCACCAAGCTTGTCATAATTGCGCCTCAGTCTTTCAAATGGGTAGTAACCAGACACTATGGCCATGGATATCAAGAACGCGCTGAGTGGCGCCCTCGTGGCTGACGCCGCGGCTCTGGGTCTGCACTGGATGTATGATCAAGAGCAGATCGCCGCTATCGAAAGCACGGGTAGCGTGCTGTTCAGACAACCCGATATCAATGCTTATGCTGACCGCAAAGCTTTTTTTGCGCACGCTGGCAGGCATGCTGGCCAGTTGTCGCATTATGGCGAATCTGCTCGGCTTCTGTCACAGGTTTGTTCTGGCGGCAGTTACGACAAAGGGGTTCATCGACAGGCATTTTTTGCCTCATTCGGGCCGTGTGGTACGTTCAAAGGGTATGCGGATCGCCCAACCAAAGCGCTAATCGGGCGCATGCTCATCGATGGCGAAGATCTGCGTGAACCATCGGGTATGGACGATGACCAGATGCCTGGCCTGTGTCCTGTCGCCGGTGTCTTTGCACATGGTCTGTCCAGAGAGGATACTGCCAGCGCCGTCAGTGTTATTTCAACTCACAACGATGTGCTGGAAAGTGCTGAGTTGCTGCACCGCTGTCTTGATTATGTTGCCGAAGGTTTGCCGTTGGCTCAGGCGCTGTCTAAAACCGCAAACGCAGGCTCTTCTGCTCTGAACACGCTTTTGCAGGAGGCATTGGCACTTGATGGCTATCAGCCGTTGAAGGCGGCCATGCAGTTCGGCATGCCTTGTCATGTCTCTCAGGGAATGCCCGTGGTGTGGCATATTCTCAATCACGTGGACAGCTTTGAAAGCGCCGTACATGACAATATTTCATGTGGCGGTGATAGCTGTGGTCGTGCCATGTTGCTGGGACCACTGGCGGGTCTTGCTTTCGGCGTACCCGCTGACATGTTGAGTAGGATACAGGCGTCTATCGAGTACTGAAAAACCCGATATTGGCCGTTGATTGGTGCTCGCCAAGGCGTGGAAAGGCGAAAATCAACACCGGCATGCAGTTAGCTTGGTCGGTGCTCAGCGGTTAGCTGATATCATTTAAAGCCTGGATGGCCGCTGTTAGCTGCCCCTTCTTTTGAAACGTCCCTTTTTACAATGGAGAACACCCTGACAATGAGATTTCTTCACAGCATGATTCGTGTGCAGGACCTTGATGTTGCCCTGGATTTTTTCTGTAACAAGCTTGGCATGATAGAAACACGACGCAAGGAAAATGAAAAAGGGCGTTTCACTCTGATTTTTCTTGCAGCCGAGAAGGATCTGGAGCGATGCAGGGAAGAGAACGCACCTGAAATAGAGCTTACATACAATTGGGATACGAAAGCGTACGCAAACGGAGACAACTTCGGTCATCTTGCGTTTAAGGTCGACAACATACACGACACTTGTCAGTCACTGATGAATGCAGGGGTAACCATTCTGCGACCACCCCGTGAAGGTAGAATGGCATTTGTAAAATCACCGGATGGCATATCAGTAGAACTTCTGCAGGAGGGTGACGCACTGGAACCCTGCGAGCCCTGGGTGTCGATGGACAACACGGGTAGCTGGTAGTTCCGTTCCCATTGTCGGCAGAGTCTCTGCTAGGAGCCTGCGCGGCAGAAATCAATCGGCTACGAGCAGCCCATTTTTGGCCAAATTTTGCGCTCATTTTCGTCACTTAGCCAGCTAAACTCCTCAAATGAGCACAAAATTTGACTCAAAATTGGACTACTCTCGCTCG
>JBGCGC010000208.1:0-17559 GCA_045110475.1 Granulosicoccus sp.
AACAACGCGGATGACCCCTGGACGAGCCGCCCTTCGGGAGACCACCAAAACACCCTCCGCCGCGTTGCTGTTCTTGACAAGGATCCCGACCTTGCCTGCGAACAGCGCCTTGCTGAGGGCGTTTTGGTGGTCTCTGTTTGATGCGTTTGAAGGTCACACTACACTAGCCTGGATTGGGCGTCCCCGTGGTTTCATGAATAATCCAGGCTCTTAAACATCACCCGGTTCAGGCTTGCGCTGCATTCACCAGCTTTTTCACACGCTCTACTTGCACCTCGTTCCACCAGTCTCCGTCGCGCTTCAGCGAGGAAGCGACGATAACACCGTCGACTTTCGCAAGTGATGCAGAAATGTTGTCAGGCGTAATGCCGGAACCTATCAGCAGGGGGAGTGTGCTGGCGGCACCAATCTCATCGATTTCCTGCATGGTGGCCGTATTGCCCGTGCGTTGCCCTGTGGCGATAACAGCATCAGCATCGAAGAATGCTATGTCACGGGTAAGTTCACCGATAGTTCGGTCGGCCACAATAGCGTGACTTCCATGTTTCACGTGGCTGTCGGCAAACACCTTTATCTGATTGGCCTGCAGGCTGGCGCGATAGCGTAGTGCCTGTGCTGCTCGCCCTTCCATAAAACCCTCATTGGCAACGTAAGCGTTTGCCCACTGATTGACTCTGATAAACGCGGCACCGCTAGCGCTGGCGACGGCAAGTGCTGGAATGGGGGCGTTGGCGAGTACATTGATCCCGACCGGGCAATCCACTTCGCGCATGATGCGATCAGTGATAACGGATAGATATCCCGTTGTTTCTGGTCCGATATCCTCCGGTTTCAGGAAGGGGATGTCGCCATGATTCTCCACAATCAATCCATTCATGCCACCTTCAAGGTATGCTTGTGCATCACGCATGCAGGCATCGTAGATTGCTTCGATACTGGCTCCGTTGTACCTTGGAGAACCTGGAAACGCCGGGCAATGAATGACACCAATCAGTGCTTTCCCACCAAACAGCGAAGTGATGAGATCTTGGGGTTTTGATGTGATCGAATGCATGTCAGATTGCGTGGGAATGGGTTGAGTGGCCGCACAAATATTGATAGTGGGGAATGCTACCGTAGATGAAACGTATGCAGTCCCGACATTACCGGTCCCGGGGGAATCAGTTCTCGGCCAATGTCGGGCAAGAGATGTGGGTGGCAAAGGCGCAAACGTGGCAACCTTGCTTGCACGATGTGGTGTGCCAACTCAGTTGACGGCTGCCTTGGGTGACGATGAGCGAGGTAAATTTGTAAGCAACAGGCTCGCTCAGGAATCGATAACGCTCGATTTGCAATTATGTTCAACACAAGCAACTGACGTTTCGATTGTCTATGCGGATGCTCAGGGCAGCAACTCGATTGTCACCACGACAGCGGCCGCGTTCAGCCTCAACTCCGCGCGTGTAAAGGCTGCGATTTACAGGTTGAACCACGGTGATGTACTCGTCATGCAGGGAAATTTGACGCAAGCCTTGACTCTCAGCACCGCAACAATGGCTCAGCAGGCAGGAATAACGTTCGTGTTTAATCCGTCGCCTTACATCCCCTGGATGGACAAACTTGTCGCAATGGCGGACATCGTATTCGTCAATGCCGAAGAGGCCAGAGCTTTGACCGGATTGTGTGACGAATCGGCAGTACAGGCCTTGCTCAGGCAGGGGGCTTGCCAGGTGGTGCTTACTCGTGGTGAGCGTGGAGTCTTGATGGCTGGCAGGCGGGGTAACGTGCCGCTGGTGTCTTGCATTCCCGCTGAAGTAGTTGCACCGGTAGTTGATACCACTGGGGCAGGCGACACCTTGCTTGCTGTCGCACTTGCTTCGGCCAGTTTGCGTGGCGTCAAGCTTGACACAATTGCGATGAATCACGCTGTACGCGCCGCCGCCATGACCATTGGCAGCCATGGAACGTATAGCGCGTTCCCAGATGCTGAACAATTATCGCTCATTTTAGCGGGTTGATGGAATACCGGGATCACGTCATGCTTCAGTTTCGTCGAGGTGTGTCAGCCACGAGAGTACATTGGTCCACAGTGTCTTGTATCCTGGCCATTCACAAAAGGCCGGTGACAACCAGTGGGGGCCGATGTCTGACGTCCACGCTACACTGCGTCCCTTGCCATGCTGTCCCGTTACCAGCAAAGGGTGACCACCCTGATCCTGCGGTAGTTGCGCAACTAATTGTACGTCGTCGCGTTCACGCAGCTCTACCTCATTGACACCCAGAATGTAAGGCCAGGGTTCATTGAGACCTGCAACAACAGGGTGTGTATCGAGGACTATTTGGGCGTTTGTGCCTTCGGGAATTTCCACACGATCATCCCAGGGTAGACACGTCACCGGCAAGGCGTCTTCGACCGGTGTTCTGCGCCATCGCGCCTTACCGTCAATCCCCTGAAAGGAAAAGTACCCACCGCACATCATTAGTCCCGCACCGTCTTCCACTCGCTGCTTCAACAATTTAAGCCGGTTGGGCACTGTTCGTGAGTGTAGCCACACCTCAGGTGGCAACAACAACGAATTGGCGCCAATGTCAGACAGAATGAAGGCGTCATACTGCTCCAGTCCTGCCATATCGAAAGGAAACTGATCTACTGCCTCATGGGCTTTCATCCAGGTGATGTCAAACGCACTGTCTTGCAGAGCGTTAACCAGCGGATCAGCACCCGTGTGAAACGTCACGCTGCCAAATTGATCGAAGCCTTTGTAGTGTGTCGCCGAGCTTACCCAGCTTTCACCGATCAGTAGCACCCGTTTTTTTTTAGAAGTACTCATCATGATTATCCTTCGGGAATCTTGAATTCGGGTTCGAATACGCGTCGCGGATTATGCTGTGTCAGGGTGGCCAGCGCCGTGTCATTCAAACCGTGCCGCCTCAGCCGTGGCAGGAAATGTCTTTGCACATAGGCGTAACCGTTGCCACCATAGTGTGTCAGCATCATTTTCAGAAATACATCTTGCGACAAGAGTATCTGCTGGAGGTATCCGCCTTCTATGAGTTTTACGATGCCACGAGCGGCTTCGTCGTCACTGGGACACTGCACTTGTTGATCGGCATAGAAGTAGTCCATACCGATCATGTCGTATTCGATGAATGCACCTCTGTGTGCGAGTGACTGCTGGTAATCGACATCGTCGTGTGAGGGATTCATGTGGCACAGTACAACCCGATGAGGGTCGACACCTTCTTTTTCAACGATATCAAGTACCTCGTGTCCAAGTCGAAACCATGCAGGCAGGTGAACCATTAGAGGAAGGTTTGTTTGCACTTGTGCCATGGCAGCACCGCGTAATGACTTTCGTTCGTCAGTGGTGAAGTCGGATGACACACCAATCTCTCCAATAAGACCGATTTTGACGTTTGAAATATTTTCCGTTGACCTGATCTGAAGGCCATCGCTTGCTTCGGCGATGATTTGAGCAGCAATTTCGCTGGCACTCATGGAGTGAAGCTCTGGTGGGTGAGAGCTTTGCAGGTAGTAGCCGGCACCCATGATAATGTTTAGTCCTGAGTTTCGTGAGATTCTTACCAGAGCCTCGGGGTTTCTGGCTATTCCACGACAGGTTGGGTCAACCACCGTGCATCCACCCGCTGATTTGAACAGGAAAAGTTCAGATGTAGCCAATGCTTCATCATCAAGGCTCAGATTATGTTTACAAACAAACGGATCTTGTCTGAGTTCCGACAGGATGGGCAGACTGACCAGTTCGTCTGCCAGATACTGTCGTTCATTTTCCATTGGTGGATGCCACCAACAACTGCAGTCATTGAGAATGTGCTCGTGCATCAGCGTGATGCCCATATCGGCAGCGCGTATCTCGCCTGTCACGGTCATGACTTTGTCTGTTGGCCTGCTCATGATCCAGTGCTACGGGTAAACAACCGTGTGTTGAGCCAGATGGCAATCAGAATTATGGCTCCGGTAACAATCTGCGTGAAAAAGGGCGATATCCTCATCAATATCAATCCATTACCGATGACAGCGATGGTCATGGCACCAAGTAGGGTTCCAATCATTGATCCTCGCCCTCCCATGAGTGAAGTACCACCCAAAACTACCGCTGCGATAACCTGCAGTTCAAAGCCGATCGCAGCGTTTGACGAGCCAGAGCCAAGGCGTGCTGCAAAGAGAAGACCCGCTATGGCCGCAGCGACTCCTGATAATGCGTATACCGATGCTGTCACGCCCTTGGCTGGCATTCCTACACGTCGTGCAGCTTCTGGATTAGAGCCTACAGCGATTACGCGGCGGCCATAGCGTGTCTGACTGAGAACAACGTAGCCGAGAATTACAATGGCCACAGCGATGATCGCTGGTACAGGGACTCCAAAAAGTTCACCGCGACCCAGATAGAGGAAGCCAGGGACGTCTTTAATCGGTATGGAGTAGCCCTGTGTCAGATAGAGCGCAATGCCGCGCAGTATTGATAGTCCGGCCAGCGTGACGATAAAGGCGGGAATGGCTTGATAGGCAGTAAACCAACCTTGTGCAAGGCCGATCAATCCACCCAATAGCAACATGGCCACAACAACCAATGGCCATGGATATCCTGCAGCTATAGCTATGGCTGCTACGGCATTCACCAGCGCGACAAGAGAACCGACCGATAGATCAATACCCGCTGTGATGATAACCAGTGTCATCGCAGTGGCCACAACAAGGATCGGTGCAGCCTGTCGAATGACATTGAGAAGGTTGGGTAAGGTCAGGAACGTGGTTGTCATCATCGAGAAGAACACCACACAGCAGAAGAAAAAAACCGCAATGGATAGTACCTGCGCATGCTCAGCCAGAAAGTCTGCAATCGCTGAGCCCTGTTCACGTTCCGTATAGGTGGTGTTCATGGTTTGTTCTGGTCGCCAGTGGCGGCGTGCAAACCAGTGTCACCAACAATCAGTCTAACGAGTTCTTCAAGATTGGTGCTGGCCAACAGTCGTTCCGCCACTTTGGTCCCCTCATACATCACCGCAATGCGATCACAGACGCGGAACAGATCCTGCAGCCTGTGAGTGATGAGAATAACGGAAACACCGCGTGCTTTTACGCGGTTTATCAGTTCCAGAACAGCCTCGACTTCGGCTACAGCAAGCGCCGAAGTAGGTTCGTCCATGATCAAAACCTTCGGATTGAACGAGGCAGCTCTTGCGATCGCAATTGCCTGGCGCTGACCCCCCGATAGTTGGGCGACTTTTGCGCCAAGGCGCGGGATGCGTATTTCCAACGCGTCAAGCATGGCGCGAGCCTCAGCTCGCATGCGTGGTTTGTCGAGAAATATCCCCCTCAATATCTCGCGACCTAAAAACAGATTGCCGACGACATCGACGTGATCGCACAGCGACAGATCCTGGTAGACCATTTCGATGTTCCGGGATCGGGCATCTGCCGGCCCCTTGAACCTGACCATCTCACCATCGATAGCGATAGTGCCTGAGTCTGGTAGATAGGTGCCGGAGATGACTTTGGACAGTGTTGACTTGCCCGCAGCGTTGTCACCGACAAGACCAAGGCATTCTCCGGGCATGAGTTCAAGGTCGACACCTCGCAAAGCGTGAATTGACCCAAACCGCTTGCGTATGCCTGCAAGTGCAATTCGCGGAAGCTTGCGGGTTTGACCCGCAGAGCTATCGCTATCTCCAGATTGGACTTGCATCTCCTGACTGATCGAGTGGTCTACTTGAACGTTGCTCGGAAGTCATCCACGTTCGCCTGGGTGACGATGGTGATTGGTACATCGATTTGCATGTCAACATCGCCGCCGGATGTGAGAGCTGCAAGTGCCTCTACCGCTGCGGCACCCATTCCGGAAGGGCTTTGCTGCACCACAGCTTCCACATACCCTGTATCGATGCCGTCGATAGCCTGGGATGTCAGATCCCAGCCAAACACGGTGACATCATCTTGACGTCCCTGACTCTCTACGGCCGCTATAGCACCGAGCAGTGCAGGTTCACCTGTGGCATATATCGCGTTCATGGTGGGATTCGCCGTCATCAGGTTTTCAGCCGCTGACAGAGCGATGTCCTGAACATTCTGGCCGTCGACGGTTGCGACAACCTCAACTTTTTCCAATGCCTCGACAAAGCCGTCCTTACGCACGTTTTGGATAAAGCTGTTCAACGCACCAACGACACCTAACTGAAGTCCGCCGTCCACATTGGCCGCAAAATCGTTAACGTATGCCGCCATATCGGCGCCTGCCTGCGCGTTATCCACACCTACCTGCGCTTTCTGAGGCCCGTCATCAGGCAGTATGGCATCTACGGCCACTACCGGAATACCCGCTGCATCCGCTTGTTCTACCGCTGGCATGATGCCATTGACATCTATGGCAACAACGATGAGTCCATCGACTCCTTCAGTGACATAGGTTTCGATGGCATTGTTCTGCGCCGCAGAATCGTTGTTTGCGTTGAATATGACCAGCTCGGCGCCCGCAGCATCGGCGGCCTGCTGAGCACCTTCATTCATCTGGTTAAAAAAAAGTGCTTGCTGATTGATCTGGATAAGTGCAAACGTCTTTTCAGCGCTTTGCGCCAGTGCGCCAGTTGATGTCAGTGTGGCGCCGACAAACAGGATTGTACCCGCAGTAAACGTTGATACTGCGTGTTTAGTAGCTCCCAGAGTGAGTTTCGCGGTGGCTTTGCTCGTATTGCTCATAGTCCGTTTCTCGTTAAAAAGGATTTTCAGGAATACTGTTTATAACAATATCCATGAAGAGTTACGAGAACTTTTTTCCCGGGACATCGAGTTCGTGAAAAAGGCTTATCAACGAAATGGCAATAATTTTAAAACTGTTTTATCGACTCGGATAGATTTTGAGTCATGTCTGATGCCCTTTCGGTGGCGGTTTGCTGACGATCGGTGCTTAATGCTCCCGATAGCGCAAGTAATAAAGGTAATTCTTACCGTAGTAAAATACCGAAAGCCGCGTCTTCTTCCGCTGCGCGCCAGCAGCTCCACGAATCACCCGAAGCAAATCATGTTTTCATTATTCGAAAATATCATCGATCCATTGAAAGTGGCAGAATCAGATCGTCCACCGGGAAACTCGGTCATTCGGTTTATCCTGTATTTCGCAGCTCAAGCTCCCTATGTTTTTTTTGGGCTTTTGCTTTTTGGTGGCTTACAGGCCTGGATAGAAATTTCGATGTTCGGTTTCATTGGCACAATGGTGGATTTGCTGGATGGCGCCCGTGTGGATACGGTGTTTGCTGAACATTGGCTGACGCTTGCATGGATGGTTGTTTTTGTCGGTCTGATTCGCGTGGTGATAATGGGGCTTGGCACAATGCTCAATGAGCAGACTATTGGGCCGTCAATGTTTAATCTTGTTCGGTGGCAATCGCATAAGAACGTGGTTCGGCAAAACCTTGACTTTTTTCAGAATGACTTTGCCGGGCGAATCGCCACCAAGGTCATGCAAGCCGGGCAGGCAGTGACAGATTTCATCACAACGCTGCTTGATACCGTTTGGCTTATTGTTCTCTATGCAATCAGTACGTTGGTATTGTTTCTCGACCTTGACTATCGCCTGACGTTGTTTTTGCTTCTGTGGTTGTTTGTTTACGTGCTCATTCTCGTCAGATATGTACCATCTGTGCGCGACAACGCTCGAGAGGTTGCTAACGCAAAATCGGTGCTCACCGGCAGGCTTGTCGATAGCTACTCGAATATCAGTCTGGTAAAGATCGACAGCCAGCCTGAGCGAGAGGACGAGTTTGTAGCAGATGGGCTACGTGGTCTGGTTAGCAAGACACGGCAGTTTGGGAGAACTATCACGCTCCTACGAATATCGGTGGTCGTAAACAACTCTTTCATGTTGATAGGCATTGCTTATCTGGCAATCGCACAATGGCAACGTGGTGAAATTTCAGTGGGTGAAGTTGCTTTTGCTATGGGGCTGGTACTTCGCCTGAATCTGCTCGCCAATCGCTTTTTGGGTCAGGTCAATGGATTGTTCAGAAATTTTGGGCAAGCTCAGGATTCCATGTATAGCGTTGCGCAACCGGTGGGCTTGATTGATCAGCCTGATGCAGATGCACTGGTAGTTAAGAAAAGTCAGGTGGAATTTAAAAACGTCAGCTTCAATTATACTCGCGTCGCAGGGCATGATATTCCAGATAATGCGACCCTGGAAAAGGAACCGATACCTGTTGCAGGCAAAGCCTACAGTACTGCAATCATCGACAATCTGTCGATCACTATAAAAGCGGGTGAAAAGATTGGTCTGGTAGGGCCATCTGGTGCCGGAAAGTCTACGCTAGTGAGTTTGTTGTTACGGCTTTATGATATCGACGCAGGCGTTATAGAGATCGATGGTCAGTCAATTTCAGCAGTTACTCAGGCGTCTCTGCGATCTTCCATTGGTATGGTTAGTCAGGATACCTCTCTGTTGCATCGATCCATTCGTGACAATATTGCCTACGCAAGGCCAGATGCCACTGACGAACAGATCATTGCAGCAGCGACTAAAGCGCACGCGCTTAAATTTCTGCATGATCTTAAAGATAGTAGCGGTAGAACAGGTCTTGATGCATTTGTGGGAGAGCGTGGCGTCAAACTCTCAGGTGGGCAGCGTCAACGAATCGCCATTGCAAGAGTGTTACTAAAGGATGCCCCCATACTGGTGTTGGACGAAGCGACATCGGCGTTGGATTCCGAAGTAGAGGCAGCGATTCAAGCGAGTTTGCAGGATCTGATGAAAGGTAAGACTGTCATTGCTATTGCCCATCGGCTTTCTACGATAGCCGCCATGGATCGCCTGATCGTTATGGAGTCCGGGCGGATTGTGGAAACCGGCACGCACGAGGAGCTTGTGAAAAATGGACAACTCTACTCATCGCTTTGGTTACGTCAGTCGGGTGGATTTCTTAGTCATTAATAATGCTGTTTACTATCGTTAAATGCCTAACGCCGTGCCGCTGGGTGTAAACAGTAATGCGTTGTACGGGTCTTGCAGTCGCAAATCCACGCTAATGCGGTAGCGATGGCTTGTCCCGGCCACTATCGTTGCCTCAGCTAACATCCTGCCGCTGGACAAGTAAACAGATTAATTTACGTTTATCAAGTCTGAATGACGCAGAGCAAATCCTGATTTAGGCACGAGCATTGCTGCAGTCCCATTGCTCGGTTGATTAACCATTGGCGGACTGTCTTCTCGGGCGTTCCATGCATACGTACAGACAGGTCGCAATGATATGCGCTCAGCGCAGGAACAAATTCCCCTCGATCATCAAAGTACCGCGCCAGATGATTCTGCGGAAGATGCTGATAAGATTACGGTAGAGGATATTCGATCAAACTCTACTGTGCTACCGGAGAAATCTGCAGCTAGCATCAATCAGTGGCTGGATTGGCAATCTCGTATGATTCACGGGGTACATGCCAGTGCCGTCTACTTGCGCAATAGCCAGGATTTCTCTCGCTTGTGCCTAGCCGCATCCTGGTCGAGTACAGGGGTTGACTCTACCTTTGAAAATCGCCCATTAGCCTCAGTCGCCTGGCGTTGCTTTCGTTCCGAATCGCAGGTTCTGGAAAAGGTATCTGATGAGAACCTGGTGATGCAGGATCATTTGGCCTTTCCAATTTATATTCAGAACAAGGTGTATGCCACTGTGGCGCTGTCCATGAGTGTACGTTCCAATGAGCAGACACAGGCGGTAGTACAATTGCAGCAATGGTGTGCGGTATGGCTGGAAAATTTACTTGAACCGCTGACTGCCGAAAAATTTGACTCGGAGTCGCTAGTGCTAGAGTCCTTTTTGGTACTGTCACGCGACATTCCACTACCGCTATCCTTACATCTTTTATGTAGTCTTCTGGCGGAGAGGCTTAAATGTTCCAGTGTATCTATCGGACTTAGTCGAGGCCTGAAAGTAGTGACAGCGGCTGTGTCTGACCAACTTGAATTTGAACGTCGAACGGAGCGTATACGAGAACTTGAAAACGCCATGGAAGAGTGTGTCGATCAACGTGCAACTATCTGCTCTCCGGCCAAACTGCAAAACCATCGCCAGGAGCCTGGTGCTCATAATCAAATGATTTTGCGTCAAGCTATTGTATCTGTGTGTTCTGCACCGCTGTTAGTGGACGATAAAATTGTAGGTGTTGTTAGCTGTACACGTAATAGCGGTGATTTATTAGATGAAATATTTGTCAATGAGGTCAGTAGCCTGGTCAATCAGCTTGCGCCATTGATACAGCGCCAACACAGACTGGAAAAACCATTTGGCAGGTATCGGCGAGCAGCAAGTAGCGCACCAGACAAGACGCCAGGAGGAATTTTTAAAATATCACCTTCAAGAATATTCGCGCTGATATTTTTGATGCTGCTAATTGCATTCTTTATCCCTGTGGATCATCGCGTTTCAGCAGCGTCAGTTATCGAAGGTACGTTTCAACAAGCGATAACTGTCCCGTTCTCAGGACAGTTACAGGCGGTACACGCTCGAGCTGGAGATCAGGTTGTGGAGTCACAGATACTGGCAGAGCTGAACGATACTGAACTACTGCTCGAACGTGAAAAATGGCGTGTCGAACAAAGCCGGCAAAATAAGGAGTATCAGCTGGCATTAGCTGCAAGAGATCGTGCTCAGGTCGGTATGAGTTCGGCGCGGCTGGCTCAGTCAGAAGCTGAGTTACAACTTCTGGACAACAAGTTGGCACAGACAAAGCTTGTTGCGCCGTTTTCAGGTCTATTGGTGAGCGGTGACTGGAGTCAATCACTCGGAGCACCTGTCGAAACGGGTCAGCTCATGTTTGAAATTGTACCGCTGGAAGGCTATCGATTGATCCTGGAGGTTGATGAACACGACATAGCTTATATAGCGCCCGGTCAACAGGGGAGTGTTCGACTAGCTGGATTACCTTCCCATTCGATTGATATTGACATTATCGATATTTTGCCCATTGCCAAACCTCATAACGGAGCAAATTATTTTCGAGTAGAAGCTGACGTGCTGGAGGCGCCTTTAGCGATACGACCAGGCATGCAGGGCGTAGCGAAGATTATCGTTGGTAAAACACGGTTAGTCGATGTGTGGTTTGGAACGTTGCTCGCTCGCCTGCGTCTTGTTCTCTGGGGTTTGGGTACATGAGCAAGGGGCATGAAAACATGCCAACAACGTTTTTGGAACCCGGAAGTGAAAACTACGAATTTTGGCTTAAGATTGCGCCTCTACGGCCGCGTCTACGACAACATGTCAGAGTACTTCCACAAGAATACCGCGGAGAACGCTGGTATTTGTTACACGATGAATCGTCTGGTCGATATCTTCGCTTTGATGCTAACGCACATCAAATACTCGGACGCATGAATGGTGATCTGAGCATACAGGAAATTGTGGAGCGCATTAGTCTGGAAGACAATAGTTCTCAGCTGACTATTGAACATGTTCTTGTTGTTTTTTCGAAACTACATACCGAAGAAATCCTGAGCGGTTCTATTTCGGTTGGTGTGCGAGACGCTCTTGATCGTTATCAACGAAGCTCTCGTATTCGAACATGGAGTCGTTGGAGTAATCCGCTTGCTATTCGTATTCCGTTATTCAATCCCGACAAACTGCTTGAATTTTTTACGCCTTTTGCCAGGCCACTTTTTTCAACAACGGGTTTCTGCATCTGGCTATGTCTGATTGTTATAGCGATACTAAACGCGATTTCACAAAAGGATGCCTTGGCGTCAGCTCTTTCAGACCTTCAATTTACTGCATCAGATGCGCTGATATTCTGGCTTGCGTATCCGGTGCTCAAGGCTTTTCATGAGCTTGGACATGGGCTTGTCATCAAGATCTGGGGGGGGCATGTTAATGAGACTGGCATCAGTCTGCTTGTATTTGTGCCTGTGCCGTATGTCAATGCCTCCTCAGCATTGGCTATTAGAGATAAGCATCGCAGGATCCTTGTCAGTGCGGCGGGAATACTGGTAGAAACATCAATCGCAGCAGTTGCATTCCTTGTATGGCTGTACGCTGCCCCTGGCTTGTTACGTGATACGGCGTTGTCTTTTGCAATACTCGGTAGTGTTTCTACTTGCCTTTACAATGCGAATCCCTTACTCAAATTTGATGGCTATCATATTCTTGAGGATTTGATTGAAATACCAGACCTTGCGCGTCGTTCGCGAAAATATTGGTATTACGTTATTCAAAGGTACCTACTGAAAATTCAAGAAGCGCTATCACCTGTACAAGCTGAAGGTGAGCGCCTATGGTTTTTAGGTTACGGATTTCTATCACCGATTTACCGTTTAGCAGTTTTATACAGCATTGCTGTGTACCTTATGCATTCGTTTCACATTTTGGGAGTGTTACTTGTTATTTGGGTTACCTTGACGCAAATCATCAAGCCTTTGTATTACGGGTTCCACTTTTTGCTGTATAGCCAGAAGTTGCAAGAGAACCGTATTCGTGGTCACTATACTATCGCAGTGATATCTTTTGTCATTTTGGCTATTTTGTTTGTCCCAGCTCCATTAAGTACCAGAACGCAAGGTGTTGTCTGGCCTCCTGTCGAGGGACAGGTACTAAGTGATGCTGATGGTTTCGTAGTTCAAATGCTCGTGGCATCTGGTGATAATGTCGACGTGGGACAAGCACTCTTTAAGTTATCTAACCCAGTGCTCGAAAAACAGGTGAAAATATCTACTGCAAGACTGCAGGAGGCTTTAATAAGAGAGTCTGACGAAAGAGTACAAAGCCGAGTTCGCGGTGCTATCGCTGCTGATGATGTCAGTATTCTCCGGGCAGAGCACGAACATCTACAAGAGCAGCTTGACAGTCTTGTTATTTTGAGTCCTAAAAAAGGTGAATTCACGCAACATGCCTATCATTGTTTATTGGGAAGGTATATTCAAGTCGGCGATTTGCTTGGTCACGTCAGTGCGCCTCTAGATCAACCGATTGTGAGAGCGGTCTTTAAGCAACAGGATGCTGGTGTGGTCGGTCAGGGTTTGCATCAGGCATACGTCAGGCTGGCAGCTAATCAGCGTATCGAGGTGCCAGCCCGGCTGGTTCGTGATTTCCCGGCAGGTACGCATGAACTGCCGAGTGCAGCACTGGGCGTCAATGGTGGAGGAAAGCTGCAAACAGGGCTAAATGACTCCAGTGGGCGGGTTAGTTCTTCAGAAATTTTCCAGTTGGAATTCTTGCTCCCCACTGTTACTCGTGTCGCAGGTATCGGAGAGCGAGCCTATATTCGACTCGACCATGGCTACGAAGCGCTTTGGAAACGCTTGACACGGAGCATGCGACAGGCTTTTCTTGGCATGCGGTAAGTCTTGTTACGGGTTATATGCGTCTCAATAAAGTGTGTCAGATACCCGATATGTACCTTATCTGGTATGGAAAATTCTGGCATTGCACTCGCATCTCTCTGTTAATTGTTTTCTTAGGAATGCCGGGCTTTCGTGTGTGGCGTTTCTGGTGCTGCTGACACAAGCACACGCTGAGGAAAACGCTGAACTGGATTGCGTCATCTACCCTAGTGTCGTCTCTGACCTGGGAAGTAGCGCGACCGGCCTGCTGAGTGAGCTTCTCGTTGATAGAGGTGACTTGGTGAGCAAGGGAGATACGGTTGCAGTTCTTGAGTCTGGTGCCGAGCGCGCGGCCGTAAAACTTGCCAAACTACGCGCAAACTCTACCACGGACGTGAGTCTGCAACAGATCAGTATTGCTTTCGCAGAGCGACGTGAACAGCGTTCTCATGAGTTGATAGAGCCGCAACTGATATCGGAAAGCAGTATCGATGAGCAGAAAACCGAGACCCGTATTGGCCAATTTCAACTTCAGCGTGCTCAGGAGAACCTTGCGATTGCAAAAATAGAGTTACAACGCTCTGAGGAGATATTGGCTAGACGAACTATTCGAAGCCCCTTTGATGGCGTCGTTATGGAAAAGTACAAAAGTGTTGGGGAGATGGTTGAAGACAAGCCAGTCGTTAGAGTGGCGAAACTAAATCCACTAAACATTGAAGTTATAGTACCGGCATCAAAGATTTCTACGATGAAGAGAGGGCTGCAGGCTGAGGTTTGGGTTGCTGGCCTTGAAGGTAGCGTCTGGACTGCATTTATTAGTCGTGTAGACCCCGTCGCTGACGTTGCAAGTGATACTTATGGTGTTTTACTTGAACTTCCCAATCCTGATTACGAGGTGCCGGTGGGTCGTCGTTGCCTGGTACGCTTTCTTGACACGAAGGCACCAATAGAAATAAGCGCTGAGGTTGATCCGACTGAAGCTGAAGCAGCTAAGGCCGTGTCGATGTCAAGTGATTTCACACAGGCTCCAGATTTAGCATCTGCCATTGAAACCAATAAAGAAGATTCGATAGGTAAAAATAGTCTGTCAAATAAAATTGAGGCGTCATCTAAAAAACTGTGTCAATGGTCAGGACCATACAAACAGTCCGGCATCGCGAAAGAGATGCAAAATCAGTTGCGCAAAGATGGGTTTGCCGCCAACCTTGTTGAACGTTCGAGCACAAAGAGACGAGGGACTGTTGTGAAATCGGTGCGACAGGCAAGCCGTCAGGATGCGGTGCAGTTACTTGATAAACTGCATAAGCTTGGTTATGTTGAAGCGAGGTTGTCGAAGGCTCCGACAGCGCAGGAAATATCCCTGGGTGCTTTCGAAGATGCTGACAACGCTGCCGCGCTTCGTGAGTCACTGTCTGCCGACGGAGTTGACGTAGAATTACTACCCTGGAACAGGAAAATTACAAATTACTATCTTGCCGTACATTCAAGTGCTATTGCCAGGCTGCTTGAGATTTCTGAACGGCCACCAACTCTGATAAGCAACATATCATTGCGAAATAAGGACGGAACATTTCGCAATGAGGCTTGTGATTCGTTTCTTACTCAGTGATGACTCGACGATGAACGTCGACAGCCTAATAAGTTGCTTTAAATATAAGGTGGAATCTTGCCTCGCTGAGTCCCTGAAGTGAAATTTTATTCTGATTTTTTGCGAAAACGAGAGTTTTCGAAAAAGCTGGTAAAGCGAATATCCAAGGTTCGAAGCACCCCTTATATAGAAACACTTGAACCGCGAATTCTCTTCTCTGCTGACTTTCCTGGTGCCGAGTCATTTGATTTGCAGAGATCAAATGACGTCAGTAATCAGCAGTTGGCGTCACATTTCTGGTCGTCTATACAAGATTCGACGGAAGGGCAGTCATTTAAAAATAACACTGATGAGTTGTACGTCTCACAAAGCCGGGAAGAGTCTGCTCCCACGCTTTCGCAGCAAGATTCTTTGTGGAAAGACATCCTGACACATAGGCCCGAGTCTCATTCAAATCAGCCAGATTCTTTAGTAGTAAATGCGACAGATTCGCTACAGTTGTTTCAAGAGAGTGAAACGACTCCATCCGTTAACACACACCTCATCGTTATCGATTCGACAACCCCCGATTATCATCTACTAATTGAGGATTTGACGGAAGCTAGCGATGTAAATTATCAAGTTCATATTCTTGATTCAAATGCCAATGGCATTGCCCAGATATCAGAGTTGCTGTCAATATACGACAACGTCAAACAATTACACATTATAAGCCATGGCGAGGACGGGGCTGTTTCAATCGGAAATTCTTTGATTACTAAAAGTGATCTTGTTGACCATCAACGAAAAATACAGGAGTGGTCAGGTAGCTTTACCGGTGATGCCGATATTTTACTCTATGGTTGCGATGTTTCAAGTTCTGAGGTTGGTAAGCAGTTTGTTGAGCTATTGTCTAATCTTACTGGAGCTGATGTTGCTTCATCAGATGATCTTAGCGGTCATAGTATTCTTGGTGGTGATTGGGATCTTGAATATGAAACAGGCGACATTGAATCCGCTCCAATTTTCAGTGATGAAGTGCTTAATGATTGGGTAGGCACACTTGCGGTTACGATTGACGATATAACCGTACGCGACGATAATGACGTTTCTGTCTTGGATTTCATGCACAATGTCAGTGGCACTGAAAGACTGATGCTTGTGGGTGTAGCAGTTGATGCTGACGACGGTGAGGCTGTTACATCAATTACCTCTAACGGCGTAGCACTGTCTCGTGTCGGTTTTCATGTTTATCATATTAATGATTTTCGTATTGAGGTTTGGCAGCTGGTTGCACCAGACGTCGGTGCAAATAACGTTGTGGTTAGTTTCAATACAATTGCCAGTGGCGGTGCTATCGCTGCTGTTACCACATTTAATGGCGTTGATCAGAGTACGCCGCTAGGTAGTTTTGCATCGAGCAGTGGGTTATCTTCGAGCGCGTCGTTAACTGTAGGTAGTGCGGTTGGAGATACTATCTACAGTGTCATTGGATTAAATGATTTTCAGGATGAAGGGTTATTTCCGCTTTTGTCTGCTTCTGATGTTTGGGAGGCTTATGTTGCTGAAGTAAATGGAGGAGGGAGCACAAAGCTTGCAACCAGTAGCCTTGAGTCTGTTGGCTGGTCATTAACAGATTCAGGTAAGTGGTTGTTGGGTGCTGTCGCAATCAAGCCTTCTACAAATGAGGCTCCGGAGATCACAAGTGATGGAGCAGGTGCAACTGCAAACAAGGCAGTTAGCGAAAATCAGTTATTCGTATCTACCGTAACAGCCACAGATGCTAATACAGGTGACTCACTGGTCTATAGTGTTACAGGTGGTACTGATGCCGGGGCATTTACCATAGATGAAACCAGTGGTGAGTTGACGTTTTCTACTGCTCCGGATTTTGAATCCAAATCCAGCTACAACGTTGAGGTGACTGTCAGTGACGGTACGCTGACCGATGTACAGTCCATCACTGTCAGTGTTAATGATGCCAATGAAGCGCCTGTTATCACGAACAATGGCTCGGCTGCGACTGATACGGTGGCGGTGGACGAGAATCAAACGGCTGTAACTACGTTAGCAGCCACTGATCCGGATTCCGGGGCCACACTGGAATACAGTGTTTCTGGTGGTGTTGATGCCGGTGCATTCACCATTGATGGTGCCAGTGGGGAATTGACGTTCTCTACTGCCCCGGATTTTGAGTCGAAAGCCAGCTACAACGTCGAGGTGACGGCCAGTGACGGTACGCTGGCTGATGTACAGACCATTACTGTCACTATTAATGATGTCAACGAAGCGCCTGTTATCACGAACAATGGTTCAGCAGCGACTGACACGGTGGAGGTGGACGAGAATCAAACGGCTGTTACGACAATCGCAGCCACTGACCTGGATTCCGGTGCCACACTTGAATACAGTGTCTCCGGCGGTGTTGATGCTGGGACATTTACCATTGATAGTGTCAGTGGGGAATTGACATTTTCTACCGCCCCGGATTATGAGTCAAGAGCCAGTTACAACGTTGAGGTGACGGCCAGTGACGGTACGCTGACCGACGTACAGACTATTACTGTCAGTGTTAATGATGTTAATGAAGCGCCTGTTATCACGAACAATGGCTCCGCTGCGACTGATACGGTAGCGGTGATCGAGAATGAAACGGCTGTTACGACAATTGCAGCCACCGATCCGGATGCCGGGGCCACACTG
>JBGCGC010000209.1:0-38739 GCA_045110475.1 Granulosicoccus sp.
GCGAGAGTAGTCCAATTTTGAGTCAAATTTTGTGCTCATTTGAGGAGTTTAGCTGGCTAAGTGACGAAAATGAGCGCAAGATTTGGCCAAAAGTGGGCTGCTCGTAGCCGATTGATTTCTGCCGCGCAGGCTCCTAGCGCACTCCGGCGGATAATATTCACTGGCGATGTCTATTTCCCCACAGCCACGAGTTGTTTTTTCACCTGGCCATCCAGCATCAGCGGCAGATAGAGTGCTTCATCATCCGCTGCGATATCAGCCAAACCTTTAGGCAAACGCTGAGTTTCAACAAAGCTTTTCGTGGCTTCATCTACTTCGAGTAATGCCCCGCTAAGCCAGTCGCTTACAAAAATGATCCCATTGACACTTGCGATCCCGTCAATGTTGCCTACGGCATGCACAACGATGGACACGGCCTTTGAAGCAAGATCCACAGCTAGCAACGCACCGGGTTCATCAGTAGAGAAGTCCTCTTGCAGCCCTGTTCCCCAGCTACCCACTAACAAACGCTGACCGTCAACAAGGAGCCCGTTCGGGTGTGCCAGTTCCTCGCTTTGTAACCACGGTTCTAACGTACCGTCACTGTATCGCCAAATTGTGTTTGTCAGCAAATCAGAAATCCAGGCTGAGTTTTCATTACTTGTCACGTCATTCAGGAATACCGCGTCATCCGGAGCGAGACTATCGGTCAGCAATCCGGTTTCAACATCAATGATATGCAGGTGGTTCAGATCAGCTACGAGTAACTCGTTGCCGACAAGTGCCATGCCTTTTGGAGCATCCAGACCAGTAACCCATTCGCGTTCGATTACAGTGCCGTCGACACTAATTCGAGACAGGTATCCATTGGCATCAGTTTCTGCCGGATGCCCAACGATATTGCTGACATACAACTGTGATCTTTGGGTATCCACCAGGACCGACTCCGGCATTTCCATGCCCTCAAGCACCCAAATCTCCTGGGCAATGGCAGGCTGAGTTCCG
The DNA here is from genome assembly GCA_045110475.1 of Granulosicoccus sp. GTDB lineage: Bacteria > Pseudomonadota > Gammaproteobacteria > Granulosicoccales > Granulosicoccaceae > Granulosicoccus. The sequence continues at coordinate 985 of JBGCGC010000209.1, forward strand.
ATGAGAAGCGTCAAGGCGACTATTTCGTAGGTTTTTTTCATCACTGTTTCGTTTCCTCTAGTAAACACCTGCAGAGTCCGCTATTCGATGCGTTCTATCAACACCTAAACTGTTAGTATCACTTTCTGATGCTTTTCAACGAGGAATAGTATGAATTCACGGCTACGTGGTGAGATATTTGATGCGCTGAAGCGTGCGCTGAAAGCTCGTGGATGGACATATGCCGATTTGGCAGTTGGCCTTGGCCTTTCGGAACCGACGATCAAGCGTTTATTCGCTGATGGCGACTGTAAGCTCGGCCGTTTGCTGGAGATTTGCGATCTGCTGGATGTGACAATGGCCGATCTTGCTGACAGAGCCAAACGCAGCTCTGATGCCAGACTTGAATTAAGTGAGGCGACTGAAGCTGAGCTGGCTGATAATCCTTGGTTATTTGACCTTTTTTTGTTGCTGCAAAGCGGTGAAGCCGCTGAACATATCGCTGAATACTTCCATATTCCAGCGCACCGGCTTCATCAGGATATGCGTAAGCTGCACAACCTTGGTCTGGCGGTTTTACGTGATGATGGAAGGTTCAGCGTGCTTACTGATCAGCCTTTACATTTGCAACAACATGGGCCACTACACGCACGTATTCGCGAGATAAACCTGCGATTTGTTGGTGCTATCTATGATACGCAGGCTGCAGATGGGCAACTGTTTCGTACAATCTCAAGGCGTATGCTCCCAGACACTGCGCGGGTCTTGCAACAGGAGGTTGCTGACCTTGCCGAACGCATAGATAAACTGGCTCGACAGGATCGATTAATCTCACCGGCGCAGGCGCTAACAAGCTGGAAATTTACCGCAGCGTTCGGATTGATGAACTTCTCGATGCTACTTGGGCACGAGGAAGGCAGTGAGACGCATCGTCCAGCTGAAAGATCGGGGCAGGTAGAGGCAACGCAGTATTAACAGACTTCTTGCTGACTGACGTTTAATGTTCATTCCTGCAGCGACGGCACTACCGAAACAATCGCGACTTCAATGAAAAATAGTTCTGCAAATCCGTTTATCAAGTTCGACAATCGAGTTTGTTGCCAAATGCCAATGAAATGCCAGTAAGTTTTCTGCTCACAGAAGCCTGGTGTTTCTGCTAGCCTGATCGTATTGGCAAGTTCACGATTTTCAGGGACATCGCATGCAGACAAGTTACCAGTCACTATCTGGCGCGTCTTGGCGGAAATCCAATACGGATATTAATGCGCTCCAGCAGCGCGCCACCGCGACGCAGTCGTTTCGCGAAAATATTCAATTTTGTGCCGATTCGCCGTATGTGTTTCATCAGCTGATGTCCACAGCGTTTGGCCGCAATTACGATAAGGCAGCCGCAGAGGATTTTCGTCAAAGCGCTATTAACAACGATTTTAGCTGGCTCCCTGTTGTTAAATACGCTTCAAGTGCTGATCTTGGAGGTGCGTTGGGTGCGTTTCACGCCAGTTCCAACACCATATTCATTAACGAAACACTCCATGGCACTGCAGCAGAGCGAGATGTGTTTACCGAAGAGGTCGGCCACTTTCTTGATTCGCAGGTCAATACAAGTGATTCTGCTGGTGATGAGGGGGCTATATTTTGTCAACTGCTGAAAGGTGAGAAGTTGAGTACAGATGCGCTTGCTCAGCTCAGATCTGAGAACGACCAAGGCACTATCACGATCAATGGTGAAGTGCTTGATGTCGAGTTTAGGCATATTGAGGGTGGTGGGCCTGGCGGACATTCGCTATCTACGTCGAACTGGTCGCCACCTGCAGCATCAGCGCCTGCTCCAAAGGCCAATACTACAAGTACTGAGATTGGAGGCCCCGGTGGACATACGCTGTCTACATCAAACTGGTCGCCGCCCACAGCACCTGCTCCGAGCGCCAACACCACTAGTGCCGACACCAGAGGTCCTGGTGGACACACGCTTTCAACCTCAGACGGGTTCTCTCCTCGCACACAACTACCTGACAGTTCCGAGTCGACGAACCACAGCACACCTGCTGCACCACTGACGTTCAGTCTCTCAAGCACTGAAAGTGAGCTTCTGCAAATTGAGCGAGATACGTACCGGGCGTATGTAGAGGATCGCAATAGCGGTGAAGTACAAGAACGCCTTGCGGACTACCCGTTTGCCGAAAATGTCTATATACCTGACACCGTCGGGAGTTCTGAGTTGCTGCAGGCGCATGTGAACGCCCAGCAGGATTTACGTTCGCATCGCGAGAATCTGGTGCAAACCTATGTTAACGAATCCCTGGATCCTCAACCGATATCCAGCACAGACACTGATTTCCCTGCCGCGCCTTCCACAGTCAGAGCTGCAGAGCTTCACCGGTTAACCGAAATTCTCGAGATAGATGATCAGGTAATCATGGATGCGAGTGAGACCATGTCACGGGGTATTGCAGCAAGTGACACTGACATCCCCCAGTACCTCTTTCCGGAAAGCTATCAGCAGAACCGGCTTGCGACAACCAGCGAGGAAACCCGGCACTATCTAACGGCTTTCAATTTAGATGACACCGTGCAAGCCAACGAGCTGCTCGTCGACATTGAAATTCGTACGGTAGGCACTGTGGTTGAATACTATGATGTGTTTGACCATCCCAACGGGGGAACGGACGGGCTAGCTCATGATCAGGACTTTTTCGATCTGGCCGATGGTGAATACGATCAGGAGCTTGTGCGCGAACGTTTGATCGACACCTATGGCGTTCCTGAAAGCGAAGTGGATGCCAAGATAGCTCAAATAGAATGGGCCGCTCGAGAGCTGCAGGAAAATGACCAGCTACGTGAAGCGGTCGATGGTGCCTATGAAAACGATGACATCGGCGATGTTGACCATAAGGCAAGCCTTCTGGATGCTCAGACCTGGGTAATGAACGCCACTGTTGGCAGGACGGATGCCGACAGTCTGGCTATTCGAGAAAACATCATCACATGGCATATAGCGGATGAACCCTCGATGGGTATGGGGCTGGATGTCGCCGATGTCGTCACAGGCGAAAGTAAGCTTGGTCCATTAACTGAGGCGGAGCAAGACCTTATGGTCAATACCGCTCTGGATAAATGGATAGGACAACCGGCCACTGGGGACAGGTGGTCAGTAGCGACTGACGAATTACTCTTCAGGCTTGCCCAGTCTGATGATAAAGCGCTATATCGAAGAGCTACCGATATTTATCTGGATCGTGCGATCCAACTGGTTTCCACTCCAGTGGGAGAAGAAGTGACTCCTGAGGCACGCACAGCGTCTGCCGGTTTGACCTCTATAGCCCTGCTGGAGCTTGGCGCTCAGGAAGACACTCAGTTCATCGCTGACGTTATCAATGACCGTAGCACTGAAGAAATATATACCCTTGTCGACGTGCTAGAGCTACACGATAACGAGCACCAGTTTACCGCAGTGTCTGTTGCCTCTGCCTTGCAGGTAATCATCCAGCTCAGCAAAACACCTGCAACAGATCAAACTGACGCGCTGACAATAAGCGTATTTCAGGATCTACCTGGCGATAGGTACAGCACTACAGGAATAGAGAATGTGTTCGCAGAGGTGCTGACACGAAACTGGAACGCGACCAATGAAACCAGCGATGAGGTGTCAGACCGAATTGCCGGAGTTCTAGGGACCCGCCAGGGAAGAGATCTTCTCGGTTACAACGAGAATATGCTGTCGGGTGAGCGGGTCACCGTATTGACCCTGTTCGCTCAGAACGAAGAGTGGGACGCTGATTTAATGCGCTCGCACGATGGCAATGGCTGGACCAACCCAACCGTGATGACTGCCTATGCTGAGCCTATTGTCCAGGATCATGTCGATTTTCTCGGTGACGAACCTGTCGCGCTTGACGGCCATTCCCTGCAGAACACCATTGGCTTCGCCATTGGACTACCCGTGGATTCGAATCTGCAAGGAACGCCTGAACAAATTGCGTCGGGAACAGTTAACGCTTACACAGAAAACGATCCAATCGTTAGTAACGTTGCTGAGTCTATCCAGTATTTTGCGGGAGAGGGAAACACACCGCAGGTCACAGTGCTCCCGGTGTTGTTCTCGGACGGAAACTTGCCCCCCAGAATCGTTCCGTTGTTCCGAGTAACCGTCGGTGCAGAAGAGCGCTATGTGGATGCAGCCGGTTCGCGGTACGAGGACTTCGCTACGTGGCAAGAGAAATCCGAATTACCTCCAGGCAATTTTACTTACCCTACAGATGGTCATTTAAGTGTTGATGAAAATGGCGTTGTTGAACTGACAAGCAGGAACACACCAGACACTGATGACACCAAGCGTGAACATGTGTTCCGGGTGCTGGATACCACCGCACAAGTTGGTGGATTGGTGGCTGGTGGTGTGCTAATCGTTGGGACAGGAGGTGCTGCCACACCGTTTGTCGCTGGAGTGGCAGTGGCATCTGGCGGTTGGTCAGCGTATCGTGCGGCTGATCGTCTGCAAACGTCCCACGACCGTGGCCGTAGTATCAATCCCGTTAGCAATGCACAAGCCCGAGGTGACTGGTTTGAAGTTGTCGCTGGTGGATTAGGCGTTGTATCCGGCGGGGGCCAAGCGCTTGGTCTGGCAAATAGAGGAGCCCGTGGTGCTTCACTGGTAAGAGGTCTGGCTGGTACCGGTGAATTGGTTGACGTTGGTGCAACAGCGAATGATGCCCATACGCTCATTTCTCAGTGGGATAGTTTGAGCGATGGTGAAAGAGCCATGTTGGCGGTATCGGTCGCCTTTTGGGGGGCTGAGAAAATAGCACCACCTGCGAATGGCCCTGCTGCAACGCTCGATCGCGCAGTGTCTGTTGATGAGGATGGTAACGTCACGGTCAATTCGCTGGCAGATGACGCCCCCGAGTGGCTTGTTGCTATTGACGATGGTGCGACTATTCCCGATCTCATACCCATTGAGAATCTGGTAGACAGCGTCCGGACCATAGATGGTGGCCTTCCCACGCTTGTGGCCAATGCAACAGCGAATGGCCGCATGCCTGAGCTTGTACAGAGTGGCGCTTTAACCAGAGCTGATCTTCAGTACCTTCGAACCACTGGAGCTATTGATGTAGACACAGCCAGAGCAGCCATCGATGCGCGAGCTACTCGTAATCCAGATATTGACGAAGTCACGCTACGATTTGCTGACGATGATATGGATAGCTTCAATATCGCAGCAAACAGTGCGTTGCCTGATACAACGTACGAATGGGGTAACTATAGCTGGACCACCGATAGTCAGGGTCGTGTTAGTACGGTAGAGGGTGAGATTGAGCTAGACACGATAGGCCGCAACGATTCTTCACTGCAGACAGGAATCGGAAATGAAGGGGGTGAGTATGATGTCGGGTTCCACATCATAGCTGACCGATTTGGTGCACCGATCAACCGCTTGAACGTGGTCCCGGGCAACGGAGTGCCAATACCGGGGGATCCTGAGAAGAACCTCAACGGCAGTGCTTACAAGATATTTGAGAACCAAATGGCGAGGCTCACTGAGGCGGCCGCGCTTGATCCCGATTTGAACCCGCCTGAAGTAAGAATCACGCTAGAATATAACGAGTCCAACACCACCGCTCGCCCAGACAGGATCGTCGTTGAGTGGAGAACAGATCCTGACGCTTCGTGGGATTTAACCGTATTTGAAAACAAGTTCGAAGCACCATCAGATAATCATGAATAATCCCGAACTAACCACGCTTAATACCAACGTGGTAAGAGAAGTTGCCAAGAGCGTTTCCAGCCCCTGGGAGCGAATCGTCATGCAATTTGAAATTATGGATTTACCCGACAGTCGGGCTCACAATGAGTTTTCGATTATCGTCCAGAAAGATTCATCCGACAAGCACAGTGTCAGTAATTTTAGATTGTCAGACGATGCAAAGGCTGCGCTACTCAAACTTCGTGATGCCAACGTATCTGAATCAGGGGATAAGTGGAGCACCTGTCTTCTTATTATTGATCCGCCAGGCAAGTTCAAGTTTGACTTCTCCTATGACGAACCCAAAGTACTCAATGGCATACTGGATGAAGAATACAAGTATTACCGGAAATACCTGCCTCATTACCTGAAAGAAAAAGGACTGGCGCAATAGTGCTGACGTGCTAGTTTTCAAAAACGGACTGGCAAAGCTGATCAAACGCGTCACTTTGCGTTAGCAACACATTGTTCAACGTGGACAAGGGAGTACCACTCATTCTTGTTTCGTTGTTCATCAGACGACTATTACGCGCGGTAAACAGCCATTGACCTTCTTTTTTATAGGCCTTCATGCGGCCGATAAGGGTTAACGTTGTGCCACTGGAGGCGACGACTTCATACACTGCTGTATTGGCTAACGCCTTGTTGGCTGTGCGGCCCTTGCGACCACCTTCACATTGATCCTGCCATTCAAAGGGATTCATACGCTTAACATAGTCCTCGGTGATAACCGCATCAGCAGAGTACTCGACAAGCTGATCAGCAGACAAAACAAATATCGGGCTACGCGTTATTGTTAGTTGAGTTACTTCAATGAAATCGCTCAAACTTGCTTTAACTTCTGTCTTTATGAGTGCGCTAGCAGGGCCGCCCAATCCGCTCTTCATCGAAAACAGGAAAAGTGCCGGCACCGATAACACGACAGTGACAAGAATTTTTCTCTTCATACAGGCCATCTTATACTTTCTATCAGCATTTTCACCAGTGAAAAACTACTGGTGAAAAGACGCGATCTAAAAAAATAACTCCCAACTTTTTTATGCGTTACGCTTGCAGGGTAACGACGAAGGAAATTTTGATGATTGATGCGTTGGATTACCCGGACGAACGGTTGGATTCGCAGCACCCCTTAGCGCTTTACACAATCAGAAGTACGTTCTATGGTTTCTCTAGCCTGGACTATTCATGAAACGCCAAATCCTTCCACCATGCCCTTTGTTCGTAGTGGATTTCGTGAAGGAGCGGAATACAGACTGTATTTGCGACGGGGGCGCCCAGCCTGAGCGAAATTCGCTACGGACGAAGGGAATGCGGAAGGATTTGGTGATTTCATGAATAATCCAGGCTAGGAGCCTGGATTATCAGCAACAAAAAATCCACCTGATTGATGCTGCCACAAAGTGGCATATAAACCACTGTGAGAGATCAAATGCTCATGTGTCCCCTGCTCTATAATCTGTCCCTTATCAAGAACCAGAATACGGTCCATCTGTGCAATCGTTGACAGTCGATGAGCAATGGCAACCACGGTCTTGCCTCGCATCATGCCGTAGAGCGTACTCTGAATTTGCGCCTCTATTTCACTGTCAAGTGCGCTGGTGGCTTCATCAAGAATAAGAATTGGCGCATCTTTCAGGATCACTCTGGCCAACGCTATCCGTTGCCTTTGACCACCGGAAAGCTTGACACCCCTCTCTCCCACCTGAGCGTCATAGCCACTCCCCCCGAAGGCATCGCGAAGATCAGCAATAAACTCATGGGCCTCTGCTTGCTCAGCCGCATGGTAAAGCTGCTCATCGGTTGCATCAGGACGTCCATACAGTAAATTATCTTTAATTGATCGGTGCAATAGCGAACTCTCTTGTTGAACCATGCCAATCTGAGACCTTAGACTGCCCTGTGTAACCGTTCTTATATCGACACCGTCAAAGAGTATCTTGCCCTGTTCCGGATCATAAAGACGAAGCAGCGCTTTAACCAAAGTGGATTTACCTGACCCGGATCGCCCGACTAAGCCAACCTTCTCGCCAGGTTTAATCGTGAAAGATACATTGCTGATACCCCCGATACCAGCTTCGCGACCATAGTTATGGCTAAGCTGCACAACCTCAATACCACCTTTACTCAGGGTCAGATTTTTTGCATTCGGTTGATCATGTAGCTCGACGGGTTGCGCAACTGACTCCATTCCTTCGGATACCACCCCAAGATTTCGAAAAAAAGCAGCCAGTGACCCCATAATCCATCCCGACATCGAATTGATTCGCAGAGCCAGCGCGCCGGCAGTCGCCACCACGCCAACACTGGCTGTGCCATTGGTCCACATCATCAAGGCCCAACCGACAACACTTGCGATCAAGATGCCATTGAGTATGACAAGGCCAGCATCAATAGTGGTAAAAATGCGAGTTTCAGCAGCATAGGTGGTGCGATGTTTTTCAAGGATATGGCGGGCATAGTCGCTCTCCCGGTCTGTATGAGAAAACAGTTTGACCGATTGAATATTGGAAAAGCTGTCAACAACAAATCCCAGCGTACGGCTGCGAGCGGCTGAGCTTGCACGCGATGCGGGGCGAATGCGTTTAAGCGACCATCGTAGTAACAGGGTATACAACACCAGCCATACACTCAGTGGAAGCAATAACCTTGGGTCGGCAGAAGCGAGTAGAATCGCTGCTCCGATCATATAAGCCACAGTAAAACTCAACGTATCCATCACCTGAAACGTTAATTCACCACAGGCTGCGGGCATTTGGCATACACGATTGGCGATACGCCCGGCAAAATCGTTTTCGAACCAGCCAACCGGTTGGTTCAGCACATGCTTATAGGATCGCCAACGACCAAGCGCTGCCAGGTTTGGTTGAATGGCATTTTTTATTAGAGCGGTATTAACAATCTGCACTATTGGGCGAAAAACAAGTACGATGGCGAGCACAATTATCATCTCCCCTCGATGGTTATTCCAGAAATCAAGTGGGGAGGATGCAGTCAATAGATCGACAAGACGACCAAGATAATAGATGAGCCCGATCTCTGCAGCGGCAACCATAAAGGAGGTAAAAAGGTTCAGTATGATCACTGAGCGAAACGGTGCTACCAACGAGGCAATAAATACCCAAAGCCTGCTGGACGGTACACCTGATGGCCCTTCGATGTACGGGTCAACCAGATTTTCGAAGTACTTCAACATGATGCTTGAAAGCCTGTATTTCATTGCCGATGGCGTATTGCCCAATATAGACAGACTGAACCTTTCAGGCAACCGTTAACGAGAGCCCAACAACCGATCTATTATGTGCACTTGCTGGCTGGTATGACGACGAATTCTGTTGCGAGATCTACTGCGTAAACGCTGTCCCTGAGAATGCAGTGAGCATCTACATGTTCAGCGTCATCTGATAGCCTGGCGCATAGACCAGCCGTACCCAGGTATTGCATACCCCTTGGGTATTTCGAGTTAGACGCTCTTCGGCGAATACCGCACCTCCGACCTTGCATTGCAACAACTTTGCCTCCTCTTCAATCGCTTGTGCAGCGGATAAGGAAATAGTGCCATCGCTTACTGGTATGTTGTTGACCAACCACTCATTTGGACTCAGCTTGCTGAAATCAAGCTTAGCCGCCGATGGCACGGCTGACAAATTGATCCAGCGATGCTCCAGCACATGGGGCTTTGTGTTGGCCAGATGCAAGGCCCTGACATAGAGCAGTTTGTCGCTGGCAGGCACTTGCATTAACGCTCGTATATTGCCAGGTGGCCTCTCAACACGCCGATTAAGCCGACGATATTCATGCACAAATCCTCGTTGCTCTACCTGCAGCCGAATTATCGGTATAACAAGCGTTGCCTTGCGCTCAGGGTTTACTACCACCCTTGTACCACCCCGACGTCGGCGTTCCAGCAAACCTTCTTCGGCTATGGACTGCAGCGCCCGATTGACGGTAGCGCGAGCACACCCGAACTCGTCAGCCAGGGTTGCTTCATGAGGCAATAACTCACCGGGTTTATACTCGCGTGCGCTGAGCCTGCGCAGAATTTCTGCGTATACGCCCTGCCAGGTGTTGATGGGTGTTTGTTTCAGAAGTTTTTCTTTCCTGTTAGCAGTGCAGATGCTACACACGATTGTTGCTTGAAGCTTGAAACGAAGGTCAAGACCAGAATTTGATAACGCTGACTTGACAAATAAATTATGTATAAACATATTGTCGCAAGCACTATCTTAACACTTGACAGCATGCGCCTGACCAACACGACTATAGCTTCAATCGGCGACGATGCATCGTACGGATTGATTGACGATGCCAGCATTGTTATCGACAATGGCCTGATTTTATGGCTTGGGCAGACATCTAGACTACCAGCCGAATACGCCTCTCACGAGGTTCATGATCTTGAAGGGCGGCTGATGACACCCGCTTTTATCGATTGTCACACGCACATTGTTCACGGAGGCCATCGGGCCGGTGAGTTTGAGATGCGTCTGGAAGGCGCCAGTTATGAAGAGCTCTCACGTGCCGGTGGAGGTATCGTATCCACAATGAGCGCTACGCGCGGCGCCAGCATTGAGCAACTGATTGAATCCGCGCTGCCGCGCGTGGATGCCTTGCTGGCAGAAGGTGTGTCCTCTATCGAAGTCAAGTCCGGCTATGGTCTGGATCAGGACACCGAACTCGCCATGTTGCGATCTGCCCGTGCCATTGAGGAGCATCGACATGTGCGTATCAAAACCAGTTTTCTCGGAGCGCATTCAGTACCGCCCGAATTTCAGGGCCGAGCGGATGACTATATCGATGATGTGTGCATACCGACGCTACGCCTTGCGCACGAACAATCTCTAATTGATGCGGTCGATGGTTTCTGCGAAAGTATTGCTTTTTCTAAAGAACAGATTGCCCGTGTGTTTGCTGAAGCCGACAGGCTGGGTTTGCCCATCAAGCTACACGCCGAGCAACTTTCGCATCTTGGCGGTACTGCCCTTGCCGCCAAGCATGGTGCTCTGTCAGCAGACCACGTCGAATACGCCAATGTTGAGGACGCAAGGCAACTGGCAGCAGCCGACAGCGTTGCCGTGTTACTGCCCGGTGCGTTCTACACACTGCGTGAAACACAGCGGCCGCCTATCGCAGCTTTTCGTGAGCATGGCGTGCCGATGGCACTCGCAACTGATTGCAATCCCGGGTCATCGCCAGTTACCTCCCTACTGCTTATCATGAATATGGCTTGCACGCTGTTTCGCATGACCCCTACAGAGGCGCTGGCAGGTGTTACCGTTCACGCAGCCAAAGCTCTGGGTTTACGTGATACTGGACGCCTTCGCCCTGGTATGCGCGCTGATATCGCTATCTGGAACATAGAGCACCCCGCTGAACTTTCATATCGACTGGGGAGCAATAAGCTCTATCAAAGACTGTTCAGTGGTTCTTGAACGCGCGTAACTTGCGCATAACCAAACGATAACCTTGTTCGATGGAACACCGGTTTACATGCTCCCCTTGAGTTACCTGATGACGTCCTGCCGCCCAGACCTCACTGACCATTCTATCGTCACCGGCAAAAATGAACGTATCCAGAAGCGTATCGCCGTTGAGCTGGTCAAGATCGACATGTCTGCCATCAAGGGCCAATAGATCTGCCCAGCGTCCGATTTCGATAGCCCCCGAATGGCGACCGGCAGCCTGTGCTCCACCAGCCACCACTTGTTCATACAAACGCCTGCCTGTGGATTGCTTGGTCGTTGATAACGCCGCACGTGAATGGTCACGCAATCGCTGTGAATATTCCAGCGTTCTTAATTCTTCACTTAATGAAATTCGGATGTTGGAGTCTGAACCTATTGCCAATCGCCCACCTGCATCAAGGTATTCCACACCATTGAAGATACCGTCGCCCAGACTGGATTCGGTGATGGGGCAAAGCCCTGCTACAGCACCCGAGTGTGCCAGCGCTCTTGTTTCAGCACGTGTCATCTGTGTGCAGTGAATCAGGCACCAGCGTTGGTCGACGGGTGCGTTGGCCATCAGCCACTGAACGGGTCGTGCCCCCCAGTGCTGCTCTACTTCATTGACCTCTGCCAGTTGCTCCGCAAGGTGCATGTGAAAGGGTGCTTCAGGTGCCAATTGCAAAAGTTCGGGAAGATTCTCACGCGCAATGGCCCTCATGCTGTGTGGGGCAACACCGATGCAAGTGTCCGCCGGAAGACCATGCAGCGTATCCCGGGCCGCTAACCATAGCTCTGCAAACGCGTGCAAGTCGGTGCCGAACCGGCGTTGTGCATGGTTTAAGTCCCGTTGATCACATCCACCGAACTGATAATGCACTGGCATTAGCGTAAGAGCAATACCGGTGGTGGCAGTAGCTGCAGCAATGCGTGCTGATAATTCAGCGATGTCATCATATGGCTTGCCACCAGGCTGATTGTGCAAATAGTGAAACTCAACATTGGTTGCGTATCCTGCCTCCAGCATTTCCATCTGCGCATAAGCTGCAATCGCTTCGATGTCATCCGGTGTCAGCTGATCAAGGAACTGATACATCAGACGACGCCAGGTCCAGAATGAATCGGTGGGATCCGGGCCTCGCTGCTCAGTCAATCCAGCCATAGCACGCTGAAACGCATGACTATGCGCATTGGCTGGTGCAGGTAGTAGTGACTCAACGTGCCACTCTTGAATATCATTGCCGGTAACGATATCAAAGCCTGCGCGACCAACCTGCCCAATACGTCCGTCATCCCCGACAACGACACGAACGTTACTCACCCAGCCCTCTGGAAGTAACGCCTGTTTTGCGCAGATTATCTTCATCCGATATGACCGTATGCTTGACATTTTAAATATGTATATACATATTGACACAACTCACTATCAACAACAAGCTCATCATGAGTATCGCACTTGTACCTGGCTCAACCTCACTGGCAACCTTGGAAACCCTTTGGCGAGATGGCATCGTTCAAATCTGGAGACGAGTTTTTACAGGGTTAATACGCCAGTTCATCCCGGCATGCCAATGTGTGAATCACACAAGCTTATAAAACACAGGACATAATGCAATGACAGACACCACACGACCCGCGCACGTGGCGCAAGAGCCTAACAAACGGCACAATCAGCGCACGGTCAGGCCTGCCACGGGTTCTGAGCTTTCGTGTAAGAGCTGGCTTACCGAGGCCCCCTTGCGCATGCTCATGAACAACCTGCATCCTGAGGTGGCAGAGAATCCAAATGAATTAGTCGTATACGGTGGCATTGGTCGTGCAGCCAGAACATGGGATGACTATGATCAGATCGTCGCCAGTCTGCAAGCTCTTGAATCAGACCAGACTTTGCTCGTGCAATCCGGTAAGCCAGTCGGTGTTTTTCAAACGCACGCTGACGCCCCGCGAGTGCTCATTGCCAACTCGAACCTTGTTCCTCACTGGGCAACCTGGGATCACTTTAACGAACTGGATAAAAAAGGTCTGGCCATGTATGGGCAGATGACTGCTGGCTCGTGGATTTACATTGGCAGCCAGGGCATTGTACAAGGCACTTATGAGACATTTATGGAAGCCGGTCGTCAGCACTTCGACGGCAAGCTGCGGGGTCGCTGGATTTTAACAGCCGGGCTCGGTGGCATGGGCGGTGCACAACCTTTGGCGGCTGTTATGGCCGGAGCCTGTTGTCTGGCCGTGGAATGCGATGAGACGCGTGCAGAGTTTCGACAGCGCACACGTTATGTTGATGAGAAAACTCATAACCTTGATGAAGCTCTCGCCATGATCGAGCAATGGACTGGTAGCGGGGAGGCAAAATCTGTGGCTTTGATTGGAAATGCCGCTGATGTATTTCCCGAGCTGATAAGGCGCGGCGTTCATCCGGATATCGTCACCGACCAGACCAGCGCCCACGATCCCACTCACGGCTATTTGCCACAAGGCTGGAGTGTGGCTCAATGGAAGAGCCAACAGGAGAGTGATCCAAAAGCTGTTGAAAAAGCTGCCAGAGCCAGCATGAAGACGCATGTTGCAGCCATGGTTGATTTCTGGAATGCAGGCGTACCCACACTGGACTACGGCAATAACATTCGTCAGGTTGCGCTGGAAGAAGGACTGGAAAATGCCTTTGCTTTTCCGGGTTTTGTACCCGCCTACATTCGACCTTTGTTCTGTCGTGGCATCGGGCCGTTTCGATGGGCCGCATTGTCCGGCGACCCGGAGGATATCTATAAAACCGATGCAAAAGTCAAAGAAATTCTTGCGGACAATGCGCATCTGCACAACTGGCTGGATATGGCGCGAGAGCGTATCCCCTTTCAGGGGCTACCGGCGCGTATCTGCTGGGTAGGTCTTGGCGAGCGCGATAGACTGGGGCTTGCGTTTAATGAAATGGTGCGTAACGGTGAATTGTCGGCACCGATAGTTATCGGTCGAGATCATCTTGATTCAGGCTCGGTGGCGTCGCCTAATCGCGAAACTGAATCCATGCGCGATGGCTCTGATGCTGTCTCTGACTGGCCGTTGCTTAATGCGCTGTTGAACACCGCCTCGGGTGCCACCTGGGTATCCTTGCATCATGGTGGCGGTGTTGGTATGGGCTTCTCACAACATTCGGGAATGGTCATCTGCTGCGATGGGACCGTCGAAGCCGATGAGCGTATCAAGCGTGTATTGTGGAATGATCCAGCCACTGGCGTCATGCGCCATGCCGACGCCGGCTATCCCGACGCCATTGACTGTGCCCGCGAACAGGGACTTGATCTGGCAGGTATTAAAACGTAATTCGGTAATACGACTACTTTGGGCAAGTGAGGTTGTACACAGGGACAGGCACTATATCCTCTATTAGCATGCGCCCGCTTCACTCGCGATAGAGCACATCGTCTTCTCTATACAGCGGCCTGTATGCCAGGTTTTACTTTGACATCATAGTTGTTATCATCAGCAGGCCGATATCGGCGAAATACCAGACGATAAAGAATATCGCTGAAGTATCAAGTTCACTAATTTCATTGAAAGGAATCTACCTTGAAAACTGCACAATTCCCTGTCACAGATATGCCATGCCGTGTATTGAATCGGCTTAACGCACACTCACGTCGCTCTAAAAACTACGCGTTGCCACTAGCACTAGCAGGGGTAGCGCTTATGCTCGCTGGATGTGGTGGAAGTAGTTCCGGGGGCAACAGTCTCGCCGCTCCCGCTTCCATGGACGACGATCAAAGCCCATCCACGTCCCCATCAGACAATCCATCAGATGGCGATTTAGTAACAGATGGTCAATTTGCCGGTCTGAACCAAGCCTGCGTTGACCTGCTGCTCGATATCGACCCTAATGCCTCCCCCGAATCCATTCAGCTCAATTGCCGGCCTGAAAATATCGAGGATGACGAGTCAGATCCCGTAGATGTGCCGCCTGTTAGTGAGCCAATTTCAGTCCCGATGCCACTCCCAATTGAGGAGCCACCAACAGTTGCATCCGGACTCAATGTTGCGCCAGCCGATATCACTGGTGGCAGCTACTATCAGAATAGCCGAGTATCAGCGTTGCTTACCGGCCCGTTATTTGGATCTGGTAACCGTCCAAACTCCGAATTGGTAAAACCCTTGGCCGTGCAGGTGAACGAGGTGGCACCCGGCCTTCGTCTGGTTGAGCTGCGTGCAGTTCGCGATAGCTTTGGAGGAAGCAATGCAGATTTTCTAGGAGTGGTCCAGAATACCGGTACTGACTTTCTCTGCTCCATTACGATCGATGAAATCAGTGAATTCTCATCAACCGGGCAGCGTCTGGACGGCGGTGACGCTCTGGATTTCGCTCTTGTGGCAGGGGAAGTTGGTGCACGAACCGGTGACACGTTTTACTTTCCATCGTGCCTTGCTCCAGGCAACTATGGATACATGCCCTCTTTTCGCGACGTAGATTACGAAGATGTAACCGAAGTGAGATCACAATCCTTGAGATCGAGTCTTAGCGATACTAGTCAGGTTGACGGCGCCGTGTTGCCAGTGTCATACAGATTGCGGTCAGACGGTTCAATCACGGTAACGATTGTTAATAATCACACTGAAACGCTTAATGTATTCTCGGTGGACGTATTTGCAATTGATGCGCAAGGTCATGCATTCGCTTGGGATATAGCGCTTGTCGTTAGAGATATTGCTCCAGGCGAGGAGTTTGAGACAAACGGCATGTTTCGTCGATTCGAAGGCACAGCCAGCACGATCCGTGTGGTTGCTGACTTCACATTGCCATAGAGCGTTGTTCCAGCTGATGTGCGGTCCTCACCAGAACAGGCGGTGAGGACTTAGCTTGTTAACGTTAAGTGGGAGATAATGTACGCGTGCATCAAAAAACCGACAATCTCCGCATTTGTCCTGAATCTAAGGCAAGCGGTGAAACCAATGCAATTAATGAAGCAACAAAGCGGCATGTGCATTTGAAACAATCAATGGGTAGCTTGCACCGTAACGCTTGAAATTGCTTATCGAAGCGTTGCTGTTGCCTCGATTTCCACCAATGCTTCGTCTTCAATCAGTCCTGCCACGACCACCATGGTCATTGCTGGAAAATGCCGACCTAGTACACGCCTATACACTTCACCGACCTCTTGCTGTCTGGCAATATATTCTTTTTTATCAGTGACAAACCAGGTAAGGCGAACGATGTCCGAGGCCGTGCCACCCGCCTTTGATACAACAGCCATGATATTCATCAGCGCTTGCTCCATTTGACCAATAAAGTCAGTGCTTTCGAAAACCTGATCAGCATTCCAGCCGATTTGCCCGCCGACAAACAACAAACCGTCTTCAGTGAGTACGCCATTGGCATAGCCTTTGGCTTTCGCCCAGCCATCGGGCTGAATCAAACGGGTTGTCATCAATTATCTCCGTACTGTTGAACTCTTAGGGTAAAACTCAATGAGCTTGTTCAATGAGTCGACTTGCCTGAAAAAATGAATTTCCTGGTTGTCCGCTTATCCCGACTATCAGGATTTCAATAAATAACGCTGTATTTTCCCGGTTTCAGTTTTCGGTAAATTTTCACAAAATACAACAGACCTTGGGTATTTGTAAGGCGCGATAGTCGCCTTGACGTGATCTTTTAATTGCAAGACGGTGTCATCGGATGGATCAACGCCTGTATTCAGTACTATGTGGGCCTCGACAATGGATCCGCGAGCATCGTCCGGAGCTGCAACGACAGCGCATTCAGCAACTGACGAATGTGCCAGCAATGCGGCCTCAACCTCCGGTCCTGCTATGTTGTATCCCCCGGAAATGATCATGTCATCGTTTCGCGCGGCGAAGTACAGATAGCCTTTGTCGTCCATCGAGAAACTGTCTCCGGTAATGTTCCAACCATCCAGAACATAGTTGGCCTGACGATCATCAGCCAGATATCGACATCCGGTTGGCCCTTTTACAGCCAGCCTGCCTATGGTGCCGTTGGGAACCGTGTTGTTATTGTCGTCAATCACTCGAACCTTGTAGCCCTTTACAGGCCGGCCTGTGCATGCAGGTGCGTGATCATCAAAGCGATTGGAGATGAAGATATGCAGCATTTCAGTTGCACCGATTCCATCCAGCATGGGTTTGCCGGTTTTTTCAATCCAGTCCTTGTATACGGGTGCGGGAAGGGTCTCCCCTGCCGAAACGGCAGCCCGTAAGCTGGATAAATCCGCTCCTTCATCCATGGCAGACAACATGTGTCGATAGGCCGTTGGTGCTGTAAAACACACCGTTGCTTTGTATTTTTCGATTATCTCAATCATATTTGGTGGACTGGCGGATTCCAGTAGGGTTGCCGTTGCACCGAACCTCAAGGGGAATATAGCCAGCCCTCCTAATCCAAACGTGAAAGCCAACGGCGGTGAACCCACGAATACATCCTCCGGCGTGACCTCTAGAACCTCCTTCGCATATCCGTCGGCAATGATCAACAAGTCACGATGAAAGTGCATGGTGGCTTTGGGGATGCCTGTGGTCCCGGAGGTGAACCCCAGCAGCGCAACATCATCGCGTCCTGTCTGAACAGCGTCAAAACGTACAGGCTTTTCCAGCGCCAGACGGTCCAGTTCTGAATCATGATTCTGGCTTCCGTCGAAGCTCATGAGGTGGGACAATGTCTTGCTGTCTTGTTTGACCGCTTCGATTTCGCTTAGTAGTCTACTGTCGCACAGGGCATGAGAGACTTCAGCGATATTGACAATCTGTGAAAGTTCTGTGGCCCGCAACATTGGCATCGTGTTCACGACCACGGCACCTGCTTTGGTTGCAGCAAGCCAGCAAGCTACCATCGCAGGGGTATTAGCAGAACGAATTAGAACGCGGTTGCCCGGCTGCACGTTAAAGTCTTCAACCAGAACGTGCGCCAGGCGGTTGGTCCAGTCTGTCAGCTCCTTGTAGGTTCTGTGCCGTCCGTTACCAATAAGTGCTGTGTGATCACCGAATCCTTTCTCAACCATTCTGTCGGTGAGTTCGACAGCCACATTTAGATATTCAGGATAATCGAAACCATCGAGTAAAAACTCTGGCCAAAGCGTCTCCGCAGGAAGGTTGTCTCTGGAAAAGGTATCTACATGTGCAGTGTGTCCAATCATTTTTTCCCTCGCTGATGCGCGCCCAGTGTCTGGCGAGCGATGATGATTTTCTGAACATCCGAAGCACCTTCGTAAATTCTCAAGGCCCGAATTTCTCGATAGAGTTTTTCAACAGCGCAACCACTGCGAACACCATCGCCACCGTGAAGCTGAACCGACTGGTCGATGACTTTCTGAGCCTGTTCTGTTGAAAATAACTTTGCCATAGCCGCCTCTCGTGTAATGCGGGAGGCGCCGGTGTCTTTTAACCATGCAGCTCGGTAGACAAGCAGCGCACTGGCGTCAATATTCAGTGACATATCTGCGATATGGCCTTGCACCATTTGTAATTCTGACAATGCAACACCTTGAATTTCTCGTGCGTTGACTCTGTCCAGCGCTTCGTCCAGAGCGCGTCGTGCAAACCCCAGTGCCGCAGCCGCAACAGTAGGCCGAAATACATCCAGCACCGACATTGCAATCTTAAACCCGTCGCCCTGCTGACCGAGCAAGGCTGAGTGCCCGATGCGACAGTCAGTAAATTGTAGCCTGGCAAGTGGGTGCGGAGAAATTGTCGCCAGTCGTTCAACTACCTCTAGCCCCGCTGTATCTGCTGGAACAATAAAAGCGGACAGTCCCTTCGCACCTGGCGCTTCTCCTGTACGGGCAAAAACCGTATAGACATCAGCAATGCCACCGTTGGAGATCCATGTTTTCTCGCCATCAAGTACGTAATCAGCACCTTCTTGTCTTGCACTCATCGTGGAGCTCGCCACATCTGAACCTGATTGCGGCTCGGTCAAGGCGAAACCTGAAATGGCCTGTCCAGATCGTGTTGCGTTTAACCATATGTCTTGCTGATCCGGTGTTCCAAACAGTGAAATGGCGCCAGTGCCCAGCCCTTGCATCGCAAAGGCAAAATCTGCAAGGCCTTCGTGTCGTGCAAGTGTTTCACGAATCAGACACAGGCTACGCACGTCAAGTTTTGAGTTCCTATCAGCAGGGTCAATCCCGGAATGGCGACACCAGCCAGCATCGCCCAGAGCACTTACCAGTGATTTGCACGCCTCGTCAGCATCGTCGTGGTTAACGTCACCCAAATGGCTGGCTGACCAGCTCTCCAGATCTTGTGACAGTTGCCGGTGTGTGTCATTGAAAAAGGGCCACTGCAAATAGGTTCTGTCTGACATCTAGTTGCCCTCGAAAACCGGCTTTTCCTTATTGGCAAATGCATGAAATGCACGCTTGAAATCCTCCGTTTGCATGCACAGTGCCTGTGATTGCGCCTCAGCCTCGATAGCCTGCTCAATTGACATTGACCATTCCTGCTGCAACATGGTTTTTGTCATCATGTGCGCAAAATTTGGCCCGGCAGCAACTCTGGCGGCCAGCGCCAACGACTCCTCTTCGAGCTTGTTGCACTCAACAATGCAGTTGTAAAAACCCCAGCGTTCTCCTTCTTCAGCACTCATTGAGCGACCGGTGTAGAACAACTCAGCCGCCCTCGTCTGCCCGATGATGCGAGGCAATATGGCACAGGCCCCCATATCGCAACCGGCGAGTCCAACGCGTGAAAACAAAAACGCCGTCTTTGCTTCGGGAGTGGCAATTCGCAAGTCTGATGCCATTGCTATGATGGCACCTGCACCGACACATACGCCGTCGATGGCTGCAATGACAGGCTTTCCACAATTGAGCATGGCCTTGACCAAATCGCCTGTCATTCTGGTGAATTGCAACAGGTCTTTCATCGACATGCCAGTCAACGGACCAATAATATCGTGTACATCACCGCCGGATGAAAAATTTCCACCGTTTGATCCAAAGACGACCACATCAACATCGTCGCAGTAGGCCATGTCCTTGAACCAGTCACGCAATTCTGCGTAGCTGTCAAATGTCAGAGGATTTTTACGCTCTGGCCGGTCAAGAGATACCTGAGCAATTCTGTCAGTGATATCACATTGGAAATGTGACACATCGGTTTTGCAACTACTCATGTGTTCAAATGCTCGTCAGAGTTGTTTATAAGTGCTTTCTCGGTCAGCGCTATCATCAATTCAGCATCATCCGCGGAGACTTTATTCAGGAGATTGTCTACCCAGCGTTCATGCTTATTAGCCTGTTTTAAAAACACCTTCTTGCCAGCAGGTGTAAGCTTGACCCTTAGCGCGCGTCTGTCATCGGGCACTGCGATTCTGGTAACCAGGGAATCGTTGACAAGTCTGTCGACTATGCCGGTAACGTTGCCATTGGAAACTTTCAAAACCGCTGACAGCTCATTCATGCGCAACCCCTTTGGAAAGCGAAACAGCGCTGCCATCACATCAAATCTTGGCAATGTTGTTTCAAATTCCACGCGTAGATTTTCGCGTAGTTCGCCTTCGATCTGGCGTGATAATTTCAGTAACTTTAACCACAGTCGTAAGCGGGTTTTCGCATCAGATTGACTAGCCTTGTGCTTTGCAGTCTGGGTCATATCTCGCCGCCATTGACAGACACAGCCTGGCCATTGATAGAACCACTGCTATTGTTGGATAGCCACATCACGGTCGAAGCAACCTCAGGTGTTGTAATGAAACGCTTCATTGGATTATGCGATTTTAGAATATCGGCAGCCTCGTCCAGCGTTTTGCCGGATTTCTCAACGATATTGGCAATGGACTTTTCCAGCATGGGCGTATCAACAAATCCGGGACAAACTGAGTTGACTGTAATCCCCGTTGCTGCAAGCTCTTGCGCCAAGGCACGAGTGAGACCGACCACCGCATGCTTTGCTGCGCAGTAGCCTGATACATAGGAGTATCCTTTAAGCCCAGCACTAGATGCAATTGCCACCATGCGCCCCCATTTCTGTTTACGCATATCGGCAAGCGATGCTTGCCAAAGATTAAATACACCCAGTGCATTGACGTCAATCATGGCAGAGAAGTCGGCTGCGGACATTGAATTAAAGGGTTTACTGATCGCATTACCCGCGTTTGCTACGGCTATTGCGACAGGTCCATGTTTCTCTCGCACAACAGACAGCGCCGATATGACACTTGTTGATTGGGTAACATCGCACACCACAGGCGTTGCTCCTATTTGATTTGCTACGGCCCAAAGCGCATTTTCCTGACGCCCAAGAATAGAGACCTGTGCACCAGCTGCCGCAAATTGTGTGGCAATCTCGGCGCCAACTCCGCTACCCCCGCCAGAAATAACGACATGTTTATCCACAAAGTCTTTCATGTCTCAGCGGCCATCTGCGCTTCACGATCAGCAAGTCGCCACGCCTGATCTTTTCCTGCCTCGTAGGGAAGTGGCCAAGGCTCATATCTATCGCCCAATTGGGTGGCCGCATGTAAGGTCCAGTAAGGATCGGCCAGATGTGGACGACCCACACACACCAGATCTGCCCTGCCTGCCATGAGTATGGAATTCACATGATCGGCTTCATAAATATTGCCGACGGCCATAGTGGCAACACCCGCCTCATTACGAATTCGGTCAGAGAACGGAGTCTGGAACATTCGACCGTATACGGGCTTTGCGCTGGTTGATGTCTGTCCTGCAGAGACATCGATAATATCGCTACCAGAGGCACTAAAGAGTTTTGCTATTTCTACAGCTTCATCAGGTTTAATACCGTTTTCTGTCCAGTCATTGGCAGAGATGCGAACAGACATGGGCTTGACCTTTGGCCAGGCAAGCCGCATGGCTTCAAAGACCTCCAATGGGTATCGCATGCGATTAGCCAGCGAACCACCGTATTCATCGGAACGCACGTTCGATAATGGCGATATGAAAGAGGAAATCAGATAGCCATGGGCCGCGTGAAGTTCGATCATGTCAAAGCCAGCACGATCTGCCATTTTGACAGCATCAACGAACTGCTGCTTTACGGTGTCCATATCATCTCTGGTCATCTGGACAGGTGTCGAGTTGCCATCAGACCAGGCAATCGCAGAGGCAGATATCAGCGGCCAATTGTTATCGGTAAGTGGCTGATCCATACCTTCCCAGCCAATTCGGGTGGAGCCCTTTCTGCCGGAGTGTCCGATCTGGCAACAGATCTTCGCTGTGGTTTCCTGATGGACAAAATCACAAAGCCGGCGCCATGCTGCTTCGTGCTCTGGCTGATACAACCCGGGACAACCTGGTGTTATGCGACCCGTTGGGGATACGCACGTCATTTCTGTATACAACAGTCCACAACCACCCTTGGCACGTTCACCATAATGGATCAGGTGCCAATCCGTCGGGCAGCCATCAGCAGCTTTGTATTGTGCCATTGGAGACACTACGATTCGATTTTCAAGCGTCATCTCTCGCAGCTTGAAGGGGGCAAACATGGGTGCGCGCACCGGGCTATCGGCGCTGACACCTGCCTGTTCCTGAAACCATTGCTCGGCGCTTTGCAGCCATTTTGCATCTCGCAATCGAAGGTTCTCGTGGCTGATTCGCTGAGAGCGAGTCAGCAATGAATAATTCAGTTGCACAGGATCAAGGTGCAGGTAACGTTCCACGTCTTCAAACCATTCAACGGAGTTTCGTGCGGCGGATTGCAAACGTAAAACTTCCAGCAAGCGTGCTTGTTCGTATTGGGCAAAGGCCCTTGCCAGATCGGGCTCATCACTAATATGTTGAGCCAAAGACGCAGCACTCTCCAGCGCTAATTTTGTTCCCGAACCAATAGAGAAATGAGCGGTTGCAGATGCGTCACCGAGTAAAACCATATTCTTATGGCTCCATTTTTCACAAAGCACTCGCGGAAACCTGATCCACGCTGACCCTCTAATATGATTCGCATTAGTCATCAATGAGTGACCACCGAGGTAATTTTTAAAGATGTCTTCGCAGATATCAATACTTTGCTGCTGGTTCAGCTCACCAAATCCGAAAGCATCGAATGTGTCCTGAGAACACTCGACGATAAAGGTAGCTGTATCAGCGTCAAATTGATACGCGTGTGCCCACACCCAGCCTTTGTCTGTCTGTTCAAATATGAACGTAAAGGCATCATCAAATTTCTGTCTTGTGCCTAACCAGACAAATTGACAGCGAAGGTTTTCTACATCGGGTTTGAATACATCATTGAATTCAGCACGTGTTTTAGAATTCAGCCCATCACTGGCAACCACAACATCGAACTTGTCTGCATAGCTTGACGCACTGCCTACCTCGGTTTCGAATTGTAAATCAACGCCGAGTTCACGAGCCCGTTGTTGCAAGATGATGAGTAGCTGACGGCGCCCTATCCCACAAAAACCATGTCCCGTAGAGAGCATTTTTTTACCTTGATGGTGAACCGCGATATCGTCCCAGTAGGCAAAGTGCTCCTTGATGGACGCTGCACTGACAGCGTCGTTTTGCCTGAGATTGTCCAGCGTCTCATCGGACAACACCACGCCCCAGCCAAAGGTATCGTCTGCCTTATTACGCTCCAGAACGACAACCTCAGCGTCGGGCTGTCTGAGCTTTAGGGAAATGGCGAAGTACAGTCCTGCAGGACCTCCTCCTAAACAGGCAATGCGCATATCGGCCTCTTTCTGACAGGTCGGTGGCTCCTAATGGCTTTAAACTATATTCCAGATAAAATATTATTTCAAGGTTATATAGTTTATGTTTAAAATATAAATTTTCGAAAATATCGGGATAAAGCGTTTAATGAAACCCCCGCAATTGATGTAACGGGCACTGAATGTACTCATCGCTCTTGCACTCCAAAAAAGGGCTCAGCCCAGAAATTCGAAATATTCCATGATTTCGGCTAATGTGCACTCATGACTATCGGGAATGCCGGTGGTGGCAAGTCAACTATGTGCAGGGGACGCACTACCGCATCACCCGAGCAACACGCTCCGATGCGCCCAACGCTCAGCGATATCTGCATCGTGTGTAACCAGAATTACACCCAGTTGCCGGGCCTCAGCAATCTCGGCAAGCATCCTGAGCGTGCTGGCCTGAGTAATGGGATCAAGCCGTGAGGTAGGCTCATCAGCCAAAAGCACTTTTGGCCGCGCCGCCAATGCACGAGCTAGCGAGACACGCTGCAACTCACCACCTGACACTGCATCCGGCCGACGTTCCAATATTGATAACGGCACTGACAGGCGCGCGAGCAAATCTTCTACTTCGCTCCACGGTGTCTTGTTCAGTCGCGCTACGTCTTGCATACTCACAAGCAAAGGGATATGCAGCGGGAAAGCCGTGGGAGGATCCTGATACAATTTTTGTATCGCTCTTGGGCCAAGCTCAGAAGCGCGTTGAACAGAACCTTTTACAGGTTCAATCAACCCGGCGAGCGTATCCAGCAGGCTCGTCTTGCCAACACCGCTGGGTCCAAGCAGAGCCAGGCGTTCGCCTTCATGCAAGGTCAGATCATGTCCACTGATCAATGTTTGTCCTGCTCGCGCTACTGACACATCACACGCCTCCAACAACATCTTGCCTTTTGATACCGGTTTACACCGAGGCCAACTTGAGGGATCTGCGGCTATCAGGTTGCGCGTATACGGATGCGAAGGTGCAGCAAGTACCGCACGTGTGTCTCCCTGCTCCACAACCTTTCCCTCTCGCAATACAATCAGCTTGCCACCCAGCGCTCGCGCAACAGCCACTTCATGGGTGATGGCAATGAGCGTACCTCCATTCTCGGGCACCTGTGACAACAGCTCGACGACTCGTTCGCGACGATCGGTATCGAGCCCCTTGGTAGGTTCGTCAGCGAGCAATATTGGCGCACCACCAGCGGTGGCAGCGGCAAAAGCGACACGTTGTGCCATGCCACCCGATAGTGCACCTGGCAGTCGTGCTTCAGCGCCGCTCAGTCCCAACGCTTCAAATGCTTGTGCACATGCCGCTTGCGGATCAGTTTGTGCGGAGACATAGCGGAATGTTTCTCGAACATGCCTGGCTGAGGGCTTGAGCGGGCTCAGTGCACGCCATGGCTCTTGAGGTAGCGCTGCTATCTGACGCCCCCAACTGGCAGCACGAATCTCCGCTGACACGTTGTCGACACGTTTTCCGTCAACTTCTATTACTCCTTTAGCACGTAATTCTGCGGGTAAGGTGCCGAGAATTGCTTGCGCAACAAGACTCTTGCCTGCTCCCGTTTCCCCCATGACCACCAGCGTATTGCCAGGAGCAATCGAGAAACTGACAGGTCCCATGAGCGGATTGGAATTAACGTTGACATGCAACCCATCGACGGACACCGATGTACCAGGTTCTGAATTCATCATCAAGGGCGCCTCATTCCACCTACACAGAGATGTAGCGCCAGTACGGTCAGCACCAATGCCACGACCGGTTGCATGATCAACCAGGGAGCTTCACGCCAATAGGGCAATAGCTCGGTCATCATCACACCCCATTCAGCTTGAGGTGGTCGTATGCCAACGCTGACAAAACCCAATGCTGCGACCGCGGTGACTGCGGTCGCTGCGCCAAAGGCGGCAATGGTGAGTAAGCCTGGACCTATTTCCGGGACAAGGTGACGGCGAAGAATAAGCCATGGGCCAAGGCCCAACATGCGTGAAGCCTCCACTTGCGGTGCAGCGAGAACAACGCGTGCGCGCTGCCGCGTATAACGAAAATACTCCACCCACAACGTTAACGATATACCGACATACAAGGCCCACCACGAGCCCGGTGCAATCGATGCAAGCATCAGCACCAGCAACAAGCCCGGCAGTGCAAGTACCGCATCAGCAAATGCTGTTAACAGGCGATCGGTCCAGCCCCCTGCTCGTGCTGCAAGTACACCCAGCAAAGTGCCGGGAATGCCAGCGCTTATAATAGAGAGCAGCGCAAGCCCCATCGATAGTCGAGCACCGGACAACAGGCGTGCAGCCATGTCACGGCCCAGGTGATCCGTACCCAGCAGGTGCTCGGCACCAGGTCCTTGCCTGGCGTTGAGCAGCGACTGCGTCGCCGGATCATGACCAACAAGTGCTGGCCCTATGGCAGCTGCGCCGCCTAGCAGTACAAAGAGTGCCAGACCTGCAATACGGGATGTGCTTAAACGCGGCACCCGCCCGTCAGGCTGTGAAAGCTCATAGCTTGTATCATTCATGTGCTTCGTGGATCTATTATCCGGCAGGCTAAGTCGATGCAAAGATTCAGGGCGACGTAAATCAAACCTAGTGCCAGAGCAGTTCCTTGTACCATCGCTACATCGCGTCCGAAGATCGCATGAACCAGAGCATGTCCGATTCCCGGATAGGCAAATACCGTTTCGACAATGACCACACCCTCAATCAGGTAAGCGCCTTGCACACCGACATAGGCAACGATCGGCAGCGATGCATTACGCAGCACATGATTTACTACTGTTCTGCGTGCAGTCAGGCCCTTCGTGCGCGCAAACAATCGCCACTCTGCTGACATGGCTTCAGCCACCGCATCACGCACCACTCGTGAGGATACGGCTGCAAGACCAAGCCCGAGAGTCAATGAAGGCAAGATCAAATGCTGAGGCCCGCGAAAGCCTGCAACCGGAAAAAAACCCAACTGTACGGCGAAGACAAGCACCAATACAATTCCAAGCGCAAACGCGGGGATAGCACGCAGAAGAATCGATAGACCAAGGCTTGTTCGATCTACAACGCCTCCAGGTCGCAGACCGGCTGCTATTCCTACCGGTAGCGCAATCAGCAGTGAGGTAAAAACCGCGCCACCAGCCAGCAGCAGTGAATACTTCAGTTGGGTTGCCACCTCATCGATAACCCGAGAGCCATAAACATGCGAACGGCCCAGATCAAACGTAGCAAGTTCGCCTAGCCAGGTTGTCAACTGTATCCACCATGGCCTGTCCAGACCCAACTCGAGCCTGACAGCCTCGGCGGAGGCCGCATCCATCATGTCGTAACCGTAGCGCCCCGCAGCAATACGATAGGCTGCATCGCCCGGTAAGGCCTGCATCATGACAAAGCTGACGATACCGACGACCAACGCAACGACCAGCGCCTGCACACCCCGCCCTGCGATAATGGCAAGGACAGAGTGTGTCCAGTGTGTAACCTGAGTGGTCATTCGGCCCAGCTGATCTCACTCAGTCCATAAGAGCGTTGCAACGGATCAACAACCACACCCTGCAAGCCTTTTGCGATTGCTACCGTATGCTCATACCAGGCGATAGGAATGACGGGCAGCTCTGCTTGCAAGTTAGCGGATACCACACCAATGGCCTTGGCGCGACTGCTTTCTTCAGCGATGGCGGCAATGGTTTCCAACGCATCGACAACTGCCTGATTCTCCCAGCCCATAGCGCCCCAATCACCGCCGCCTGCGCCAAAGTCCTGTAATACAGTACCAATAGGATCTGGTGTGAGTGCGTAGTTGCGAGCATAAAGCGCTACATCCAGCGTACCGTCCTTGTGCCCTTCAGGGATGATCGAATAGTTTGAAACATTGACATCAAGCTCTACGCCAATGGCGCGCCATTGGTCCTGTAGAGCCGCGGCAATAAGTGGCAACTCGGGTCGGTCGGGGAAGGTGCGCAGTTCCAGTGTAAATCGCTCACCGTCACGCACCAGAATGTTGTCATCGCCCATCGTCCAGCCAAGTTCAGCCAGTAGAGCCATTGATGATTCAGGATCGGTTTTCAGAGGCTCCAGTGATTGATCGTGCCAACCACCTAACGCAGGTGGAAACAGTTGTGTTGCTGCACCTTCTGGAAAGCGGGTAATGGCTGTCGTAATGCCCAACCTGTCAATGGCAAGACTCAGCGCCTTGCGGGCACGTGAATCATTCAGGAATGGGTGCGCAGCATTGACCTTCAGAGTTACGACACGTGGGATGGGCACCGCCACCGTTTCCACATCATCAACATCACCTAGACGCGCAAAGCCTGCCGGATCCAGAGTGAACACTATATCCGCATCGCCACTCTCAGCTAACAAGGCGCGCGTCTCTGCTCGACCGGCAGCAAGATAACTGGCGCTCTCTATCATTGCGGCTTCGCCCCAGTAGTCTTCAAAGCGCTCCATGTCGATGGCCTGCGGTGGAGAGAACTGTGTAACGCGAAACGGCCCGGTGCCGATCAAAGCAACCGGAACTCCCTCTGCATCGAAAGCACTTGGTGCAGGAATGATAGTGGTTGCATGCGCAAGTAGTGCAGGTAGTGAAGCAAAGGCGCGTTCAAGTTCGATGATGAGTGTTCCCTCACCTTCGCTAATGCTGACAATCGGTGCCTTGGCCAGCACACCCGGCTGCTCAAACGAGCGATTAAGTGCCTTTGTGGCATTCGTTGCATCGAATTTTGTGCCATCGTGGAAACTCACACCCTCACGCAGTGTAAAGGTCCAGCTCAAGCCGTCGTCAGAGACTGTCCATTCAGTGGCAAGACCCGGGCGCAGAGTACCCTGTGCATCGGCATCGACCAGATTCTCCATAATCTGCAGCTTTTGTATCGGGAAGCCGGAGACCGCGGGGTCGGCGCTCGCAATCTCCCACGGCGAGGCAATGGTGACGCTGTTTTGTTCTTGAGCGTAGCCCTTTGCAGGTGTGATAAAACCCGCCATGCAAGCAGCTATTATCAGTGATTTCATCGTGCTATTTGATGACATTATGACTCCGAATGTAGATTGGCCTGAACAATGAATTTGAAGTAATTGAGTAACGCCCACTGTTGTCTCTACCCGAATGGTCTCCCTGTTAGAAGTAACGAGGCTCGAGCGGGTGACGCGACAAACGATCTGGCAGGCAACATGACAAGTTCATGGTCGTACGCACTAGATATAATGTTATATCATAGCATAAAGAATGGGAAATTTAGCTGCCAGTTGCGAGAAGATTTCGCACACATTCCAAAACAACCGCACCCGACGAGCGACTCATATTAATGCACCTTAGCTCTGATTTCTACGAGTGAGTCAGCGTCCGGAAAATTCAATAAAGGCGAAGGTCTGGGCCCTGTGGGTGCACGCGTTGTCGCAGAAACCATTCTGGGGTTAATCGAGCTGGACGGACGCTCATATCTTTCGCAACAACGTAGCTGGGCACCCGCTGATGGCGTTGGCGTCTCAACGGGGTGAAATGCCGACGTTCTAAATTTTGAAGGGCTCAAATTAGCCTTCAGTAACGTTAGACACCGGAAGGACTAAAACTGACAAGACCTTAAAAATGAACCTTGCGCATCCACACGCAAGAACTTACCTTCAAGACTCACATTCAAACATCTGCTTGAAGCATACTTGTGTTCTCACTATTCTACCGTTCAGTAGCAAAACTCTGTGCTACAACCATCGCCCTTGTGGTAGCGCCCATCGCCATGCCGTTACATGCTGACCCTGCGACGTTTAAATCTGTTGACATAACTGCCAGCGGCCCTGCAGGTGAGCTTGCCGGTACCTTGCTGATGCCCGGCGATGTAGAGCCACCGTACAACACGGTGCTGATTCTACCTGGCTCTGGCCCCACTGACCGTGACGGCAACAACTCGGGCTCTGTCAAGGCATCCTCCTACCGGCTACTTGCTGAAGCGTTGGCCGAAGATGGCATCGCTTCTGTGCGTATCGATAAACGCGGGCTGGGTGAAAGCGCAAATGCCGCGGATGGTAACGATGTATCGTTAGAGCGCTACGCTGATGATGTGGCTAGCTGGCTTGGCGTAGTCGCTGACACACCACAGTTAACTGGAGATGTCTGGGTGATCGGTCATAGTGAAGGCGGACTAATTGCTCTGACCACGACTGAACGTAAGCTGGACAATTTGCGTGCACTGGTGCTACTGACATCTGCGGGACGAAAAGTCGGCATTATATTAAGAGAACAGTTAGCTGCTAATCCCGCCAACGCACCAATCCTCGAGGAGGCATTTGCTGCGATAGAGACGCTGGAACGTGGCGAATCAGTGGATCCTGAAACGCTCCCCCCCGCTCTGCGCCCGTTATTCCATATTTCAGTGCAACAGTATCTTGGCGAATTGATTCGCTTTGATCCGTCTGCTGCGCTGCGTAGGCTCGGCGAAGGCGATTCTCCCCTGCCCGTACTGATTGTCCATGGTGGCCGAGACATCCAGGTGTCCACGGCTGATGCACAAGCACTGGCACAGTCTCGACCCGACGCCAAATTTGTCACGATTGGGGATATGAATCATGTCCTTAAAAGCGTACCCGAAGATGACAGGAGCGCTAACCTTGCGGCCTACTCCAATCCTGATCTTCCCATCGTGCAACAACTTGTTGAAACGTTGACAGAGTTTATCCACGACACGCGCCAGTCTCGCTAAGAGCGATTCTTTCCATCTGCGCACTTGGCTGGGCCAGTCTTGTGCAACAAGCAGTTTCAAGCATCCGGCGCTTTGCCGTCATTGGAAAGCACTGACCGTGCAAAACGCGGCGCTTGAGTCGGCTTAGCATTAAGCATTGTGCGAGTCCGGGACTCAGCCTCTCTTGTCAATCTGGCTATGATGTGAGCTTCCGGCAGATTCTTCCAGTATTTGACAGGCATTTCGGCTTGCATGGCGTCCAGTCGCAAGCGGGCCGGATTGAAAGTGCTTGAAAAATACGTACACCAGAGTTGCTCCATGACTTCCGTTTCTGGTACATCCTGCCGAGTACCCGCCTCTTTAAACACAAGTGCTGACTGATTCCAGTGTGCGCTTCCCTGTGGTGTGAATATAGACCAGTGCATATTGCTAAAACGTTTGCAGAAAAAATCACTGCTTAATCTGAGAATATGGTGAGTGGGTTCAAACCAGGCACTGTAGTGTTCGTGTTCACTATTCGGTGTTTTTCGAAACCGCACAAAGGCGGTCATCTTATGCCGATCTCGCGATACTGCCTTGGCAAAGCCTGTGAGCGTATGCACATCATCGTCAGTCACCCGCTGCAATAATTTGTGTTCTCCGTGTGTCATTCTCCAGAGAAGCTGATATAGCAGAGCAAATCGCGAATCATCCTGATGACAAACGACTTTCTCAGCCAGAGTGATGAACTCGCGTGGAACGCTGAACTGACGCGTTGCAGGTACGGCACTATTGCTTGGAGAAAGCACGTTACCGGCAGTGTTTGCATCTTCAGTTGCAAACAAATCTGAGGAAGACCCCTCGATGTGCCAGATCACATTAGCCGGTTCGACGTCGGCAAGCACCAGTGCTCTTGCTTGTTCACGCCAGCTTGTAAAATCAGCCTCGTGTTCCAGATTTACCGTAATCATCAAACAATCAAAATCCAAACAAATCCTGTTGCGCATGCTTCTGAACAAACTGCCCACGTAGAGCTTCTGAATCCAGCACCTTCGCAGGCGTCCAGTCGCGGGCGACGATAAACGGCAGCATCCGTTTGACAGATCGAGAAATTCTTTTTAGGTCAGCCAGACGCAAGAAACCACTGGAACGGCTCGCAATAATGCATTCCACACCGCGTGTCCCCAATCCCGGAATACGCAACAAACGACTGCGCTCTGCCCGATTGATGTCTATCGGAAACTGTTCACGGTGCTTTAAGGCCCAGGCAAGTTTGGGATCGAGCATTTCATCAAGCATCCCTGCCTGACCACCTGCGACGATTTCCTGTACGTCAAAATCGTAGAATCGCATGAGCCAGTCAGCCTGATAAAGACGGTGCTCTCGCGCAAGGTTTACCGCTTGCAGGGGCAATGCAGCGCTCGAATCAGGAATAGGACTAAACGCGGAGTAGTAAACGCGCTTCAGTTTATAACTGGAATAGAGTGAATCACTACAGTTTAGTAATTCGTTATCAGTTGCTGAGTCGGCCCCGACAATCATTTGTGTACTTTGCCCTGCAGCCGCAAAGCGCGGTGCAGACTTGCCTCTGTAGCTTGGCTCTGAGGATTCATCCCGCTTCATGCGAATAGTCGCCATAGAGCGCTTTATGCCCGCGCTGTCTTTCTGCGGCGCCAGATTGGCAAGGCTTGATGGTCTGGCCAATTCGATATTGATGGACAAACGATCTGCATACAAGCCAGCAGCAGCAAGTAGATCGGGAGAGGCCTCCGGAATGGTTTTTAAATGAATATAGCCGCGAAAGTCATGTTTAAGTCGTAGCCTTCGAGCAACCTCTACCACTTGCTCCATGGTGTAGTCGGGACTCTGGATAATGCCAGAGGAAAGAAACAGGCCTTCGATGTAATTGCGCTTGTAGAAGGACAGCGTAAGCTGCACGATTTCATCGATGGAAAATCGCGCTCGCGGCACGTTACTGGATACGCGGTTGACGCAATACAGACAATCAAATGTACAAAAGTTGGTTAACAGTACTTTCAGCAGAGATATGCAACGTCCATCCGGCGCATACGAGTGGCAAATTCCTGATCCGCCCGCAGAGCCAACGCCTTTTCCATTCAGGGAGTTGCGAGTCTGCGTACCGCTGGATGAACACGAGGCATCGTATTTCGCGGCATCTGCAAGGATAGCCAGCTTCCCCTGCAGTTTCAAAGGAATGACAGGTTCGGTGGCTTGTTCAATGGAAATCGGCATAACTCAATAATAGCAGGTATTTTTAACAGTGTATAAAATACCAGTATATCTTGTACTGGTGGGCCACGCGTGTAATTTGTCAACACACTCGTCCCCACCGCCGCCAGCCCAGTGGTAGAAAAGCTCCCCGTATACCCATTACGCGTCGCTTTTCTGCCTTGTTCTAACGACGGTGAAAACGAAATGTCTGTTACCGAATTACCCGCGTGACCCACCGAGCTAAGCGTTATCCCGTTACCGGCATTTCTTATAAACCGTCGCCAGTACAAGGCAAAAAAGCAACACGCCGAGTGGCCGTCATCTCTGCGCTGAATAGGCGACCCGGCGAGCGGGCTCAACAAATCCGATCTGTTCGATTTCGCCGAGTAGACTGGCATGTTTACTGGCATCACCCAGCGTCAAGAGCGAATCGGCCAGCAGTTGATGAAACACATCTTGCTGCGCATGACTACCGCCCATTCTCCATAGTTCCAGTCGTGCTGGTCCAAGCTCGTTTACCACTCTCTGGTGGTCACCACGCCGATGCGCAACGGCCGCTCTTGCTGCCGGTAGGGCGGCCTTTTCGTATCGGCTGGCCAGGTCATGAGATGCGTCTTGCGCAAAGGCTTCCATGGATCTGATCATATAATCACAACGGTCAAATTGCTCTGCGGCGGCCAGAATCATTGCAAAATGCGCGCTGGTAAAAGCATTGCTCATATCGTCAGTGCGCTCTGTCGTGTGCTCGGCTAGTTCCTCCCATCGATCACCCACTTCAACACCAGTGTTTTCAAGTCGCCACAGTAGGCTGGAGGCGTTTTGCAAGTCAATGTAAAGATCCGGCATGGCCTGATACAACGCATGATCGCTATTTCGAATGCGCGTATCGTAAATGTTCAGTATTTCGTCATGAGCACGGCGTTCACCCAGAAACAGGCACTGATGCCACGCCAGATGAAACTGCATCTGATTGGCATCCTCCCAGTGATGCTGGTGCTCGCCCATCCAGGCAATGCCTTCATCAATACGATTTTGCATGAGCATGACATGGGCTAACGCATGCGCTCCCCAGACATCACCGGGATTAATAGCCAATGCGTTTCTTGCCACAGACTCCGCGGCCGCAAACTGATTGGTTTCTTCCAGATCAAATGCTCGTATCGCTAAAAAGGCAGGATAACCCGGTAGCTCTTTTGTCCAGAATTTTTCCAGAGGTTTTGATACCCGCTCACACCACACCATCTCGCCTAACCAGAACAGTTCACTTTGTAGCAACACATGGGCTAGCAAGTCGGTGGGATGCTGCTCAAGAATGGCTTCATAGCAACGGACACTATCTTCCAGGCGCCCGGCGACTGCGTATTTCAGTGCAGTAACGTAGAGCTTTTCGCGTTTGGTCACGCTGGCCGAGCCGCGCTGCGCTTTTTCCAGTGCCAGCTGTATGGCTCCACGAAATGCCACCGTTCGCGCACCGTGAAGCATCAGACCAAGAAGTGCTTGCGCCAGCACGCAATCAGGGTCAGCTTCCAGCGTAGATTGTAATTGCGGGCCGGTGTCTGCATGACGTTGGGCAAACAACTCTATGCAATGACTTAATGCCTGCGCTGCTGTAGCTGATTCTGTGCTGATAACGTGATCACGTAAATCTTTAAACATGATGATTTATTCCGGAACTGACTGAAAAACCCACCGATGGAGACTGTCGTTACACTTTCAGACTGACCGTAAACGTAGCGCCCTGGTTCAGTGCGGATTCTACTGATATCTCACCACCATGCGTAAAAGCGATTCGCTTGCATGTCGTTAAACCAATACCAGAGCCTGTGTAGTCATCATTTACGTGCAGTCGTTTAAAGAGATCAAATATTCTTGAATGATGCTCTGGAGCGATGCCGATACCATTATCCTTAACGTGAATATAAGCGGTCTCGTCTTGCAGAACACCACTGACTGCAACGACTGGCGAGGCATCCGTCAAATGGTATTTTTGAGCATTTGCCAATAAATTCTGAAACAGTATTTCAAGTTGAATTCGACTTCCCTTTACCGTTGGAAGATCAGTTATCAGGAATTGCACCTGTTTGTGCGTGTCTCTTTTTTGGTTGTTTACTATTTTGTCGATCAACTCGTTTAAATCGACATCTGCAAATTCGGGGCTTACTCCGATTACACGAGTGTAGTTGACCACATCGTTAATCATCGACCGCATCTTTACTAGCGTATTAAGGCTCATTGACAACAATTCCTGCGCATCGCTGTCGAGCGATTCACCATGTTCATCTTGTAATTCCTGCAATAACATATGCAGGGTATTCGATGGTGCTTTCATATCATGCGACATGGAATAGGCAAATGATCTCAGTTCATCGTTGGCAAGATCAGCGGCACGTCGTTCAGCCTCGGCTTGTTCCTGCGCGATTTTCTGGTTAGTGATGTCGGTTGCAGTCCCCAGGTGCCGAATGACTTCGCCAGTTTCATTTCTCTCAAATACAGTGTCGTACCCTAATAGCCATACCCAGTTTCCGTCTTTGTGTCTCATACGGTACTCAAGCGTTACAACTTCGCCGTCATCCAGTTTTGTCAGGGCTTCAAAATGGACCGATATTTTGGCTAGATCGTCGGGGTGGCAAAGGTTTAGGAACAACGCGCGTCCCATGGCCTGAATCTCCTGTGGCGTGTAACCTAGTGATTCGCCAACTGAGCGGTTGGAATACTCATTGGATTGCGTCTGCTGATTGAATATGTAAATAATGCTGGGCGCGGCGACTGTGACTTTCTCAAGAAACCTCGAGTGAGACCATCCGGCAAGGTTTGTTTTGTCGCTCATCGCGCTACAGTTATGCGTTCGAGGTTTGGGTTAGCACTGGCCAGCAGGTTTTCATAGGGGCTTGATTGTCGATGCGAGGAGGAACGGCACCCATCAGCAGAATGCACGCAGCAGTGTATTATATTCCTGAACTTATTATCAGGAAATGTGCGGTCGTAGCATATCTATTTGCGCAATACGTGCAGCGTCCGAGCAGCGTTTACCGGCCTGTCAAGGATCAAAAAAAGGTTAGTTACCCAACGGGCTGGTATCCAGCGGCATGGAAGCGGTGCATACGCGGTTGGAACGCTCTGACGATCGGTCAATGAGCACGCGGGTTGCAAGATCCCTGCGCTCTATAAAATTGCAGGTACAAAGCGGTATTTCACGTGGTTGTGCAATGACAGCAAAAGCGTCTGGAAATTGTCGCTGACTCTTGCGATCGTACTACCAAGGACCCACTAGCAATTGCAGGTAGCTACGCCGGGGTTCTGATGATGCAGCTTTCAAAAGTGACCGGTCTGTGCGCTATAGTGAGGAACGCTTACGACAGAGAGATAGGCCTCATGGCAACTGTACCGCTGATCACTGATGCTCAGGCAGAGGATAATCCGGTTATCAAGACGGTGTTTGATGATATTCGCACCACTCGTGGATCAGACTTTATCAACAATATCTGGCGAGCGCTTGCTGCCGATCCTCCCGGATTGAAACGCACCTGGGAGCAGGTCAAATCCCTGATGGCGCAGCCCGGGGCACTCGACCCGAAGACCCGCGAGATGATTTACATCGCGGTATCGGTAGCCAATGGGTGCAGCTACTGCGTTCACTCACACACGGCTGCGGCCAGAGCCCGCGGCATGAGCGACGAAGAACACGGTGAGCTATTGCAGGTCATTGGTCTGGCCGCGCAAACAAATCATCTGGCAAATGCCTTACAGGTCCCTGTTGATCCGGAGTTCGAGGTCAGTTAATCATGGCGTACAGGCTTCAATAGAGCTTCCGGAACACGAGTTTGTGTCACTGCAATAGATGATATTCTTCGTTGGTCAAAAATATGGAAAAAACGATGGCGTACGCGATTACAGTGAACAAATGTGGTGGGTCGGAAGAACTCAACTATGGGCCAATCGTCGTACCAGAACCTGCAAAGGGCGAAGTCGCCATTCATCATGAAGCCATCGGGCTAAATTTCATTGATGTCTACTTTCGGTCCGGCTTGTACCCGATTGCTCAGTTCCCGGCCGTTATCGGTATGGAAGGCGCCGGTACCATCACAGGCATTGGTCAGGGTGTCAGTGATTTTTCCGTGGGAGATCGCATTGCCTATGCTGCACCACCAATCGGTGCCTATGCCACCGACCGTGTCATGCAAGCAGATTCCATCGTCAAACTTCCCGATGCCATAGATTTCGACACTGCTGCGGCAATGATGTTACAAGGCATGACCGTACAATACCTGATCAGGCAAACGTACCTGGTAAAGCCGGGGGATACCGTGTTATTCCATGCTGCCGCCGGTGGCGTTGGTCTGATTGCCTGTCAATGGTTGAAACATATCGGTGCCACCGTCATCGGAACAGTTGGCAGCGAAGACAAGGCTGCTCTGGCAAGGGAAAACGGCTGCGATCACACCATTTTGTACAAGCAGGAGAATGTGGCCCACAGGGTTATGGAGCTTACCGATGGCAAGGGAGTACCGGTGGTCTATGACTCCATCGGAGCGAGCACTCTGGAGTGTTCGCTGGATAGTCTCAGTCCGCGGGGTTTGCTGGTCAGCTTCGGCAATGCTTCCGGTCCCATCATAGGCTTTAATGTCGGTGAGCTGGCGGCCAAAGGGTCACTGTACCTGACAAGGCCCACATTGATGACCTACATTGCCGATCGCGCCAATATGCAGGCGATGGCTCAGGAGCTGTTCGATGTTGTTTCAAGGGGCATAGTAAAAATAGCCGTTAACCAGCGCTACCCTCTGAGCGAGGCGGCCAAAGCTCATGATGCACTTGAATCACGCGCCACAACAGGCTCCACCATATTTCTCACCTAGGAGCCTGCGCGGCCGGAGGCGGCCCCGCAGAAATCAATCGGCTACGAGCAGCCCGCTTTTGGCCAAATTTTGCGCTCATTTTCGTCACTTAGCCAGCTAAACTCCTCAAATGAGCACAAAATTTGACTCAAAATTGGACTACTCTCGCTCGATCACTTTCTACGGGGCCGCCTCCGGTCGCGCAGACTCCTAGCCCCACAAGCCCGACGGCGGC
>JBGCGC010000210.1:0-13608 GCA_045110475.1 Granulosicoccus sp.
ATTGCCTTCGGGTACCGAGATGGTGATGCCGGGAGATAACGTGAAGATCGTTGTCGAGCTGATCAACCCGATCGCGATGGAAGACGGACTGCGGTTTGCGATTCGTGAAGGTGGCCGTACCGTAGGTGCCGGCGTTGTTGCGAAAATCATAGAGTAAACAATCATGGCAGCTAGTCAAACAATCCGGATTCGTCTGAAAGCATTCGATCATCGTCTGATCGACCGATCGGCGAAAGAAATTCTTGAAACAGCAAAGCGCACTGGTGCCAGAGTTCTGGGGCCTATACCCTTGCCTACCAAGAAAGAGCGATTCACTATTCTGGTGTCGCCACACGTCAACAAGGATGCTCGTGATCAGTACGAAATTCGTACACACAAGCGCCTCATGGACATCGTTGATCCAACTGAAAAGACAGTAGATGCTCTCATGAAGCTGGATCTGGCTGCCGGCGTAGACGTTCAGATCAAACTTAACTAGTTTGTTGTGTAGCACAGCTGGCAAGCCATCAGGTTTGCCAGCTCTTCACAAACGCCCGCCGAAGCGGGTTTTTTTTGTCCGCAAAATAGTACTTTGCACATTCGCTTAATCCCGTTCGCTCAGGTTCGAATTCCGCTATTCACGCGCAGTTTGATTTCGTTTTTACCGCCTGTTATTTACTCGGCTTGGTGAAAACTGCGTGTTCGCCGCGCTCTACGGATGCAGAGCCATCGAGTAGAGCGGCATAGAATTCGTAGAGCGTCTCTGTACCAGTGGATGGCGTCATGTCAGCGTCGTAACGCCCTGTTTCCGGGTTTAACACGAGCATTGATTCAGTCGCGTAGTAGCGTCCTATTCGTGCAAGTTCGGCCTTTTCAGCGCATGATTTGTTCACCCGTCCCAGTTGTTTTAAGACAAACTGAATACCATCAAGTAGACCGATAGGCACCTGACGAAAACGAGGCGTCTGGCCGGTCAATGCAAACAGGTGTTCACCTTGCTCTCGCAGGGTAATGGCATCGCCTGGCCCTCCGATCGGCAGAATCTTATTGAACTTGCTGCTATCAATCAGACATGCTGCCATGAAATTACCCAGATCGTTATCGCTGATTGGTTTGCACGCCGTGAGCCTGCCGTCCCCAAAAAGCAGAAAAGGTTTTCCCTTGCGCACGCGTTCAACCTGACCGGAGAGAGATTTGAAAAACGCGGTTGGCCGAACAATGGAATAAGTGAGCCCCGAATCAATCAGTTGTTTTTCGAACGCTAACTTTGCATGTTGAAAGGCTAGCAGTGGTTTTTGAACGCAAATGGCAGAGAGCAACACGATATGCTGTACGCCGCCAGCCTTTGCTGCTTTCAGCGCTGATACGTGCGCATCATGGTCAATTGCCCATGCGTCTGCGGGAACACCCGTGCGCGACGTAAGACAAGAGACCAGAACATCAAACCGTTTGTTCAGAAAGATGTGTTGTTGCAACAACGAAGGGTCGGTAACATCACCAATCAATATTTCGATCTCCTCGGGTAATTCTATTGACCGCCTGATTTTCAGAACGTTATCGGTACTGCGCTCTTTTCGCCGATCACCATTATTTTCGCTAATACCGCCATCGCGGCCAGCGCGAACCAGACAACTAACCTGATGGCCTGCTTTGAATAGAGCCAGCGTTGTTGCCTTTCCCGCGGTACCGCTTGCCCCCAGTACCAGCACGCGTCGTTTATCGCTTGGCTCGGCCAAAGTGTCTGATGGCAGGAACGAAGATTCTGATAATTGCATCTCAATAACCCTGGCCTGCCTCAGTGATATCGGCTGGCATGTCACCTCGCACAAAGCGTTGTATGTTTGCTGCGATGATCTTGCCGCCAGACACCGGATCGATGAGAGAGGCGATGTGCGGTGTGATCAGAATGTTTGGATGTGTCCAGAATGCGTGCGCTTCGGGCAAGGGTTCTGTCGTGAATACATCCAGAGTCGCTTGTGATAACTGGCCCTTATCCAGCGCATCGAGTAGATCCTGTTCTATCAGATGCTGTCCGCGGGCAGCATTGACAAGACAGGCGCCCATGGGCAGTTGCGCAAAAAGGCGACTGCAAAGGATACCTTTGGTTATCTCTGTCAGTGGAAGCAGGCATACAAGAATCTCGGTACCCTCGAGAAAATCCTGTAATTGCTCCTTGCCTGCAAATGATTGGATATTTGGCAGGGACTTTGAATGGCGCGACCAGCATCGAACCTCAAAGCCAAGCTGAGCCAGTGAATTTGCTGCCGCTTTACCCATGCCGCCCATACCCATGATGCCAACTCGCCTTTGTTGTGCAACAGGTGTTACTACGGATTTCCACCTTTGTTCTGCTTGTTGTCGCTGTAGTGCAGGCAGCTCACGGTGGTAACGCAAAACGTGCAGCACAATGTACTCGCGCATGCGCTGAATCATGTCCGGGCCTGTCGTCTTGAGTACCGGGATGTTTTGCGGGTACGATGGATCCCGAACGATATGATCAATACCAGCTCCAATGGACACCGTAAGCTTAAGGTTTGGCAGACTTGCCAGCCAGCCATCTGGTGGTTGCCAGACTATGGCAATATCGATCTCGGATAGTTGCTTGACGTCAGAATGGGCAAGTACCCGGTGTTCAGGCAACAGTTCACTGAGCTGTTGTGCCCACCATTCCAGACGTCGGGCAGTAGGCATATATAAGGCTATATTCATGGGCATCAGGCGTGGATTGTGTTGCGCAAAGCCTCATCATCAATGTCGTCAGGCGTGAAGCAGCAAGGACCACTGGCGCCTGCGAGTGGCTGGGATGGGTCGCTCAAACCCGTGAATTGTTCTTTCTCGCGTGCAACCCCCGATACACAAGCGTAGAGTTTTGGGAAGACCAGTTGTTGGGAGATTTCAAGTTTGTGCTGACTGGCCAGCGCAGCAAGGACCTTTGGTCCCAGCTCCGGATCTGCGCGAACAGAATCGCGATCAGAGGCGTCCAGTCGAGGATGATGCATGGCATCTTCAAGGCTTAAATTGAAGTCGAGCATAAGAGCTGCGACCTGAGCCACCGCCGGCATGATGTGATTACCGCCTGACGCACCCAGCGCAAACTTCGCCACGTTGTTACACGTGGCAATGACCGGGCAGATGTTGGACGCGTTGATTCGCCTGTTAGGCTGCATGGTTGTTGGATAGCCGGGTCGAGGGTCAAAATAGGAGACTGCGTTGTTCATGAGTAAACCGGTGCGTGGCAAAGTAACACCGGAGCCAAAACGATTGAGCAGTGTGTGGGTCAGCGCCACCATATTGCCTTGCTTATCGACCGTTGAAAGATGTGATGTACAGGTGTCTTTCTCATGCCCACGTCCAATTCGCTGGTTGTGTGCCCGCCAGGCAGTATCAAGGGCGCAGGCATAGTGGCACCAGCTTTCAGGGCTGGGTGCATCCCCAGGTTCAGGCATGCGTTGTTGTAGTTCGCGCAGAAAATCACCCAGACGTGTACCCCCGCTGCTATCGCCTAAGGTATACAGCACGCTATTGCGGTGCGTGTGCTTGTTCGCCTCAGCTTCGATAACCGAGTAATTTGCAAGATCATCTGCAGAAATGCCTGAACCACCATTTTGCAGATCGGCCAGAAGATCCCTGGCGAGATCACCGCGATAGAATTCTTCAGCACCACCGTTAGCGAAGCGTTGCAGCGTGTCCACCAGCATGGGTATGTGCATGGGTTGCCCGGGTTGCAACGGTGATGACCCTGGCAAGTAGATGTCGCGAGAACAGGGATCATGCCGGATGACGTCCATTTCCAGTGCGCACTGCAATGTCGTAAACCAGCTACTTCGAGGTCTGGATTGTGCAAGCGCTATGGCAGGGTCGCACACCTCAGCCAGTGACATCGAACCCCAGCGCTTGATGGCATGATCAAATCCCGCAGCCGCTCCCGGCACTGTGATTGACTGGTGGCCCTGCGTGTTGGCACGATTGGCAACCGAAGGAAACCCCATGAGGGTCGTGTGGAGGCTCTCATCAACCGGGTAGCTATCAGTGTGTGTGGTGCCTGACAGTACGCCCTGAAAGTCCACGCAAAAAGCGCGCTTTTCCTCAGCAAGCCATACCACCATTAGACCACTGCCACCCAGGCCGCACATCCATGGCTCAACAACTCCCAGCGCGAGTGCGGTAGCAATGGCGGCATCAATGGCGTTGCCGCCGCATTGTAATACCTGGCCGCCAGCGCGTGCAGCGTGAACATGTTGCGCACTGACCATACCATCAACGTCAGAAACGGCATTTTTGCTCAGCCGCCATTGTTCAACATCTCTAAACATTGACAACATCTCCGGGCTTCCAAGGGCTTCAGTCTACGGCATTACGTGGCTTTGCAAGAAGCGATGCCGGGGTGACAAAACATGATGTTGGGATGACAATGGACTTGTCAGGTACGATCAGGCGCAGGA
Organism: Granulosicoccus sp.; assembly: GCA_045110475.1. GTDB lineage: Bacteria > Pseudomonadota > Gammaproteobacteria > Granulosicoccales > Granulosicoccaceae > Granulosicoccus. Next base: position 4,422 of record JBGCGC010000210.1, read on the forward strand.
TTTTGAGAAATGTTTAATTCCCGCTGTTTACTTACTTCGTTTCGCGAGCATAGTTAAAATGACAACACCCGATTATGATAAAGGTCGACTGAATCTGCCGTTCGTTGGGATCTGCACTTTTGGCAAGAACCCTTATGTCAGCGACTGGGATGCTATTGATAGCGATGTGGCGGTACTGGGTGCGCCGTTTGACTTTGGTACCCAATGGCGCGCCGGTGCCCGATTCGGACCCCGATCCATCCGTGAAGCATCAACCTTGTTTGCCTTCGGGCACGGCGGAGCCTACGATCACGAAGACGATGTGACGTATCTGCCCAGCGACAAGGTAAGCATTGTGGATATCGGGGATGCCGATATCATTCATACCGATACCGTCCAAAGCCATGCCAATATTGAAACGGGTGTGCGAAAAATACTGGCAGCCGGTGCGCTGCCTGTCGTACTTGGCGGCGACCATTCAGTGAACATACCTTGCGTCCGAGCATTCGACGATCAGGAGCCTGTTCATATTGTTCAGATTGATGCGCATCTGGATTTTGTCGATGAGCGTCATGGTGTGCGCTACGGTCATGGTAATCCGATGTTCCGTGCGGCAGAGAGTGAGCATGTCTCGGGGCTTTCCCAGATTGGTATTCGCAACGTCTCTTCGACTTCCCGAGACGGTTATGTCGCAGCCAGAGAGGCCGGGTCGGATATCCTGTCGGTGAGGCAATTTCGTAAGCTGGGTGTTGAAGGAGTTCTCGACAGGATTCCTGCTGGCGTCCGCTATTATGTGACTATTGATATTGATGGCTTCGATCCATCCATCGCGCCTGGTACTGGCACGCCAAGTCATGGTGGCTTTCTCTACTATGAGGGTCTGGAGCTATTGGCGGGACTGGCCAGGCGGGGCACAGTCGTTGGCGTTGATCTGGTGGAGGTTGCCCCCGACTACGATCATTCCGGCGCAACCTCCATTCTCGCGGCTCAACTGTTAATGAATCTGATTGGCCGCATCATGCATCAGCGGAACCAACCATGACAGACGATTGTTGCGATTGAGAGTGACGGCCAGTTGTCGTTATCAAGCAAATTCTGTTAACGTCGATGGAGGCCGAGAAACCAAACGCCCACCCGCTTAACTGGAGAGAACACCACCATGCAGCTTCGCCCCGACTCCTCATTTTACCCCACCGCCAAAATGGCGATGGCGGCACCCGCCGAGAAATACGGCTTTACTGTCATGCTCAGTGGTGACGCGTCGCAGGCCGACGGCATTGCGGTGGTAGATCTCGATTCCTCGTCCAGCACATACGGACAAATCGTCCATCAGGTAATGGCAACATCGCCGGGTGATGAATTCCATCATTTTGGCTGGAACGCGTGTTCTGCTTCTTTGTCACCGTTGAGCGGACATGCATTTCTGGAGCGGCGATATCTGATTGTGCCTGGCATTCGCTCATCGCGTATCTACATCATCGATGTCAAAGAGCCGCTAAAAGCAAAAATCCACAAAGTCATAGAGCCGGAAGAGGTATTCGCAAAAACCGGTTATTCGCGTCCACACACGATTCATTGCGGGCCCGAAGGTATTTATGTATCGACTCTGGGTGGTGGCGGCGAAGACGGCACGGATGGCCCACCGGGTATTTTTATCATGGACTGCGAGACGTTCGAGATCCTCGGTCGCTATGAGATGGACCGTGGCAAGCAGGACAAGCACTACGACTTCTGGTGGAATCTGCCACAGGATTACATGGTCAGTTCCGAATGGGGATTGCCACCGCAATATGAGAATGGTGTCGTTCCCGCCGACTTGCTATCCAACAAGTATGGGCACTCTATCCATTTTTGGGATTTACGCGCTCGCAAGAATATCCAGACCATCGACTTCGGTGAGCAGTATCAGATGGCGCTGGAGATTCGTCCGGCACATGACCCTGCAAAAAGCTACGGCTTTTGCGGCGTTGTTGTGGATACCACCAACCTGCAGGGTGCGATCTTTACCTGGTGGCGAGGCGATGATGGTCAGTGGCAAGCAAAAAAGACCATCACCATTGACCCCGTGCCTGCAGAGGCTGATGACTTGCCAGAGTTGTTAAAAGGCTTCGGTGCAGTACCACCACTGGTAACCGATATCGATCTCAGTCTGGATGATCGTTTTCTTTATGTTGCCTGCTGGGGACTCGGAGAGATGCATCAGTACGATGTCTCGGATCCCATGAATCCGGTACTGGTCGGAAAAGTCGAGTTGGGGGGTATCGTCAAGGACACCAAACACCCTAACGGAAAGGACTTCGCTTACGGTCCGCAGATGGTAGAAATCAGCCGTGATGGCAAGCGCGTTTACTGGACCAATTCACTGTATTCATCCTGGGACGATCAGTTCTACCCTGATGATGAAGGTGGTCAGATGGTCATGGCGCATGTCGGCGAAGAGGGAGGGCTAACTCTCGACAAGGATTTCTACGTTGACTTCCCCAGCGGCTTGCGCGCTCACCAGATTCGTCTTGAAGGTGGTGACTGTTCGACTGACAGCTTCTGTTATCCCAATAACTGATTGTCAGCAACTGATTGGCAACAACGGATTTGCAACGACTGACTGATGATTGATGCTCCTTCGATGATGGCGCTTTGGGGTGCCGTCGTCGGTGCCGGTCTGTACCATGGTGTTAATCCGGGTATGGGCTGGCCGCTCGCGGTTTCTGCCGCTTTAATGGATAAGAGCCAGCGTTCGCTTACGATGGCATTGCTAGCTTTGGCAGCCGGGCATTTTCTGGCCATGTCTGTCATCTTGCTGCCGTTCTCGCTGATTTCGGCACTGGTGGATTGGGACAAACCTTTCCGAATTGGTGCGGGCCTTGTTGTCCTGCTGATGGGTGTCTATTTGCTCATCAACCGCAAGCACCCGAGGTACCTGGCACGAGTGAAACCGACTCGACTGGCTTTGTGGTCATTCCTTGCAGCGATGGCACACGGTGCAGGGCTCATGCTCGTGCCGGTTTTTCTGACATTGAATTCCAGTCAGGAGTCTGTGACGGAGAATATCCTGGCGGCGCTGCTGGTTGCGGCTGCTCACACCCTTGCCATGGCGGCCGCTTGCGCGCTGGTGGCCTTTTTCGTCTACCGCTGGATTGGGCTCAGATTTATTTCGCGCAGCTGGTTCAACCTGGATATTGTCTGGGCGCTCAGTTTGATCATTGTGGGTGGTGCAGGCATAGTCGGCGCCACACACTCCGGCATGATGCATCACTGAGCGCTTGCTGCTTACAGGATGGTCCGGGATATAACATCCTGCTCAATTTCCCGGTCAATAAAAGGTGTTGGCATGCCGATAAGCTCCTTGCGCACCAGTGCACAATATAAATCGGTGTGGAAAATGCGAGATTCAGTATCTGCAGCCCATGAGATTAATGATTGAGAATAACCGCCACGGGACGGCTCTGACTGTCCTCAAAGCCATTGGCACCAGATTGCGACTGATTCAGGATGGCCCTTCGAGTCTTTCATTCTGCAGTCTCAGCCACCCAAGGTCGCTGAAACAGCATGACTATTGATCGCAGCGTCGTGTTAGCGACTAAATCGTAGCGGCTTATTCATGTCAACTTTCTATATTGCCCGGCAGCCCGTCCTGGATCTAGAAGGGCATACATTCGGCTACGAATTGCTGTTTCGTTCAACCGAGAAAAATGCCTATGATCCTGCCGTTGACGGCGATACAGCAACTGCGCGTGTGTTGGTCAACACCATCGTGGAAGCAGGGCTTGAATCCATTGTTGGAAATGTGCAGGCGTTTATCAATTTGACACAACGTTTTCTTGAAAGTCCCGACATGCTTGACTTGCTTGTGCCCGGGAAATGCGTCCTGGAGGTGTTGGAGAACGTGGTGGTGACCGATGAGGTCCTGGCAGGAGTAGAGGCTCTCTACAACAAAGGGCATACCATTGCACTGGATGATTTTGTCGACCCTGAACAATTCGCGCGATTACTGCCGATGGCAAAGATAATCAAGTACGACATAACGCAGCATTCCATGGATGAATTGGCGGCGTATCGGCAGAAAGATGAACAGGCCGGGCGCTTGTCGCTCGCAGAGAGGGTCGAGACGATCGATCAATTTGAAGCACTAAAATCGTTCGGCTTTCACTACTATCAGGGGTACTATTTTGCCAAGCCGCGTGTAATCAGTGGTAAAAGGTTGTCACAGAACAAGGTTGCAATACTACAACTGCTTGCGCAGGTAAACGATCCATCGAGCAGTATTAACGAGCTGGCAGAGACGCTAAGCCACGATGTCTCGTTGGGCGTAAAGACTTTGCGTTACGTGAATTCGCCGCTGAGTGCATTGACCAGTGAGGTGACTTCCATCCGGCATGCTGCGGTTTTGCTGGGTCGCGATTCCATTCGCAACTGGGTGCTGTTGGTTGTCATGACGGGTATCGATGACAAACCGCTCGAGCTGACGAAACTGGCTTTGACACGTGCGCGATTCTGCCAGCTTATGGCCAAGAAAAAAGGATTGGATGGCGACGCCATGTATTTCACCATCGGATTGTTATCCTTACTTGGTGCGCTAATGGACACCAGCATCGAGCACGCTCTTGAACAAGTGTCAGTCAGTGCAGAGTTAAGATCACAACTCGTGGAAGGTCATGGTGAAGGCGGGGAGATGCTGAGGCTGGTGAAAGAGCTGGAATTGCCTGAGCCGAATATCGACCCTGCAAACGTCGTGATTGGACCCATCTACCAGCAAGCCATAGCGTGGTCCGAGCAGACATTCGGCATGCTATAAATGTCGCGGTCGCCACTTCAGGATTTAACCAGTACCCACAGGCTCCTAATCCAGCGTGGCAATACTTGCCATGACATCCACGCGCTCATCCACAAGGCTGATAATCAGGATCTCTCCAGAACTTGTAAAGTTTCCTGTCAGCGCGCTGATGTTGACCTGATGGGTGACCAGAACGGTGGGTGTTGATCCCGGTTGCAACCAGTTTGGCATGGCCTCGCGCAGGCGTCTGGTCTGTTCGTCGGCATCCTGTCGATTCTGGAAAAACGAATTTAACGGTGCGAACGGCTCAGGTGGTCCCAGCTCCAGCAAACGTGCTGTTTCCCGGCATCGGCACCATTCGCTGGTAATGACTTGTGCGGTGGCAATGCCTTTCTCACGGAACAAGTCACCAATGGCACTGGCTTGTGCACGACCCTCATCTGAAAGATTGCGTTGCGTTGTACAATCATCGAGCTCAAAGTGGGTAGGGTCGCCAGTGCCGGGTGCCAGGGCATGGCGCATGATGGCGATGGCTGTTCCCTGTAGCACGCTTCGCCACGCCTTGTCGGTCTCTGAATCTTCTGAAGCATGGCCGTTTACACTCAGAAATGTCAGGCAAATGGCGTAGCCGAGGGCAAGGAATTTCTTGTTCATAATTGTTCTATGGTCCGATTCATTGCAGGTGTTAGCAGATACTGTCGGCGGCTGGCTATTCAGGTCGGTTGAAATTGTGACGTAAAACCTCGATGGATGCTCGACGCGGGCAGCCCTCAACATGGTCGTTGACGAGGCCAAGAGCCTGCATCAGGGCGTACATATTCGTCGGACCCACGAAACTCCAGCCAAGGTTTTTAAGCGTCTTTGCGAGTGAGATAGATTGTGGTGTGCTGGTATTGTGTTTCAGCCACTGTCGATTCAGTTGGCCTGGTCGCTGGTTAGCACTTGGCTCAAAACGCCAGAAAAACGAAGCAGCCGACCCATATATTGACTGAAGTTCTAAAAACCGCTGCGCATTGTTAATCGCAGATTCTATTTTCCGGCGATTACGAATAATGTGCTCGTTGTGCATCAAGCGTTTGACGTCTTCTTGTGTATACACTGCAACACGCTCAGGAATAAAATCGTCAAAAGCCTGACGGAGTGCTGCGCGGCGATGCAGGATGGTCCGCCAGCTCAAGCCTGACTGAAATCCTTCAAGGCAGACTTTTTCAAAAAATACCTGATCGACACAGGTTGGTACCCCCCATTCGTGATCATGGTACTGCTGAAACTCGGTATCATTGTCTGGAACTGCGCATGTTTCTGGCACTGCTGAAGGCATGGGTTGCCGCTCTTGTGTGGTTGCGGCACAAGGGTGCTGCGGTTTTGGAAGAATTTGGTGTTTTTATAACGGTTACAAGGCTGTTCAGTACCAGTTGCGAGCTGTTTTCTGTCAGATCGCATGCAAAAAATACCTTATGGCTGTAGTTATCCTCATTTTAAGGTGCTATGATGGCGCGCTAACTTGCCTGACGTGCTCATCCCGTCAGGTTTTGCTTTTTTGTAGTGGCCAGTCTAGCTGGTTTCTACTCTCGATCCGGGCTGCATGGCCTGGGCCGCACAAGCTGCCACCGTATCCTGGCCTTCATGGCCCCAAGCGGAAGGTCAGGTGTGGCCTGTGTGCGTGTGTACCTCTGAAAAATTGTGTTGGAGAAAACGATGACTCTTGGTGTGGTTGGCCGCAAGCTCGGCATGACACGCGTGTTTGACGATACCGGCGTTTCTACGCCTGTAACAGTCATCGAGGTCGAAAAGAACCGGGTAACGGCTCGCAAGACGGTAGAGCTTGACGGTTACGTCAGCGTGCAGGTTACGACAGGCTCGAAAAAAACCAGTCAGTTGTCCAAGGCAGAGGCTGGACACTTCGCCAAGGCGGGTGTGGGTGCGGGTCGTGGTCTATGGGAATTTCGTTTGGACGGCAGCGAAGGCGCCGAGCTTGAAGTCGGTGGTGAGTTCGGGATGGAGCTGTTCGAGGCTGGTCAGAAAGTCGATGTGACAGGTACCAGTATCGGTAAGGGATTCGCCGGCGGTGTCAAGCGACATAATTTCCAGATGCAGGATGCGACGCACGGTAACTCGCTATCACACCGCGCGCCGGGTTCTATTGGGCAGAACCAGACGCCAGGTCGCGTATTCAAAGGCAAAAAAATGGCGGGTCACATGGGTGCGGTTCGCCGGACTACGCAAAACCTGCAGGTTGTTCGTATTGACGAGGGGCGTGCAGTCATTCTGGTCAAGGGTGCAGTTCCAGGGGCCGATGGCAGCGATGTCATCATCAAGCCGGCCGTCAAGCAGAAGAGAGTCAAGAGCTAAGACGATGGATTTAAAAACACACAGCGGCGGTACCGTTACCGTTGCAGACTCAGTATTCGGAGTCACTTATAACGAAGGGCTGGTTCACCAGATCGTCACGGCCTATCTGGCTGGTGCGCGTGCTGGAACAGCAGCCCAGAAAACGCGCTCCGAGGTACGGGGTGGTGGTGCAAAGCCTTGGAGGCAGAAGGGGACAGGACGTGCTCGCGCCGGTACCTCACGCAGCCCAATCTGGACTGGCGGCGGTGTCACCTTCGCTGCGAAAACTCGCGACTACTCCCAGAAAGTTAACAAGAAAATGTATCGCGGAGCAATCCGGTCTATTTTGTCCCACGCTGCTGCAGAAGGACGAATCATCGTTGTTGATTCTTTGGAGCTGGCGGAAAGCAAGACCCGTTTGATGAAAACAAAGATGGCCGAGCTGGGCGTCGAAAAGGTGTTGTTTCTAATGGATGAAGTCACCGAGTCGGTCTACCTAGCCAGCCGCAACATACCGTACGTACAAGTGCTCGACGTCGAGGGCATTGACCCTGTGAGTCTGGTCCGATTTCCGCACATCGTGGCTACCGAGGCCGCCATCAAGCAGCTTGAGGAGCGCCTGGCATGAATGATCAACGTCTCTATCAGGTGCTGCTCGCGCCGCATGTTTCAGAGAAAACAGCTATTGCAGCTGAAATGGAAGGTCGTCATACCTTTCGAGTGGCCCAAAACGCTTCAAAGCTGGAAGTTCGCAAGGCGGTCGAGAAGCTGTTCGAGGTAGATGTGAAGAGCGTGCAGATCGTCAACGTGCGCGGCAAGACAAAACGTTTTGGTGCTGCGGAAGGCAAGCGCTCAGACTGGAAAAAAGCCATTGTTCGCCTTGCTGAAGGTCAGGACATTGATTTCATGGGAGTTGAGGTTTAGTCATGGCACTCGTTAAATCAAAACCTACATCACCCGGCAAGCGCTTTCAGGTCAGGGTCGTCAATAAAGAGCTGTCCAAGGAAGGCCCTTACGAGCCGCTTGTCGAGAGTCTGAGCAAGTCTGGTGGTCGAAACAACAAGGGACGCATTACTACGCGCCACGTTGGCGGTGGACACAAGCGCCGTTATCGGATCATTGATTTCAAGCGAAACAAGGACGGTGTGCCTGCAGTAGTCGAGCGCCTCGAGTACGACCCCAACCGCACGGCCAACATCGCCCTCATCAAGTATGCTGACGGTGAGCGTCGGTATATTCTCGCTCCAAAGGGTGTCAGCGTGGGTGCCCCGTTGATGTCCGGCCGCGAGGCGCCGATAAAGCCAGGTAACTGCCTGCCATTGGCGAATATCCCCGTGGGTTCAACAATTCATGCCATCGAACTCAAGCCCGGGCGTGGTGCGCAGGTTGCTCGTAGCGCGGGCGCTGCGGTACAGCTCGTAGCGCGCGAGGGCATGTACGCTACAGTGCGACTTCGCTCTGGCGAGATGCGTCGGGTGCAGACTGACTGCCGGGCAACAATCGGCGAGGTCGGGAATGGCGAGCACGCTCTTCGCAAGCTCGGTAAGGCAGGAGCTACGCGTTGGCGTGGTGTCCGACCGACAGTACGCGGTGTAGCCATGAACCCTGTTGATCACCCACACGGTGGTGGTGAAGGGAAAACTTCTGGTGGACGGCCATCCGTAACTCCGTGGGGGCGTCTAACAAAGAATTTCAGACTCCGAAAGCGAAGAAAAAATCCGTTTAAAATTTAAGAAAAAATGAATAAAAAAAAACCGTTTGTACACCCCTCCTTGGCTGTTAATAATATATCTAAGAAAGATAACATTTATACGTGGTCCCGCGCCACCATAATTCAACCTTTCATGATTAATAAAAAAATTGGAATTTATAATGGTAAGTCATTTACATCTATTATTATAAAAAAAGAAATGGTAGGTTGTCGCCTGGGCGAATTCTCGCGAACCCGCAAGCGGGGTTCTGATTCTAGAACAAAATAATAAATAAAAAAAGAAAACCATGAGTAAGCATGTCCATCCAAGAGATTTTCGCCAATCAAAATCGACAATTTCTCTACAACCAAATAAGTTCTCACTAGAAACGAATATTTCTAATATTGCAAATACG
>JBGCGC010000211.1:0-35680 GCA_045110475.1 Granulosicoccus sp.
TTATCGCGCAGGACCCTGTGCCTGTAGGGAATTTCGCGAGCGAGCGGAATACAGACTGTATTTCCGAGTGAGTGAAATTTCCTACAGGTGCAGGGGACAAGTGAGAATTAGGCGTTTTCATGAATAATCCAGGCTAGGAGCCTCCGGCCGCGCAGGCTCCTAACCCAGAACGTCTCGTCATGAACGTCGTGCTGCAAGGCCACTGCAGGCCTTGCAATCGGCCTTGTCCAATGCCATGGCAAGTACCTGAGCAACATGCAGTGCCTGACGTTGGCTGCCATCATGAATCTGGTGGCGGCAAGAGGTACCGTCAGCCACAATCAACGTTTGCTCGTCTGCCTGTCGTACCGCTGGTAGCAAATCCAGCTCTGCCATCTTGACGGAAACCTCTGCTGTATCCCGGCCGTAGCCAAAGGCTCCCGCCATACCGCAGCAACTGGATTCGATAAGCTGTACCTGCATATCTGGAATGAGCGCCAGTGTACTTTGTACGGCGGAGAACGCATCCATTGCCTTCTGATGGCAATGGCCATGTACCAGCACTTTTTCAGCAGGTGCTTTCAGTGTCCATTTAAGTTTGCCGGCATCGTGATCCTTTATCAGAAGCTCTTCCAGCAACAGGGCTTGTTCTGCAACCGTATCAGTATCACTGCCGGGCAGAAGTGATTTGAATTCATCACGTAGTGTCAGAAGACAGCTGGGCTCGAGTCCGACAATGGGTACGCCATTTTTCGCCCACGGCAGAAGGGCTTTTATAGTTCGTTGTGCTTCATGGCGGGCCTTGTCAAGCATGCCAGTGGCAAGGTAGGTTCTGCCGCAACACAGTTTTCTTTCACCGAGTAGTTGTGCAACGTTCACCGTATAACCCGCAGCCTCCAGCACACGCCTTGCGGCTCGTAAATTATCCGGTTCGAACCACGTATTGAAGGTATCGGCAAGCAATACAACGTCCTTTCCGGCACCACTGGGTGTCTCGGTATGAATGAACGGGGCCTTTGCCCATACCGGTAGTGGGCGATGACTGGCAAAGCCTGTGACTCGTTCTGTCAGTTTTGCCAGCCATGGCTGCTGGTTACGCGCATTGACAAGCAGGCGCAGGGCAGAAGCCAATGGTGCGTAGCGTGGAAGGTGAGCCACCAGACGATCGTGAACGGTGTGACCGTGCGACTGCGCTCTTGCAGCCTGTACTTCCAGTTTCATTCTGGCCATGTCTACACCGGTTGGACATTCACGCTTGCAGGCCTTGCATGACACACAGAGTTTCATGGTGTCCTGCATGGCATCAGAGCTCATGGCTCCGGGGCCCAGCTGCCCTGACATGGCAAGACGCAAGGTGTTGGCACGACCACGGGTCACATCCTGTTCATTGCGCGTTACTCGATACGATGGGCACATGACGCCGCCCTTTAACTTGCGACAGGCACCGTTGTTGTTGCACATCTCAATGGCACCTTGCAGTCCACCGCTAGCGCCGGGCCAGGCTGACCAGTCGAGTTGTTGTTTGATTTCAACCATCCGGTACCCTGGCTGGTAGCGAAACAACGACCGGTCATTCATCCGAGGTGGGTCAACAATCTTGCCCGGATTAAACAGATTGTCTGGATCAAACCGCTGTTTGACAGACGCAAAGTTGTCAACCATTTGCTGGCCAAACATCTTGATATGAAATTCGGATCGCGAGATACCATCACCATGCTCACCGGAATGTGAGCCTTTGTATTTCAGGACAAGATCAAAGGCTTCCTCGGCAATTTCGCGCATCGTGTTTGCGTCTTTTTCCAGTTTCATGTTCAGTACCGGGCGAACATGCAGACAACCGACAGACGCATGGGCATACCAGGTTGCCGGACTGTCGTGCTTGTTAAAGACTTCTGTAAGACCCGCTGTAAATTCAGCCAGATCGGGTAGCTCAACAGCACAGTCCTCGACAAACGATACAGGTTTACCTTCGCTCTTCATTGACATCATGATGTTAAGCCCGGCTTTTCTGACCTCACCGATACGCGCCTGCATGGCCGGATCTATGGCGTCGACAACGCCTCCCCATTGCCTGCCAGTACCTTTCCAGGAAAATCCCAGATCTGCCATCCGCTCATGCAGAAGAGCAAGCTGCCGCAGATTTTCATCCTGTGTTTCAAAGGCAAATTCGACCAGCAACAGGGCCGCGGGCTCACCTTGTACAAATTCTTCAATTGACGGTTTGTAGATGTCGATGTCCCTGGCCAGCGCAATCATGGTGTTGTCGACCAGTTCGACCGCATGGGGGCCTAGTGCGACCAGATGCTGCGTGGCATCCATGGCCTGATAGAAGCTTGGGAAATGACAGACACCCAGAACCCGTTGTGCAGGCAATGGCCAGAGCTTGAGCTCAATTTCTGTGGAGTAGGCCAGCGTGCCTTCCGAGCCAACCAGCAGATGTGACAAGTTGTGATTCGTGTTGTGCGGCACAGTATTGTCTGGGACAAGTGCGTCGATGTTGTAGCCGCCCACACGGCGCAGTACAGTGGGAAAACGCTGTTTTATGATCGCAGCTTCTCGTTTTCCAAGACTGAGTAGATCGCTGGTGAGTGTGCGCTTGTCACCCGTAAGACCATCCAGAGAGCTGCATACTTCATCGAAGCGCAAGCTTGCACCGGTTGGCAATATAGCGTTTATGGCATGCACATTATGTCGCATGGTGCCGTAATAGATCGAACGTTGACCGCAGGAGTTGTTCGCCGTCATGCCACCGATGGTGGCGCGTGAAGCGGTGGAGACATCCACTGGAAACCAAAGGCCATGCGGCTTTAGCAGGCGATTCAATTCATCAAGCACGATACCCGGCTGCACCACGCAACGCTTGTTCGGAACGTCGAGTTCCAGCAGTTTGTTGAGATAGCGCGAGTTGTCGATGATCAGACCGGAGTTGACCGTCTGACCGCATTGTGACGTACCACCACCTCGCGGTGTGAGTGGCATCCGATGTTCTCTTGCGATCTCGATGGTGGCTTGAATATCCGCAACACAGCGGGGTACAACCACCGCTGCAGGCATCATCTGATAGATGGATGCGTCGGTCGCATATCGTCCACGGGTGAACATATCGGCGTACACATCACCGCTTAGCGCTTTAGACAAACGCCGTGTCAGTTCCACGTGCTTGTCAAATTTCATTGCTTTTCGTCGGCAAAAGAATTAATTTCATGGGATCAATCGTGCACCAGACGCGAAGAATACACCAGACCCCGCGTATTGCGGTTTATACCCCGAGGAGAAAATCATTATGAGAAAGACACTTGTATCCGCGTTAATTGGCACAGCGCTGGCGTTTGGAGCCAGTGCCGCAAGCGCTGAAAAGCTTATACTCAAATTCGGACATGTTGGAGCGCCCGGTTCCCTGTTTGAAGCCTCAGTAAACGAGTTCGTCAAGAATGCCAATGCCCGACTGGGCGATCGTGCGGAGGTTCAGGCGTTCGGTTCATCGCAGTTGGGTAAGGACAAGGAGCTGCTGCAGAAACTCAAGCTGGGACAAATCACGTTTTCCCTGCCATCGTCCATCATGTCATCCGTGGCTGATGAATTCGGTGTTTTCGAGATGCCCTACATCATCCAGTCCCGTGATCACATGAAAGCGGTGCAGGCTGAGATAGGCGATAGCGTCTTTGGGGCAGCAGCCGAGGCCAATGGCTACAAGATTCTCAGTTATTTCGAAAATGGCTTCCGTCATATCACCAACAATACGCGCCCGGTCAATGTGCCTGCTGATCTTGAAGGCATTAAGCTGCGCACGCCGAATGGCGAGTGGCGAGTGAAGATGTTCCAGCAGTATGGTGCAAACCCGACGCCCATGGCGTTCTCGGAAGTGTTTACCGCACTTAAGACCGATGTTATTGATGGTCAGGAAAATCCCTATGCACAAATCTGGTCAGCAAAATTTCAGGAAGTGCAGAAGTATCTCTCTATTACGGGTCACGTCTATACACCTGCCTATGTGCTGGTTTCTGCAAAGAACTTTGCCAAACTGCCGGAGGATGTACAAAGCGACTTGATGGCTGCTGCTGAAGAGTCTCAGGATGCCGTGTATGAAATGGCAGCCCAGTTGGAAACTGAACTGCTACAGAATCTTATCGACGGTGGTATTGAAGTCAACGAGGCCGACAAGGCTGCCTTTGTTGAGGCTTCTACACCCATTTATGAAGAGTTTGCCTCCTCGGTTAAAGGTGGCGCCGAACTCATCAGTCAGGTGCAAGCTCTCGTCAAGTAAGCCGCGTCAAGTAAGGAGTCTGCGTACTGAGAAATTACGCAGACTGCACGCGCCCGTTGTGTCTGATTGTTCAAGGCGCAAGACCTTTTTCAACACCCTGAGCGGAGTACGCTGCGTTGAATCGTGTTTCTCAAATACTCGAGTCCTTGCTCGAAATCATATTGATCGTGCTGATGGTTGGGCTGACCACTATCGTGGTGGTCGCTGTTGTATACCGTAAGCTGGATGCCTCTTTAGTCTGGTACGACGAAGTCGCCAGCATCACTCTGTCATGGATCACTTTTTACGGTGGTGCACTGGCAGTGTTAAAGAGAAAGCACATTGGTTTTGATAGCGTGTTACTGGCTGTACCCATGCCTGTCAGAATGTATCTGGCAATTTTTGCCGAAGCAGTGTTCATCGCCTTTTTTATGCTTCTGGCCTGGGCAGGCTGGGAAGTTCTGCAAGTGCTAGAAGGTGATAACCTCGTGAGCCTGCGCTGGGTGCCTGTGCAATTTACCCAATCGGTCATTCCCATTGGGGCGGCGCTGTTTATCCTCTGTGAATTATTGGCGATTCCTGCTTACCTGAAAATGGTGGCTTCTGGCCAATCGGCTGAGCATCTGGAAATCGAAGCCGAAATTGCTGCGGAGATGAAACGCTCATGATGGTCTTCGGCATCTTTCTGGTATTGCTTGCGCTCATTTGTATTAACGTGCCCATTGCCGTTGCGTTGGCGGTGGCTGCTGTTGTTGGTTTGCTAGCCACGGAAGGGGCTGGTTCTCTGGTGACAGTGGCGCTGGATATGTACGACGGGTCTACCAAGTTTTCATTGATTGCCATTCCCATGTTTGTTCTGGCGGGGGCTGTGATGAATGCGGGTGGTATCACCGATCGGCTGATAAATTTTGTCTCCGCCCTGATTGGCTTTGTGCGTGGCGGACTCAGCATGGTCAATATCGGGGTGTCTCTGTTTTTTGCCGAGATTTCTGGCTCGGCTGTCGCTGATGTAGCAGCTCTGGGCTCGGTGATGATTCCGCAAATGAAGAAGCGCGGTTACCCGGCACCGCTTGCCGCTGCTGTTACCTCTTCATCTGCCTCGCTCGCGATTATCATTCCACCCTCCATACCGATGATCGTATACGGCGTCTCTGCCAATGCCAGTGTCGAAGAGCTGTTTGTAGCCGGTGTTGTACCCGGATTAATCGGCGCTGCCGGACTGATGTGCGTTGCCTATGCTTTTGCCTGTAAATACAATCTGCCTACAGAAGAAGCCTTTAACACCAAACGATTAAAAGAGACCTTTGTTGATGCATTGCCAACGTTTCTTCTACCGGTGATTATTCTTGGTGGGATTTTTGGTGGCTTTGTTACCGCGACAGAAGCCGCCGGTCTTGCGGTGCTTGCCTCCATTGGTCTGAGTGCTTACTACCGCGAAGTAAATTTCAAACGCCTGAAAGTTGCCATGCTTGAAGGCGGTATGCAAACAGCGGTGGTCATGTTACTGGTTGCCTCCTCTGTGCTCATGGGGGGATTTCTGACGCGTGCGCAGGTGCCGCAAGAGCTTGCGCAATCGATGATGGATCTTACTGATAACAAGTACATCATTCTGGCTATTCTCAACGTTTTCTTTTTGGTGATCGGTTTCTTTCTGCATTCGGTTGCCGCCATCATTCTGGTGGTGCCCATTGTCATACCGCTCATTACGCTGGTGGGGATCGACCCGGTACACTTTGGTCTGATTGTGACATTGAACCTTGCCATAGGGCAGCAAACACCACCTGTCGCCTCGGTACTGATTACCTCATGTTCCATTGCCAAGGCCAATATCTGGGATGTGTCAAAGGTTAATGTCTTTTTTGTTGCTGTATTGCTGGTTGTACTCATGTTGTGTACGTATGTACCGGCTGTGCCCATGACGCTGGTTGAGTATTTCTACCGATGATTGGCAACCCTTAACACCCCGCAGAGGACACCACCAGTGGAAGCTGAGCTGCTTTTTCATCGTGAAGGTGACACAGGCGTCATAACGTTCAATCGTCCGCAGGCGAGGAATGCCTTGACGTTCGAGATGTATGAGTCGCTGGCAGAAATAAGCAACACGATTATCGACAAGTCGCTGGATATCCGATCACTGATTATCACTGGAGCCGGTGACAAGGCATTCGCCGCTGGTACAGATATATCCCGTTTCAGAAATTTTCGCACTGCTGATGATGCGCTGGGTTATGAGCGCACCATGGATCGGGTTCTGGGGGTGCTTGAGTCAGTTCCCATACCAACGATTGCTGCTATTCGGGGCGCATGTACTGGAGGAGGGGCTGCCATTGCTGCCTGTTGCGACATCCGGATTGCCAGTGATGATATCAAGTACGGGTTTCCTATAGCCCGCACCCTTGGAAATTGCCTGTCTGTGGGTAACCTGTCGCGGCTTGTCGAGTTACTGGGTGCAGCCAGAACGCGTGAAATCCTGATGACATCGCGTTTGATTACCTCCGAAGAGGCTTTATCGATAAACCTGATTAACGAAACTGCGGCTGATCCGCTGGCCCGGGCGCACGAGCTCTGTGAGTTGATGCGCGGGCACGCACCGCTTACCATCGCGGCCTCAAAAGAGGGTTTACGCAGGTTGCGGGAGACAGCGGCAAACGTGGAGGGCGATGATCTGGTTGTACAGTGCTATACCAGCGAGGATTTTCGTGAAGGGATGGATGCGTTTCTTGCCAAGCGCAAACCGCAATGGAAAGGACGTTAGTCTTTAATGGAAAGCCACGCGCAAAGTGCTGCTACCGGCCCACTAAAGGGTTTGCGAGTCATTGAGCTTGCGCACATTATGGCAGGTCCTGTGTGCGGGCTGATGCTGGCAGATATGGGCGCTGATGTTGTCAAAATTGAAAAGATTGGCACCGGTGATGATAGCCGCCGGTTTCTGCCACCGGACATTGAAGGTGAATCATCGGCTTACATGATGATGAATCGCAACAAACGCGGTGTTGCGCTGGATTTGAAACAGGAAGAAGGTAAGGCGGTACTGTTGCGATTGATAAAGGATGCAGATGTGGTCATAGAAAATTATCGTCATGACACCATGCAGCGTCTGGGCCTGGACTACGAGACGCTAAAGGAAATTAACCCGGGTCTTATCTATTGTGAGATATCAGGCTTTGGCAGAACTGGTCCGTATCGCGAGCGAGGTGGTTTCGATTTGATTGCGCAGGGCATGTCCGGTTTAATGTCTGTTACTGGCGAAGGTCCTGGCAGACCACCGGTAAAGGTAGGCCCGCCTGTGACAGATATAACCGCTGGAATACTGGGTGCTATGGGTGTCAGTGCTGCCTATGCTTCCAGATTGCAAACCGGCAAGGGGCAGCGGGTAGATACCTCTTTGTTCGAAGCTGGTATCACGCATACATTCTGGCAATCTGCCATAGCATTTGCCACGGGTGTTTCACCTGAGCCAATGGGATCTGCCCATCCGCTGAATGCGCCGTATCAATCAATGGCAACCGAAGATGGGTGGATTAATGTTGGTGCTGCCAATCAGGCAAACTGGCTTCGTATGCTGCAGGTCATAGAAGCTGAACATCTGGCTGACGATCCTCGCTTTCTGACTAACAAGGACCGGCTGGCACACCGGGTAGTTCTTGTTGAAGCGCTGGAAGCGGTTTTTATTACCCGCTCAACAAACGTCTGGGTGCAAATGTTGAACGATGCCGGAATTCCGGCTGGCCCCATACTGAATGTTCAACAAATGCATAGCGACCCGCAGGCGATAGCACGCGAGATGGTTACCGATGTTGAACACCCTCTGGCCGGGCAGATGCAAACGCTTGGCGCACCGGTTAAGTTCCATGGAACACCCGGTGGCGTGAAACGCGCTGCACCCTTGTTGGGGCAGCACAGTGAAGAAGTATTGATGGAGGTAGGCTATGACGAGGCAGAGGTTCGTCACTTGATTGATGCGGGAGTTGTCGGGTGTAGAAAGGCTTAGAGTGAGATGTGGACGCTGACACTAGCGAAAATATCTGGCTTGGTTGACGACCTGAAAGCGACTCCGATGAAATTTCAGTTCCCATCACATTCGTCGGTTGCCGAAACCGGTCCGTCCAATACCGGAATAGTCCCTTCCAGGAAAAATTCAGCAACGATCGTGTCAAGGCAGGGGGACTTATCCAAAAATACTGCGGTATGGCCATCGTGTTCGGAGCTTACGAATACGCCACCAATCTGAGTCGCCATGTCTTCGGACCACTCAGGAAGTGTTAATGAATCCGATGTACCGCCAATAACCAGAGATTGCGGTGCCGTATTGGTAACCAGAGGCGCTAGTGGTTCGAGTGCTTCGGGCCAGCCGGCACAATAGGCGACTTGCGCAAGTGCCGATTCTGCAAAGTAGTTAGAAAGCTGGTTGAACTCATCGAATGTAGATATCAGCGAAGCGACATCAGGCCTGGCGGCATCGTCTGCACAGACTATGGCTTTTTCCACAATGATGCCCGGGTCTTCACCCTCGAACAATTCTGCAGGGTCTTCAAATTCAATAAATAGACTGATAAAGTCCAGCAGTACCGTCACATCCAAGGTGTTGATGTAGCTGATCACAGGTTCTGCCGCGAACATCCAGAATTCAGGGCTTTCCTGAGACTCACCAATGACAAGATCTATCAGTTGCAACTCGAGTCTGCTTGAGTCTGAGCCTTCTAGCGCCAGTGCGTTGGCCCGGTCACCCAGTTGACTGCTCAACATCTGTGCATCACAGTCCGGAAAATCCTCGGAACAAAGCGACAGGCCATTGCGCAAAGTCTGCTCTTGCGCAGGTAAGCCCGATACAAACAAGTCGGCGATAGAGGATTCCGGGGGCAGACTGGCGTCCAGCACCACCCGGCCGCTGGATTCCGGAAATTCCTGCAGGTACAAGGCAGCACTGCGGGTGCCGGCAGAAGCCCCAAAGAAATTCAAGGCCTCTTCGCCCAAAGCCACGCGAATTAAATCCATGTCTCTGACTACGTTTATCGAACCAAGATGCTGCAAATAGTGTCCAACCTGCGCCGCGCAATCTATGGCTACTTGCTCGCTATCAGTAAAGAGCTCTGTAATTTGATCAGCACTTGCCGGATAGGGGTTCTCTTCCCCGGCCCCCTGTTCCGAACAGTCAACGATCGTGCTGCCTCCCACACCACGAGGATCAAACGCCACAAGGTCATAGACGTCTGAAATGGCCTCCGGGATTAAACCTTCCAGTGCAATCTCCTGGAGTACTTTGACGCCCTCAGCACCAAAGCCTCCGAAATTAAGCACTAGTGAACCTTTGGTGTTAGTGACTGATGCGGGTAGGCGGGTTAGCGCGATATCAATTTGCTCACCGTCAGGTTCACTGTAATCCATTGGCACGCTCAGGCTGGCACACTCAAATGATGCGACTTCAGCGCACACTTCCCATTGGATGTTTTCTGCTACGGGTGTGTCAGCAGGTGCTAAATCATCTGATGAGCAGGCTGTCATTTGAGCGATAAGCAGGCTCAGGAGTAGGGTTTTGAACGAAATTTGCATAAGGCGCATAGCAGGTTGACCGTTACGGTTGGCGAGTATTGGTAAAAGCTTATAAGAGTTGGCTGCGCTGTTATGTATCAAATTGTTATCGTGACATTATCTGCATTATGATGATCGATTCAGATACCCCAAATCGAGTGCTGTTGGTTGAAGATGATGTTCAGCTAGCCAGTAGCACGAGTGAATATCTAGAAAATAACGGCTACAACACAACCGTGGAACATCGTTGGGATACGGCCGTTTCTCGTATTCTCAAAGACAAGCCCGATCTTGTCATTCTGGACATCATGCTTCCGGGGTTTGATTGTCCGGATCAGTCCATTGACATTCATTAGTCGCGTTGACGCAATAAATTTTAATCTGATCTGGCTAATACGGATTACTGTAGCTTTAAAAATCTCGCCAGGCGTGTCTGGTCGGTTCAGTAGAAGGTTTGCAATTCAGCTTCTGTAACTACATGACAATAGATCATGTTGATGATCTGCAACTCGCGTAGATGAAGTTCATCAGTGGCCGCAGCACATGCATCCTCAACAACTACGACACCAAAGCTTTCATCCGCCAGGCTCCGCACGGTTGATGATACACATTGATCTGTGAATATACCCGCAACGACGACATCCTTGATGCCCATGTTGGTCAACAGCAATCGCAGGTTAGTACCGGTCAATGCAGAGTCTGTTGTTTTTAGAACCGTTATCTCGTCATTGATGGGTGATAGCGCATCCACAATCTGGCTGTCTGGGCGATCCTTGGGTAGTAGAAGGTAGTTGAACCCCGGCTTTTTCTGACTTAGCGATCTGTCACGCCCGTCTTCCTTCATGCAGGCGATTCGAGCGAAAATGACCTCGACGCCGCGACTTCGGCTGTCGTCTATCAGTTTTTTTGTCGTCGGTATTACGGTCTCGTTCATACGCTTGAAAAATGGCTGCCAGCGTGCGGCTTCACCGGCATCGTCAGGTAGCTCCAGATAGGTATTCTGAATATCAATAACCAGCAGGGCCGTCTTTTCAGGCTGAAGCACGATATCATCGGGGGGCTCTGCATTTTCGTAATAGAACGAGCGATGTGCAGTTTTCCAGGACATTGGTGATTACTCCGGTTTTCGCTTGATTCTTACTGTTCGATCTTACAATGAGAATCTGGTAAATATTTTATATTTTTGTACAGAAAAAAATCATAATCGCACAAACAGCATGGCACTATGTTCAGCCTCTCTACAACTGAACCGGTAGTCGTACCGTATTTTTTACATTTTTGCTCCAACAGCACAGAGCCTTCCTCATCAGCATGTGTCTGCGCCGCATAAAACAAATCTTAAGAAAGAGTGTCTAATCGCAATGCCCAGCAAGAAACAGCTTAGACATCGTCATCTTCTGAGTTTGCTTGACAAAAGCCCCAATGCTCGCGTCAATGAGTTGGCCGAATCATTGTCTGTTAGCACGGAAACGGTTCGACGCGACCTGGATGAACTCAGTAGCCATGGATTGGTGGATAGAACCTATGGCGGTGCGCTGTTAAAAAGCGCTCAAGAGCCCATTGTCAATATTCGTCACAGTCTCATGGTCAAGGAGCGGGAAGCCATCGCTAAAAAAGCTGTAGCTTGTTTAAAGGGCGCAAAATTTCTCATGGTAGGGTCTGGTGCAACAACAACGCATGTCGCCAGAAGAATTGCAATTGAAATGAACACTATCACTGTGTTAACCCATTCTTTTGGCGTCGCTACCGTGCTATCACTGAACCCGACTATCACCATTCTCATGGCACCGGGGCAGTACCACGCTACTGAGGGGGCTATGCACGGTTCACAAACACTCCGCTACCTGAATGATTTTCAGGTTGACTGGGCTATTACCGGAGCAAGTGGCATTACCTCTGCCGGGGCTTCAGATGCGCTTATTGACGCTGGCGAGGTCTATTCATGCATGAGCCGTCAGGCATCCCGAGCCATGATCGTTGCTGATCATACGAAATTCAACAAAGTATTTCCTGCTCGATTCGCCAAATGGGCCGATGTGCATACGTTAGTCACTGATATAAAACCAACAGGAAAATTACTTGCAAGGCTGGAGCAGCAGAAAGTCAGTATTGCCTTATGTGATGCACCAGCAATCGGGTAACGCGGTTGTTTGCTACCCTGCATACCGGTTCATCTGAGTTCACGACAAGACAGAAAAGTTACGCTTACCGAGCATACGTGGCGCTTTTCTAAGTTGGAGCTGGCGTCGGCCGGAAAGGCGTGAGTTGACGAAATTTCTGCGTGACCGATTAGTGTCCAGCGACAATCTTAGAGAGTTTCTCGATGAAATAATCCGCTTCTGAAAAATTGATACACAACGGTGGTCTTATCTTTAGAACGTTGCCAAATTTTCCTGCAGCACCAATCAATACTCCCTGATTGCGAAGTTGGTTAATGATCGCTGACGCCGTGTTCGGATCAGGGTCGCTACTGTCTTCACCCTTGCTGATCTCTATACCAATAAACAAGCCCTTGCAACGCACATCTGAAATGCTGGAACAGGTAGTAGCCAGTGAGTTGAGCGCATCTTCTAGATAGTCACCCATTATTCGTGCGTTAAGTTGAAAGCCTTCGTTATCGATAACGTTTAGCACCGCATGTCCGGCAGCCGCGGCCACAGGATTTCCACCAAATGTGTTGAAGTAACCGACATCTGCGCAAAATTCATCGAAATATTCGGGCCGTGATGCCAATCCAGCCATAGGGTAGCCATTGCCCATGGGTTTTCCCATGGTGACAAGATCGGGCACAACGTCATAATGCTCGAATCCCCAGAACCCACTGCCAGTTCGGGCAAATCCCGGTTGTACCTCATCGGCGATATACAGGCCTTTGTGCCTATGGACGATACTGACTGCTTGAGCCATGAATCCAGGTGGATTGGAAAAAACGCCGTCACTGGAAAAAACCGAATCAGCTATTAGTGCTGCAAGTCCATACCCGCGCTCTTCTAGTGCTAAAGCCGCTCTATCAATGGCATCACTGAAACCGTCAGTAACATTTGCGGGAAAATTAGCTGTCGCTGGGGCTGGAACAGCAATGACGTGATCAGGCAGGGGTCTCTTTTTCAAAGCTGACGGAGAAATATCCGTTACCAGACTCGTGTTGCCATGATAAGCATTTTCGGTAACGATAAATCCCCGGTTTCCTGTAACCGCGCAGGCAACTCTCAACGCCAGATCATTGGCTTCGCTGCCACTGCAGGTCAGGGCAATGTTAGACAAGGAGTTTGGCAGCTTGCTCTTCAAGGCATCAAGGTAGTCATCCACAACACTGCTTAGATATCGGGTATTAATGTTAAGTGTCTCGGTCTGCCGGCAAATGGCACTGATGACTGTTGGATGACAGTGACCAAGTGACAACACGTTGTTGTAGAAGTCCAGATAGCGGGTACCATCGTGGGATGTCACCCAGGCCCCTGATGCGCTGACGATGTCTATCGGATTCTGGTAAAACAACACAGAGGTTGCGCCAATATTGGCCAATCGTCGGGAAACTCCAGGCGCCATTTCACCCGCGCTATTCAGCGGGTCAAATGCATTCATATCCAGAATTTGACGCTTTTCAACAGTCATGGCGTTGACTCAGCGAGTGCTAATGTTCAAGTCCAACGGACTACCCGATGTCTCCATGGTGCGGGCCATACGCAGTGTTCCATCCAGAAAACCAACGCCCAACTCCTGTGCGGTCGGTGTTTCTGAATGTGTTGCTAGCCATGCCGTGAGCATCAACCGGCGTAACATGATGAAGGTGGGTATCATCTCTTCATCGTCTTTGCTTAAATCAGCAATTTCCCTGTACCCGGACACCCACGCCTGAAGTAAATCGGGTACCTGAGGGTCCTCTTCCATGAAACTGATGGCCGCAGCAAAATCATAAACGTACCAGCCGAATCCACAATCATCGAAGTCAATAACTGCAAGGTTGTCAGCATCCACAAGAAGATTTGCCAAACGTAAGTCAGCGTGAATGAGACCGAAACGATCAGATTCAGAACCATAGGCGTCTAGGCGGGATCTAATAGTATTGCCTGTTTTTTCAAGAAGCATCTTGCCTTTGTCTGTCAGCCCTGGAGACTGATCCCAGTGTCCCCAATGTGGTGCAGCGCCAATGGTTGTTTCGAAGTTCCATGTTTTGCGGGCAAAGTTGCCGGGTGTTTCCCAATGCAGCGTGTGGTGATGCAGCCTTGCAGTAATAGCGCCTAGCTGCCTGAACCCACTAGCCAGAGATTGATCAGGGGAAGGTTCACTCCCTTGCATAAACTCGAATGCAACCATGTAGCGAATATCGTCACCGTCATTGAACGACGCAATGGTGTTTCCAGTGAGCAGCGGAATAGGCTTTGGTGTGAGAACAACTTGAGCCTTACGCAGCGCCTCTATCCATAACAGTTCGGACTGAATTTCACTAACCGTGTGGTAGTTGGGGCGATGCACTCTGACAACGTAGCAGCTCTTTCCACTGGCATCGGTGATCAGGAAGGTCGCATTCTCCGAGACAGTCAACAGCGTCACACGACAATCGGAGGAAAAACCCCACTGCGCAAGCGAATCCGAGACCACCACTCTCAAATGTTCAACATAGCTGTCTTCGTAGAGCTCGCTCATTGACAAAAAGTGAATTTATTAAGGAACTGTTGCCTTGGAAGATAAAGAAATATTCTGCGATTTGCAACATTACACTTGATTTCAATGTCATTTACTGGAAGACTCAAGCTGAAAGTGTCGTGTCTGGACCGCGTGTCACGACAACATCACATGGACCAGACTGCACCACCGCGATTTTGTACATGCAATGAAAAGTGGGAGAATTCCGATGAAATTGACTCGCCGTTCGTTTAACAAATCCCTGGGGGCATTCGCTGGCGCTGCAGCTCTGGGTAAGCTCGGTTCTGCGTCTGCAGCAAGAAATGACGAACTCAATATCCTGTGTTGGGAGGGCTACAACACAGATGATGTTCTCGAACCCTTTCGACAGGCTCACAAAGGTGCGCTTATCCGAGCTGAAAGTGGCACTTCGGATCCGGACATGATCAACAAGCTGCGTGCCGGTGAGGTCAAGGTATGGGACCTTATCAATCTCAACCAGCCTTGGGCCCGCAATCAGTTGATGCCGGAGGGGCTAATCAAACCGTTGAACAAGGATCGGTTTATGCCCTATTTTGAAAAAATGTCTGGTCAATTTGCCGAGCCGTATCCACTGGCGTTTAATGATGCAGAAGAACTGATCGGCATGCCACAGCGTTATGGACCATTCAGCTTCGTTGTCAATACCGACAAGATAAGCAAAGAGATGGCCGAAGATCAGGGCTGGAAACTGTTTCTGGATCCTGCCATGAAAGATCGATACGGTGTGCTCACCTACGACAATTGGAACATCATTCACATGGCGCTTACCGGTGATCAGAATCCCTTTGCGCCCATGGATGATGCCGGATTGGAAAAATTTACATCCACAGCGACGGCCATCTTCGAAAACTCAAAATTGCTCACGGACGATCTGGTCGCCATGAATACGGCATTGATCAATGGTGAAATAGACGCATACTTCACAGGTGGCACCTATACAGCGAGCCCAGCACGCCTTGATGGCGCAACAAACATTCGTGGTATCACACCCAAATCCGGACCCATCGACGGCAAGGGAGGCGTGGTCTGGATCGAACTGACATCGCTGGTCAACAATCCAGACCCATCGACGTTGGCAGAAGACTTTCTTGAGTTTGTGCAACAGGGTGATATTTCCAAAGCCGTCGGCTTCGCAGAAGGTACCTACAACCCCGTTGCTCAGATGGGAGACCCCGATGTTTTCAGTCTGTGGGATTCTGAGGAACTGGATTCGATCCAATGGGACTCTCTTGAAGAGGAAATGTCTCGATCCGTCGAATATGATGTGGTGTCATCCTATGATGCATTAATCAAGATCTATTCCTCAGTAAAACGCGGTTAAAAAGCCTCTGCTACCAAGAAGATCATGCAAAACCATGCTTTCCTTGAGCTTAAGGGTCTTTCCAAAAGCTTTCATGACTTCACGGCGTTACACCCAATAGATCTCAATGTCAGTGAGGGAGAATTCCTGACCATAGTCGGCCCGTCTGGAAGTGGTAAAACAACGCTGATCAAATTACTGGTCGGGATGGAAGAGCAAAGCGCGGGGACAATAACACTGCGTGGTAAACGTCTGGATACTTTGCCAGCGAATAAGCGTCCAACATGCATGGTATTCCAGTCATTGGCGCTGTTCCCACATCGAAGTGTCGGTGAGAACATTGAGTTCCCTTTAAAGATTAAAGGCGTGAATGTCGATGCAAGGAGAAAGCGTGCCGAGGAGCTTCTAGAGCTCTTTCGGTTACCTCAGGATTTCTATAACAAGAGAATATCCGAGTGCTCGGGCGGTGAGCGACAACGTATTGCACTTGCCCGGGCACTGGCTTTTGATCCTGAGATTCTGTTCTTTGATGAGCCGCTGTCCGCGCTGGATTATCGGCTTCGAAAGACGCTGGAAAAAGAACTCAAGTCGCTGCACTTGCGCACAGGCAAGACTTTTGTGTACATCACGCATAGTCTTGAAGAGGCGATGGTCATGTCAGATCGCATTGCGATTCTACGCACGGGTAAGTTCGAACAGATTGGTCCTGCGCATGAAATTTATTCCAGACCGAAAAGTCGTTTTGTCGCGGAATTCATGGGAGATGTCAATCTTTTCGACATGCGCGAATCCAGTAACGCACAAGTACAGATAGACGGAATCAATAGAGTCAACATCAATCCATCCGAGTTGCTAACTGCACAAGGTAAGCAAAACCTTCTGATGGTCAGACCTGAAAAAGTGGAGTTTCTCAAGCACGATAGCACCGCAGACTTCGAAATTGATGGTGAGATCAGTGCTGAATACATGCTGGGTTCACGCACGCAGTACGAGGTGACAACCTCATCTGGCAAGATAATTTCGGTTGAATGCTCCAGTAGCTCTGGGCCTTTTCGAGACGAGGCCGTGTCAAGTGGGCGGATCAGACTCGGCTTCGCACTTGATCACTGCCACATGATTGCGGAACCTGCAGTGTGAGTGTTCGAGAACAAAAACTTGGCTGGTTCAGTGCCGTACCGATGCTCATCATGCTCGGATTGAGTTTCATAGCGCCGCTGGTGGTTATCGCAGCCTTCTCAATCATGCCGGAGAAGGCGTTCGAGCTTACCCATGTGCCTGATTTTTCGGCCTACCTGGAAATCTTGAGACAGGGTTACTGGAAATCATTTCTTTGGGCGCTTGGAATGGCGATTTGTTCGACCATCATTCTATTTGTTCTTTGCTGGCCTCTGGCCTTTGCCATGGTGCGTGTCTTCAATAGATTTGCACTGGTAGTGACCATTGCAGTGGTAGTGACTTTGTTTGTTTCAGAAAATATACGCTTGTTCGGATGGGCTTTAACCCTGATGAAAGGTGGAATGATCGAGGGCATGTGGCGCTCCTGGACAGGTGCAGGATTCGACGGCTTGCTCTATAACGTTCCGGTTATCATTTTTGGACTGGTGTATGTCTACTTGCCGTTCATGCTGTTTCCGCTCGTGCAAGGGATCGCCATGGTTCCACAGGACGCGCGAGCAGCAGCAACAGATCTTGGAGCCAGTCGTTGGCAGGTTTTTACGGAAATTGATCTGCCGTTGGCAGGCCCCGGAATACTGGTAGGTAGTCTTCTGTGTTTTGTGCTGGCCACCGGGGCCGTGGCTGAGTCAAAGCTACTGGGAGGGCAGGCGGTCATTGTCATATCTGACGATATAGAAACCGCCTTCACGTATGGTCAGAACTGGCCTCTCGGCTCCGCCCTGGCCATGGTTCTCATACTGATCATTGCCTCACTGGCGATATTTGCACTCAGGAAAATGGACCTTGATAAAATAATGGGCAAGGCGGGCGGCTGATGTCTGATAGGAGAGCATCCAAAGCCGGCTATTACGCTTACGCGATTGCCATCGTCATATTTCTCTACCTTCCATTAGTTGCGGTAGGCTTTGCATCAATATCAAAAGCCCGTTATCTGAGCTTCCCGATAAAACGCTACGCAACCAAATGGTATGGTGAGGCGTTAGATAGTTCGACTGTTCTGGGACTATTGCAAACATCATTACTAATTGCAGGAATAGTGACCGTTGTATCTGTCGTGCTTGGGTTCTTTGGCGCATTGGCATTTGCTCGCTACCAATGGCGATACAGAAGCCTGTTCCAGAAGCTGATACTGCTGCCAATATTTTTCCCACAGTCTGTACTCGGATTGGCTCTATTGATGTGGTTTAACGCAATTGGGGTAATACCAAGCTGGCAGACTGCAGTTGTGGCGCACGTCGTGTGGATAGCACCTATTGCGACACTGGTTATCGCTATCCGCGCTTACAGCTTTGATCCGTCATTGGAGCATGCTGCGCAGGATCTTGGCTGTACCTATTGGCAAACCATGCGTGAAGTGACATTGCCACTTCTGTTGCCAGGCATGATTTCAGCTGGCCTTTTTGCATTCTTACTTAGTTGGGGTAACTTTCCATTGTCGTTATTTACGACCGGTGCAGACTCCACACTACCTGAGTGGCTGTATGCAAAGATGGTATCCGGCTACTCACCACTTGTGCCTACCTTGGGAATTCTTTCTGTGGCAGGTTCGTTACTGGTGATTGCTGTCTCGATGATCGCCTTTTCTCTGGCTTCATCATTGCGGCGACGCCGCACATAGCGTGTTTCGAATTGACCGATCAGCTATTCTTAATTCATTAGAAATTCTCAGGAGACCTTGTCATGTTTGCATCCTTGAAGGACAGAGTTGTTTTGGTTACCGGTGGTTCCAAAGGCATCGGTAAAGGTATTGCAAGCTCTTTCGCAGCACAAGGTGCCAAAGTAATGATTGCCGCAAGAGGTGAAGAGGCGGCAAAAGCAAGCTGTGAAGAAATCAAGTCTGCCGGTGGTGAGGCTGAGTATTGTCTGGTAGACGTGACTGATTGGGAACAAGTCCAGAAAATGGTTGCAACTACAATCTCTACCTTCGGCACCGTTCATATTTTATGCGCTAATGCCGGTATATTTCCACAGAGTAAGATTGTGGATATGGCGCCTGATGAATGGGATACTGTCATGAACGCCAATCTGAAAAGCTCCTTCCTGTGTGTCAAGGCGTGTATTCCTGAATTTGAAAAAGCTGGCAAGGGACGGGTAATTCTTACTTCTTCTATTACCGGACCAGTAACCGGCTTTCCCGGGTGGACTCACTATGGTGCATCAAAGGCCGGACAGCTTGGTTTTCTAAAAACTGCTGCACTTGAGTTGTCTCGCTACGGAACAACAATAAACGCTGTTATGCCAGGCAATATCGCCACCGAAGGGCTTGATGGTCTCGGTGAGGACTACCTGGCGACTATGGCTGCATCCATACCACTGAAGCGGTTGGGAGACGTTGCTGATATCGGTAATGCCGCCTTGTACTTTGCATCAGATGAGGCTGGCTATGTGACCGGGCAAACGCTTGTTGTCGATGGTGGGCAGATTCTGCCAGAATCACTGGAGGCATTGGCTGAAATTTAGTACGGTGCGAAAATTATTGAACAGGCAAGTAGCTGGAACGTATTGGCCGGGACGGCGCTGGCGTCCGTAACCAAACCAGCATCGGGAAGGTTCGACGCCAGCAATTGTCGGCAAGGTGAAAACCTCCGCAGTACCGTTTTCAGAACAAGGCGTTGTTAGAGACAAATGGCGATTGCGTCAATTTCGCTGTAGGTGGCTGAGGTTCAAGCACTAGTGTTGTGCGTTGCAACGGCTGGCTGAAAACAAGGTTTTCTATCGTTCACTGCCTGTATCACTAGGTTTAATAAATCTACCTTTATCGAAAACGAAGGTGTCCAATTAAATGGGTGGACTTTAACAACGTCGAATTAAAAAAGTATCGTTGATCCATACAGTGTCAATGGTCGTCATACAGGCAGTTTGCTGGGTATGAAGCTTCGCGGGTATTTTTACCGAACAAGCTATTGAAAACAATACGAAACCCACTGTTCATAAGCTATTTCACGTTTGATTATCGTCATTTTCTTCATCATTTTCATCAATACATTTAGTCCTTTCCTCGCGGTAATAACGTTATCAATTGGCATCTGTGTACGCTTGCTGTCCATGTGTCATTACACAGTGACATCGTCAACACATTGGGATGGTGTTTCAGAGGTTCGATTGTCACTCGTCTATCCGCTATATAAAAAGGAGAAAGCTATGTTGATAAGCAGTATGGGACGATTGATGGAAGAGTTATCACCATCGTCCGTAAACACACTAAAACCCTCACGACCGGCAAATTCTGCTGGTTTGAATCAACGTGTATATGCGCAGATGCGCCGAGACTTCATGGTCGCCGGGCCTTTCGTTTTGCACAGTGAAATACCTGAGTTACTGGCTGGTAGCTGGGTTTTGGTTCGCGAGACCCTATTTGCTGGAAGCGCTGATAGAGGTAGTAAGGAAGCAGTTGCATGGGCAGTCTCCAAAGCAAATCAGTGTCCTTTTTGTGTGGATGCACATTTTGCTGCTGTTCAGGCCTCCAACAACAAGGAGAGTGTTTTGGCATCGTGGGCGGAAGCAACAGCCGAGGCAAATGCGCCGATGCTGAGTAGTCCTCCCTTTACACAATACTATGCAGAATATCTGGGCACCGCAGTTGCCTTTCACTATCTGAATAGAATGGTCAGTGTCTTTCTGGATAAGAAAATGATGCCGGTGCCTGACCTGCTCGATGGTATGAGCGGGATTATGGCAAAGGTGATGATGGGTGGCATGATTCGCAAGAGCGAAGGTTTGACTGTCGGAGACTCCCTGGCGCTCTTGCCTGAAACGGATAAGGCGCTTGCATGGAAGCCAAAGTGGGCTGAATCCAGTCGTCAGGTATCAGAGGCTCTGGCTGGTTGGTCGTCCATAAACGAAACGATCATGCAGTCGCACTTCAATGAACAATTCATCGACATGATCGGTGAGAGAGTCGATAGCTGGTTTGGCGGACCAGCACTAATGTCTGGTTACGATTACTCTGGAGCACGTTGGGTTTTTGACAAGTCGGATCTACCTTGCGCGGAGCTTGCTCTATGCACGGTGTACTCGCCATACAATGTAACCGATACCATGCTGGAGAATGCGTTACAGTCAACCGGATCAACTCAGGCCTTGCTGACTCTGGTGGCGTGGTCGGCACAGCGCGCCGCAAGGCGCTGCGGAGACTGGACTGCACTGGCGGCCAAATCAGCCTTCAGCTAGTGCCTCAAGCTCTTCCCAACGTGCAAACGCTTCATCGAGTTCACGCTGTAATTTTTCGGAGTCCTTGATGACCTTGTCGGCTTTGACTTTGTCAGAATAAAAGTCAGCACTGTTCATTGCAGTGTGAGTCGCTTTGATTTTATCTTCAAGCTCACTGATGGTCTCCGGCAATGCCTCAAGCTCCAGTTTTTGCTTGTAACTGAGCTTTACTGCTTTTTGTTTTTTAACAGGCGTCGCCTGCTCGGGCATATTGGTTTTTGACGTTCCCTTGTTGCTTGCCTGTGTATCGCGCGATTGTTCAAACACTGGCTTAAGCGTAGACGATGAAGCCCGCTCGCGTTCGAAGTCTGCATAGCCACCAGCCACATCGACAAACTTGCCGTCGCCCTGATAGATGAGGCTGCGGGTTACAACGTTTTCGATAAGCTCACGATCATGACTTATCAGTATGACTGTACCTTTGTAATCGGATAGTAAATGTTCCAGTAATTCAAGTGTCTCCACATCCAGATCGTTGCTGGGTTCATCAAGGACGATGAGGTTGGATGGTTTTAAAAAGAGTTTGGCCAGCATCAGACGGCCTGTCTCTCCTCCGGACAATGCGGTAATAGGCGCTCTGGCTCGTGAGGGCTCAAACAGAAAGTCCTGCATGTAGCTCATGATGTGTTTTGGATTACCGTTGACGGTTACCGTATCGCGGCCACCGCTAACATTATCTGCTGCAGACAAATTGGGGTCGAGCATGGCACGCAGTTGATCGTAGTAGGCCACTTCCAGTTGTGTGCCGCGCGTTACAACGCCTGAGCTTGCTTCGTGCTCGCCTACCAGCAGTTTTACCAGTGTGGATTTGCCACAGCCGTTAGGGCCAATGATACCGACTCGATCGTCGCGCATGACCGTTGTAGTCAAGGATTTGATAATCGAGATATCGCCGTGCGAGAAGCTCAGGTTTTCTGCTTCAAAAACAATTTTGCCGGAGCTGGAAGCCTCGTTGACGGACATTTTGGCCGTACCGACAACGTTGCGTCTGGCAGAGTGTTGTTCACGCAGCTTCTTGAGTGCTCTGACGCGGCCCTCGTTTCTGGTACGCCGCGCTTTTATGCCTTGACGAATCCAGGCCTCTTCCTGTGCCAGCTTTTTATCAAACAGTGCATTCTGCTGTGCTTCAACCTCAAGCGCTGTTTGCTTGTTCTCACGGTAGGCTACGTAGCTACCTGGCCATTGCGTGAGCCGGCCGCGGTCAATCTCGCAGATGTTGTTGGCAAGTGAGTCTAGAAAGCTTCTATCGTGAGTGACAAATACCAGAGCACATGCCAATCCAGCCAGATGATTCTCGAGCCAGTCAACGGCACCGATATCCAGATGGTTGGTAGGCTCATCCAGCAGCAGTACGTCGGGTGCTGACACCAGCGCCCGCGCCAGTACCACTCGTCGCTTCATACCACCGGATAGTCCCTCAACCAGGACATCTGGATCGAGCTGCATACGTGACAGGGTTTGTTCAACCCGCTGGATCATCGCCCAGCCGTCCTTGGCATCAATCTGGTCCTGAACTTCAGATAGACGATCAATCAGTGCCCGATTGCCATCGGCTGTCAGGGTTTCTCCCTGGCCGAGACGATAGGACTCGCGATGAAACTCGGACAATAGTGCGCCGATATCCTGTAACCCGGAGGCCACAACATCGTAGGTGGTGCCAGTGAAGTCAGTAGGTACCGACTGTGGCAGGTAGGCGACTTTGAGACCGGTCTTCAGGATGATTTCGCCAGTGTCAGCCTGGAGTATGCCTGACAGCATTTTGAGCAAGGTCGATTTGCCCTCGCCGTTACGCCCCACAAGAGCCGTACGGGCACCGGCTTCGACAGTCATGGATACTTTGTCCAGCACAGCGGTCGGACCGAAGGCGATGGACGCGTTTTGCACGCGAATCAATGACATGTGGGCTTGTTTACACGAAAAGAATGGCAGCGGGCAAGAATACAGGATTACGACCGTAATGCCCCATTATCATCGCCTGTGATGTCAGTACCTGAACTGCCGCAGACCTAACTGGCCCGTCTGAGCGCCATCGCCTCGTTCTGCGCCACTGAGGGCAATCCGTTTTCTGCACAGGTGTTCAACCACCACGGTCTGGGTGAGTCGGCCAGATCAAAATAGAACGTGGCGTAGAGTATGCCCAGATCATTCTTCGCTTTTTGTGCCTTGAACAACTGAAACTGAAAGTCGGTGCGAGTCAGCGTATGAAACCCGGACCAAAGTGTCGGGTTGGCCAGAGGACCTCCGGCAACACACACGTGTACAACGTATTGTCTACCGGCCGAGTAGCCGATGCCGTGGAAATAAGGCGATTCAAAGTGGCTGAGTACCGTACTTGTGTTGGCTGTGGTCAGTTTGCTTGCGTACGCGACAATGGGTTGGGCGTTGCCATCAAGTACATCTATCAACCGGCGATTGGGTTTCACCTGCACGCGTTTGGCTTTCGGCGCTGCAAAGGCTGCCATACGAATCAGCTTGTTGATGTTGATGTGCTGACTATCGGCGCTTAACCGGTGCGGTCTGGACTGATTCCTAGCCTCGCCAGGCATCCCCAGTTGCAGCAGAAGCTCGCCGACCGCCTTGACGATCATCGGCGAGACAGTGCTGCGTTTTTCACTGGCGGGTTGCACGCTAACCCGCCGACGGTCCTCAACCAGCTGTAACTCGTTTTGCCGGGCAAAGGTATGCAGATAGCGCAAAGAGTCTGGTTGTAGCTCCGCCATATCCGGTGGAACATAGAGTGATGGCCTGCCTGACAGAATGTCGCAGCTGATCATGGTACGTATCCGCGACTCTGGGCTCTGCCGAGAAATGCTGGCAAACCTTGCCAGAGAGGCTAACCAGTCATTTGGCGCTTTCGGTTTGCTACGCAGTCTCGCTGGTAACACAGATTGGTTCGTATTGCTTTTTTTCGCCATCTCAGCTGCCCTTGCCTTACCGATGCAAATAGAGCGCCTTTGGGTTAAAGCGCTAGTTCAGCGGCATCAGAAACCTGAACACAGATAACCGTGAATAGCGAAAATCGCGCCAACACCCCAGCGATTGGTATTGTGAATGTAACGCTGTGAGGGGCCAGGCCAGACGCTTCCCCTGCGTGTCTGGCGGGCTATGGCGTGATAGTCAGGACTGCTCCGAGTTGGCAGCCCATTCACTTTTGGTAAAGGCCTTGATACTCAGGGCGTGAATAGCCCCGGACTTGATGTGCTCGTTAAGGACGGCGTACACCAGTTTATGGCGCTTGATGGTTGACAGTCCTTCAAACGAATCGCTGATGACTCGTGCTTCAAATTTACTGCCATCGCCGGTAATTTCGGCCTGTGAATCGCCGATAGCCTTTTCCACAAGGTCGCTAAAATAATCCATCCGCATAGTTAGGTTCTCCCGCTGCGGCGCGCAGTATAGCGCGCAGCGTCCATCGAAAAAAAAGGGCCCGACTAGCGGGCCCAATTTGGGGGTGAGAACGCGACACCGACTCGTGATCGGGGTACGCCCTCAAACTTTAGTAGTTACTTTAGGTAAGTCAATTAAATTACTGAAATTAAAGACGTTGTATGGCGAAATTTTGTGATACATGCCCATTCAGGCCGGGTTTTCGTAGAAAACGTAAGACGTAGAATAGTCACTGAATTCGAAATAAACTTTTTTCTCGCCTTTGTCTGCTTTGCCATTCAGGTTGGTGTCGAGTATCCCGTAACCAAAGCGATAGGGTCGTGATTCGCCGGAATTTGTGCCAGCGGCCGTGGATAATTTGTCAATTTCCATGAATCGCTTGACCAGTTTGTCACCGGCATAGATCTCTATGATGCCATCCGTGCCTGTCCAGTTCTGGATTGAACGTCCGATGGTGTTTTGCGATTCCTGAGTACAGCCGGTTGCCAGCAGGGCTGCCGAAAGTGCAGTAAGTGTTGCAAGGCGATAGTGCATGGTCATGTTCCATAAAACCTGATATTTCGACCATTATCCGTCAATTCGGTGAACAACGCTTCTCAAGGACGTTAAATTCCTGATGAATGTACTCACCATGATCATTCGATGGTCGATATAGCGGATAATCGCAGCGGTAGCCGTGGAGAGAAACTAATAGTGAGTGAAAACAACAAGCCCTTCGGCGTCAAGGTCGAGCTGCCGGCTGATGACCCCTTCAGGATGCCACATTTGCTTGGCGATGAATGGGCAGGCATTCGATGGTTTGCGACTGCCAGCGAGCGTGATGTCGCAATGGCCGCTATCCTCAAGCAGCCGGGCAATTACCGCCGTGGAGACGTACCATCAATACAAGTCAGTGCCATCGATCCATAACGTTTCACGTGGACCTCGGTTGCGAGCATTGCTTGCAAGCGGTTATCCGGTAGAGGCCTGCGCGTCTGTGTTTTTCGGGTAGTCCGAGTAAACCAGTTTGATGTTGGCGTCGTTTGGTCCGTCAGCGGATATCTTTTGCGTGTCGGTTGTTGGCAGCTGCGCGCGCAGTCCGCTGATCGAATTACAGGAGAACTGACGGATGGAGGCGGTGGGCATGGTGTCTGCGGCGATGCCTTGAAGCATGGCGCTCAATTGCTCTATGCCAGGATTGTGACCGATAAGCATCACATGTGATGCTTCGTCAGGCACCTTTTCCAGCGCTGCCAGCAAAGTGTCCGCTGAGGCCATATACAAGGTGTTGTCGTAGTGAATTTCCGGAGACGGCTCACCCAGAACACTGAGCGCATACACCGCTGTCTCGCGAGTCCGTTGCGCCGAGCTGCAAAGAATCAGTGATGGAATAGAGTCGCGCGCCAATAACCGTTCCGCCATCTCTGGTGCATCACGAATACCGCGATCATTCAGCGGCCGCTCATGATCTTCCTGTTGCCGATCACCCCAGCTGGATTTGGCGTGGCGTAATAACGTTAGTGTTGAATGAGTCATTGGAATCTACCTGCTTGTCAATGTCGTGAAATGGCGATGCCTTAATCCACAAGGATGCTGTCACTCTGTCGAATGTAGCCGATGCCTTCATTGGTGATGATCTTGTACCAGACGTCAACCTTGCTCTCCAGGGGAAAGACTGTGCCGGGAGCCGCCCGTTGCATTAAACGAGCATAGTCAGCGGGTTCCCGATAAACCCCCTTGGGATAATAGCTACCTCGAACCTTGATGTATGGCGTTGCCGGATCAACACCGCGTTCAGAGTCGCTGACCGGTAGGGGATCGTCGATACGTTGCAGATCGAAAGTACGATTGACTTCAACGGGGGCGACGGTAATGCTGTCGTTGGATTCTGCCGCTTCGTTGC
The DNA here is from genome assembly GCA_045110475.1 of Granulosicoccus sp. Classification (GTDB taxonomy): domain Bacteria; phylum Pseudomonadota; class Gammaproteobacteria; order Granulosicoccales; family Granulosicoccaceae; genus Granulosicoccus. The sequence continues at coordinate 26,374 of JBGCGC010000211.1, forward strand.
GGCTGCCAACGACACTAACGCCATTGCCAGTGGTTACAGAAACAGGTGACACCGAAGGTCCACCCAACGGCGTGGTGTTTTCCACGGCCGAGTCTGAGTCAGTGCCATCGCTTGGCTCTGAAGATGACTGAACAAGTTCCGGAGGAATCCTGAGAGTCTGTCCGACAGCGAGTGTTCTGGGATCAGCGATATCATTGTAGGCAGCGATGACAGCCCAGTCGCCAAATTGTCCGGTAAAGCGTTCAGCGATGCTGCCCAGTTGATCGCCGGGCTTAACCTGGTATTCAATCTCTTGCACCGTTGGTGAAGGGGCTTGTTGTAAGGCAGGCTGCTGCGTTGTCGCGCAACTGGTCAGGCTCAGCGTGAGCACAACGATTAACGGTAGTGATCTGGTACTGGTTGTTCTTATCATTGTTGTTCCAGTGTTTTGATGTCGTAGGCAACACTCAATGCGGTGACTGGCTCACGCAACGATAGTACTTCGACGCGAGCCTTGCGGCTGCACAATCGAGCAACTTTGTAACGTTGACAGCACTGATAATGCCCGACAAAGTTGCATTGATTACCTGGCGAATTGTTTCAAACGGCGACTTGATGGGCTGAGAACTAATCCTCCGTAGTTATGAATACAATGAGATGTAACTCGCAAAGCTGGGATCAGCAGGTTACATCGAGCTATAAACCGTCAAAGAGTCTTCGTCATATTTAACGCACGTTACCGCGATGATGAAAACTTGACGCGTGTTTGTCCGGTGGATATTGCCCGGATTGCAAAACAGACAGCTAAAAAAAAGCCCGGCTTTTGCAAGTCGGGCTTTTATTAAGTGAGCAGGCTGCTAATCAGCCATTCAGCGAAGACGTTGCCTCGCTGTCATGAACAAGTTCATTATTTGATATCTCTTTGATGTACGAAGCCAACACCCTTGTCGGTCTCAACTTCAAACCAGGTTCCCATGGCGCGCGATACCTGCAAGGTAGTCCCTGGAGACACACGCATCAGCAAACTTGATGAGAAGTCGGCGTTGTTGTAAACCGCTTTGGGGTAGTAGGTGCCGCTAACTACAATTCTGGCGGGAATGTTGTCATTCTCCACCATCGGTACTGATTCATCTGCAATGGCCACAGGGGTGAGCGAATCATCGGTCTTGTAGGTTGCCTCGACAATTTCTATGGGCGGTGTTGTGTCTACTTCGGCCAGCTCAGCAATTACGCTCTCAGTGTTCTCAGTCAGCGTGTCTTGAACCTGTGATGCAGTTTCAGGTAAAGCAGCCGCTGCGATCTGTTCAGGTTCAAGTGCAATAGGCGTGAGGATATCCTCAGTGATTGCTGTGTCCATGACACTGGTAGCCGCCTCTATGGCAACAGGTGTCGATTGGGCAAGCTCTTCCGCCTGCGTTGGATTCTCTGTCACGATGGCTGACGAGGCAGTATCGGTATCTGCGCGCAGCAGATCCTGAGGTACAAAAATGGTTTGCCCGGGCCGGACAGTGACTGCCTGCTTTTCAGTGAAATTGTTTTGATCAGCGATCGCCTGCCAGTTCAGTGCATTACCCGTGGTGCGTTTTGCAAAATCCCATAGTGTTTCGCCGTCGTTCAGATCGATTGGTTCGGCGTTTTCACTGGCTGCGGCGATCAGATCTTCTGCGTTTTCCTGCTCGGTTATTTCTGCTGCTGGTGTATTGCTAACGAGCTCAGCGTTGGTATTGGAGGGAATGGCCAGACGAACGCCCTCAGCCAGCGTTTCGCGGGTAGCGTCGGTGATGTCTTGTGCCTCCTTCAGCGCAGCTAATTCGACCGGTGCGGTGAGCGTGTCATAGTCTGGCTTGACCATGGAGGCCGGTATGATGAGTTCCTGCCCGGGAAACACCATCGCACTCTGATTCAGATTGTTCACATCTGCCAGAACATGCCAGTTGTTGGCATTGCCGGTGGTCTTTTTAGCGATATCCCAGAGATTTTCGTTGTCAGCGACCTCATGAATCAGGTCTTCGATCGGTGCTTCCTCTGTTAAGACGTTATCCGCGGTGGATTCATCACCCGTCAGTGAAGCAACGGATTTAGCGGCCTCTTCAATGCTCATGGCGGTTTCGTTGGTGGGATCAGTCACCTCGGCTGCATCAAGCTCCCTGAGAGGTTCAGCACTGGCAGCGGTTGCCTGTTGGACCAGTACAGGTGTTCCGTCTCCTCCTGCCACCTCTTGAGTTGTTGGATCATCAGCGATTTGTGCGTCAGCCAGCAGCGTAGACTCTGGAACAGGCAGCGGCGCTTCTTCGTCAGGCAGTACTTGCTGGATTTCACCATCGGCCAGCAGTAGCTCTTTGTCTGAAGGGCCAGCGGGTTCACTACCATCTCTGGTATCGCTGAATCCCAGCAGATAGGAGGTGGTGTTCCAGGTCTTGCGACTGACGTCGGCTGTGGCCTTGCCGGCTTTGACAATGCTGCTACCGACGCCACTCAGATCGATATTGGGAACCTGTGGCATGGTTGAGCATGCGCTGACGGATAAAACAGCTACAGCGATCAGGCTTCTTTTAAATGTGACAGGAGTGCTCTTTGGCATAAGGGTTGTCTCACCAACGTAATTTTGTAGATTCGGTGGCTTTTGGTTCGACAAACCATAACGCGCGGGAAGCAACCCGCCACAGTGCAATCGAACTTCCGCCTTCTACCATTAGTAATAGTAGGTAGATGGCGTTACGTCAATATGGGTTGAGTTAACCGCACCCGCGTGCTCTGCACGCGAGGTTGACTGACGTCAGAAGTGGTGACTGAAAAAGGCTGGAAAATCTTCCAATTTTCGATTATTTCGCCCAGGTGTCCCTCAATGTCACCGTACGATTGAATACTGGCCTTTCTTTTGAGTGGTCACGCCGGTCGGTAACGAAATAACCCAGACGCTCAAACTGAAAGTGCATTTCAGGGGCGGTGTCGGCCAGCAGCGGTTCTACCACGCAGTGATTGAGTACCGTCTCTGAATTACTGTTTATCACTGATGAAAAAGACTCCGCAGATGCTGGGTCTGGAACGGTAAATAGCGGCTCGTACAGGCGCACTTCGGCCTCGACCCCCTTGTTGGCACAGACCCAGTGGATGACCCCTTTCACCTTGCGTCCTTCGGGTTTCTTGCCAAGCGTTTGCGGGTCGTGAGTGCAATGCAGGGCGACGATATTGCCGTTATGGTCCTTGGTAATGTCATTGCACTTGATTACGTAGGAGCCTCGCAGCCTGACCTCTCCGCCGGGCACCAGTCGTTGGTATTTGGGGGGAGGAACCTCTGCGAAATCGTCCCGATCTATCCACAGCTCACGTGAGAACGGAATGTCGCGACGCCCGAACGACTCGTTTTGCGGGTGATTGGCAAAACTCAACGTCTCCTCGTAGTCTTCGTCCAGATCGGTGATGATCACCTTGATCGGGTCCAGCACGGCCATGCGTCTGGGTGCGTCGACATTGAGCTGGTCGCGAATGCAGTTCTCCAGAATCACCATCTCTATCCAGGCATCATTTTTTGTCACGCCAATCAGCTCGCAGAAGTTGCGCAGGGAAGAGGGCGTATAGCCACGCCGGCGTATGGCGGTTATGGTTGGCATGCGCGGATCATCCCAGGCGCGTACATGCTTCTCCTCGACAAGCTGGATAAGCCGTCGTTTACTCAATACGGTGTATTCGAGAGACAAGCGCGCAAACTCGGTCTGCTCTGGTGAGCCGCCGGTATCCAGTTGCTCCAGCACCCAGTTGTACAGGGGCCGGTGATCTTCGAACTCGAGGGTGCATAGAGAGTGTGTCACCTTCTCAATGGCATCTGATACGCAGTGGGTGTAGTCGTACATGGGGTAGATGGGCCAGCTATCTCCGGTACGTATATGCGATACCTTGCGAATGCGGTACAGGGTGGGGTCTCGCATGTTCATATTGCCAGAGGCCAGATCAATTTTCGCACGTAGCACGTGTGCGCCGTCTGCGAACTCGCCATCTCGCATACGCTGGAACAAATCCATATTTTCCGCTACTGATCGCGCGCGATACTCACTGGGTGTTCCGGGTTCGGTCAAGGTGCCGCGTAACGTGCGAAGCTCCTCGGCGCTGCTGCTGTCCACATAGGCTTTATCCTGGCGAATGAGTTCGCGGGCAAATTGATAGAGCTGTTCGAAATAGTCCGAGGCGTGCCTTAATTCGCTCCATTCAAAACCCAGCCAGCTAACATCGTCCTTGATGGCCAGCGCATATTCCTCACTTTCGCGTACCGGGTTGGTGTCGTCAAAGCGCAGATTACAGCGACCATTGAAACGCGCAGCCATCCCGAAATTCAGGCAGATGGACTTGGCATGACCAATATGCAGATACCCGTTCGGTTCTGGTGGAAATCGCGTGACGACCTGACCATCGTGCTTGCCAGCGGCAACATCAGCTTCGATCATGTTACGGATGAAATTGCTGGCCTCGACAGGCTCTGGTTTATTCATGAAAGCGGGCGCAAGGTGCGATTGTAGGGTCGGGGTGGCAAGTATAGCCGGACAGCGTCACCGCGAACGTGTTTCTCGCGCTGTTTATGCTGGTGGTTCGGTTATCGTCAAACCACCTTGAGCTTCTTATTTTTTTGCAGCCTCTTCTGAGTTTGCCAGCTGCGTGGCGGCTTGTTGCATAGCCTCGTATCGTTTCCTGAACGCTTTTACCGATTTGATATAGCGTCGGGTTTCCTTGAAAGGCGGAATGCCCTTATAGCGATCCACGTTACCCGGTCCGGCGTTGTACGCTGCCAGTGCAAGATCCAGATCGTTGGAGTAGCGGGCCAGCATGGCCGACAGATAGCGTGCGCCACCCATGATATTTTGCTGTGCGTTGAAGCTGTCCCTGATTTTCAGAGACTTGGCGGTTCTCGGCATCAGTTGCATCAGCCCCTGCGCGCCGACGCGCGATACCGCTCCGGGGTCGAAGCACGACTCGGCTCGGGCAACTGCCTTGAGTAGCGTTGCTGAAACACCACTGTATTCGGCAGCTTTGGCAAACTGAGGCTCAAGCTTTGCACCCCTGGCATCCAGATCAGCCGTGGACAATCCTCTGCATGGGTTGGCAACAACCGGTTTTCTTGTTTCGCCCTTGTAGCTGGTGCGAATGACCTGGCCGTTTGTAATGGGTGCATCACTAAAGGTGACCGTCCCATCCGGTGCTCGGTGCTTGAACGGTGATGCCTGCGCCGGCAGATTGGTGGTCATGGTGAGTGCTACGCCTGTCATGACTAAAACGCACCATCCAGCCAGTGGCTTACCGTTCACGGACTTGCAAGATGGATAGATGCGCATGGACAGGGCTATCGGCGTTATTCCTCGACCCTTGAGAGTGCGTCATGCCTCCTGCGAACGTGTTGGCAGTGATGATGCGTAAAGTGGGTAAAAGTCATAAACTGGACAGCACGATGAGGCTGTTCGCATTTCATGCAACCGATAGTCCGTGTTTGTGTGTTGGCGACAAAGTTGCCTGATGCAACAACGCGATTGAACTTACCGAGTAATCATTATGAGTAGTGTTGAATACAGTCTTGGCATATCCGCAGCCGATGCACACCTGATCGATGTGCAGTTGACGCTGTCCAGCCCCGACCCTGAAGGGCAGGTGCTGAGTTTGCCTAACTGGATACCGGGCAGTTATATGATTCGCGATTTTTCACGCAATATTGTCAGTATTAATGCACGCTGTAATGGCGACTCGGTGGCGCTGGAAAAAGTTGACAAATCGACCTGGAAATCACCAACCGGCCTGGCACAACTGACAGTTAACTATCGCGTTTACGCCTGGGACCTGTCGGTAAGAGCCGCTCATGTGGATAGAACTCATGCGTTTTTCAATGGCACCAGCGTATTTCTCAGCGCGCAGGGTCTTGAGTCAGAACCCCATCATGTTTTTATACAACGGCCTTTACACGATACCGGCAATACCTTTGAAGTCGCAACGACATTGCCAGGCAAGGAGCTGGAGCCTTCAGGCTTTGGTCACTATGTGGCTGCAGACTATGATGAGTTGATAGATCACCCTGTAGAAATGGGCACGTTCAAGCGACTGCAATTTGATGTCTTTGGCGTACCTCACGAAGTGGTTTTAACCGGCAATTGCTATTTCGATGAGCAGCGTGTCGTGGATGATCTTGTGCGTATCTGTGAATACGAAATAGCGTTCTTTGGAAAGCCGGCACCGTATGATCGCTATGTGTTCATGGTGATGGTTGCTGATGCAGGTTACGGTGGTCTGGAGCATCGCTCATCGACTGCGTTGATGATCACGCGAGAAAATCTACCGGTGCCTGGTGAAAAAGACATCAGTGACAAGTATCTTGAGTTTCTGGGTTTATGCAGCCACGAGTATTTTCATAACTGGAACGTCAAGCGTATTAAGCCTGCGCGCTTTGTGCCTTTTCAGTTGCAGTCTGAATCCTACACCGAACTGCTGTGGTTCTTCGAGGGCATGACCTCGTACTACGATGATTTGATACTGGTGCGTGCCGGTCTTATCAGCAAGGAGCGCTATCTGGGCGTGCTATCCAAAACGCTGACACGTGTACAGCGAGGCCCAGGCAGACTCAGTCAAAGTGTTACTGATTCCAGTTTCGATGCCTGGACCAAATTTTACAAACAGGATGAAAACGCGCCGAATGCTATTGTCAGCTACTATGCGAAGGGTGCGCTGGTGGCGCTTTGTCTGGATAGTTTACTGCGGCGTCATAGCAACCATGCGGTAACGCTGGATAGTCTGATGTTAAAACTCTGGGATCAATGGTGCTCGGGTAAGAACGGCATAGCGGAGCAGGAGCCTCAAGCGCTGGTCGCCCAATTGATTGACGAGGATTTAAGCGGATTTTTTAACGCCGCTCTCTATGAGACAGATGAGTTGCCAGTAATCAGTGCGCTGGAGAATCTGGGCGTTGATTTGCAATGGATGCCGCGAAGATCATCTGATGATGTCGGTGGCACAAGAAAACCTCAGGCACCTGAAGAAGAGTCAGCAGAAACCCCGTACTACTGGCTTGGCGCTAACGTGGTTGATGCCGCAGGCGGGGTACGCATTACCCATGTCATGAATGCATCGCCGGCTGAGCGTGCAGGTTTGAGTGCAGGTGATGTGATGATCGCCATGGCAGGCTACTCGGTATCAAAAGCCGATGTTTCAAAGCATCTTCAGCGTCTCGCTGATCAACGCTGTATTTCCATTCATTACTTTCGTTTGGGCCAGTTGCAGGAAAGTCGTCTGTCGATTGAACCAGCGCCGTTGGATACCGCTGTGCTAACAGTGACAGATGAGCAGCTTGTTGATCGATGGATAGGCAGCGATACGGCGGCCAGCTAATGAATGCCCGGATGCCTGATGCAGCGATTGTGCTCTCGGCAATGGGTGCCCATAGCCAGGTACCGGCGGACGTGCATGTGTTCGACAAGCTTGATTCCACCAGTGCCTGGCTGGGAGAGCAGCGACACACCTTGCATGCAAAACTGGAGCAAGGTCGTGCTCAGCTATGCCTGACGGACTGGCAGCAGGCAGGGGTTGGCAGACGTGGAAAAAGCTGGCAGACACAGCCTGGCAACGTGACGTTTTCCGTACTTGCCCGCACTAATCAACCTGCTCAGAGTCTGATGGGGCTGAGTCTGATAACCGGGCTTGCCGTTGCCGAGGTTCTTGCTGACGTGTTTGGTGTAAAAGCCATGTTGAAATGGCCCAACGATGTCATATTTCAGGATCGCAAACTCGGTGGCTTGTTAACCGAGGTTATGAGCGTACCTGAACAGAAGAGCTCCCCGGCGGTAACGGACGTTATCACTGGCATAGGCATCAACGTCGAGCATGATGACACCGTGCTTGGATTGGGAATTGGAGCTACCTCATTACGTGGCGCGGGTATTGAGCTTATGTCATCAGAGCGTGATGCTCTGGTTGGTCGTATTGCTGCCGCCGTGCTTGCATCTCACGATCGGTTTCTGAGTGAAGGATGGACAGCATTTGCCAGCCAATGGTCTGATCATGATTGGTTGATGGGCAAGGAGGTGCAGATTCATCGAGAACATTCCACCGAAGATGCGGTAGCCTGTGGCGTCAATCAACACGGTGCGTTGCTGGTGAAGAGCGCAGGCAAGATTCTTCCGCTATATGGCGGCAACGTATCCATAAGACCGAAAACATGAGAATTCTGGTAGATATTGGTAATTCGCGTTGCAAGGCGGCTATCGAAGACGACGAAGGTCTTCATGAGCTTCCCACCTTTGCCTGGAAGGACGTTTTCCTGCATGAGGTGCTGGATACGCACTGGCGCAAGCCTTTGGGCAATCGGCTACCTGGCAGCATTATCGTGTCTAATGTCGCTGGTGATCGACTGCTGCCCAATCTTTCAGCTTGGTGCTGCGCTCAGTTGGGCGTAGAGCCGGTTGCTGTGGTCTCAACGGCACAGTTCAAGGGGTTGAAGAATGGCTATCAGGAGCCATCCACCTTCGGTGTTGACCGCTGGGCGGCCATGATAGGCGCGAGGGCTGAGCACTCCGGGGCGTTGTGCGTTATCGATTCTGGCACTGCCACTACTGTAGACGTCATTACCGCTGACGGACAGCATCTGGGTGGGGCGATTTTGCCGGGTATCTATACCATGCGCCGCTCGCTGGGCAAATACACCTCCGCCCTGTTTGCAGCCGATGGTGAAATTACGCCGTTTTCGGACAATACTGCCGGAGGCATTGCGGGTGGTACCGGCTTTGCGTCTGTGGGTGCCATGGATCGTTTTGTCATGGAGGCTAACAAGCTGACAGGACCGGTAACCACGGTTGTCACGGGAGGTGAATCGGCGATTCTGGAATCCATGATGGTAAGTGAGGTTGTCCGTGATCCCTTACTGGTGCTGAAAGGCGTGGCTGTGCTGGCTGGCAGTCTCAGCCCTCAACAAACAGGCCCCGCTTCAGGTTGCAAGGATCTGCCGGTTAACTGACAGAGCCTATTCTGGCGACATTGGTGATTATTTTCGTTTTCATCCCCGCGTACGTTGCCAAATGCGTTTGAAATGCCTATAATTCGCGCCTTCGCCGAGTGGCAGTGCCTCGGGGAAGGTTAGCAGGGAGCTGCCAGTGGCGCGAAACGTGAAAGCCCGCAGCAGTGTTAGTAAGTGCCCAGTGCCGGTATAGCTCAGTTGGTAGAGCAACTGATTTGTAATCAGTAGGTCCCGAGTTCGACTCTTGGTGCCGGCACCATATAAATCAAATGCTTACTACTTGCTGGCAGTAGGCTGCGAGCACCGAGGTCCAATCTCGTGCCAGTTTCCATCTGAAACACCCAACGGTTT
>JBGCGC010000212.1:0-3440 GCA_045110475.1 Granulosicoccus sp.
ATGAAGTTATCAATGCCTCTTTATAGTGGCAGCTGAGAATAACCATGTAATGATTTTGCGGAGAAATTCCGCACACAACTGGTGAGCGTTTCGCTCACCGCAAACCATAAGTACCCACATAAGTACCAACAGGAGTAGAAGCATGAAGAAATTCGTAAAAACTGCACTGGCTGCGGCGACGCTCGTTGCAGCACCAGCCTTGATGGCAGCCGACATCATTGTCGTAAGCCATGGGCAGGCTAGTGATCCTTTCTGGTCAGTCGTCAAGAACGGCGTTGAGCAGGCTGCCAAGCATACTGGTGCAAACGTAGAGTACCGTGCGCCAGAAACGTTTGACATGATCGCAATGAGTCAGCTAATCGATGCGGCAGTCAATCAGGAGCCTGATGGACTGATCGTCTCTGTACCAGACGCTGATGCATTAGGGCCATCCATTGCAAACGCCGTTGCAGCGGGTATTCCCGTTATTTCAATGAACTCTGGTGGCGATGCAGCAAAAGCACTCGGCGCTCTGCTACATGTCGGTCAATCCGAATATGATGCAGGCAAGGCAGCTGGAGCAAAGATGGCTGAACTGGGTGGAACCGCTGGTCTGTGTATCAACCATGAAGTGGGCAACGTCTCTCTCGACGATCGTTGTGCTGGATTCACTGAAGGTTTCGGTGGCCCGGTAGATATCATTCCTACAACGAACGATCCAAGCGAAATCCAATCAAAGGTTCAGGCGTCACTGGAGTCAAATCCTGATATCAATGCAGTTATTGCCCTAGGTGCGTCACTTGCTGGCGAGCCTGCCGTTGCTGCAGTCGCTGCGATTGGACGTACTGGCGAGGTACTCGTAGGTTCTTTTGATCTGTCTGCCAACTTTCTGAAGTCAGTCAGTGAAGGTGAAGCTGCTTTCGCCATTGACCAGCAGCAGTATCTGCAAGGCTACCTGCCGGTTGCTTTTCTGGCACTTCACGCAGAATACGGATTGATGCCAGGAGGCAACGTACCTTCAGGTCCAAATCTGATCACGCAAGACAAGGCTGCACAGGTCATTGACTTGTCTTCCAAAGGTATTCGATAACAGGTTAAAAACCATCTGGAGTGAGGTGGCAGAAGCTACCTCACTCCATCAATAATTCTGCCATCAGAGGGGTACAAAATGTCGAACGAAACAACAGTAGACGACGAACGGGTCAAGTCCGAATCAGCAATGGCTGGCCTGATGAAACGCCCGGAGCTAGGTGCTATTGCCGGCGTATTACTTGTCACCATCTTCTTCCTCATCACAGCCGACAGCGCCATGTTTACGCTTGCCGGCTTCATGAACTTCATGTCACCAGCGGCCCAGCTGGGAATTCTGGCTATCGGTGCGGCGCTGCTGATGATAGGCGGCGAATTTGATTTGTCACTCGGCTCCATGATTGCATTCATCGGATTGTTTTTTGGTGCCTGTGTTGTCACATTAGGTCCACCATTGATACTGGCAATGCCATTGTCGTTCGTATTCGCAGCGGTTGTTGGCACCATCAATGGACAAATAGTGATTCGCTCGGGTTTGCCATCGTTTATCGTCACACTGGCGTTCCTTTTTATCTATCGCGGCCTGTCACTTGTCGGTCTGAAACAAGCCACTGATGGATCAACGCAATTACGTGGCGTACGCGAAGCTGTCGAAAACGATTTTTTGACACCAATCTTCAGCGGTGATGCGTTTCCAGGGTTGTTTCTGGCGTTAGCTGATATGGGACTCATCGAAACATTCAAAAATGGCACACCCAAGGTTAAAGGAATTCCTGTCGAAATCCTATGGTTCGTTGTCATCGCAATCGTGGCCACTTATGTGCTTCTGCGTACCCCCGTCGGTAACTGGATTTTCGCATCAGGTGGTGATGCCAATGCGGCGTCAAATTCTGGTGTACCTGTCCGCAAAGTCAAAGTAGGACTGTTTATCGTCACCGCCTCATGCGCGGCTCTGGTCGCCATCATCACTGTGCTCGATAGCGGTTCAACAGATGCCCGCCGAGGGTTCCAGAAAGAGTTTGAAGCAATCATCGCAGCCGTTATCGGGGGGTGCCTGCTGACGGGGGGTTATGGATCGGCCATTGGTGCGTTCTTTGGCGCTATCATTTTTGGCATGGTACTCATTGGTTTGAGTTACACACAGATCGATCAGGATTGGTATCTGGTGTTCCTGGGGGGCATGTTGCTAATCGCTGTACTGTTCAACAATATGATTCGCAAACGTGTGACAGGAGAGCGCTGATATGTCTAACGAACCCATAATCCATATGGAAGGTATCCAAAAGCACTTTGGTAACGTCATTGCGCTTGCAGGTGTCTCATTTGATGTGCGTTCCGGTGAATGTCATTGCTTGCTGGGCGACAACGGCGCTGGCAAGTCCACATTTATCAAGACAATGTCAGGCGTACACAAGCCTACCCACGGCTCTATATTTTTCGAAGGCAAACCGATGGATTTCGACAGTCCTCGTGATGCCATGGAATCTGGCATCGCGACGGTATTCCAGGATCTTGCCATGATTCCGCTTATGTCCGTCACACGCAATTTTTTCATGGGCCGGGAGCCAACTAAAGGCAAGGGGCTACTCAAGCGCTTTGATACAGATACTGCAAACAAGGCGGCCATCGAGGAAATGAAAAAGATGGGTATCAACTTGCGGGCCCCGGATCAGGCGGTTGGCACTTTATCAGGCGGTGAGCGTCAGACAGTGGCTATTGCCCGTGCAGTGTATTTCGGCGCCAAGGTGTTGATACTGGATGAGCCAACATCTGCGCTTGGGGTACGTCAAACGTCAAATGTGCTAGCGACCATAGACCGTGTACGCAAGCAAGGGGTTGGCGTGGTATTCATTACGCACAATGTAAGACATGCCATGGCCGTGGGCGATCGCTATACGGTGCTGAATCGGGGCAAGACACTCGGTACCGCATTAAAAGATGAGATTACAGCAGAAGAACTGCAGGATCTCATGGCGGGTGGTCAGGAGATGGCGCAACTCGAAGGTTCGCTAGGAGGCACTGTCTAGCGGATGCTGAGTTAAACCGGTACGCATCTGATCGATGCAGCTGAATGACTCACCGTGGCGATGAGGTTTGTAAAACCAGACGACTCATCGCCACTAAGCTGAGAAAAGAGCACGTAAGTTCACACCGCAATGGGCACAGTAATGGAAGGATCAGCCTATACCCGTCCAGCGTAATGTCATCAAACGTAAATGCGAACACATCCTTCAATTCTGCCAAGCTGATCGGTGCCATAGTTATCCTGTTGCCAGGCACCCACTGGCTATCCATGATTAATAAATTCGTCAATAGTCTGCTGCTGTGGCCTGCTGGACCCAGATCCTATACGGCGGCTTGGGCCCAGACCCGCGAGGTTGCGAAGCTTGATTGCCATTTCGGTTGCCTTGATGACAATCGTTATTCCGTTA
>JBGCGC010000213.1:0-12129 GCA_045110475.1 Granulosicoccus sp.
GGCTATAAAGGGTTTGGCGGGATCGGCAATGATAAACTCATCTGTCAGCTCGAAATCGTTCAGAACGATGGCCTTGGTGCTGGTGCCTTCCATACCGGAAAACATAGGGCATGGCTTGAGCGTGACAGAGTCATCCACCTCGTACTCATGATGAAGTCCACCGACATGAGGAAGCCCGACAGTGCACCCTTTATCGATTAAATCAGTCGTTCTTGGGTTCGAACATTGTTTTGCCTGCGAGAAAAGCCAAACTGGCATAACAAAAAACGTTGCGTTCTGAGGTGAAGCGAGTTCCAGACTTTTCGTCACCGAAATCGATACTGGCAATATTTTCCGGGTAAAGGTCGAAGAGCTGGGGCAATGGATGCAATTGCATATGAGTGAGGGTCACCTACTTTATAAGCTGCACCCGATCATGCTACCGCACATCATGGTGCCATTGGCTTTTCTCTTTCGTACAGAACCAACCACAGCCATTGCTCAGTCCTCTGGCCAGGACTGTTCATGAAAGCAACTGATTCTTCCGCGCCCCGTTTTTCTGTAGCGAGTCCTGCTCGGTCGACAACACAGTCTGAATTGTACGCCTTCTCAGAATTCGCTAATAACAAAGGACTCAGTGAAAAAATCAGCCGGGTCAAAAATAGTTCAGGTTATTAGATCGTTTTATCGTATTCGTCCTGGAGGCCCTTCTCCGCCGCCTTGAGTGTGGCTGGCTCTGGCGGGCAACCTGACGACTGTTCCATTATCATGCCGATGATTGATTCATTTCTGATCTCGATTGGAGTGATTCAGGAAGAAGGCTTCTTCAAAGCCGATCTTGTAATTGTACTCTACCACGTGACTCTGAAACCGGCCCGCCGGATCCAGTTCCCGCTTCAGATCCCTCCTGAAAAGAGCCTCGTAACCCTCACGTCCGCCCCATGTTAAGTTGTTTTCGCCCGGTTAGTCCGTGATGATTTAATGCACCAATGATTTGACGTATCAGACTGGCGTTACTTGGCAGTGACTCTCCATGCGCCAGTTGCATGCAAGTGTGCGCATGACACCTTTGACATCAACCGAGGTTTGCAGTTTTATATCGCCGCTTGAAGCACCCACCATGGGCTCGAATTCGACGTGTTCAACGATGCGCAGGCTCGAGTTAGGTTTTCGCAACACAGTAGATTATGCTTCAGTAGCAACCCGCGATTCGTGCACGCAGAATGACCAGCCCCAACACGGTATCAAGTGTCGGCGTGGGGATATCCATTTGACGTGCAAAGTCCTGCACAACACGCAGTATCGAATCAATCTCCAGTGGCCTGCCTTTATCAATATCCTGACTCATGGAGGGCTTCTGCTTCGCACCCTTACCCGGTGAAAACACGTCAACTACCTCATCTGCCAATCCTGAAAACCCATGAGCACCAGCAACTGCAGCACCTTCAAGAAATAATGCTCTTGCGACGTTTCGGGCTTGATCATCATTGATGACATCAAATGCCTGCGCACTGGTCACAACCGAGATAGGTGCAGTGGTCAGATTTCTGAGTAACTTTCGCCACATGACGGGCCTGACGTCTTCAACCACTTCAATGACCGTATTGGGCAACGTCAGCTGAGACAACATTTCACGAATACCAACAACCGATGCTGCAGACGGGCCACCCACCACAAACCGGTTGCCTGGGCTTCTGTTCTGTACAACACCGGGTTCGATAACTTCGTTTGTAGAATGAACCACCATGCCAAGAGACGTCTTGCCAGACAGTTGTTCTGCGATCTGTCCATCCGGATCAAGGCGCAACGTATCGGGTGCCTGATGCATTCCATCGGCATACCACCAGAACACGCCATTCATGGCCGTGATAAGCGGTACCTTCGTCGTGAGAACGTCACCAAGCATTGGCAATACGCCAGGAAGCGCAGGTGCTTTCAAAGTGGTGATGATGATGTCTTGCGCGCCCAACGCTTGCGGATCGTCACTGGCGGCAAGATGTGCCACAGAGTCTCGCCCATCGGGAGTAATCACTCTGAGTCCATTTTTCTGGATAGCGTGCAAGTGAGGGCCACGCGCTACAACACTCACCGTATGCCCTGCTTCGTGGAAAACACTCGCTAAAAATCCCCCAACAGCACCCGCCCCTACAATTAGCACTCTCATAAATACCTCTTCACTGCTGATGAATATCCACGTCCAAGGTGCTTGAAATAATCTTGCTGACAATCCAAAACAAATTGACGTAGTTCTTATTTAGATGATATGTTAACGTTAACACGACTATCGATCGTGGTACACAACCACTTATCTATTACTTGCAAGAGGAGGACTAGACCGATGAAATTATTTGCTGCGCTACCACTCTTACTAACGGCGAGCTTTGCAGGCACACTACTATCATCATCGCCTGCACACGCTCAGACGGTGAGGCTTGTTATGAGTCCACCAGCCGTGGAAACCAATCGATACTGGAACACTCCCGGCGACTTTGCACTTGGACCATCTATGCAGGGTCTTGTCGGGCACGATCAACAAAGCGGAAACTATGACAATAGTGCTCTTGCTGAAAGTTGGAGTCACAATGAGGACTTCACTGAATGGACATTCAATCTGAAGCCGGAGGCAGAGTTTCATTTTGGCTGGGGCAAAGTAACGGCAGATGATGTCATTCATAGTCTGGCACTGCATACCGGTCCCGACACGACGCTCAACGGTATCAGTCAACTCGAAGGGGCCGTTGCTGAAGCAATCGATGAACATACCGTCAAATTCACCGTACCTAAACCACAAGTCGACTTTCTCTTTGTCCACGGTGGTCGTGGCTCATTGGTCATTTATTCTAAAGCTCAATTCGATGCAGAAGGCCTTGAAGGCTATGATGCCAAACCCGCTGGAACAGCAGAGTTGCAATACGTAGAACGACAAGTCGGTCAGGGGCTGGTGTTTGAAAAAGTCGACAATCACTGGTCTGGTAACGATGCCGCATACGACCGTCTTGAACTATCGTTTATCTCAGAACCGGCTACAACGCTTGCGAGAATTCTGGCCAGGGAAGCAGATATCGTCATCCTTCCGCGCGACCTACAGGGAGATGCCATTGCCGGTGGATTCGACCCCATCCCTTCTACCAACGCCTCGATGCAGACCACGATGTTGTTCAATGGGGCATTTCTGACACCGAATGACGACGGCCTTGACGAGACACTTCCATGGCTTGATATCCGTATTCGCGAAGCCATTAACCGATCCATAGATCGTGAAACCATGATCGATGTATTGTATGACGGACGTGCTGAGATTCTGCCTGTATTCGGCATGGACCCTCGCCACGAAGGATATAACCCAGAGCTAGCTGAGCGTTTCGAAGAGTACTATGGCTATGACCTTGAAAAAGCGCAGGCTTTGATGAAAGATGCCGGCTATCCAGAGAATTTTTCCAACCCGGTTATCCCTATTCTCTCTTCCACTTTAGCAGGCAATCCTGAATTTCCTGCCATGGCTGAGCTGATGCAGGTGTTTCTGGAAGAGGCAGGATTTCAAACCGAAATTGTTGAAATGGACTGGGCAAGTCTCGGAGGGTTGCGTAACGAACGTAAGGCCAAGATGTTTCATCCAATGCGTAATTTGCCGGTTAAACCCAGCGCTGTTGGTATCAAAAACTATTACTCAGCTGCCGGCCGACCTAAAAATAACTACGAGGATGAAGTTATAGAAGGCCTCATGGGAGAGTATGTCGATTCCATCAACCCGGATGAACGCGACAAGCTTGCCAGCGGCATCTTCACGCAGGTTTTTGAGCAGTATGCCGTAGCCCCTCTCGCCAGCGTGTCTGCTGAAGTCATTGTTGATCCTGCCACAATCTCCGAGTGGATCTATCCAGGCGTCACCTCCGTTGGTATCAGTCATTTTGGAGCTATCGTCCCGGCTGAATAAGTCAGCAGGCTCCACCCCTGCAGTCTCAGTACGGACAGGGGTGGAGCAAACTTCCAAAGCTTAGTCATGTTGAAGTTCATAACAAGTCGACTGTTGCATTCATTCATATCGCTGCTGGCGATATCGCTCGTTGTTTTCAGCTTGAGTCATCTAACCGGCAGCCCCATTGATGCCTTGCTACCTGATGATGCGACACCCCAACAAATCGAAAATTTGACCAGGCATCTGGGTCTGGATCGACCACTGTATGTTCAGTATCTGACCTTTCTACAAAATGCACTCACTGGCGATTTTGGCGACAGCACCAAATGGAAAGGCAGTACGGCAGCTCAAGTGGTACTGGAACGCCTTCCAGCGACTCTTGAGCTCGGAGCTCTAGCGATGTTAATGAGCGTGGTGGTTGCCATCCCCATGGGCGTGCTATCCGCCGTAAAACGCAACTCATGGTTTGACACATTTGCCAGTGGCTTTGCCCTGCTAGGCCAATCGCTGCCAACCTTCTGGCTTGGCATTGTCCTGATGTGGATCTTCGCTGTGATGCTGGGGTGGTTTCCAACATCCGGGTACGGCACTGTCTGGCATATGATTCTGCCAGCTTTCGCCATGGCATGGTTTCAGATCGCGGCATTAACCCGGCTGACGCGCTCGGCCATGCTGGAAGTGCTGGATGCAGAATTTATAAAACTGGCACGTATCAAGGGAGTTGCTGAGACAGGCATAATCTGGCGTCATGCGTTTCGCAATGCCGCCATTGTGCCTGTTACCTACTTTGGTGTACTGGCAGGCTCCTTGTTGACAGGCTCGGTGGTTGTCGAAACTGTCTTTGCCTGGCCCGGTACGGGCTTGCTCGCCATTGATGCGATCAGAGGACGGGATTTTCCCGTCATACAAGCGGTTGTCATGTTTTTTGCCATTTTCTATTTACTGGCAAACTTTATCGTCGACATCCTGTATGCCGTTATCGACCCTCGAACTCGGCAGTCATAACGATGGCAAGCAAACACAATCTGTTACGCAGCTTACCCGTTGTGCCCATTGCCATATTGATGATCGTACTGGTGATCCCTGCGTTATTTGCCGACTTCATATCACCACATGATCCTTACAAGGCGCACTTGCGAAATCGCCTTGAGCCTCCCTTGTTTTTTGGAGGCTCGACAGAGTTTCTTTTGGGTACTGACAAACTGGGTCGTGATGTACTCAGCCGAATAATGCATGGCGCCAAGTATGCGTTAGCGATATCACTGGTCGGCATCGTTCTCGGTGCCGTGGTCGGTACGTTTCTGGGACTGGTGGCAGGCTTTTATCGTGGCTGGCTAGAGGCTGTGATCATGCGTATTGTAGATATTACATTTGCATTGCCCAGTATCCTGCTGGCTCTGGCGTTGGCATCCGTGTCCGGGCCGAGTTTTCAACTAGTGATATTTGTTGTCATCTTCGTTATCTGGGGATTTTTCGCCCGACAGATTCGTGCTGAAACTCTGGTGCTCCGAGAAAAGGATTTTGTAGCGCGTGCGCGTGTCGCTGGTGCGTCCAACGGTCGGATACTAGGTAAGTACCTGTTGCCCAATGTCATGAATACTATTGTTGTTCTGGCCACGCTACAGATAGGGGTGGTCATCGTACTGGAAGCCACGCTTAGTTTTCTGGGCATTGGCATACCCAGGCCAACCCCTGCATGGGGCTTACTGGTTGCCGACGGACGGCAATTAATCGTATCGAGTTGGTGGATTTCATTCTTCCCAGGCATGGCCATCTTGCTCACGGTTCTCAGCGTCAACAAGCTGGGCGATAGTTTGCGCGATCTTCTTGACCCCAAGCTGCGACAGGTCTGACATGGACGCAATTTTAAAAGTAGATAACTTGACAACCGTACTGGATCTTGCCGATGGTACCGTCCCTGTTGTTGATGACATCAGCTTTGAAGTAGGCGTTGGTGAGACGCTTGGTATCGTTGGAGAGTCTGGCAGTGGAAAGTCCATGACGGCGCTGTCGATCATGCGCGTATTGCCTCAACCCATTGGCAGGATCAAGTCTGGTTCTGTTTTTCTCGGTGGGGAAAACCTTCTCGTTAAATCAGAGAAAGAGATGACGGCGGTTCGCGGTAGCCGATTGGGGATGATTCTTCAGGATCCACATACCTCGCTAAATCCTGTGATGAGTATAGGAAAGCAGGTTATCGAGGCACTAAGTATCAACAAACCGAAGACTTCACGCAGTGCTCTTCCCGCCATGGCGATTGATGCATTGAAAAAGGTCAATGTTGCCGATCCGGAACATCGTATCAATGCCTTCCCACATCAGATGAGTGGTGGCATGAAACAACGCGTTGTTGGTGCTATCGCTATTGCAGGGGCGCCAGAACTGATTATCGCTGATGAGCCAACCACCGCATTGGATGTCACCATCCAGTTGCAATACCTTGATCTGCTAAAAAATCTGCAAACACAAACGGGAATGGCGATTGTATTCATCACTCACGACCTGGGCATTGTAGCCAATCTATGCCATAAGCTAGTGGTGATGTACGCAGGAAAAATTGTTGAAAGAGGCACGGTTAAGGACGTCTTCGAAAAACCCTCTCATCCCTACACTGAAGCGCTTTTAAAATCAGTGCCTTCTGTCGACCGTTCGGTAGAACGACTCTTTGCCATCGAAGGCCAGCCACCCGGGCTAACAGCAAACCGTAAAGGCTGCAGCTTTGCCCCTCGATGCCGATATGCCACATCCATCTGTTACACGCAGACGCCTGAGGAAGTACAAGGCTTGAGCGGGGTAGCTGATCACCGTGCGAGTTGTCTGCACATGGCAAGAACACCATGAGTGATTCAGCGTTTTTAACCATTGATGGCCTGAGCAAACACTTCCCGATCACCACAGGGCTGTTCGGACGACAAACCGGTGTTGTCAAAGCCGTTGACGACGTCAGTTTCGAGGTGGAGCAAGGTGAAACCCTTGCATTAGTTGGCGAGTCTGGCTGTGGAAAAACAACACTTGCGCGGCTGTTGCTAAAACTACTCGAACCCACCAGCGGTGCTGTATCACTCAATGGCAAGGTCGTCGCAGACTTGCAAGGAGACGAACTGAAGCAGTATCGCACTGACGTTCAAGCAGTATTTCAAGATCCATGGGCATCGCTAAGCCCACGCATGAGAGTCTTCGACATCATCGCTGAAACTCTGGTGATCAATCAAAAGCTTAGCAAAAAAGACCTGACGTACCGCGTCGATGAAGCCTTGACGGCCGTCGGACTACAACCGGCTCAGGCAAAGTATTTTCCTCACGAATTTTCAGGCGGGCAACGGCAACGCATTGCTATAGCAAGTGCCATCATTGCCAAGCCCAAATTGATAATCCTGGATGAGCCGGTGTCTGCACTGGATGTCTCCATTCGCTCGCAGATCATGAATCTGTTCAAAGACCTGCAACAGGAGTTTAGTTGCAGCTATGTGGTAGTTGCCCACGATCTCGGGACAACACGCTATATGGCAGACCGAATTGCTGTCATGTACCTGGGCAAGTTGGTTGAAGTCGGGCCAACAGAAAAGATGTTCAGCGCGCCGGAACATCCCTACACGCAAGCGCTGCTATCGGCAGCGTTGCCATTACGCGTGGATGGAACACATAAACCCATCATCTTGCAAGGTGAGGTACCCTCGCCCATCAATCCACCTTCAGGTTGTCCTTTCCATCCTCGGTGTCAAAGCATCGAAGGTGATGTTTGCAGAGACACCATCCCTCTCAGACGCGAAACTGCAAACGAACAACATTACATTCGATGTCATAAAATACTCTAGGCAGATTTAGCTTGTTGAGCTTGTACCCTTAGCTTGTGCACTTGCATATTCTGGACGTTGCCCAGCGGGTGCTGTGTGAGTACAGCCTCCAGGAGGAAGTTCCAAACTATTGAAAACCGGCACTGACTGATCGTCTTCTACCTGGTGTTGGCTATTGGATAATTCACTTTTAGCTGGCATCAGTCATTATTGATTTACCAGAAACATCATCAGTGCTTACCGGTACGACAATTCACTAAGACACCTGACCACACCGAAATCGCCTACGACAATGATATTCCCGAAGACTGGACTGGTTACTGATTTTTTGCATTTTACGGTGCGATGAACGCTGACATTTTCCTCGGCTTTCCTGCAGAATCACCTGGCCCCAACAGTTGCCGTTGTCACTTTGATAAGGCCATGGGTATCAGTTTTTCTGACGTATCGGACGTTGAGTATGGTTCTCTTTTCGGATCAATACATTACACAAAAAGCGATACTGGCAAGTTCCAGCGACTGACACTGGATACACGTGAATTGCACAAACCGGATTTCCTGACGAGCAGCTAACATTGGGTGATTTGTCACTCGCCGTCCAATCGTTTTTCCCCCGCGTGGAACTGACGCGTCCAGTGCTGAAGTTCAGTGCCTTTATAGATCATAACCTTGACAATCTTCTCAATCCTGGTGAGTGTTCTACCGAGGTCGAACTGGTGACGTTTATCGTACCCTCCGATGGATTGCCAGCGTCTGAAGCTATACAGGCTGGGCGGGATCCAGACACGCCGTCGCGAAAGCAAGGTCCGTTACTCTACACCGGTTTGCATACCGTTAACGCCAGCGCCAATGTGTCATAGGAAACGCGGCATAGAATTGTTGATCAACTTGCAGCACGCAGCTGCGGCTACAGCTTCGGCTTTATTTTGTAACTGGTAAAACTGTTAAACTCAGCGATAGGCATAAGGTCGTATGATTCAAGAATAAGTTTGTGCAAATTTTCCGAATAACGTTGCCATGATGACACTCTATTGATCGAAACAAACACATGGTTTTTTTGTTCTACCGCAGTAGCTATTTTTTTGATAATCAACTCTGCATCCTCTAGCCTCCGAAGCCCTTCAATGTCAGCATGACCATAATATCCCAACAAATAGGGCTCCCCCCAAAGCATGATGGACGCATCTCCTTCTTCCACATGCATATTAAGAAAGCTTGCCGCTGACCGGTAGTCATCGCGCCAGTGATCTGTATTAAAATAGTAGTTTGAGTTGGCCCAAATATTGATTAGCAAGAGCCCTGCAAAGGCAGCCATCGAGCTACTGTTCACACTCTGAATCCACCCGTTAACGCGTCCTGCTCTTTCGTACCTGAATATTCCCATAGGCAACAGTACCGCAAACGGCAACATAAGGTAAAACGAATGACGTGGCATCCAGTTGATCGAGGTGAGCAGCGCAACTGTCAGCGCCATTGCAAATGATAAAACTGCAAAGCAAACGAAAAACACGTGTAAAGAAGGGTGCCTTTTATTGCGAATTGATTCTGCTATTGTGCGGAAAGCGCTAAAAGCCAGGAAGCCACATACAACAACGAGGGCGATCAGTTGCAAATAGTAGTTTGATAATTCTGCAAGCACACTGTCGGATGTTCTTAGCACGCTTACAGGTGGTCCATAGGTGTGACCCGCTAAATGCCCATACAATGCAAAAATGGTATTTTGCCAGACTTCAACATTAGTAGTATTGGTTGCATCGATCGTCAGGTCTACAGCCGCAGGTGTAAAACTATAGTAAATAACCGCTGGCAATGCCGCCAAAGTTGCAAGCCCCCACCAGTTTAGCCATAGCTTGACATCGCGGTAGCTAATCAGAAATGTGATTGCTATCACTACCGAAAACAACAGTAGAAACACACTGCTTAAACAGCACAAAGCGGTGACGATGGAAAAGCCGACTACACGAAAACGGCTACTGAACTGCCGGTTCAATGCCGGTGAGAACAACAGAAGTTGGAAAGTCGCCAGAAACAGCAGGTAACTGTAAGGGCGAACCTCTTGACTATAACCTATACAAAACGCACTACAGGCAAAAAACACTGCGGATAGCAACGCATGTCGATGACCAAATAATGGTTTGGTACTCAAATAAAGCAGCGCAGGTGTAAGCGCACCGAATATGACAGAAAGCAGCTGGAGCGTGACTTGATTGTCACCGATTGTCGCTCGCCAGAGAGCCAGCAGGGCAAAGTAAACGGGTTGGTATTTATCGCCGCCCGTCACCGACCAGATTGCTTCAAAAGTGCCATGAATGGTTTTTGAGTCGGTCATCGCAAGAGAGATGCCCTCATCGAGCCAAAGGCTCTGACTGCCGATCATTATCAGGCGAAAAAAAGCACTGATCGCAATCAACACAACAATCGCAAGAACGTGATTGCTCTCCCTGGTATCACTCAACAGTTGCCGCCCCAATAATGCGTACATTGGCGTCGGGCGTGGACCGATATCACACCGACGAAAAAGCACACTATTTGAAATTAGGTTCATCTCAAGTGATAAAAGTAGACTAGTTATCGCCAATTGTGCATTTATTTAGTGGCACTCTATTTGAAGTTAATCACAAAGATCAAAAGTGAGTACGCATTTGACGGCGACGTCCGCAACCAAAGATAGACTTTGATACTCGCAGCGCAAAGTATAGAATGCGTTTTACTCATATCGCCACCAAACGCCTGCAGGGTTCGGCAGTAGTTGACATACATACATCAGCCGGTGATTGGGCAAGCGCCTTGCAGCCATTTTACTGATCAAACGCTGGCTGTGCGGGTGGTAGCCCGCTGGAGACCAGTCTTTTTTTCTTCTATAGTTACAATAGTCTTGTGAGCAAACGGAAAGCAACATGGTAAGCAAGATTGGCAGGCTGGAGGCGTTAAGGGGGCTTGCCGCCATCTACGTGGTCATCCATCACACAGTACCATCTGACTTGAAGCTGTACGGGTTGCCTATCGGGCAGCTGACTCGATTCGGGCAGGAGGCAGTCATCCTGTTTTTTCTACTGTCCGGATTCGTGATAAATCTGTCTTTCAGACTATCTACCGATCAGAGCTTTAAAACCTATTTCTACAAGCGTTTTTTTCGAATATATATTCCCTTGCTGGCTGTATACCTTGTTAGCTACCTGAACTCGAGCTACAACGCCGGTGAATGGCTGAGCCCCGCTGTTGGCACCTTATTGCTCAATTTACTGATGCTACAGGATTGGGCAACGTCGAAGCCACACGTTATTGTTGCTGCCTACATGGAGAACAACCCTTTGTGGTCATTGTCATATGAATGGTGGTTCTACATGTTGTATTTCCCGCTGTTTACCTTTGTTAAAATACGAAAATATCGGGACTGGGTGGTATATGGCACAGGAATACTGAGTGCTTTTCTGTATCTCTACTATCCGGCATTTGCACTCAGGATTTTTATGTATCTGTTGATTTGGTGGATGGGTGTGAAACTCGCCGATAGTTATCTGGATGGCACGCTGCATCAGATCAAGGGGCATTTTTTACCTGCCTTCGCAATAAGTACGATAATCGTCTTGTCCGCTATAGGTGTCTATGTTCAATATGATGCGGAGCAGCCCTTCAGCCCGGTTCGGTATCCTTTTCTTGAATTGAGAAACTTTTGCTTTGCACTGCTGGCGTATGGTGTAGCGCTAGGCCTCCACCGGGTAGGATGGCGCTGGTTTGATGCGCTGGTCAGTCCTTTTATAGTTCTAGCGCCTATATCGTATGTTATTTACATCATTCACTGGCCATTGGCGACACAAGGGCAGTATCTGGAATTCATCGAAAACCCCTTATTACGATGGTGTGCTTATGTTGCAGTTGTGTTAGCCGTGGCGTTTATCATAGAACGCGGGATATATCCGCCAGTACGACGAAAACTCTGGGCATGGGTCAACAACTGATACACGATTTATCTGTAGTCTGTTTCGGTACTTGTATCCGCTAAAATGTCAAAATTTGTCAATAGCGACAAGGATAGAACCTATCTGTAACGTCAGCACCGCCTTCGTTTTTTCCAGAACCGCCACCAGGGCAAACCAACATCAGGTGACCTCGACTATTTGGGCCGTGACAACGATTTCCGCTAAAGGGTTAAACACCCTCGTCGCCACGGCGATACGCTCTGACAAAGCACCTGCAGATGATGCAGTGACTATTTTGAGTATCAAACACAAACCACCAATAAGCTGCCAAGCATTTCGTAAGCACTAAGGCTTATCGATGCTTGAACAGACACCAGTTAGAGTATAGGAAGAATAAACCGCCTATTACCAACTAAAGCGCCAAACCAAAATACCTACCATCACGATACTTTAACACTGAGACGACTACCCACTACCACCCACTCACTGTTTGACGCACCGGCTGCGACCCATCAGCCCA